>CAJMPQ010000037.1 GCA_905215335.1 uncultured bacterium | reverse complement strand
ATTGGAAGAGTTGAGTAATCAACAAGAGTAATATTTTTAACTAAGGGAAACCGGAGTTTGCCTTCCGGATGTATCTGTTTATAAGGAACTTTGTTCAATTCTTGGTATTAGCCTCAATGAGTTTCTGGCTGGAGAAGATATAGCCCAAGAGAATATAATTCAGAAGTCAGAAACAAATATTATTGAAATAATCAGAGACAATATAAATAAACAGAAATGTCTAAAGATTATGAAATGTATATTATTAGTTATATCTATTTGTGCGGTATCAGTAATCGGATTTATCATATACCGTTTGAAAAAACCACAGAATTATATTTCTCCTATTGCAAAGGATAGCATAGAAATGCAGACGGCAGAATTACTTGCTGGACCAGATGGAGCATTTGTTTACAAATTTATCACAACGGATGAATATAAAAAACTCAGAGTATATATTTATCAATACGAATCAGGAAAATTAAGTAATCAGGATAAAGTTGAAATGGGGTTTGAAGATATTGCTTCGCCAAAAAGTGGTGAAATTGTAATGGTGCCGGATTTCGATAATTATGTAATTAAATTAATTGTTTCCGGAGATGGAAGTAAGTTGTCAACTGAAATTCCTATTTTAGAAAATGTAGAGAATCGAGAATATTATGGCAGAGCAGCAACTGAAATAAAAAATGTTATAGACATCAGATACAATAAGCAACAGCCGCTTATTGCTTTTGTTTATGATGATGATGAAATGAGTGTTCCAACTTTAGATGACTTTATAAACAGTCAAACAGATTTTCTTTCAAAAAATGATTATGTGTATTATGTAGCATTTGAGTTTTGTAAATAGTGCCAGTTAGGGACGGAGTTTTCTGGCTTTTTTGCTCGCAAAAAAAGCCAGAAAACTCCGTCCCTATTTGGTCTGAATCATAATCTGACATTTTCAAAAGATACAGAGTTTGAGATGTTTCGGATTGATGTAACAGAGGATGAAATAAGACAAATTGAAATCATTAATTAAGAAAATTTCTATGTTACCAAAGTGGAAACATAGGAAAACCATGCTGGTTCTTTCTTTTTTAATGGTATCATTATATGATATGAATGAAAGAGAGGTAAGAAGTATGGCTTTAAATGATAACATTAAAAAAATTAGAGAAGAAAAAAAATATACACAACAACAACTTGCCGATAAACTGTACGTATCACGACAAACTATATGCCGATGGGAGAACGGTTCAAGATGTCCAGATCTAATTACAGCAAAAAAGTTAGCAATGGAGCTTGGAGTCACTTTGGATGAACTTATATCTGATGAAGATATCACAGATATTCAATCAAAATATGGAATATGGAAGTTTGATAGGGTAAAAGAAAGGGAAAAAATTCAGATGATGCAAAAAAGGATCCTAGATTTTATAGAGATTATAGGAGGTATATTTTTAGCAATTTCTTTGTTGCTAAGAGTTCAATTTGATATGAAAGTACCAGCGTGGATTACGATAATATGTATTTTAATAGTGACAGTAGCATTTTTGTTTAATTTTGTGCTGGCAAAAAAATTGGATAGAAAGTAAAAAATTTCAAGTATTTGTAAAAAGAACAAAAAGCGTTAGAGCATGTAGAAAAATCCATCTATATGCTCTATTTT
>CAJMPQ010000036.1 GCA_905215335.1 uncultured bacterium | reverse complement strand
ATGGTGAAGGTTCAAAGGTTATTTGCAAAGACTAATTTGAAAATTCAAGTTTGTAGAACTGTATTAAATCATAAAATCACATTGGGGGGTGGCAATTATGCGATATAAAAAAATTGTATTGAGTATTATAGCAAGTGTGCTTTGTCTGGGACTATTAAATGGTTGTAGTTGCTATTCGCATGATTTTAACTCTAGTGAAGAAGCACAAAAATATATCTTATCCAAATTAAAGGGCAAATACAATGAAGAATTTATCATTACAGAAGTAAAGGAGTACAAAGAAGAAAAAATAGGATTAAACTGGATTAGGGCAAATGTTTCTAGTAAAGAAAATTCTTCTCAAATTGCTACTGTATATGCACGAAATACTGGATTTTTTGAGGATAGTTATCATGTTTATTACTATTCTGATGAAATAGAAGAACTTGCAACTCCTTTATTTCAAGATAAACCTTTTATAAGAAATTATCAACTTGAAGTACAAGGGCATACAACAACGACAGAATGGAATGGTAAGGAAAGTGTAGAAGAATATCTGAAAAAAAGAGAGTATGAAATAGAAACAAGTATATATCTTAATGAGGGAAAAACGGACGAGGAATATGCAGAAGAAATTTCCTATATCATGCAGGAAATTATAGAAAGTGATTTGGTTTTTAATATTTCAGTATATACAAATGATGATAACATTATTTTCTATTCTCTACCAGAACAGCACAGTCAACCAGATGTAGAAGCGATTTTAGAAAAAATGGAAGATGTTAAAAGACAACAAGAAACAAAAAAAGATTATAAGGAATGGAAAAAACAAAATCAAAATAATGAAACAAATTCTGATTGAATGTTGTAATAGGAGTGATTAGACAATGAAATTTTTTCTTTATTTTTTAACAATAGCATTTGGTATAGTATGTTTTGTAATTATGAAAAAGAAACGCTATAAAGTCATGCCACTTATCTGTTTGATTATGTTTATTTGTTTCATTGGCTTTGGAATTATTTCCTTAGTATATTCATTTGTTCCATATGGGGAGATATTTGTGATGCCATTAGGATCTATTGTCTTTGGTTTGATATCTATTTTGGTTGGAGTAAATGATTTGTATTCTTTATTGTGTTGTAGAAAAAAAGTGGACGGCGTGTATTGTGGCTACAACACATATTATGGTGGCAATGGTATTTCTACACAAGCTCCAGTATTTGAATATACATATAACGGAACATATTATCGTGAGCAAACAACACAGAATATATCTCATAAACGATTAAATAAGGGTATGACGCAAGGAAAAATGTATAGCATATATATTGACCCAAAACACCCAGCAGTATTTGTTCTGACTAAAAGAATTAGAATAGGAACAATAGTCGCAATAATATTAGGGTTATTTCTATTTACTGGTGGAATTGATTTCTTCTTGCCTATGCTATCGGGTCGGTAGGAGACACCTTGTTGGTAAATTGTCTGATAACTTCATATCACACAAACAGCAGTTAGTCTTAGGATTGACTGCTTTTTAAAAAGACACCATTTAGGTGTAATGATGTCTTTTGGGTGTTATTTTATAGTCATATCAAGGCTCATTCAATCGTGGTAAATTAGTGGTAAAATGAATGGTTTTCTATACTCCAAAATGCTTGAAAGTATAGTGGTTATGCGAATAATCCAAAATTAGATATAAAAATTCCAATAATTTTTGAGAGGTAAATCTACGCACTGAAATATGAGGGAATGCAATCAAACT
>CAJMPQ010000035.1 GCA_905215335.1 uncultured bacterium | reverse complement strand
TACAATCGCACAATTTTTTTCAGATGATGAAAGCAGATTGGATCTGACAAAAGAGCAAAAAGAAATACTTGAGATTTGGGATGGCTTGGATGAGAAGGAAAGAGAAATTTTTATGACTTTTATCCGCAGCCTGAAGAAGTAATGGACAGTTCGACAAAGATGCGAGCTGTCTTTTTTATTTGAATCTATATAAAATATGCATTTTATACGCATGAAGAAATTGACAGAAAATTTGGGGGGGGGGTATAATTATACTGTATACTTATGCCACTTTTGAAAACACAACATCAGATGCTGGTACAACCAAAGTAGACAACAAAAGACGAATTTGACGAGGTGCTGAATGGCTTATACGGTAAAACAATTATTAGAATCGAAACAATTTCCTGATATGAGATTAGTGACATGTAAAGAAAATCTGAATCAGGAAATTAAAGGTATACGAATTATCGAAATAGAAGATATGGAAAGATATCTGACTGGAGGAGAGCTTCTTCTTACAAATATGAAAGTGTATTTCGGAGAAACGGACAGAGAGTTTCGGAAACATTTGAATGAACTGGAGAAGAAACAGGTCAGTGGATTTATTATAAAGCAGCATCCGGACATGGTACAGAAAGTCAATTATTATGATATTTTATTAAAGTTTTGTTCGGAACGTAATATTCCAGTGATAGAAATTTCGGAAGATGAGTATTATTGGGGTATTATAAAATATGTTATTCTGCAGATCTATGATGAAAATATCGCACGGTTGATTTATTTCAAATTGACACACGACAATATTTCTAACATGTTATTGGATGGAGAGAATTTTGAAGATCCAACTAAAAATATTTTATTTCTATTGTCTTCTATGATTGGCAATCCGGTAGCGTTATATTATAGTAACTTAACTTGCTGTGCGTCCACAACGCAGGATCTGTCTGATTTTGTATTTGAGAAAAATGTTGAGAAATATAAACCGGATATTGTTACCAGATTTGAATACAAAAAACAGAGAAAAGAGCATACGCAATATATTACAAAAATACATGTGTTAGGTCGGGTAGAAGTTTATTTGGTAGTCACGGAAGTGAATATGCCATTAACAATACTGGACTATATGGCATTGGAAAATGCTGTTTTTACTTTACAGTATAGTTTTATGGAAACATATGCTCGAAATGAGATAGAAAAAAAATATCAACGAGATATTGAATATAGCTTGCTTAATGGTTTATTAACGGGCGATGAATTGAGTAAAGCTGCAAGAATGCTAAAATTGGAAGATACAGATCAATATTGTGTGGTAAGTTTTCATACGATTTCAAGCAATAGCGAAGATTATTATACAAAAGAAGAATTAGAAGAAATCGGAGTGATAGAAGGCGAGATTCAGAGATTACTTCCGGATGAACATATTTACCGGAATCTGAATCAGATTGTGTGTATTCATGAAATTAAGCCTGGGGAAACACAAGCAGGGTTCCGGGAAGAAATGGAAAAATTATATCAGACAGTACAGAAGCAGATTTTTCACAGAAATAAGACAACGGATTTTCAGATTGGCATTGGAAGTATTGTTAATGGATATGGAGATTTGAAAAAATCTTTTAAGGATTCAAAGAAAATCATAGACTATATGGATATGCTCAGATATCTCTATGGTGATAAGAATATATCGGTAGCCGATTTTTCTAAGCTCGGTTTTTTCCAGATTTTTGAAAAAATCAAAAATCGTGATGAACTGATGGAATATGTGCCAGAGTCACTTGTGAAATTATATTGGTATGATAAAGAACATGATGGAGAACTGATTGAAACGCTGCAGGCGTATCTGGACTG
>CAJMPQ010000034.1 GCA_905215335.1 uncultured bacterium | reverse complement strand
AATTATTTTTCATAATTTTTATGTTTCCAGGCAACAGAAAAACCCCGGAAACCTTACGGTTCCGGGGTATCTTACGTTTGGACACATGTACCTTGCGGTACTCAATATATAATTTAAGATGTTATGCTAAAATTATTCGATAACTGTAGCAACACGTCCTGATCCAACAGTACGTCCACCTTCACGATATCAGACTGGTGTATTGCGGTGTGCAAATGGTGATTTCTCGTGTGATTCGTGGGGGAAAATCCGGATTTTCCGCTGTGTCCGTGTGGTTTTTGGAGATTTTGTTATCATGGTGTTATCACCGCTTTAATTAACATCCTTTTGTATTTGAGCAAATACCGTTGCATTCCTCGTTGCTTGATATGGTTGTAGCTTACTCTTAGTAACTGCATTCTTGCACATTTTTATTGCATCAATTACCATATCCTGTTCATCTTCATATACACTCGTTTTTTCCAAGTTTGAAATTGCGTTTAATAATAACAAATCTCCTGTATTCAAGAATAAGAATTCACTTAATACCTTTTGATATTCCTCATCTGATACATCCATATCCATATACTCAAAAAAATCCATTTTATGATTATTTGAACGTTTGCATTTTCTATATAAAGTAATAATTTGGCTTATTTTATCATACCATTCGACAGCATGAATAACCTTGGTTGCATCTATATTACTAACTAATATCTCTGCAATTTTTTTATCGAACAACTCACCTTTTCCACTTTTTGCTCTCGCTGCATATTCATTAAAATAAAATGCCGCAAAAATTTGAATAACCTTTTCCAAATTTAAAATATGTTTTTTGTCATACTCTTTAACTTTTCCTAAACGATGTTTATATGCATACTCATTACTTAATCTTTCTAAAAAATATTCTTTATTCAGCAATTCTATTTGTAGTGCTCTAATAAAGGAATTATTAGCCAAAAAATAGCTATCCCTAATTTGTGTTTGAGAATTTAAGTACTCTGTTATTTTTGCTCTCAAATCAAAATCGTCTGTTTCTATAATTCTGAATTGTATAAATACATCATCCTTCAGTTTTAACTCATCGTAGGCTCTTTTTAAACTATTGATCGTCTGACATCCATTTACTACAGATGCACCTTCTAGTAGAACACTTTGATTTCCCGTACTATTTTTGCACTTATCGCAAATAAGCACAATACCATTATGATAAAAGAAAAAATTGCAGGAATCCTCTCCTATTGCTGTATTATATATTCCTTCATTAACATTATTATCATCACCTTCATATAAACGAATATTTTCATCAAAAATAACATCCATATGTTGTTTACATGCTTCTATTAATTTCTTAGCCGAAACAAATCCTACAAATGATTTTACATTTTCATCTAAGTTATAACTTTGATCCAGTTTTTTATATGTAATATTGATATCAATTTTTGCCTTCTTTTGTATCCTATCATATAAATCACATATATTTTTTTGCAAAATCAAACTATGCTGTATATCATTTCCAGTTGTATCTCTTATATCTTCACTTTCACTTTCAAACGCATCCAACGCTTGTTGCGAAAAACCATTTGAGAAAGATACAAATACAACTTCATAATCAAAAATATTTTTTTCTTTTACTATCTCTCGAAATTTTAAAAAATTTTCATTCATTGATCGAGGTTTCCTAACACTAACAAGTTTCTTATACCCGTTAAAGATTTTTAAAACCGTTTTTTCATCAATTTGCTTATCAATATTTTTTCCTTTATCTGGAAATTTGAATTGATATAACGTCATTTTTGCATCTTGAACTGTAATTGCATCAATTCCGTTATCTCCGTTTCCATCAATAATTGTCTCTGCAATATCTTGTTCATCCATTTTCAAAGTATTTTTTAAATACCAGTGTGCAAAGGCTTTAGACAAATTCAAATATCCATTTTCCTCTCTAATTTTTTCTACTTCTGTTTTTATCTTTTCATAATATACTTGATATTTTCCATACGTTGCCATTTACCTGTCTCCTTTGTATCTCTTATGAATGTTGGTATTGTCCAATTTATGATTTTAGTCAAACGTCGTTTTTTCTTCCATTCTTTTTATTTTTTCATCGACTGCATTCCCTATATATGCCTTCCATCCCGGTGCATTCAAAATATCTCTTCTGGTTTCACATAGCAAAATCAA
>CAJMPQ010000033.1 GCA_905215335.1 uncultured bacterium | reverse complement strand
CAACTCGTTTAAATGTCAGTGCGAATATAAGGGAAGAAACCATGAGAGGCAAGCATGACCGGCACACTGGCAGGAATAGTCATGGATAGTCGGCTATTGTCATGCGAAAGAGGTAAAGAAAAAATCCCCACCGTACAAAATAAGTATTAAAAAAATGAGTATAAAACCTCTGGAGTGCTCCATATAGGCTAAGAACTTTATCATTGCGATTTCGACAAGTGGTTCCAAACGAGGAATTGCTCCTGAGTCTTATTTGTCCTTCGTAGTCTTTTCAATAAAAAGAGACTGGAACATTTAATTATTTGGAATTTAAATCTTATTTTTGTAATTATGATTATAAAATCACTGGTTCTTAAACACTTTTTAAGGATATAAACAAACTTCTTGTTGACATTCAGAGAAAATTTGCCGTTTTTCAAAAAGATGTGGAACAGCTGGTTTCCAAAGGCAACAATGTGGCAGGTATGAAAGCACATAAAGCTACGTTGGAATTAAGGAGTTTGCTTAAGGAATTCCGTAAGATGTCGGTTGAAGTGGCCAAGTGATCTTTTATCGTCAAGTAGAATATATGTTGAGTTTATTTTATATGAAATAAATAGCCTTCAAAAAATTGTAGTATCATCATGGAACAGAAATCAAACGTTCAATACAGGGCAGAGAAAGAATATAAGAATAGCCGTGAAAAATTCTTTCTTTTATTAAGAGAGATAATTTCCAATTCCATACATGCCGTTTTAATTCGGCAAAATAAAGAAACGAATTTTATCCCTCAGCTAGACCTGAATATTACTTTTGATGAAAATCAATGTAAAATCGAATTAAGGGATAATGGTGAAGGCTTTACAGAAAAAAATCGTCTCTATTTTGAAGAACTTGATAAAAAAAACCTGGAAAAGGAGCAGTTTAATTTCCATCCTTTGGGCCAAGGGAGATTAGCTATTGTATACTTTACCGACTCATCTGAATATGAAACGGTGTATAAGGATAAAGATGGTACATATCAAAAGCGAACCATTCCATATCCAAATACATCTGATGGACTTTTTAATTTTGATGAGTTTGTAGAAGAGATGCCAGAAATAAAAGATACCTATACCAAGCTGACAGCATACTTAAACAAACAAAACACATTAGGACGAGCAAAAACTTTTTTTTATAAATACCCAAACTCAAAAGCATTTAAACAATGGTTTATAGAAACTTTTTTTCCATTCATTGTAACCAATGAACAGCTTGTAGTAAATATTATTTTCAATGGAGAGGATGTTACTGTAAAAAAAGGAAATATTGAATCTGAAACAGAAAGAAAACCTTTTGAAATCAATCTCGCAGAGGGTAATAAATCTTTTATGCTATGGTTGATAAAAAAAGGAACACAAATGCATGGAGAGAATCCGGTAACCTGTTTTGCAAGGAACTTGAAAGCGGATTTATCCAATGGAAAATTAAGTTACTCAATTGATAATAATGACGGTTATTTATTGTATTTAACGTCGGAATATTTCGATGAACATGTCGACACAAAAGGCGAAAAAATAGAAATCCCAATTGATGATATATTAAAAATAAATAAGAAAATAAGTGAGATCTTGGATATTGAATTTAGCTCTATTATTGAGAACAACCAAAAGGAGACAAAGCGTAATTTAAAGAATTTCAAAAAGAAGTACCCCTCGCTTGAGACATTTATTGAAGATAGTAATATTATCGATGATAAAAAGATAGTAAATGAGAAAGATATTGTACAATCTGCTATTGACGAGAAGAGTAGGATAGAGAAAAAGTTCTGGAATCAAATAGATAGAGAGTTCGAAAATGAAGAAGATAAACTTTTTAGTGATTCTGAAGAATGTTATAAGCTTTTAAACTCAAGTTTGCATATATATGTCAAACATCGAGAAAGTGTATTGAAACGTTTGCATATGTTAATTCAAAAATTTGATGAAGACGGAAATGATAAATCAGAATTAGAAAGTTCTGTACATGAACTCTTTATTAAAAGAGGAACAACTTTAAGTGATTCTTCAAATATCAATCATTTACATAATCTTTGGATTCTTGATGACAAGTTCACAACATTCTCAAACGATTTCAAAGTTAAAAGCACCAAGTCAGGGCAGCCTTTGTCAGATGTTTACATTTGGGCTGATGACCCAGAAAAAACAAAACAAATTCTGATCCTTGAGTTAAAATCAACAACAAACGCACATAATGCAGGAAATACCAAAGAAGGAATGATAGCACAGGTTAAAAGATATGCTCACGATTTTTATAAGCATCCACATAAAACATTGAATTGGACTGTGAATACGGAGCAAGTACAATATACAGGTATCATTCTTGCTAGGAAATCCGATATAGACAAGGAGTTGACATCCAATAGTTTTAGTGGCGGATATAAACCTATCCCATTCCTTGCAAATTCATATTACTTTGAGGACAATTTTTCTAAGGATGATAATCCGAGAAATAAAATGGATATTAGGATAGAATTATATTCCTTTGAAGACATTTATGAACTTGCATCGAATAGAAACGATGTATTCTTTAAACTATTAAAGAAAGAATTTGATATTGAATAAGTTAATGAGAAAGAAGAAGGGAATAAAATATTTTTTAGGACACTAGTGTCCCGTTAAAATCGGGACGAGTTATTAATTAATCAAATAATCCCGGA
>CAJMPQ010000032.1 GCA_905215335.1 uncultured bacterium | reverse complement strand
CCTGACAAACCCGGCCATAATGTAAAAGGAGCTGGTAAGAGTTTAATTAGAGTTATTTTAGATAATGCAGAAAAAACTGGTCTAGGTACAACTTTAAAGACCTGCCCTTATGCTCCTAAAGGCTCAAGAGCTTGTGAACCTTTCTATAAAAATTTAGGTTTTACAAAAGTTGCAGGCATTGAACAAAATAAATTACAAATTCCCAAAGAAGATATTACTCAAACAATTATCGAAAAGTTCTTTTCAATATTAGATTTTGAAAAAATCACAGACAGCGGAAGCATCGATTTATCTACCACTCTTAACATAAACTATACAACTAATTTATTTAAAAGACTTTTTGGCCTCAAATAAGCTTATAATGTACTAATAATTAGATAAATCCCCACTAAAAGCACAAGGAATATTTTCTTCTTCTAAATATTTCATTCCCCACTTGTTTAGTTCAACAATTGCAGGGATTAAAGTTTTACCTCTCTCAGTAAGTGAATATTCAGTTTTTGGAGGCACAACAGGATAAAGCTTTCTTGCAATAATACCATCTGCTTCGAGCTCCTTTAATTGTTGAATAAGCATCTTTGGAGTAGCATGCGAAACCAATTTTTGAAGTTCATTATACCTTAATGTCTTATCTATCAAATGTCCTATTATAACACCTTTATATTTTCCTCCAATAATATCCATAGTAGCCTCTAATGGACACTTATATTCATCTTTCTTTTGTTTTACCATAATTAACCTTCTATACTTACTTTTTAGTAAGTATTATACAAAAAAGTACATTCTTGTCAAAAAGTATATTACAATATAAAATTTTTAATCAAAAGGAGGGAAATATGAAAATTACACAAATTAGAAATGCCACAATTATTATAGAATATAACAATACAAAATTTTTAATCGATCCTTGGCTTATGCCCAAAGAAGCAATGCCAGGATTTGATACCGCTGTAAATTCCCAAATCCGTCAGCCACGAGTTGAACTTCCATGTGACATAAATAAAATTATTGATGTTGATGCAGTAATTATTACTCACATTCACCCAGATCATTGGGATGAAATTGCAGAAAAATCTATACCTAAAAACACAAAAATCTTTGTTCAATCTGAACAAGACAAAAACTATATATTATCAAAAGACTTTTCAAATGTAGAAATCTTGTCTTCTGAAGGAACAGTCTACAATAATAATACTCTATATAAAACTCAAACCCAACACGGGAAAAGAGAAATAATAAAACCTTTATGCGAATCAATAAATATGCCATATGATGCAATGGGAGTAATATTTAAAACCAATAATGAAAAAACACTTTATTTGGCTGGTGATACCATTTGGTGTAAAGAAGTAAAAGATGCAATTACTAAATATAACCCTGAAATCATAATTTTAAATGCAGGCGCAGCAACTGTATTAAATGGAGAACGTATAATCATGAACACTGATGATATACTTGAAGTTATAAAGCAATCTCCTAAATCAACAATTATAGCAAGCCATATGGATACAGTAAGCCACCTAACAGTTACCAGAAGCGATTTGCAAAACTTTAAAACCCAAAATGCAATTGACAATTTATTAATACCTAATGATGGGGAATCCATTTTATTTTAACATTTTGTCCCTCTCTGTTATCTTCATAGAGAGGGACATTTATAATAAATGATTAAATCAATAATTAACGTCTAAAAAACATTACTACTTTCATTAAGAAACTAAAAACCCTAAAACCAAAATCTTTTTTACACTGTTCCATTGCATATTTTTGCATTGAATATTCAGGACATGCTGATTTTAACATCCTACTTCGTTTTATATCATATATAATTTCATTATGATTGCCAACTGATGCTATTTTTTGGAAATTTTCTATATCCTCATCTGTCAATTTACACTTAGAATCTTTTAATAATAACTTTGGATACTTATATTTTAAAAATTCCAACTCTTTATCTGTCATTGGTATATCTTTTAGCGGTAAAAACATTATATTTTCACCCTTATTAAGTTTTACCGATAAAGGAACATCCGTATTATATCTGACAACAGCTCCACGACTTGAATCGGCAAAGCCCGCCCAAGTATCAATAACAAGAGTTTTGTTATTTGGTTTTAATAATTCTTTATATGATGGAAGATTATCTGTACTTGCAAACCCATAATCTTTTGGTAAACCTAAATTTAATACCGTAACAGAATGATCTAAATCACAAACTTTTTTAGTTTTTGGATTATAAGAATACAAATAACAAACTCTTGCATCTTTAAAACCGTTCATTTTCAAAGCCACGCATGTTGCATTTGCTAATTCATCACAATTACCGGCTTTAAAAGATTTCATGCCATCTAACATTTTAAATATTTTCTGAGGATATTCGTCTAGCGAATAAAACCATCTATAAGCATTAATAATATCTCCTAACGCTTCCTTATATCTCAAAAAACTAATCTCATAATCACAAGATGAAAACTTATCCAACCTTGTATTCGAAAAGATTTGAAATTCTCTATGTAAAAAGACACATGATTTGATTTCTTTGGACAGATGGTTTGATTATTTCGGTGCAAAAAATTGCACCCTACTCACTCTTTTGATAGCCGAAAGCAAACCTGAAGAAATGGAAATTATGAAACAAATTGTTGTAAGCGTTTTAAATAAAGGAGAGAATTATGCCATATATTGAAGCAAAATTGAGTATTGAATTAAACGACAGCCAAAAAGATGAATTACAAGCAAAATTAGCAAATGCAGTTTCTTCTGCATTTGCTAATCCTTTCAAATCTCATTTTATATGACTTTTGCAAGCTGTTAAGCTAACTTG
>CAJMPQ010000031.1 GCA_905215335.1 uncultured bacterium | reverse complement strand
AAATTATGTTGTCAAGTAGCAAAAAAGCTGAAGATCAAGAAGATCAATGGATTGTTGATGAAAATAGCACAATATTGACTACGATATTTGAAAAAGCAAATAAAGTATGGAATCTGGGGTTGAAATAAATGAAAGCAATTAAAAACTTATGTTTGTTTTGTTTCCTGATTTTTGGAATACTTATGCAATCTGAAATATTTCAAGATCAGCTTTGGAACTTTTCTACAGCATATTTTACGTCATCACGCTATGAAGTTGCTAGTGAAGATATGTCGCAGTTTCTGAAAGATGTATCAGAAACTGCAACGGAGAATGATGTACATATTTTTTCTCAGTACAATGAAATCAATAATAAATACCTTTCAACACTTCATATTTATGGCGATGATAAAGTAATCAGACAAACATTAAAAAATACTGCAAACATAGAAGAATCAGAATATACCGCTTTAGTTTCCGGAATTACGAAAGTAAAATTTCATAATCTCTCAGAATTGCAAAGTACCTCTGTGGGTTATGAAAACTTTATCTCATACATAGGAAATGAGGACAATATTATCTCTGCATATCAGAAATTATCAGAAAAATATAGCTTAACTTATCCAGAATATTGGAATTCTACGGAAAAGGACATGATTTTTATTATATGGGGTATGATTATTGCATTGATGATTGTTCTAAATGTAATTGAAGTGGTTAGGCGAAAAAAAGAGGTTGTTGTACGAGTTTCCTTAGGAGAAAGTGCTGGTTTCATAGCATTTAAGGCTGCTTTATTCGATGTAACTTTTGACATTGCATTATTTATTGTTGCAAAAATATTGCTGTCAAATTATATATCGGGAGCATATGAGAATAGACTCGTCACAATTTTATATTCCATTGGAATTATTCTTTCCACTATTCCATATTGTTCTTTTTGCTTTTTTGATATTAGAAAGGCATTCGCAAATGCAACACACAAAAGAGGAGTGGATTTTTTAATTTATTCGTTAAAATTTATAGCAGGGGTAGCCGCTGTTTTTACAATTACCACTAATATTAGTAGTATTCATAATAACCTATTTACAAATGAACATTTGTTAGAAGAATATTATGATGCAAATTATTTTACCGTAAAGACTACTGATTTTAATGCTGAAAAAGAAGAAGCTTTTTGGAATAAACTATACAAGAATGAATATAACACATTAAAGCCTGTAATATGCTTGAATATTTTAAATGATAAAAATGATGTGATATATGTAAATAATCATGCAAAAGATATGTTACAAGGTTTTACGAAGCAGATAAATGCAGTAGAGAATGAATCTTCTGATTTGATTATTTTCATTCCAAAGAATAGATATTTTGCTAAAAACAAGCAATTAGCCTATGACTCCTTGAGCCATGTTTTAAATCATGATAATTTACAACAATTAAATATTCAGTACATAGAGTATAGCGAAACAGAATACTTTTCCTATTTAGATACAAGTAGAATAAATGGTATCGAAAAAAGCAAAAATCCGATAATTATTTATCAGGCAAACAAAGATTTAGCAGTCAATGGTGGGTATCTTGAAAGCTATAAAGCAGGAGCAGTTTTATTTCAATGTGATGAAAAACAGCTAAGAAATATCAGCAAAAAGTATGAAGATATGCTTGGAAATTATCAGCTAGTAATTACAAACGTACATGAACAGTATTTATATAATCACACATTTTTAATAAAACTCGTGGGATTTTTAAGTTCTCTTTGTACGATTGTATTGCTTTTAAATATTATGATTATTGTTACAGTAAGTAGACTAGAGTTCCGAGAAAATGCAATGAAAATTTCCTTGATGAAAATCTTTGGATATAGTTTATTTGAACGGCACAAAACACTTCTTAAAATGATTGTAGTGGAAAATTTTGTGATATTAGTAGGTATGCTTATCTATTCTTTATTATCGGTACAGACTGAAGTAGGAATTAGCATTCTTGTTAGTTCATTTATGGCACTAATAGAATTTACAATTATTTTCTTTAATATCACAATTGTTGAAAAAACAAACATACCGAAATCATTAAAAGGAGGTTGCTTATGATAACAATTGAAAATCTATGCAAAGCATATAATGATAAAATTTTGTTCAAAAATTTTCATTTGGAAATTCCAGATAGCCGTTTTTTGGTAATTAGTGGCGAAAGTGGATGCGGAAAAAGTACTTTACTTAATATGATTGGAGGTATTGAAACTCCTGACAAAGGTTCTATTATTGTGAATGGTTTTGATGTGGCAAAAAAAGGAAAAAAGCAGAAATATTTCAAAGAAGTTGTTGGATTTTTATTTCAAAATTTTGCCCTTTTGGAAAACAAAACAGTAAAAGAAAATCTAGAAATAATAAAAAAATCAGGTAGAACGGATATTTCAATAAATGAAGCTCTTGAAAAAGTTGGTTTACAGAAAGTAATTAACAAAAAAGTCTATCAATTATCTGGTGGCGAACAGCAGAGAGTTGCGTTAGCTCGTTTAATGCTAAAGAAATGTTCGATTGTATTAGCAGACGAACCAACTGGTTCCTTAGACAAAAAAAATAGTGAGATTGTTATGAATATATTGCATGAGTTAAGTGAACAGGGAAAAACAGTTATTGTTGTAACTCATAGTGAAGAAATTGTAGCACAAGAAAAGCATGTTCTATATTTATAATTACCCATAATAGAAGAATATGTTCTTTCGGGAGACACCTCCTCTAAGAACATATTCTTTTGGTTAAAATTGATTATAAAGATACTTTTATTTCAGTATATTCGCTATATTGATGGGATATATATTTGCATATTATTTATATGGATAAGGATTATAACTCTAGTGAGTCTTCTGCATCTACCCACATCTGTAAATTACCCTCAAGATATAATCTTGCATATTCCAAAGGCTCATCCACAGCCAATGAAGTAA
>CAJMPQ010000030.1 GCA_905215335.1 uncultured bacterium | reverse complement strand
GGCTATGGAATCATGGATAACTCTATTCACAGCACATGGAAAAGCTAAAGTGCAGCTTTCCCACGTCCTGCAAACAGAGTTACCCACAATTCCATGATACAGCCAGTTATACACATTACGCACAATGCCGACTACTACGGAATCCAAATCATTTTTTCACAGAACAAGATTTGCTTTTACAGAAAGAGATTATAGGTTGGAATGGAGATAAGGGAACCTGCATAGAGCACAGCGGAAAAGTTGAAGAAACTGATTGAGGAAGAATTTGCCGGGCTTGTGTTTCTGTCTGCTGAAGATATGGAGTAATAACAAATTGGGACATAATGGTATAACTCTTTGTCCCAATTTGTTTATTGTTTAAATTACCCGTATTAGAATTGATATGCTTGCAGAAATCAAATATCTAACATAATTCCTCCCACTGTAATAATACCATACAAATTTTATGAATACAAGACTGTTTATATAAGCTGACACATGCTAAACTAGCCTAGCAATGTTTCAGTAAAACTTTCTTTCATTTTTCAAGGAGGTCATAATCATTATGGGGAATAATCAGACAGAAAAAGCGTTTGAAGAAAAAAGATTAGCACAAACAATCTCTTTAGCCGAGGAACAATTAAAGCAGGCAAAAGAAGCGGCAGACAAAAAAAAATCAGAAATTATCGAAGCCAAAAAAGATGTGCGTGAAAATACAGAACACGGCATTACATCACTGTACACATCAGACGGTTTCGAGGCACTTGTTGAATTAAGCCAATATATCAATCCTGTTACAGACAAAATTATAGATTATGAAGAAGAAGAACATAAAATACTTCTGTTAGAAAAGATGATAAAATCGCCCTATTTTGCCCGAATTGATTTTAAATTTGATGATGAGGACGAATTTGAAAAAATATACATTGGACGTTCTTCTCTACGAAAAAACAGCTATCAAGAGATGTATGTTTATGATTGGAGATCGCCGATTGCCAGTGTTTTCTATCGTTTTATGACAGGCGAAGCGTTTTATGACGCTCCATGTGGACGAGTAACAGGCGAACTCAATTTGAAACGCCAATATGAAATAAAAAACGGAACACTGGAATATTTTTTTGATTCAGATGTTCAGATTGTTGATGAATTTTTAAGGCAATTACTGTCACAAAACACTACTGCTAAAATGAAAGCTATTGTTGAAACAATTCAGCATGAACAGGACGTGGTTATTAGAGATATGGAAAATGACCTGCTAATGGTACAGGGTGTAGCGGGAAGTGGAAAAACCTCTATTGCTCTCCACCGGGCTGCTTATCTTATGTATCAAGGTTTACAAACAAAGCTGTCCGCAAATAACATTATGATTATTTCCCCAAATTCTATATTTGAGCAATATATTTCAAATGTATTGCCCGAATTGGGAGAAGATAATGTTATTTCTTCCGTGTTTGAAGATATACTTAGTGAGTTATTAAATGGCAGGAAAATTCAGTCAAGAAATGATTTTTTAGAAAACTTGATTGTCAATTCAAAATACAAGGAAATTTCAAGAAATAGTATAGAATTTAAAACGTCAAGTTTTTTTAGGGAAATTTTAGACCAATTTCTCATTGATATACCCCGCCAGTGGATAGAATTTGAAGATGTTTATTATGAGGGAAAATGCGTTGTAAGCGGGCAAATTCTAAAAGACAAGATATTAGGAAGACCAGAAACACCATTAGGCATAAAATTAGAACAATTAGAAGATTATATTTTAGAACAAATATTTGGAACAGGAAAAGGGCGGGGGCATAAAGAAGAAAAAAATCTAATCAAGCAGGAAATACAGAAATTTATAAAAATTGACATTGTTGAATTATATAAAATATTATTTAGCAATGAAGCCTATTTTTATAGCCTGCTGCAAAATAGCAATCCGTCACAAAACATAAAAAATATTTGGAAATATACTAAGGAAAATTTGGAAGCAGACAGCTTGTATTATGATGACGCAATAGCAATCGCTTATTTGTATTTAAAAATATACGGAACAAATAAATATAAAAATATTAAGCAGGTAGTCATTGATGAAGCACAGGACTACTACCCTCTCCAATATGAAATATTTAATTTTCTTTTTTCTAATGCCAAATTTACTATTTTAGGAGATATGAAACAGACTCTTGCCAAAAAAGAAGATATTTCTTTCTACGAACAAATTCAAAAAATATTGAACAAGAAAAAATCTTCTCTTATTATGTTGGATAAAAGTTTCCGTTGTACGAATGAAATTTTAAATTTTAGTTTAAAGTTCATTGAACAAAGTTCACAGATAAAAAGTTTTAATCGGAATGGCGATAGCCCAAAAGTATATATTGCTGATAATTCCGAAATCTTCATTGATGAAATTGTTAAGGAAATAAAATTATGCCAAGAGAAAGGGTTTCAGTCGATATGCTTAATTTGTAAAACCGAAAAAAATTCAACCTATCTATTTAATAAAATTAAACACAAACTTGATATTCAATTAATTAAAAATGGGAGCGTATCAGATTTACAAGGCGTGTTTATCTTACCAGTATATATGTCAAAGGGATTAGAATTTGATACTGTCTTAATTTGTGATGCAGATAGCCAAAACTACCATGATGAAGATGATAAAAACCTCTTATATGTTGCCTGCACAAGAGCGCTTCACAAACTTAGCTTATTTTGTGAAAATGAGGTTAGCCCGCTGATATAGATAAATTTACAATATATTGAATTGCCTAAATGCCAAACGCAGCGTAAGTGCATATGAACAAAATGATAATAATTAGACAGACCATCTTTCTCTTTTAATGGCATTAAATTGACATTACGCTCTCTATCATATATATTTGTTGCTTACTGTCAAAAACACGACAGAAAAATATAGTTTAAATTCAACGGATAAAAGAGGTAATGAACATGGGGAAATTACTACTGCTGACACTTAACGAACAAGAGGAAACAGCGATTGACAAAATCATATCGGCAATATCT
>CAJMPQ010000029.1 GCA_905215335.1 uncultured bacterium | reverse complement strand
ACAAGGAGACGGGGAAGTTCTCCTTCTCCGACATCCGGCAGGAGCGGAAACGGGGGTTGAAGATGTAGCGTGAACAAAATAAGACCAAATCAGTCATTAGAAAAATGCCACCATAAAAACCTTGTTTTTTCATATTATTACAGATATGACCACGTATTTTGAATACTCTAATGAACGATTTGGGATAAAAAACAAAATGTATAAACAGCATTTTGATTGATTAGTATATAACGAATTGGTATTTACACTGTTATATAAGTTGATGGTCAAAGATTTATAAATATTAATATAAGATGAATTATAGACGTAAAAAAAATGTAACTTTGCCATTATTAATGATGTAGATAACAGCTTTGATGCTAAATTTAGTTTTTAGATAATGGAAACAAAAAGTAAAAAGGCAATTAAAACAATCGCAGAACTAAGCATTACATGCTCTGATAAACTGGGTGATATTCTTGCACCTATTTTATTCGAAGATGATAAATGTGCTCTTTATTTATGTAGGGAAAATAGAAGTGTAGAAATTTTAGTTCCAACTAATGATAAAGAAAGACAGTTTAAGATGTTTTGGCTTTTAACAGAGCTTATTTCTTTATTGCGTGAATTGGAGAATAACCATCTTATATACGTTGTATGCCAAACAGAAGATTATCTTTCCGAATTCTATTATCAAGGAAAAGATGATTACAGAACAACTCAAATTGATTCTGTTATTAAAATTAATAAATCAGATGTGTTGCAAGAAGAGAAAAATGGTTTACACTCTGTATGTAGAAATGATAATCAGATATTATCAGGAGTCATTGGACCATCTGCAATTTATGATGATTTAATGCACTTTCTTAATTCTATTGTTTATCCTACATCTGGGTTGAAAAAATATATTAGGCGAGGATTTAGATCAGAAGAGAATTATCTTTCAGCAAGAGCTAACAGAATTAGTAAAATAAGTATATTAGTTGCTATATTTATAGCATTAGCTTCACCATTTATTTCCGTATGGTGGAGTAATAAACATGGTATTATCCGAATTGATGAGACACAATATCAAGGATTTATAAAATCAATAAAAAATCGCAAAGACACAGTATTCTCTATTTACAATAATTCAGTTAGAATTCAAGAAACACATAAAAAATAATAATACAATGAGCAATATAACATTATTAAAAAATAATAATCAATTAGAAGATTCAATGCTTAGAAGCGTATTGCTTTTCAATTCACAAAAAGAAACAAATAGCAGTAAGGATTTAATGCTAAAAGCAATACTATCTATTATAACAAATGGAAATGGCAGATACGGTCTTGATGAAATAAGTAACATATTGAAAGAACGGTTTAAGATAATCTTTTCAAAGGAAGATTTGAATCGACAAATCAATAAATTAAAAAGCAAAGGTCTTGTAACTGATTGCTCCAATAATATGTTTCAAGCTGCAACGAATGAAAAACAAGGTAATGAGTTTTTCCAAAGAATAGAAGAAGAAACTAATGCTTTAATTGACGGTATTCTAAATAGGGTTAAGTCAAAATCTGGAATCATTTTCTCCCAAAGTAATGAAATGAGAATGAAAGAAAACATTCTCTGTGCATTGTCTGTATATTATAAAATGTACGGCTACTCTTTCTTTGGATTGAAGGAAAACAGCAAACAAAAAGAAACATTGGATGCTGTATGTGTTGCTCGTAAAGGACTTCCAGATAATTTAGGAAAAGCTTTAGTTGGTGCTATGGCTGATGTTATTGATGAGCCAACACTTCAAGAAAAAAATATATTAGAAAAATGGGCTCGTGCTTTTGTTGCAATGGAAGTTATAAATCTGGATCCTTCACTACGAAATTTTAAGGCGACTAAACTTCGTGAAAAATCTTTTGTAATTGACACAGATGTTGCATTAAATGCCCTTACTACACACGCAAAATATAGTGTAGTATATAGAGAAATGATAAATCTTCTCAGAAGAGCAGGGTGTAAACTTTATGTACCTCATATTGTTGTAGAAGAAATTCAAAGTCATATTGACGCAGCAAATAAGCGATATATTTTTGAAGGCTCACAATGGTTATCTATGACTGATGAGATTTTAGAAAATAAAATTGCAAATGTTTTTGTTGAAGATTATGTTAAAATAGTAAAAAACAATAAGGAACGAGAAGATTTTCCTTTTGATATTTATTTGGAAAACTTTTCTGATCCAGAAAATCCTTCACTATTGATGACTAAATTGAAAGAGGTTTTCGGAGAAGATTTTATACCAATGAAAGATTTAGAATCTTTAGATAATGACATCAAAATAAAGTTAGCAAACAGAATAAAAGATTTAACTAAAATATCAGCAAAAGGAATTAGAAGAGATGAAGAAAAAAATACTCAAATTGCAGAAGCTGATGCATCATTATATTTAACTATCAGACGAATGAATTGTGATTGTAATGGCAATGACAAACCGCTTAGTCAAAAAGCATATTTACTTACCAAATCACAGAAAACAATAACGTGCGCCCAAGAATTAGAAATTTATGATAAGAATATAATTTGTGACCCTTTTGCGTTACTATCAATCTTACAAGAAATGGGTATGTTTGCTGGTCATGAATTTGAAATCGTTAATTTGTTTGAGAATCCATTTTTGGCATATACTGCAAATTTAATTTGGGATGAGGTTAAACCTTTATTAGAAAAAGGAGCCAAATTAAAATATAAAGAAATTCATCGGCTAAGAATAGATGTAGATGCAAAAATTGACAAGATTTTAACTTGCGAAACTTTAGAAGAACGTACAGCGGAGGCTAAACGTCTCATAGAAAGAGGTTATCTTTTTGCCAACGATTTATTGAGTATTCAGCAGGAAATAGAAAAGCGAGATAAGGATATTCAAGAACGAGATGAGCAACTCGCAAAGCAACGAGAAGAGATAAAAAGCCTCAGAGATAAATTGAATACAGATAAAAAAGAAACTAAAAAACTCCAATATATGGAACGAGCGGGTATTATCAGCAAGAAGAAAAAAAAGAAAAAATAACATCATTATCAGATATACTGCAATTTAGATAGGCATTGCTTGTGAAATAATAGAGTTCAGTATGTTACTTACCTGTTATTATTAAATGAAAATCTAAAGAGCTTTTTCTGCTCTTCTATTCTTTTCTCATCTCGCTCATGTAAAGAAAAGCAATATGGAAAATTGGCGAATAAAAAAGGGGACGCTTAAAGCATCCCCTCGTCCGTGTAGCAGAGGTAGGTGTCCTCGGTCAGTATGATGTGGTCCAAAAGCTGTATGCCGATTGCC
>CAJMPQ010000028.1 GCA_905215335.1 uncultured bacterium | reverse complement strand
AAAAAAACAAATAAAACTTTTTCGACTTTCCTAAGAATAAAATTTAAAGCGACTATGATTAGTCGCTTTTTTTTGAGTTTGATGAATTTTTAATTGTTGTAAATTTTATACAATCCCTAAATGCATTTTGATTTTATCCCAAAATGTATATAAGTGTTTATGTCTACATTCTGTTATCATTGGAAAATATTGTTTTGTTTTAAAGTTATAATATTTTTTTGTTTCAGCGAATATGCCTTGACCTTTTGGGTTTGTAATATGTATTATTCTATTTCCAGAAGGAGTTCCTATATAGGATTGCATTTCTTTTCCGTTTCTAAGGAGTCCTCTTTTATTCCAAATAGTACCTTTAGAATCTATTGTTTGTTTTAGTATTGTTCCTGATGGGAGTTTTTGAAAAATACAAGTATAACCATCACTTCGTTCGACTTCTTTTTCCCAAGCTATTTTATTTCCTATTTTGTATGGCGTAAAGCCTAAAGATTGATTGATAAGTCCTTTTATTGATAGCATTATTTTCTCCTTTGTGTTTCTATTTGAAAACGTGTAAAAAAATATTTTGCTATTATAAAAATTTAGTTATTTAGTATTAATGACCTTTAAGTGAATTTATTATATAATTTTTATATAGTAAAAGAGGATTTTATATGTCAATAGATGATGCAATTGTTATGATTTTGGCAGGTGGTGAAGGAAAGAGATTATATCCTTTAACTAAGGATAGAGCAAAACCTGCAGTTCCGTTTGGTGGACGTTATAGAATTATTGATTTTGTAATCAATAACTTTATTAATTCTGGTTTTTATAAAATTAAAGTTTTAACTCAATACAAGTCCGACTCATTAAATAAGCATATAACTCGTGGTTGGGCCCTGTCTCCGTTTTTAAATCAATATGTAGATTTAGCTCCGGCTCAAATGAGAACAGGTAATGATTGGTATCGAGGTACAGCAGATGCTATATATCAAAATATTTTCCATATAACAGATGAGGATCCTCGATATGTTTGTATTTTTGGTGGTGACCATATTTACAAAATGAAAGTTACCCAAATGTTGGATTTTCATAAAGATAAGAAAGCTGATTTATCTATTTCTGCTATTCCAATTCCAATAGAAGAAGCTTCAGAATTTGGAATTATGGAAGTTGATGATGATTGGCGTTTGATTAATTTCGTTGAAAAACCCAAAGAAAAGCCAAAATCAATTCCTGGACGTCCTGATATGTGCTTGGCATCAATGGGAAATTATATTTTTGATAAAGAAGTATTGTTAGATGCATTAAATCGTGATGAACAAATTGAATCTTCAAGTCATGATTTTGGTAAAAATGTTATTCCAATGCTTTTAAAAGAAGGTAAAAATATCTATGTTTATAATTTTGCTGAAAATACATTCCCAGGAATGGCCCCAGCAGAAAGAGGTTATTGGAGAGATGTAGGAAGTATTGATGCATATTGGCAAGCTAATATGGATTTACTTGCATATTCTCCTGAATTAAATTTGTATTCAAAAGAATGGCCTTTAAGAACTTTTAATTACAACTATCCACCTGCGAAGTTTGTGTGGGAAGAAGGTGATAGAGTTGGTATGGCTACTAATTCTATGGTTTCTGAAGGTTGTATTATTTCTGGTGGTGGTTTATCTCATTGTGTATTATCACCAAAAGTAAGAATTAATAGTTATTCAAGTGTGACTGATAGTATTTTAATGGAGAATGTTGAAGTTGGTAGATATTCTCAAATTAAAAAAGCTATTATTGATAAGAATGTTGTAATTCCTCCACATACAAAAATCGGTTTTGATAGAGAAGAAGATATAAAACGTGGTTTCCATGTTTCTGAAGGCGGAGTTACTGTTGTTCCTAAAGGAGCTATCTTATAAATTCTTTATAAAACTTTTTATATTTTTTATATTTGGGGTACAATTTTTGTTGTACCTCAAATTTTGTTAATTTTTGTGAAAATTACCTCAAGTTTGGGCAATTAATTATCTTTAGCATCTTTATTGATGTGGGTAGGAATGTGTATATGTCAATAGGCTCAATATCAAATTCAATATCTAGATTTTCAAGTGCAGCTACGCAACGTGTAGTTGATATTATTCCTGAAATGACTATTTCGGGTGAAAAATCTTTGAAATCCTTGAAATGGATTGGTGAAAAAGTTTCATCTCCGCAAAATAGATTGATATTAGGTGTTTCAGCATTAATGAGTCAGCCTTTTATTGATTTGCATAATAAAAAAGTTGATGAAGATACAAGAAAAGTTTCTGCAGCACGTACTGTTGCTAAAATTATTGCAGGTACATTGACGGGTGTTGCGATTAGATCAGGTTGTATTCATGCGATTGATGCCTTTACGAAATATTCACATGAAATAACCCCTGATATGAAATTTAAAAAATTAAGAACCTTATTTACACCTAGCGAAGGTCTTTTAGATAATTTAAATCAGTATAAAAAGTCTTTAGGAACAATTGTATCATTAGTAGTAATGGTTGTTACAAACTTCTTAATTGATGCTCCTTTAACTAAATTTTTAACTAATAAATTTGTAGATAGAATAAATGAAAAGAAGCAGGCTCAAATAGCATCTTCCGCTAAGGAGGTAAAACATGAGTAATACTTCTTTGTTTATGAAATTTAAGGATTTAGTAGCAAAGCATTATGGTAAAAATCCTGGTAAAATGCTTATACATACTGGAGTTATTGGGTGGATATTATCTTCTGCCGCTCAAGTTGGTGCAATTGTAATTAATGATAAAATTCCAAAAGAACAAAAAATGTTCTTAATTCCTCAAGAAATTGCAGATGCTGGTGTCAATATTATTTCATTCTATTTGATTACTCAGTCTTTTAAATCTGTTGCAGCAAAACTAGTTAAAACTGGTAAATGGTTGCCTGGTGAAGTTAGAACTTTTTTGAAAAATAGTAATTTGGCTAAAAAAGTTGGTAAGGCTGATTTTGATGTTTTGAAAGATGCAAATTTATCAAAAGATTTGGCTGATAAATATACAGCATTTAATGACGGTGTTGATGTTGTTGCAACAACTGTGGGTTCTATTCTTTCTTGTAATATTGTAACTCCACTTGTGCGAAATGAGATTGCTGCAAAACGTCAGCAGTCTGGAATAGCAAAAATGGGAACTAATGAGACTCCTGTTAAGGATGTTCCATTTAAACAAAAAACTACAATGAGTGATTTTCAAGCTATGTCACAAGTTAAATATTCAAGTTCATCTTTAAAAATATAGATATACAAATCCTGCAATAATTCCAGTGACTATTATTATGAAAATTGCAGTTAATTTGTAAAAATATGTTGTTGTATAATCTTGTGTGTTTTGAATTTGAGATATTACATCTTTTGAATAATCAAATTTTGTATCATTTTTTGTTTTCTCGTATGCTGAGTGTACAATTTTTTTAAATTTGTACATAGCTTCAAGTTCTTTTCGAATTGCTGGATTTGAT
>CAJMPQ010000027.1 GCA_905215335.1 uncultured bacterium | reverse complement strand
TAAAGGATAACTAGAAATTATCTTTTAATTAAAAATGGAGGTAAATATGAAAAGATATTTTTGTGAAAAATCGCCTAATCTTAAGTGGAATATCGGCGAAAACATTGGCAAAAACTTTGAAGACTTTGTTTCTGATTTAATCAAAATGCAGTTGAAAAATTTACATCCTCAAGTAAAAGTAATACAAACAAATCAAGTTGGTGATGGTGGAAAAGATATTATTGTTACAGCAGAAACTGACCATTTAGTTATTCTAGGTCAAAATTTTTCATCTTATGATAATAAAAATATCAAAATATATTTTGAATGTAAAAGTACAAATGATCAGATCTTAAGATATGATAAAATTGCGCCAAGCACCTCACGAGTACAATTTCAAAATATCAATTATTATGTATTGGTGACAAACAGTGAAATCTTACCCCAATCTTATTGGTATATTGCAGAGGAACTTGCAAGCAAAGATATAAAATTCAAATTAATAGATAGTTTCCTACTTGGAACATCAGTAGCTAGTTTAGGTTTTAAGGATGTGTTTGATAATCCATATAAAAAATCTGGTTCATTTGATTTTTATTATGAATATCAAATTGAAGAACTTGCACCACAACAAACAAATAAATATAATATATATTTACTTTTTCGCAACTATACTAATTTAGAAAAACATTGTATTTTACAATTAAAGACCAATGTCGATTGGGATATCTCGGAAACTAATATATCATTTGTAATTGCACCTAATGGTGCGATAGTTAAAAAAGTAACTGTTAACCAAACTCATTTTGATGGTATTCCAGATCTTCTTTTTAATATGCAGGTAAATGGGACTGAATCCACTGTGATGATAAACGGAATAAATGGAATGCAGTTTTTTGAACCTCCTTTTTTTGGTGAAGATAGAAAAAAAATCATATCAAAACTTGAATATGATTTAAAATCATCAAACCAACCTAATAGCATTTACTTTTGGGGTGATGCAGGTATCGGAAAAACAAGACTTGTTAAAGAATTACTTGTAAAATTACAAGGTACTTATTTCGATATTTATGAATGCAAAATTCAAAAAGGAAGTTCGCCTGAATTAGGAATACGAAAGTTTTTGAGTGATAAAAATTATATTGAAAATGATAATAATAGCGATTTTTCAACATTTTTGTCCCATTGTAAAAATGACTTTGGAAAAAGTGCTATTATTATCATTGATGATTTTCACAATGCTACTAAAGAGTTTATGGAGCAAATAAAAAAATTTAATGATTGCAAAAATATAGTGACATTAATAATTTGTGGAAGAACTGATTTTAGTGTTGGTGATATAAATTATTTTTCATTCGTTCATTGGTCTAGGACTGAAAATTCAAAATATTGCTTTGATATTGAACCACTTGGAGATGAAGAAACAAAAAGTTTTATAAAGGTTTTAATTGATGGTATACCTGAATATGCCTTGAATAAATTGTTTAATTTGAGTATGAAAAATCCACTTTTCATTGTACAGTATATTGAATATCTACTTGATTGCAACTTAGTTAAACTCCAAAATCGTAACACAGTAGGTATAATAAATATTAATCAATTTCATTCCAAATGTTTTATACCTAAAAAAATTGCTGATATTTATAAATTACGAATTAATAATTTACTTGAACAAGAACAAGGTATAAAGTGTTTAGAGCTACTATTTAAAATGGGAATATGTAACGGTAGAATTAGTAGCAAATATTTTTTTGAGCTTTTTGAGAACGACCTTGATAATTTAAGTGAACTGCTTAAACGCAGACTTCTGAAATATGACCAGGATGAGCGTATAACTTTTATTCACGAAAGTCTTTTCTTGTATATAAATGAAATGCTCGATAGTAAAAAGAAATTAAGAAAATCTATTGCAACGAAAATGTTATGCAAGCCGGATTTAAAAAATATTTTAAATGATCTGCAAATGGGCAAAATGCATTTGTATGCTAAAGACTTTGATGGTGCAAAATTGTATTTTAAACCCATTATAGATTGGGTTTCTCAAGCAGAAAACATATCAAATATCAATGTTAATTTAGAATATTATGAATACTTAAATGATATATTTGAGTTGTGCAGACACAAGCAAAAAAGTTTAAATATTGCAAAAAAAGCTCTTTTAATGCGTGTGTACATTACATTGCATCATTTTGCTCCAATTAATGCAGCAAACGAATGTGATAGTGTTCTTAAAACATTGGACAAATTCAAGTTAAACGATGATAAAAAGTTTCAACTTTCAATTTTGGAACTTAAAGCACATGCTTTAATGAACTCCGGATTATATACAGACGGAGAAACATTACTGAAGGAAATTCAAATTCAATGGTTGTTAGATAAAAATATTTTAGATAACGAAACGTTATTTGATTTATATGATAGACTTGCTTCAGTGTACAAGCATTTCAATCTCAGCGAGCTTGCAAAAGAATATAATATTCTTTCTATGAATTTAGCTGAAAGTTTACAAGATAGTAAATTGCAAATGTTAGCAAACAGATCAAGATTTAAGATATATTTATATATGGATATGGATTCTTGCAAAACCAGTTTACAAGAATCCATTGCATTAAATCAAATTAACCCTTCCAAAAGAATAAAGACAGATAACGATTTAGATGTTTGCGGTATAGAAATACTTAATAATCAATCCAATGAATGGGATTCAATAATAAAACAAATTATTACGCTACTTGATTATGTTGAAGAAAATAATTTCAGTCGTGCTAAAATTCATGGTTATTTTCTGCTAGCAATTTGCAATTTGCTGAAAAATTCAAAAAACTCAATTTTTTTAGCAAAAGAATATACAAAAAAAGCAATTGACCTTAGTACATCGTACGGAATTGTTGGTTATATGTGGAGATTAAATAACTTAAATGCTATCATTCAAATGCGTTTGAACGATGATGGTGAAATGATATATAAATCATTTTTTTCCGTATTTGAGATTTTGCAAAGCAGAGGACTTTTATATATTGGTAATCGTGATTTATGTCATGGAAATATATTAGCACTAAGTAATATTGGATATTATCTGCAAGAACATAAGTATGAATCTTTGTTTTATGAAAAAATGTCATTAGTTACTTATACAGATAAAAATCGGTATACTTCAACAAAAGAGAGTAGACCTGAAAATCCTATACATCCTTTTTTAGTTCATCAATACAATCAAGCAAAAAATAAAAAGGTATTATTTACAGATTTTCAACCATCTAATCTTCTTAGAGACCGTCAGACAAACTATATCATTATTATCTAAGACTTTATTATAACATAATTACCGATAACCAAAACATCTATGTTTGTTTTCAAAAAAGTATTTAAAGCATCTATAGGCGACTCAACAATTGGTTCGCCTGCTACATTAAATGAAGTATTTAAAACTACTGATACACCAATACGCTGTTTCATTTCAAGAAGAAGTGCGTGAATAAACGGATCAGTTTCTTTGGATACCGCTTGGATGCGTGCTGTATTGTCAACATGGGTAACAGACGGTAATTTTTCTCTATATTGTTTTTTAACAATCGGAGCCAGTAACATATAATCAGATGGAGCTGCCAATTCAAAGTATTCAAACTGATCTTCTTCTGCAACTGTTGGAGCAAAAGGACGAAATTCCTCACGATGTTTTACGCGTGAATTTAAAGTATCCTTCATATTAGGATTGGTGGGATTAGCTATGATACTTCTATGACATAGAGCTCTGGGTCCCAATTCAGTTTTTCCTCTATGTAAACCGATAATTTTATTATCGCAGATATATTGAGCTAACACTTTTACCAGTTGCTCATTAGGATATTTTTTGTAAGGAACATTTTTGGAAAGAATTGCAGCTTCAATTTCTTCATCAGTATAACTTAAACCAATATAAGGTAACCGGATTTCAAAATGCGAATTATATCCAAATAATTCTGTATAAGCAAAATACGCACAGCCTAATGCCTGTCCATCGTCCCCGGAAGACGGAAGAATAAAAACATTTTTAAAATTACATTCGCAAAGAATTTTATGATTTGCCAGGCAATTTAAAAAAATTCCACCTGCAAGGCAAAGGTTTTCACATTTGTACTTCTTTTGTGAATTTTTCAGCAATGATATAAGTGCTCGTTCAGTAAACTCTTGAAGAGTGGCAGCTATATTCTGTCGCTCGCTTTCTAAAAATTCACTGTGAGTTTTCCCAGAGATAAGTTGCATACTATAGATATCTTCTAATATATCTCTATATTTTAAACTGAATTTTAAATCTTGATAATCTAAATTAGAATAGTCAAAGTATGATTTTCCATAGGAGGCTAACCCCATTGTTTTACCACTTTGTCCATATCCAAATCCGATCAAATGCGTGATTTGTTCGTACTTTCGTGCCAGACTGATTTGATGTTCACGAATGCATTCTGGCATAAAAGGGTAAATGGTGTTTACTTGATATTCCATTTTACGTACAGCGATATCCTGCACACGCGAAGCAAGCTGTTGTATTTTTCCATGATTACCAAAATACAATGTTTCTGCTTCTTGTTTATCTAAAATGTAATCACCTCCGCCATCTGCAATAAATATCAAACTATTATCAAAAGGTGCTGAGTAATAAACTGAATATGCATGTGCCAAATGATGTGACACAAAAAAGAAAGGGATACTTTCACAATGATAATGCTCGAAAAATTCGTCTTTATAAAATTGTTTTACCTTTTCGCTCTCCAAACCTGCACCTGATATTCCTATGCAGGAAACTTGTGAAATATCAATGTTGCCAAAGTCCAGCACAGCATCAACCGCTTCGTAAGGTATTTCGGGAGAGGATGAATATTTTATTCTATCTAAACGTTCATTGGCTATATTTACTACAACTTTTCCGTCGATTATGAGGCATGCACCTCTGTCATGTTTAATGTGGATTCCTAATGCAATTTTCATATTTACCTCCATTTTTAATTAAAAGATAATTTCTAGTTATCCTTTA
>CAJMPQ010000026.1 GCA_905215335.1 uncultured bacterium | reverse complement strand
TTATTTTATTAATTTACCAGGGTTAATATTACCAGAATTTTTAAGAGGTTCAGCTATTACTGATGATAATACTCATAAGTTACGCTTGGTTTCTTTAGATGAGATGCCTTTGCAATATCCAAAACAAAAATCACCATATACAATAATAGAACCAATGAGATTGTCTGATTTTATGGATTGGCAATATAAAGCAGCTGAAACTTTAACTGAGACTAACAAAAAAGTAAATGATATCTTAACAGATGAAACAATTGCAGATTTAAAACGTACAATTGCAAACTTAAATACATTAACTGCTAGAACTTCAGTTACTTTTGATAAAGTTGATTTATTGTTAGATTCTTCTAAGTCAGATATTGAGCAATTATTAGCAATGACAAAACAAGCAACAGATGATTTCTCAAAATTGTCGGCTAATATAAACAATATAATTGGAGATCAACAGTTTAAGACTACTTTAATGTCAACTGCCGATTCTGTTGATAAATTATCTAAGAATTTGAATAAAGTTATGGATGCTGCTGATGCAGAACAAACAGGTAAAAATATTAAAATTATAGCTGAAAACTTATCTCAAATAAGTGAAAGTGTTAATGAAATTACTTCAGATGATAAACTTAAAAATCAAATTACTTCTGCTGTAACTAATGTTAATAATGCTATGGTTCAGGTATCTACAGCTCTAGAAACTGTTAATAATGTAAATCCAACAAGTCCAAATCAGGCATCTGATTTGAAGAAGATTGTTGATGATACTGTTGTTACAACTGCTAATTTGAGAAAATTCTCTGAAAAATTAAATAAAAGATTCTTGTTATTTAGATTGATGTTTTAATATATGATGAACTTAAAAACAAAAATTACAAAAATACATTATCAAAGGGACCCTCAAGGGGTTCTTTTTGAAATCCTAAAATTTTGCTCTTATTTCTATGGAATTGGAAGTCGATTAAAAAACTTTTGTTATGATAAAGGGCTGATAAAACCTAAAAGGGTTAGTGCTTATGTAATATCAGTGGGAAACATGACAACTGGTGGAGTTGGAAAGACTCCTGTGGTTTCAGAAATTGCAAAATATTTTGTTAGCCATGGAGAAAAAGTTGCAATTGTTTCGCGTGGTTATGGCGGAAAATTGAATAATAAAAATGTTAATATGATATCTGATGGTTCATCTATTTATTTTGATGCAGTTCAAGCCGGTGATGAACCTTATTGGTTAGCTGAAAACACTCCTGGATGTTATGTCTTTACTTGTCGTAGCAGATATTTGGCTGCAAAGTATGCTGTTGAAAAGTTTGGTGTTCAACGTATTATTTTAGATGATGGGTTTCAACATAGAAAATTGCATAGAGATTTAGATATTGTTTTAATGGATAGTGTTAAGGGGTTTGGTAACGAACAATTACTCCCAGCAGGTCCATTAAGGGAAGGTGCTGAAGCTCTTGATAGAATTGATAAATTGGTTATTGTTAGTAAAAGTAAAAATCATGAAACCGCAGAAAAAGTTGCAAATATTATGCATCGCAGATTAAGATTATCAACAAGTGTCTGCTATACTGAGCCTGATTATGTATATAATATTAAGTCTGGTCAAAGGTTAATGGAAGGTTTGGCTGTAACAGCTATGTGTGCAATTGGTCAACCTCAACAGTTTTATGATTTTTTGTCTGATTATCAGGTTGTTAAGACAATAACTTTTGATGACCATCATCAGTATGCTCCAATTGATATTGTTGATGTTTCAGGAAGTATTGTAACAACAGAAAAAGATGCTGTAAAATTAGCTCGTTTTGATAGAGATAATATTTATGCTCTAAAATTAAAAACAGTTATTGATGTTGAGGAATTGTTAAAATAATGGATTCTACTAAGATAAGAGATGTTGTACAACTTTTAGAAGCTGCCAAACAGCCCAAAAGTGATTTTGTTGTGTTGATGGATTCTTTTAAAAATCCTTATTTAGTTTTGATTGCGTGTATATTAAGTTTAAGAACTAATGATCGAACTACTTATCCTGCAACATTAAGAATGTTAGAACTTGCAAAAACTCCGCAAGAAATGATGAATGTCCCTGTAGAAAGTTTAGAAAAGGCTATTTATCCTGTTGGTTTTTATAAAAATAAAGCTTCACAAATTATTGAATTATCTAAACGTATAACAGAAGATTATGATGGTAATGTCCCTGCTTCTATAGATGAGTTGTGTAAATTTAGGGGGGTAGGGAGAAAAACAGCTAATCTTGTTATGACTCTTGGGTTTGGAGAACCTGCTATTTGTGTGGATGTTCATGTCCATAGAATTTTTAATAGATTAGGGTATATTAAAACTAGTACTCCGGAAGAAACGGAATTTGTTTTGCGTGAAAAATTGCCTATAGATTTATGGATTCCTATTAATACCTTATTGGTTACTCATGGACAAAATGTATGTAAGCCAATTAAACCCAATTGTGCAGATTGTCCTATCGCAAGTTACTGTGACAAAATAGTCGAAAAAAAGAAATAATAGTTTTTGTTTTAAATAGTATAAATAGTTGTTATTTTTGTAATAAATTTGCAATTTTTTATTTTTCTGTGCTATCCTTGACCTATAAAACTGCTTAGGTGTTTCGACGAGGTCTTAAAGCAGTGTGGGTTAATACATTATATAGGAGTACGAGAATGAGTATAAACGGTTCTCGTAAAATCGATACTACAAGATTAGATAGTATTATTGAGTCTTACGATTCAAAAAAGTCTAATTTGATTGCGATTTTACAAAAAGTTCAGGAAGAGTACAGATATTTACCTGAAGATGCATTGATTTATATTGGAACAAAAATTGAAGGATTGTCTCCTGCTACGGTTTATGGCGTTGCAACTTTTTACGCTCAGTTTTCATTGGACCCTAAAGGTAAGTATGAAATTAAAGTATGTGATGGTACCGCTTGCCACGTTAGGGGATCTATGCCGGTTCTTAATGCAATTAAAGCGCATTTAGATTTAAAAGATGGTCAGATTACAACTAGAGATGGGTTGTTCTCATTAGAAACAGTTAGTTGTCTTGGTGCATGTGGTTTGGCTCCAGTTTGTGTTATTAACGGTAAAGTTTATCCACAAATGACATCAGATGCTATTAAAGTTATATTAGATACTCTTTTACGTGAGGAACGATAATATGGAAAATAAATCATTAAATATTGATATAAAGCAAGAACAACTACGCGCGCAAGAAGAAATAAAAAAACAAGGATTAAGAGTTCTAGTTTGTGCGGGTACAGGTTGTGTAGCTAACGGGTCATTAAAAATTATTGAAAAGTTTAAAGAATTGGGTGCAGATGTTTCTGTGTTATCAGATTATGACAAGATGACAATTGTGCCTACAGGTTGTCACGGATTTTGTGAACAAGGTGTTCTTGTAATAATTCCGGATAAGGATATTACTTATGTTAAAGTTCATGTAGAAGATGTTGAAGAAATTTATGAAAGTCATATAAAAAACAACAAACCAGTTGAAAGACTTTTATATACAGATCCTTGGACTCATCAAAAAGTTCATAGAAATGAAGATATTAATTTTTATGCAAAACAAACTCGTACAGCTTTAGCTAATTGTGGTCAAATAAATGCTGAATGTATAGATGAAGCTATTGCTGTTCGAGGATATGAGGCTTTATCTAAAGTCTTAGAACAAAATAATCCGGATGCTGTAATTGATGAAATTGAAAAATCAGGATTAAGAGGCCGTGGAGGCGGAGGTTTCCCAACAGGTAGAAAGTGGCGTTTTACAGCAGCTAATAGAGGTGGAAAATCTTACGTTGTTTGTAATGGAGATGAAGGTGATCCAGGGGCATTTATGGATCGTTCAGTAATGGAAGGTGATCCACATAAATTATTAGAAGGTATTGCAATTGCAGCTTTTGCGATTGGAGCTGATGAGGCTTATATTTATGTTAGAGCAGAATATCCACTGGCAATTAAGCGTTTAAGAAAAGCAATCAAAGATGCAGAAGAACGAAACTTCTTAGGTAAAAATATTATGGGCTCAGATTTTAATTTGGATATCCATATTAAAGAGGGTGCTGGAGCATTTGTTTGTGGTGAAGAAACAGCTTTAATCGCTTCAATTGAGGGTGAAAGAGGTATGCCAAGACCAAAACCTCCATTCCCTGCTAATAAAGGTTTATTTGGACGTCCAACACTAATTAATAACGTTGAAACTTTAGCAAATGTTCCTGTAATTTTATTAAAAGGTGCTGATTGGTTTAGTTCAATGGGGACTGAAACTTCAAAAGGTACTAAAACTTTTGCATTAACAGGAGAAGTTAATAATACAGGGTTGATCGAAGTTCCAATGGGTACAACACTACGCGAAATTATATTTGATATTGGTGGTGGTGTTCGTAACGGTAAAAAATTTAAGGCGGTTCAAATAGGTGGTCCTTCAGGAGGTTGTTTAACAGAAGAGCATTTAGATATTCCTATGGACTATGACAACTTAATAAAGGCAGGGGCAATGGTTGGTTCCGGTGGTCTTGTAGTTATGGCAGAAGATACTTGTATTGTTGAAGTTGCCAGATTCTTTATGAATTTTACTCAAAATGAAAGTTGCGGAAAATGTGTACCTTGTAGAGAGGGTACAAAAAATATGCTTCATATTTTAGAAAAAATTGTTGCAGGAAAAGGTGAAATGAAAGATCTTGAATTGTTAGAAGAACTTGCTAAATCTGTTAAAGAAGGTTCTTTATGTGGTTTAGGTAAAACTGCACCAAATCCTGTATTATCAACATTAAAATACTTTAGAGATGAGTATATAGCTCATATTAAAGATAAAAAATGTCCAGCAGGTGTTTGTACGGCAATGAAAAAGGTTGTTATACAAGAATCATTATGCAAAGGATGTACAAAATGCGCTAGAACTTGTCCTGTTGGAGCAATTTCTGGGGAAGTTAAACAACCTCATCATATTGATCAAGCTAAATGTATTAAGTGTGAAGCTTGTTTAACTAATTGTCCATTCAAGGCTATTGTTCTAGAGTAGTACTTTTGTAAAATAATAAGGAATAAACATATGACAGATAAAAAAACATTATTTATAGATGGGACAGAAGTTGAGTTCACTGATGAGCCGAATTTACTAGAAGTTATTCGTAAAGCAGGCATGAATGTTCCTACTTTTTGTTATCGCCCAGATTTAACATCTTTTGGAGCTTGTAGAATGTGCGTGGTAGAAGTTGAAGGTAGAGGTATTCAATCTTCATGTACTATGCCGCCTGAAAATGGTTTGAAAATTCATTTGAATACTGAAAAAACAAGAAGAATTAGAAAAACCGTTTTGGAATTATTATTAGCAAATCACGATAGAAATTGCTTAACTTGTGATAAAAGTGGTAATTGTGAATTGCAAAAATATGCTGAAGAATACGGCATAAAAGACATAAGATTCCCTGATAAAGATTTAGATGATTATTTGCCAATTGATGATAGTAGTCCTTCAATTGTGAGAGATCCAAATAAGTGTATTCTTTGTGGGGCTTGTGTTCGTGCGTGCTCAGAATTTCAAGGCAACTTGTATCTATCACCTGTTCCGAAAGACTGTC
>CAJMPQ010000025.1 GCA_905215335.1 uncultured bacterium | reverse complement strand
TTCTACAACTGGCTAATTCTTCTGATAACTTACCTAGCCTATTTGGGTAGTTGATTTTTCTTTTTGGCTTATTTAATATAATATATTTTTAAGATGACTATCATTTCTAGAGATTTTTATAACAGGGATACTGTAAGTGTAGCTAGAGATTTACTTGGATGTAAATTGTGTAGGCAAATTGGTACAAAACTTCTACAAGGGGTAATTGTGGAAACGGAGGCTTACAAGCAAGATGATCCTGCTTGTCATGCATATCGTGGAAAAACTCCAAGAGCAATTACTTTGTTTAAAAGACCAGGTTTGTCTTATGTTTATTTTATTTATGGTATGTATTATTGTTTTAATATTACTACAGAACCTGAAGGTGTTGCAGGTGCAGTCTTAATTAGGGCTGTTGAACCGCTTAATCTTGATAATACTAATGGTCCAGGTAAATTATGTAGGGAATTTCAGATAACAAAAGATTTAAATGAAATTGATTTGACTAAACCTAATAATAAAATTTGGTTAGAAAATTTTAAATCTTATGATGATTCGAATGTTTGTCAGACTACACGTATTGGTATAAAACAAGCTATAGATTATCCATGGCGTTTTTATGTAAAAGATAATCTATTTGTTTCAAAAAAATAATTTTATTATTTTTAATAAAATTATTTTAGGTATTGATTTACAATTTAATTTATTATATTATTTTTTTGTAGAGTTTAGTTGGGGTTAAGTAATGCTAGTTTCTGGTATTGGTTATTTAAATTCTAATTCAAAGAGTTTATACGGTTTGGAATCTAACAATAATCAGGTTCAAAAATCTCAATTGGGTGAGGGATTTGGTCATGTTAATGAATCTGTTTATCCAATGGTAAATGAAAAAAATACGAATGTTTTAGGTGATTTAGCATCTACTTTGCAGTCATTTTTTATACATAAAGCTGATGATACTAAAAAGTATTTATCTTTAATTGCTTAATTTCTAGTTTTCTTTAAATATATATTTTACTAGGATTGAGCATATTGCTGGGATTGTTGAAAGGATTACAAGTACTGGAACAATGCTGGTTGCTTGTGCAATATATCCTATAATTGACATTGCAATTGCAACGATTCCCCAAGAAAATCCGTTTATAAAGCCTCCAATTATACTTTTGTATTCTGGGAGAACATTTTGTGCCAAACTCATAGTTATTGGAGTTGCAAACATTGTTACAAATCCCATTAGTGCAAATATAATAAATGAAATAATTGGAAAACTTTTGTATGTTAGCATAAATAATAACATAAGTGGAAATGTTGTAATCATAGATATGTAAAATACATTAGCTGTGCCAATTTTCTTTTCAAATTTTGGACTTAGTAGTGATGCTATTCCTCCCAAAAAGAGGAAGAAAAATAATGCTAATCCTATTTGGAATTTTGTATATCCTTCAGCTTTCCATAAGAATGGTAATAAAATTGAACAGGATGTTGTAATTAATGATTTTAGCATCGCAATTATATTTAAGATATTTAGTTTTCTATTTGAAAGTATATCAACAAATGCCTTTTTTAAATTAAACGTTGGTTTAGGTGTTGGTTCTGATGAAAATTTTGGAACCATTTTGAACATTAAAAATGCCCAGCTTATACCTAGCAAGCTTAGGATAGGCATTTTAGCAAGTCCAAAGTATTGGGCAATTGTAGATGATAGTAGTGGGCCCATTGAAAAACCTAATGTTCCCATTGCGATAAATATTCCCATATTGCGTGAAACTTCTGATTTTGAGAATTTTGATATTAAGCCAAGTGATTGTGGGTGAAATAGACTTGAGCCGATACTTCCCAAAATAATAAATAGCACCATTAATGGAATATTTTTAGCTGCCGGAGCTAGTGATATAAATGTTGCTGTTGCAATTAGTCCCCAAAATATTAGTGCTCTTTTTTTGATTTTATCTGCAAAAAATCCAAAATAAGGTTGCATTAGCGATGAAAATATATGAGAGCAACTTAATATTATTGTTGCGACAGGCATTGACATTTTTACCTGTTCTGCAATAAATGGCATAATCGGATTTAAAAATCCAGTGTAAATATCATTTATAAAATGCGCACCACAAAACCATATTTGGGGTTTACGTTCTTCTTTTTGGTATATCATATTTGTATTTTGGCATTAAAGTTCATAAAAAGCAAATTTTATATTTTAAATTGATTTATTTTATTTTAATATTTTAGTATGCAAATTTATTCGGATAAAATTTTTAATAATCCTATTGAAATTATTGACGCTCCAACTAATATGAGTGTATTTGCGGCTTTTGAGAGAATTGAGAAACTTTATAAAAAATATTATTTGTTGGGGTATGTTTCTTATGATTTTAAACGTGTTTATTTCGAAGTTTTTGATAAGTTTGAGAAATATATTCCTAAAAGTATAGATAAACCATTTGGTATTATTTCAGAGCCAATGATTTCAAAAGAAGATTATTATACTTCTATTGATAAAATTAAAAATTATATATCTGAGGGAGTTTCTTATGAAGTTAATTTTACTTATCCAAATAAAGTTTGGACCAATCTTGATGATTTAGAATTATATGAAGCTTTATTGGAAAAACAAAAAACTCCTTATAATTTGTTTTTTAAAAATAAATATACAACAATATTATCATTTTCTCCTGAGTTATTTTTCAAATTACAAGGTAATACAATTTTGACCAAGCCAATGAAAGGTACTATTCAGAGAGGGCAATCAAAGCTTGAGGATAAAAAGAATTTTGAGTTTCTTCAAAATGATATTAAAAATCGTGCTGAAAATATTATGATTGTTGATTTATTGAGAAATGATTTGGGAATAATTGCCAAATCTGGTTCTGTGAAAGTCGATAAATTATTTGATATTGAAGCTCATCCTACAGTTTTTCAGATGACATCTGAAATTTCGGCTCAATTAAGAGATAATATTAAATTATTTGATATTTTTAAAGCTATATTTCCTTGTGGATCAATAACTGGTGCTCCTAAAATTTCTACAATGAAAATTATTAAGGAATTAGAAAAATTTAGTCGTGAAATTTATTGTGGGGCAATTGGTTTTTTATCTCCTGAGGAGTGTGTTTTTAGTGTTCCAATAAGAATTTTGCAAAGTAAAAATCCAAAGTTGCATGGGGTTGAAAAAAAGTCTGCATATTTTAAGTATAGCGTTGGTGGTGCTATTGTTTGGGATTCCACTCCAGAGGATGAGTGGAATGAGACTTTGACTAAGATGAAATTTTTGCAAACAGATTTTTCATTAATTGAAACGGCAGTTGATAATTTGGATGCACATGTAAAAAGAATGAAAAATTCTGCCGAAATTTTAGGTTTTATTTGGAATGATAATATTGAAAATTTAGAGATAAATAAAGGAAAAGTTTTAAGAGTTGTTCTTAATAAAAATGGTCAATTTACTGCAACATATAATGATTTAAAGCTACGACCATGCGATATAGATGGAAAATATAAAATAAAAATTTGCGGAAAAGTTCATTCGAGCAATCCGTTTTTATACCATAAAACTACTATTAGAAATAAACCTCCGGAAGATATTTTTGATTATATTTTATCTAACGAAAATGATGAAATTACAGAAGGAACTTTTACAAATATTGCAATTCTCGAGAATGGTAAATTATATACTCCTCCAGTTAGTTGTGGATTATTAAATGGAACATTAAGACAACAATATGTTGATGATGGAAAAATGTTTGAAAAAGTTTTGTATAAAAAAGATTTATTAAATGCGGAAAAAATTTATTGTTTTAATTCAGTTCGAGGTTTTGTGGAGGTTGAATTATGTTGATTATAGATAATTATGATTCTTTTACTTATAACATAGTTCAATATATTAAAATGCTTTCTATAGAACCTATTGTTATTAAAAATGATAAAAGAACTTTAGAACAAATTAAAAAATTAAAATTTTCAAAAATATTATTGTCTCCAGGTTGGGGAAATCCTGATAATTCAGGTGTTACAATGGAAGTTATTGATTATTATAAAGATAAAATGCCAATTTTTGGTGTTTGTTTGGGAATGCAATGTATTGCCAAATATTTTGGTGCGGATGTTATTAAAGCGAAAGAACCATTTCATGGTAAAAATTCTAAAATATTTTTTGATGAAAAGTTTGAATTATTTAAAGGCTTGCCTCAAGGTTTTTCAGCAACAAGATATCATTCATTGATTGTTTCGCCTAATATTGATTCAGAGATAAAAATTACTGCCAAAACGGAAGATAATATTCCTATGGCTTTAAAAATAAAAAATAAACCTATATATGGGGTACAATTCCATCCAGAAGCTTATTTAACAGAAAATGGTATTAAAATTTTTGAAAATTTTTGCAACTTATAAATTTTGAAAATTTGAAATGTTAATTTTTTGTTTATTTTTTTAAGATTTCAAAAAAACGATGTTATAACAATAATATAAATAAATTAGAATTATTTTAAGTAAAGGAGATAAAAGTATTATGGCAAAAACAATTGGTATTGACTTGGGTACAACAAACTCAGTTGTTGCAGTTATGGAAGGTGGAAAACCTACAGTTATTGCTAACGCAGAAGGTTCTAGAACAACTCCTTCTATCGTTGGTTTTTCTAAAACAGGTGAAAGATTGGTTGGTCAATTAGCAAAACGTCAAGCTATTGTTAACCCTGATAAAACTATTGCATCTATTAAAAGACACATGGGTGATAATTATAAAGTAAATATTGAAGGTAAAGATTATACACCTCAAGAAATTTCATCTATGATTTTAAGAAAATTAGCAGATGATGCTAGTGCTTACTTAGGTGAAAAAGTTACATCTGCAGTAATCACAGTTCCTGCATATTTTAACGATGCTCAAAGACAAGCTACAAAAGATGCTGGTAAAATTGCTGGTTTAGATGTTTTACGTATTGTGAACGAACCAACTGCAGCAGCTTTGGCTTACGGTTTGGAAAAAGATAAACCTGAAAAAGTTTTAGTATTTGACTTAGGTGGTGGTACATTCGATGTTTCTGTATTGGAAATCGGTGATGGTGTACACGAAGTATTATCAACATCAGGTGATACTCACTTAGGTGGTGATGACTTTGACCAAAAAGTTATGGATTGGATTTGTGAAGAATTCAAAAAACAAGAAGGTATTGATCTTAAAGGTGATAAACAAGCTATGCAACGTGTTAAAGAAGCTGCAGAAAAAGCTAAATGTGAATTATCATCTGTATTTGAAACTAATATTAACTTACCATTCATCACAGCTGATGCAAATGGTCCAAAACACTTAGATTTGAATTTAACAAGAGCTAAATTCGAAGAATTAAGCTATGATTTATTAGAAAGATGTAAAAAACCAGTTGAACAAGCTATTCAAGATGCTGGTATTTCTAAATCTGAAATCAATGAAGTTGTATTAGTTGGTGGTTCTTCTCGTATTCCAGCTGTACAAAAATTGGTTAAAGATTATACAGGAAAAGAACCTAACCAATCAGTTAACCCAGATGAAGTTGTTGCAGTTGGTGCAGCTGTTCAAGCTGGTGTATTAGCTGGTGAAGTTAAGGACATTGTACTTCTTGATGTTACTCCATTAACATTAGGTATTGAAACTTTAGGTGGAGTTATGACTCCTCTTGTTCCTAGAAACACTACAATCCCTGTTTCTAAATCTCAAGTATTCTCAACTGCAGAAAACAATCAAACAGCTGTAGATATTCAAGTGTTACAAGGTGAAAGACCAATGGCTAGAGATAACAAATCTTTGGGTATGTTTAGACTTGAAGGTATTGCTCCTGCTATGCGTGGTATTCCTCAAATCGAAGTTACATTTGATATCGATGCTAACGGTATTGTAAATGTTTCTGCTAAAGATAAAGCTACAGGTAAAGAACAAAAAATTACAATTACAAACGGTTCTAACTTATCTGAAGAAGATATCGAAAAAATGGTTAAAGAAGCAGAAGCAAATGCTGCTGAAGATAAAAAGAAAAAAGAAGAAGCAGAAGTTAAAAATAATGCAGCTAGCTTAATCGGATCTGCAGAAAGAGTTATGAAAGATTTCGAAGGTAAGATTGACGCTGCTGATAAATCTAAATTAGAAGAACAAAAAGCTGCTTTACAAAAAGCTTTAGATGAAAATAAATCAACAGATGAATTGAAAAAAATGTCTGAAGAATTACAACAAACTATGTTTGGTATTTCTCAAAAAGCTTATGAAGCAGTTCAAAAAGAAGGCGAAGCTGCACAAAGTGCAAATTCTGAAAGTGCTTCATCTAGTTCATCTTCTAATGACGATGATGTTATTGATGCTGAATACACAAAAGAATAATCAGCAAGTAAAAGGTAATGAAAAGGGCGAGTTTAAAACTCGTCCTTTTTTTATTACATAAAATATGTTATGGAGTTTTTAATAATTATTTTTTATTAAGAGGGGTTCGGGGAGCATACTCCCTGATAACTCGAACCATTTTATCATGCGTGTTTTTCTTTTTCCGTCTACTTTTTCTTTTTGCGTCGCAATCAAAAAGAAAAAGTGGACAAAAGGAATATTTTTGCAAAAAAATAATAATAATAATTTTAAATAAAACCGTGTTTTATCTAACTTCATTTCTTTCTCTTTCTTGCGATTGAAAGAGAAAGAAAAAGAAGCAAAGAAAGAGAAAACGCGACCGAATGGAACGAGTTATCAGAAACTGCGTTTCCGAACCTTCCTTGAATATTTAGTTAATATTA
>CAJMPQ010000024.1 GCA_905215335.1 uncultured bacterium | reverse complement strand
ATGTAAAAAGATACAAATCTGCACTTTGAGATAAAGTTTCTAAAAATTCATAAGCTCCAACTTTAATTTTTGGAATATAATTTTCATTGAATTTCTCATGGCCGTATTCATTTAAAACTCCGTCTAAATCTATTAGTATCTTTTTAGTAAACATAAATATTACCCTATTTTTTGCTAGTATTACTAGTTGAATATAATGCTAGTATAACTAACAATTTAAAAATGAACAAGTCTTTTTTAGAAAAATTAGCAAAAAGATTAAAATACTTGAGAGAAGAAAGAAAATTAACACAAGATGATCTTGGGGTGAATGGAGTATCAAGATCAATGATTAGTTTGCTTGAACTGGCTAAAACAGATGTTACAGTTTCTAAATTAAAAATAATTGCAGACAATTTGGGGCTTGAAGTTAAGGATTTATTTGATTTTAAAGATGAATAATTATGGACAAGGTTTTATTACAAAAATTAGCAAATCGTATAAAAGAGTTAAGAAAATTACATAAGTACACTCAAGATGATTTAGCAGATTTAGCCCAAATTGCTCGCTCTACTTTAGGGAATATTGAAACTGCTCAAAATGATGTAACCTTTTCCAAATTAAACAAAATAGCCAAAGCTTTTAATCTAACATTAGCTGAATTTTTAAATTTTTAGTTAGTATCAAAATCTCATTGATAATTTTGGGCATCCCAATTTACAAGCAAAATAAAATTGCACTTTTTTGCACTGGGCTTAACTTTAAACAACAAGCTGGTTTTAGCCTAATATTGTTTGGAAAATTTGTAAATGGAATGCAAAAGAATGCAAGAAAAGAGTACTTGAGTACAAAAAATGTCCCCTACATCTTAATATTAAAAAACAGCTATAAGAGAATTTATAATTTAAGATTATAAATATATAAAGATTAAATACGAAATTTAATTTACACTTGAATAAATCAAACGTTTGTTTTATAATATAATTATGAAACAGAAATTAGATGAAAATTCAAAAGAAAAAATTTTAAATACTGCAATTAAACTCTTTGCTCAAAAAGGCTACGATGGAACGAGTATAAGAGAAATTTGCAAATGTGCAAATATAAATATTTGCATGATTTCCTATTATTTTGGTGGCAAACAAGAGTTGTATCAAGAAATAATTAATAACCTAGTTGAATCTCAAAAAGCTTACATGGAAAGTTTTTTGGATGTTGATGAAGATTTTTCTAATAAATCTAAAAAAGAACTTATTGAAAAACTTCAAACAGTCTTAGAAAAATTTATAGATTACTTCTATTCGAATGTTTCAAATGATTTACTTGCATTCTTAGTTAAAGAACAACAAAAGAGTGATTTTGAAATAAAACCACCTGCAATAATTTATTTAAGAAGATTGGTTGCCGCAATATTAGACAAGCAGGCTAACGACAAAGAAGTAATCTTTAAAGTACTATTTTTGATATCTCAAATAAATTCTCCTAAAATACTAACAACATTTTCACTTAAAGTATTAAAGCAAACAGAATTTACAGATGAAGATATTCAAATAATCAAAAATAATATTAAAACTTATGTAAAAGCAACTTTCGGAGATATTAATGATTAGAAAAATAATTTCTGTATTTGTTTTAATGGTCGTATTTAGTCAAAGCGCTTTAGCTTATGATTATGCCAACTTGAATTTAGAATTTTTTAATAAGTTCAATGATGATAACTTAAATTATTATGTTAATTCAGCATTAGAAAATAATCATGAACTAAAGAAAACTGAATACGTAATCGAGCAATATCGTCAGCAAGTAAAGTATTCTTTTGCAAAGGAATTACCAACTTTTAGCGTTGGAGCAAATTATTTAGGAATTCATACTCCTAAATTTGGAAGTTACGGATTAAGTGATAACGCTTTTGTACTTCCTTTTGTCGCAAGTTATGAAGCAGATTTTTTATTAAAAAATAGAGATAAGACTAAAAGTTATAAAAAATCTTATGAAGCTGCAACTTATGAACAAAAAACAGTTTATTTATCTCTTCTAAGTGATTTAGCAACTGTTTACACAAATATTTTGCAATATGAAAGTCTTATTTCAAACCAAAGAAAAATTTTGTCTAACAATGAAAAGATTTTATTACATAGTCAAAAATTATTTAATCGTGGAATAATATCTACAAGTGAATTGAATAATTCAAAAAAACAAGTTGAAGATTCAAAAACTCAATTAAATAAGTTAGAAAAAGAACAAAAAGTTTTATTGATGCAGCTTGCAATTCTTTCAGGAATTTCTCCTGAAAATTATAATGATTTCAAATTCGGTAATCTCAATAATTTTGAATATAGTGGAAATATACCAAATGAAATTGCATCAGATGTAATTTTTTCTCGTCCTGATGTAATGGCTGCTGAAGCAAAGTTAGAAAAAGCAAAAATTGATATTCGTGTTGCAAGAAAAGAATTTTTCCCACGATTTAATATTACAGGAGTTTGGGCATTTAACACTATATTCCCCGGAAATTTCTTTTCTTGGGAATCTTCTTTAGCCTTACTTTTAGCTGGTGCAACTCAAGATATTTTTCAAGGCGGAAGAAAAGTTGCAAATTTAAGATTTCAAAAAGCAAAATATGAAGAACTTTTCGAAGATTACAAACAAACAGATTTAAACGCAATCAAAGAAGTAAACACAGCTCTTTGTTTTGTTAAATATGATACAAATACAGAGAAAAACGTAAAACAGAAATTATCTTATCAGAATACAAATTTTCAAAACGAGCAAAATAAATATAACAGAGGAATAATTTCTGCTATTGAGATTTTAGAAAGTGAAAATCAAAAGCTTGCAGTAGAAAATGAACTAACAAAAGCAAAAACACAAAAGTTAATCAATTATTTTACACTCTATAAAGCTGTTGGAGGTAAACTATGAAAAAAATAATACCTATAATATTGATTTTAGTAATACTTTTATCTATAGGAATATTCTTCATTCTAAAAAATAAGAAAAATCCTTTTGAGCTAACTTTGTACGGTAATATTGAAATTCGACAAGTTGATTTAAGTTTTCAAGTTGCAGGACAAATTGAAAAAATGCTTAAAGAAGAAGGCGACACAGTTAAGAAGGGGGAACTTGTTGCGACATTAGATAATAAAGATTACAACGCTAATCTTACAAAAGCAGATGCAGAAGTTTCAAGAACACTTGCACTATATAATGATGCAAAATCAAAATATGAAAGAAAAGCTCCTTTATGTTCTGACAACACAGTATCCCAAATGGAATGTGAAACTTTACTAAATACAAAAAACAAAGCTGATTCAGATTATAAAGCAGCATTAGCTAATAAACAATTTACCAAAAATCAACTTGATTATACAAAACTCTATGCTCCCGATGATGGTATTGTGACAGTAAGAGCTCAAGAACCTGGTGCAACAGTTAATAAGAGTCAACCTATTTATACAGTTGCCAAAAACAAACCTGTATGGATTAGAACTTACATTAGTGAAAAGGATTTAGGAAATGTCAAGTACGGTCAAAAAGTTCAAGTCCTAACAGATACAATCGATCCGAATACAAAGAAAAACAGAGAATATGAAGGGCAAATCGGCTATATTTCACCTGTTGCGGAATTTACACCAAAAACAGTTCAGACAACTGATTTAAGAACTGATTTAGTTTATCGAATAAGAGTCTATGTTGATAATATTGACGAATACTTACGTCAAGGTATGCCTGTAACTGTTAAAATCAATTTGGATAACAAAAATGCAAACGGTAATAATTAAAAACTTAAATAAAAGTTTTGGTAATATACAAGCAATAAAAGACCTTTCACTAAATATTGAAAAAGGCAAAATTACAGGACTTATTGGTGCTGATGGTTCAGGAAAAACTACATTAATAAGACTTATTTCAGGCTTGTTAATTCCGAATAGTGGTGAAATTTCTGTACTTGGGATAAATCCCGCAACAGAAAAAGAAAAGTTAAATCCTAAAATAGGTTATATGCCTCAAAAATTTGGATTATATGAGGATTTAACAGTTGAAGAAAATTTGAAATTATATGCAGATTTAAAAAATCTTCCATACGATTTTGATAAACTCCTAAAATTCACCAAACTAGCACCATTTACTGACAGACTGGCAGGTGCTTTATCCGGAGGGATGAAACAGAAACTGGGATTAGCTTGCGCGTTGATGGGTAATCCTGAATTTTTACTTTTAGATGAGCCCTCTGTTGGAGTAGATCCTATATCAAGGCGTGATTTGATGGAAATGGTAAGGAATTTAATTTCACCGGAAACAACAGTTCTATGGTCAACTGCATATTTAGATGAAGCTCATAGCTTTGATATTTCGGTTGTATTAGACAAAGGACAGGTTATTTATGATGGAACTCCTGAAAATTTGGCTCCTACAACTCAAGAATTTGAAGCTAAAGTAATTGAATTAATGGGAGGGTATAAAGAAATCCCTTCTCAAATTGCTGAAAATTATCCTGAATTAACATCAGATATAGAATGTACTGTGCTGGCTGATAATTTAGAGAAAAAATACGGCAATTTTTATGCTGTAAAAAACAATTCTTTTTGTATAAATAGAGGAGAAATCTTCGGACTTTTAGGTCCAAATGGAGCAGGAAAATCCACCTCTTTCAAAATGATGTGCGGACTAGCAAGACCTACATCAGGAACTGCAAAAATTATGGGAATTGATATTTTGAAAGAGCCAAGTAAAGCTCGATCAAATCTTGGTTATATGGCTCAAAAATTTTCATTATACGGTAATTTAACTCTGCGTCAAAACCTTGAATTTTTTGCATCAGTTTATGGAATAAAATCAAAAAATAAACAAAAAAAAATAGATGAAATTATTGAAATTTTTAATTTCCAAGATGTTGAAAACCAAAAAGCTGACGATTTACCGCTAGGTTTTAAACAGAGATTATCTTTAGCCTGTGCAGTTATCCATAATCCGCCTATTTTATTTTTAGATGAGCCAACATCAGGAGTTGATGTAATCGCAAGAAAAGAATTTTGGAATCACATAAAATCCTTGTCTAAAAAAGGGGTAACAATCCTTGTTACTACGCACTTTATGGATGAAGCTGAATACTGCGATAAAATAAGCCTTTTTTATAAAGGTGAAACGATTGCAATAGGCACACCTCAAGAATTAAAAACTCAATCAGGTGCCCAAAATATGGAAGAAGCTTTTATCAATTTAATTAAGGAGAGTGAAAAATGAAAACACTTTTTGCTCTTATAAAAAAAGAATTTCGTCAAATATTAAGAGATCCAAGCAGCATAATAATTGCTTTTATTTTGCCACTTATTGCAATTTTAATTTACATGTACGGGATTAATTTGGATACTGTAAAAGTTACAATAGGGATTAAAAATGATGATGCAAACCCTGAAATATCAACTCTTATTAAATCTTTTGGACATAGTAAATATGTAAAATCAATAATTTACGATAACGATAAAGAACTTCAAGAAGATATTGTCCGCTCAAAATTAAAAGGAGCAATTATTATTCCAAATGATTTTTCAAAAAATTTATCAGATCGAAAACCTGCAGATTTTATAATTATAACAGATGGCAGTGAAGTAAACACAGCAAATTATGTTCAAAATTATGCACTTCAAATTACAAATCAATGGCTTGCAACAAGCAAATACAAAAATGCTTCTACAATACCGATTGTTACTCCGACTGTCAGAACTTGGTACAATCAGGATTTGAATAGCCACTATTTTATTTTACCAGGCTCAATTGCAATTACAATGACACTTATCGGAATATTGCTTACAGCACTTGTAATCGCAAGAGAATGGGAACGAGGTACAATGGAAGCTCTTTTAACAACAAGAGTAAGGAAAATCGATATTGTATTAGGTAAATATATTCCATATTTTACACTTGGAATGTTATCTATGACCTTTAGTGTATTTATGTGTCTTGTAGTTTTTAAAATACCATTTAGAGGGAACCTTTTAACACTATTTTTTGTAAGCGGCTTGTTTTTATTTACATCTTCAGGAATTGGCTTGTTAATTTCTTCAAAACTTAAAAATCAGTTTTTAGCAAGCCAGGTATCTTTAGGAATAGGATTTTTGCCAGCACTGCTACTTTCAGGGTTAATGTTTCCAATAAATTCAATGCCTTTAGTTTTTCAATATTTAACAATGATTTTACCTCCTCGGTATTTTATAACTTTTATTGAAAGTGAATTTATGGCAGGTACGGTTTGGGAAATTGTCATAATTAATTCATTATTCTTATCTATTTTGGGTTTAATCCTTTTTGTAGCTGTCTATAAAAATACAGATATGAGGCTGAATAAATGATAAAAGATGTTTTAAGAAGAGTTTTTGCTCTAATAAAAAAAGAATTTATAACGATTTGGAAAGACCCGAAAAGTCGAGGTATTATTATAGCTTTACCATTATTGCAGCTATTTGTATTTTCAAATGCTATTACGATGGAAGTCAAAAATATTGATGTTGCAGTCTTAGATAGATCAAATACTTACGAATCGAGAGAATTACTATCAAGGTTTGAAAACTCTACAAGATTTAGAAATTTTTATTATGTAAGTGACGAAAAAGTTTTAAAAGAAAAAATTGACAACCAAAAAGTGCAGCTTGGGATATATATAAACAATGATTTTTCAAAAAATATTAAAAATAAAAAAATGACTGATATTTTAATAGTTGCGGATGGTAGACAAACAAATTCCGCATCTATTGCATCAGCTTATGCTTCTCAAATAGTAAATGATTACAATAATGAAATTTCAAATACTACTCCTCAATTAAATCCTACAATTAGAAATTGGTATAACCCTAATTTAGAATATCGTTGGTATTTGCTGACCGTTCTTGTTGCAATGCTTGCACTAGTTATAACACTATTGCTAACAGCTTTGTCTATCGCAAGAGAAAGAGAAATGGGAACTTTTGACCAGCTTATTGTAAGTCCATTAACTTCTTTTGAAATTTTGTTAGGGAAAACAGTACCGCCATTAATAATTGCATTGTCACTCACAACAATTATGACAACTTTTGTGATTTTGTTTTTTAAAGTACCATTCATAGGTTCACCTCTTCTATTTTTCACAGCAATTTTTGTATCGTTACTTTCAATAACCGGAGTAGGATTATTTATATCATCAATATGTAAAACTCAACAGCAAGCAATTTTAGGGGTTATAACTTTTCAAATGCCTGCAATTTTGCTATCAGGTTTTATTTCGCCGATAGAAGATATGCCTCAAATATTGCAATACCTAACCTACTTAAACCCTATAAGATTTTTTATGGTATTAGTGCGTGGAATTTTCTTAAAAGGAATGAGTTTTGAAGATGTATTCTATAATTTAATCCCTCTATTTATTATAGCTATGCTAACCCTAAGTTTAGCTTCTATGACGTTCAAAAGAAAACTTGATTAAATAACATATATAAACTAAACTTTGAATTTTAAATAACTATCATTTATGCTAAAATAATTAAAAGTATTATAAACTAATTGTAAGGTGAGTATGAGTGAAAATAAAATGATAAGTTATAACCAATCGGTTATTTATGCAGCTGAAAAATTTGCTAAAGTTATAAAAGAATATATGAAAGTAATTCATAAAAAACATAATATCCCTATTAATCATAATGAATATATTATTTTAGAAGAAATCGTACTCAATCCTGGAATTACACAAGGAGATCTTGCAAGAAGTCTTTCTATACAGAGGACTTATGTTAGTAAAATATTATCTTCTCTTGAAAGTCGTAATTATATTACCAGAGAGCAAAAAACAAAATCGAAACAAATTCTTGCAGTGAAAAGTTATGCTACAGAAAAAGGAAAAGAAATTCATAAACAATCACGCAACATACTTGTTCAAGAAGCCTATGAAATATTCTCAGAAAAAGAAAGAGATGAATTAGAAGATGTTGGAAATATTTTATTTAAACAAATAGAAAAAATAACAAAAATCCATAATATAAAATTTTAAATACCTATTGAAAATTCAATACCATTATAATATACTGCATGTGTTGAAAATTCAATAGGTATTATTATGGTAAATTTAGCTGATGAACAAAAAAACAATAGTAAATGGTTAATTTTAATTCCTACAATGTTTGCAGCCTTTATGTTTTCTTTGGATGAAACGATTGCAAATATTGCATTACCACACATTGCAGGAAGTTTTTCGGTAAGTAATCAAGAATCAATATGGATTTTAACGAGTTATTTAATCGCAAGTTGTTTAACTATACCAATGTTAGACTGGTTATGTAGATTATTGGGTCGAAAAAACCTTTTTATCATGATGGTTTTTATTTTTACAATGTCATCATTTGTCTGTGGAATATCTTCATCTATGCCTTTAATGATTATAGGGCGATTTTTTCAAGGTTTTGGCGGAGGGGTTTTAATTCCTATAGCTCAAGCAATTATGATGGAAAATTTTAAAGGAAAAGATTTAACAACTGCAATCACAATATTTGGCCTTGTTGTAATTGTTGCACCTATTATTGGACCTGTATTAGGTGGTTGGATCACAGAAAATTATTCTTGGCATTGGATATTTTTTATGAACATCCCAATTGGAGCCTTAATTATAACAATGGCAAAAACAATGATTACAGACCCTCCTTATGCTCAAAAACAAAAAAATGTAAAAACAGATTGGTGGGGTTTAATATTTTTAATCATGTTTGCTGTTGCCTTTGAAATCATGATGGATAAAGGTAATGACGAAGACTGGTTTAATTCTATATTTATTTGCCGTTTAACTGTTATTTGGGTAATCGGCTTAATAGGTTTTATTATTTCTCAAATAAAAGGGAAAGAAACTCTTGTAAGATTTAATGTTTTAAGTAATTGGAACTATACAATGGGGACAATATGTATAACAGTAATGAATGCTATTCTACTTGGTTCTCTTGCAATGATTCCACAATTTATGCAAACAATGATGGGATATGATGCTTTTACAAGTGGACTTTCAATGATGCCTCGTGGAATAGGCTGTATGATTGGCTTATTTTTAAATAAATTTTTACCTGAAAAAACAGATGTTCGAGTTGTTGCATCTTCAGGCGTTTTATTATTATCAATAGGAAGTTGGATGTTAGGTGATATAAATTTACAAATTTCACAAGCTTCAATATTTATCCCAAATATTTTATTTGGTATAGGTATGACATTAGCTATGATTCCTTTGGTATCTTTCTCTTGTTTGACAGTTCCTGCAAAAGAAATGTCTAACGCAAGTGGATTACAAAATTTCATCAAAACAATAGGTGGAGCAGTTGGAACTTCATTAGTTGCAACTTTTATCTCAAGATTTTCTCAAATTCATCAATTTATGATGGTAAAAAATTTAACAGAAACAAATAATGTATATTTAGAAAGAGTATCTACTTACGCTGCAAATTTTGCCCAAAGTACAGATTTAAATACTGCAATGCTAATGGGACAAAAACTTTTATATAATCAATTATTACAACAATCAAGATTATGGGCTTATATAGATTCTTTTAGAATTTATGCTCTTCTCGGAATTGTAATTATATTATTAATATTCCTAATGAAAATTAATAATAGAAAATCCTATTAATTCTTGATGCAACACATTCATCACTCGTTTTGAGACAGAAATCAAGTGGGGGTAAATATAAAAAATATTATTTCCAGTAAACTTTAAATTTTTCAATTTCTTCAAGAGTTTTGTGATAATCACCATTAAAACAAATTGTCCTATCATCAATATAAA
>CAJMPQ010000023.1 GCA_905215335.1 uncultured bacterium | reverse complement strand
ACTGTATTACAAGTCGTTGGAAAATCAATAGGAAAAAGGGAAAGGAAATTTATTTTCGCAACAAAAAAGGAGATAGTAAAAACTATCTCCAAACATTTTATAATATTTATTTACTTACAATATTTCTTTTAATTCTTTTATAACAACATCTAATGCGCCTTGTTGATCTTTAAAAATAAATTCACAATCTTTGCAAGCTTTTAGATAAAATTCCCTATCTGATAATAATTTATCCACATAATCAGAAAATTCTTTTGGAGTTTTAACTATTTTACCAGCATTAGAACGAGCCAACAACCAATAAATATCTCTAAAATTATGAATAGAAGGACCTGTTATTGAAGGTTTACCATAAACAGTTGCTTCTAAAGGATTATGACCTCCAGTTTTATTAAAACTACCTCCAATAAATGCAAATTCACAAATTGAATAAATTTTACTCAATTCACCCATTGTATCTAAAAGTATTATATCTTTATCTTTAAAAGAATCATTTTTCGATCTAAAACCATAATTTAAATTCATAGAGTTTAATAAATCAATAATTTGAGGTAAACGAGTTGTATGACGAGGAGCTAAAAGTAGTTTAATATCTGGAAATTTTTCCAATTTTTCTTTAAACATATTAAGGACAATTTCATCTTCACCTTTGTGAGTACTTCCCGCAATAATTACTCTAAAACCTTCTTGTCCCAAATCAAATTGCACATCAGCTCTTTTTACATCAAATTTTAAATTTTTCATAACATAAGTTCTATCTTTTGGAGCTCCGATTGAAACTAACTTTTTCATATCAATATCACTTTGAGTAAGAATTTTTGTATATTTAGATAGAACTAATTTAAAGAAATGTCTAAATAAACGATATAATGAATATGTAGAATCAGACATTCTACCATTTATACAATATAATTTAATGCCTTTGTTTTTACAGAAAAAAGAAAATACTGGCCACAATTCAGTTTCAGCAATTAAAACTACAGTAGGCTTTATTTTTCTTAAAAATGAATCTACACAATACGGAATATCAAATGGAAAATAAGTTATAAAATCCGCAATTTCTGAGAATTTCTTAACCGCAATTTCTTGACCGGTTTTAGTCCCTGTTGTTACAACAATTTTATAATCAGGAAATACTTCTTTTGTCTTTTTAATAAGATTTTCAAGAGCAATAACTTCACCAACTGAAACCCCGTGATACATAATCACTTTATCTCCAAGCTCTGGATTATTAAAAAAGCCCATTTTTTCACGCCAGCCATACAAAAACTTCCCATTAAAAACACGAACGATATAATAAAAAGGAAGTAATACAATAAATACTATTGTAGATAACAGACCATACAAAAACAACTCGCTGAACATTGCAACGACAATTAAAACCAGTAATATTATAATAATAGAATATATAACCATAACAAATAAATTATACAACAAATAGTAAAACATGTTGACAATATATACAAAAATTTATAAAATTTAAGTATGGCAATAGTATATTTAAGCTTAGGTTCAAACAAGGGAGATAGAATTGGATATGTACAACAAGCAGCAAGTTTAATTGGTGCTGATGAAAACATATCCATAGTAAGAACCTCTGCATTTTATGAAACAGAACCTTGGAACATGAACACACAAACTTGGTTCGTAAATGCTGTTGTTGAAATAAAAACCAAATATTCGCCAAAAGAGCTTTTGAATATATGCCAAAAAATAGAAAAACAACTTGGAAGAAGCCGCACAGAAACTAAAGATTACACAGATAGAACTATTGATATTGATATACTGTTCTATAATAAAGATGTAATAAATGAGGAGAATCTTGTTATTCCACACAAATACGTACATTTAAGAGCATTCACACTTGTACCAATGATGGAATTAAACGCAGATTTCATTCATCCCGTATTAAATAAATCCATAGTGGAAATGCATAACGATTTGGAAAATCCAGAAATGGTATTTTTATATGGCACAAGAGTCGATTTTTAATAAAAGTATTGCAATAATTGGAGCAGGTCCCGCAGGATGCGTTTGTGCAAAATATCTTCTTGATTGTGGCATTAAAGCCACAATATTTGACAAGGGAAAATATTTAAGAACAATTCTTCCAACTGGCGGAGGCAGATGCAATTTAGCACACAATGAATTTAACTTTAAAGATTTAGCTAAAAACTATCCTCGAGGAGAAAAATTTCTATATTCAATATTTTCCAGATTTGCAACTCAAGAAACACTAGATTTATTTCAATCAATAGGAATTGATACCTATGTTCAAGACGATAATAGAATTTTCCCAAAATCAAATTCCTCTAAAGAAGTTCAAACAAAATTATTAAAAGCAATATCTGAATGTGAATTTATCAATGAACAAGTAACTCTAATAGAAAAATTAGATAATTGTTTTAAAATAAAAACTAACAAAAGCACTTATGGTTTTGATATTGTAGTAGTAGCAATTGGAGGACACTCTGAATTCAAGATACTGAATAAACTCAAGATTAGTATTGAACCTCCGACACAAGCTCTGGTTGGACTAAAGACGAAAGAAGAGTTTAGTTCAATAGCAGGAGTAAGTCTTAAAAATGTAAAATGCAAAATCAATAAAGAAACACTTAACGATGATATTATATTTACACATAAAGGGATTTCAGGACCGCTCATCTACAAAATATCATCAACATACGCAAGAAAAGAACTTCCTTACAATTTAACTCTAAAATTTGTAGAGCCATTTGATTTTCAAGCTGAACTTAATAAAAACCCACACAAAGAAATAAAAAATCTGATAGGACATTATATTCCAAAATCATTTGCATCCTTCATATTAAAATCACTTAATATTGATGAAAACACGCAATGTCATCAAATAAATGGCAAAACAAGAGATAAAATTCTAAACAGACTTGAAAATTTTAACGTTTCAATTATAGGAAAAGTTCAAGATAGTGAAGTTGTAACTTGCGGGGGCATAAATTTAAAAGAAATAAATTCTAAAACTCTTGAATCAAAGCAATATAAAAATCTGTATTTCTGCGGAGAAGTCTTAGATATCGATGGTTTCTGTGGAGGTTTTAACTTACAAAATTGTTGGTCAACGGGCTACATCGTTGCACAAAGTATAAAAAGTAGTCAATAAAATCTATTTGATATATAATTATCGTGTTAGTACAGTTAGAGGGGTCCACCTCGGGAGTAAATTATTCTTTCAAGTGTTTTTGACTGAAGCGGAAACTTCCGAAAAAATTTACATCCTTAAAAGGACAGAAAGATGAAAAATGGAAAAAAACAACGAAACATTGTCTATTCTTAGACACTCAACATCACACATTATGGCTCAAGCCGTTCAAAGCCTGTTCCCATCTGCAAAGTTAGCAATAGGACCGGCAACAGCTGATGGCTTCTACTATGATTTTGATTTAACTGATGGCCATGCTTTCACTGAAGATGATTTGGCTAAAATCGAAGAAAAAATGAAAGAAATCATTAAACAAAATCTTACATTTGAAAAATATGTAATTCCTGATGTTGAAGCTCAAATCGAAGAATTCAAAAAAGAAGGTGAAATTTACAAAGCCGAATTATTAGAAGAACACAAAAATGATAATCCAACTTTGTACATTACTAAAGATAAAGATGGTAATGCTTTATTTAATGACCTATGTGCAGGTCCTCACCTTCCAAACACATCATATATTAAAGCTAACGCTATTAAATTGCTAAAAGTTGCAGGTGCATACTGGCGTGGTAATGAAAATAACAAAATGCTACAACGTATTTACGCTACAGCTTATTGGAATAAAGAAGACTTACAAGCTTATTTAACATTCCTAGAAGAAGCTGAAAAAAGAGACCATAGAAAATTAGGTACTAAACTTGATCTATTCTCTACTAGAGAAGAATTAGGTGGTGGCTTAGTTTTATGGCATCCAAACTTAGCAATCGTTAGAGAGCAAATTGAAAACTATTGGAGAGAAGAACACAGAAAACGCGGTTACGTAATCGTTAATACTCCACAAATCGCTAAATCTAAATTATGGGAAATATCTGGTCACATGGACCACTACAAAGAAAATATGTTCTTTGTACAAAAAGATGAAGATTCAGATGATCAATTTGTTGTAAAACCAATGAATTGCCCATTCCACATTTTAATATACCAAGCAAACAGATATTCTTACCGTTCTTTACCTTTAAGAATGGCAGAATTAGGTACTGTATATCGTAAAGAAAAATCAGGAGCTTTATCAGGTTTAACTCGTGTTCAAGGTTTCACACAAGACGATGCTCACATTTTCTGTACACCTGAACAATTAGTTGATGAAATCAACAGAATTATTGATTTTGTAGCTGATACTATGGCTATATTCAATATGAAATTTGAAGTTGAATTATCAACTAGACCTGAAAGCTTTGTTGGGGAAATTGAAAACTGGGATAAAGCTGAAGCAGGCTTAAAAGAAGCAATGGAAAGACGTGGAATGCAGTATGAAATCAACGAAGGTGATGGAGCTTTCTACGGTCCAAAAATTGACTTCAAAATTAAAGATGCAATTGGTAGAACTTGGCAATGTGCTACTATCCAATTAGACTTCAACTTACCAGCAAGATTTGATATCAAATATCAAGATAAAGATGGTCAATTAAAAACTCCATTAATGCTTCACAGAGTAATATTTGGTTCAATGGAAAGATTCCACGGCATTTTAATTGAACACTATGCAGGAGCATTCCCAACTTGGTTAGCTCCAACTCAAGTAAATATCGTACCAATTTCTAACGAAAAACATATCGATTTTGCAGAACAAGTTTACAACAAAATGCGTGAAGCCGGCATAAGAGTACATCTTGATGACAGATCTGAAAGTATGAACTATAAAATCAGAGAAAGCTTACAGGATAAGAAAATTCCTTATGTTTGTGTAATCGGAGACAAAGAAATAGAAGCTAATTCTGTAGCTGTTCGTGCTAGAGGAATTGGTCAAGTCGGAACATTTAATGTTGACGAATTTATTGACAAAATTATTGCTGAAGTAAAATCAAGAGCAAATAAATCATTTGCAGCTAAAGAAGAATAATTCTTCTGAGATAAGAGCTAAAAGAGCAGAATTTAAAATTCTGCTCTTTTTATTTTTTATTTTTATCTATTATTTAATCTTCCAAAAATCTCTATTTAACAAAACTAAGAATGGAATAATTTCTAAACGACCAACTAACATATTAAAAATTAAAATAACTTTAGAAACAGTAGCCAAAGAAGCATACCCACCCATCGGACCAATAATATTACCAAAACCTGGACCAATATCACCTAAAGTTGCAATTGCAGAAGACAATCCAATAACTAAATTACGTTCAAAAACAGTTAAACAAATCGCACTTATTGCAAATATCGCAAAATAACAAAAAGTAAAAAATATTGTTTGACGAATTACATCTGTTCCAACTACAACATTGTCAATTTTAATAGTTTTTACAGCATTAGGATGTAAAATTTTGTACAATTCATTCTTTATATACTTCACAATTAACATCCAACGAGTTATTTTCAAACCACCACCAGCAGAACCTGAACAAGAAGAAATGAACATTGCTGCAAATAAAATAACTTTAGCATTGAAAGACCACAATTGAAAATCTTCACTTGCACTACCTGTTGATGTTGCCATAGTTAATATTTGATAAAAAGACGCTGTCAAAGAATGAAAGACGGAATAATGTTGTTCAACAAAAAGAACACTAGCTAACGCTAAAGAGAAAGCTAAAATTATATAGAAATAACAACGAAATTCTTCGCTTTTCCAAAATAAAGATAACTTTCTTTTCGTTAACACTCTTGATTGCAAGACAAAACTTGCTCCAGCAAAGAACATAAAAATTGTAATAATCCAAGTAATTAAATTTGAACCATACCCTTCAATACTTCTTGCATTAGGTGAAAATCCACCAGCAGATAAAGTAGACATAGCATTACAAATACAATCATAAGGATGCATACCTGCAAGCCATAAACAAAGAGCACACACAAAAGTTAAACCTGCATACACAATCCATAAAGCTGAAGCAGTATTTTTTATTCTAGGTGTAAACTTATCTTCCGTAGGCCCAGGAGTCTCTGCGAAAAACATTTGACGCCCTGCAACCGCAAACTGAGGTAAAATAGCAACGAACAACACTATAATACCCATACCACCAAGCCATTGTGTAAATGAACGCCAAAAAATTATAGCCCTAGGATAATCAAACCTCTGCAATATAGTAGCACCGGTTGTTGTAATCCCTGATACAGATTCAAATACAGCATCTATTGGTGATATTCCATAAAACAAATATGGAACAGCGGCAATCAGCCCAAACAAAATCCAGGACATTGAAACAACCATCAAAGCCTCAGATTTTTTAATATCATTTAGAGTCTCTTCTGAATCATTTTTTATAAACAATTTCAATATTTTCCCTAATACAAGAGAAATCATACCTGCAGCGAAAAATGGTAATACTGAATTTAAATCTTTATAATATAAAGCAACAAATATAGGAATAAAAGTAACAACACCTATATCCATCAATATTAAACCTAAAGCATTTGCTATGTATCTTAATCTCATATTACTACATTACCTTAAAATATTCTTTTATTTTTTGAGCAGTATCAGCTTTTGTAAATATAATTAAAATATCATGTTCCTTAATTTGAGTATCCCCTTTTGGAATAATAACATGATTTCTACGTTGAATAATCCCAACAATTGCAGGTGCCGGGAATCTTAAATCCATAATTTTTTTATCATTAAATTCTTCTTGAACCGCAATTTCTAGAACTTCAGCCTCACCTTGTTCAACAGTAGCTAAAATATCAACATCGGTTTCATCCAAATCATTTTTAACTTCATTAATAGCTGAAGTTTTTGGAGAAACTGCAATATCAATACCAACTTTTTCAAACAAAGGAATATTCAAGACTTTTGAAACTCTTGAAATAACTCTTTTTACACCTAATTGTTTTACCAACAGTGAACATAACAAGTTGCGTTCATCATTATTAGTAACAGAAATCACAACATCGCTAGAACCGATTTCTTCCTCATCTAGTAATTTTAAATTAGTACCATCACCGTTAATAACAAGAGTTTTTTCTAATTCTTGAGCTAAATATTCACAACGGTCATAATCTTTTTCGATAATCTTGGTTTTTAATTTCATTTCTTCTAAACTTTTAGCCAACATAAAACCAACATTACCACCACCAATAATTGCAACTGATTTAACTTGTTCATTTTCATGGAAGAAAGTACCTGCTAAAACATCCAAAGATCTGGACGTTCCCATAAATATCAACTTATCACCTTCATTTATTTCAGTTAAACCATTTGGTATAAACAAAAGATTATCTCGTTTTACACCAACAATAATAGTGTCTTTTGTAAAACCACAATCCTTAACCATTTTACCAACAATTACAGAACCGGGTTTTACTTTATATTCTAATAATCTTGCACTACCATCTGCAAAATTTTCAACATCAAGAGCATGTGCAACTGTTACAATTCTGAATAATTCTTGAGTCAATAAAGCTTCAGGCCAAATAACATAATCAATAAAGAAATCGCCCAAATAATCACTATTTTTATCTAATTCCATCGTATTTCTATACTCTTCCTTAGATACAAAACAGATTGTACGAATTCCACTTATCTTCTTTGCAGATAAACATGCAACAATATTTGCTTCATCTAATGCAGTACAAGCAATAAATACATCTGAATTTAATATATCAGCAGATTTCAAAACATTTATATCGGTAGCATTACCATAAACAAAACTGATATCTAATTTATCGAATTCATCTGTACGATTTTCTTCTTTATCAATAACAGTAATATCATGATCTTCAAAGAATTCAGTAGCTAACAAACAACCAACTTCAGTAGCACCATATATAACAATTTTCATCTTTTACTAACCTACCATTCCTAACATATGAAAAATAAAAGCTGCAAGATATATAATTCCGTTTCTTATAAAGATTAAAACAAAAGTAGCAACAATTGGTGACAAATCAAATGGACCAACTGGTGGAATGAACTTTCTAAACAAATCCAAATACAAATCTACTGAGGTTCTCAACGCATTAAGAATAGGGTTTTCCCAATTTAACCCAGGAATCCAAGTCAATAAACATCTTACAAAAATCATTAATAAAAATATATAAAAACAATTTGCAATTGCTTGAATGATTTTAATTGCAATCATCTTTTTTGTCCTCTCTATTTTCCTCAGCCAGTTTTTTAGCAAACTCTTCAGGGGTCAAAACTATTATCTGAGGATTTTTACTAGCGTAATACTTAACATAAATTTTTCTCAACCCCATAGATATGAGAGCTGCTGTAACCATCACAAATGCAGGAGACAAAGAAATACCTGCAAATGGAGGAATAATATAGAAACCGGCGAATTTAAAAATAAAATGGAATAATGGATAATTTGGATTTATATTTGGAACCCACGACAATAAACATGCCGCTATTACAAAATATAGATATAAATTAATTAACCTATCTAAAAATATAATTAAATTCGCCATTATAGCCTCTTATATATCTAATTTAGTTGAATTCATACATTCACAATGATTTTGTTCCATTGGAATATTTTCTATCATAGTAAATAATAAAGATTTTAAATTAGCCACGTTATTATTAAACACTTCCATAACAGCTTCATGAGATACCGGAGGAACATCTCCTACTAAACCTGCATCGTAATCAGTTATTAAAGAAATGTTTAATGGACACATATCTAATTCTTTTACTAAATAAGCTTCAGGGAAAGCTGTCATATTAATTACTTGCCATCCTTGTTTTGTAAAGAAAGCAGATTCAGCTTTTGTAGAAAATCTTGGTCCATTGATCACAACAACAGTACCTGATTCATGGATTGTAATACCTAATTTCTTTCCAGTTTCAATTGCTAATTTTCTCAACTCTGGACAATAAGGATCAGCTGGTGAAGGGTGTTGAACAACAGGACCTTCGAAGAAGGTTGTTTTTCTACCATCTGTCCAATCTACAAATTGGTCACAAATAACAAAATCTCCAGGTTTTACTTCTTTTTGAAGACTACCAGCTGCGCAAGGAGAAATTACTCTTTTACAGCCTAAATGTTTCATAGCCCACACATTAGCTCTAAAATTAACTAAATGTGGTGGTATAGAATGATTTCTACCGTGTCTAGGCATAAATGCAACTGAATGCTGACCTATTTTACCGATAAAAACACTATCACTAGTTTCACCATATGGTGTTTCTACTTTTACTTCTTCAATATTTTCTAAAAAGCTATAAAAGCCTGAACCACCAAATACACCAATTGTAGCCTTATTTAAAATTTCCATAATTTATCTCCACCTTTTGTCTGCTATTAACAGATATAGCCTATCATAAACCTAATACCAACACAATATTTGTATATTACATCATTAAACACATTTTTACAAAATTATAAATAAATCTTCATAAATAACTACTCCATATGACTAAGTTAAATATGGTAACTCAACCAATTTAAAAAATTGTATAAATTACATTTAATATAATTAATCTTTTTCATACTTCCAGCTATTCTTAATTCGTACGAGCCTATTGCAGGCTCTTTTTTTTGTAACAAAACAATACAAAAGTATTCCAAAATAAAAAAAATATGCTAGAATGCAAAAGAACCAAAAAGAAAGTGAGAGTTTGTATGAGAAACAAAATATTAACAGCATTATTAGCGCTTGCACTATCAGCACAAGTTGCATTGGCTGGTCCATTTAACGCAAATGCAAAAACAAAGAGAATTCCAGCAGGAACAACCTTATCTTTAAAAATGCTAAATCCAATAAACACTGGCTATAATGCAAAAGGTACTAGCTTTACAGCTATGCTTGTAACTGATCAAAAATCAGAAGATGATGTTATACTTCCAATGGGTTCAATTGTTAGAGGTGATATAAAAGAAATCACTCCAGCAAAAAGACTATCAAAAGGCCCTGTTTTATATTTAGATTTTGATCATATAGTAACTCCAAACGGCAGACAACTTCCACTTAATTTAAGTATTGTTGGAAGAGCTGACCTTACAAATGACGGCGGCATTACCACTACAAGAGGATATTGGGATGCTTGGAAACAAACTTGTAAAAAATCCGGAGCCATCACAAAAAATTCAATCGAATGGGGTAAAGATGTAACAAATAGCGGATGGCAATATGTTGTTGTACCTGTTGCTGCTTTTGGCGGAGCTATTGGAACTGCAGGTTACTTTGTATACGATAGCATTGCAGACGCAATTAGACTAGGTAAAGATGTTCAAATAAATTCTAATGAAATTCTTAATGTAATTTTAACAGAACCTGTAGATGTTCCTGTTATATAAACAAAAAGAAGAAGATAGATTATGTCTAAACTTGATAAAATAGAAGAGCTGCAAGGATTAATCAAAAGTGATCCATCAAATTTTGAAGCCAGAAGACAACTGGCAGTAATTTTAATGGATTGCGGATTTAATGAGGAAGCCTTGCAGCATCTTTTATATTTATCAAAAATGTTCAACTACGATGACGGAATATATTATAACTTAGGCATTGTATACGAAAAAATGAAAAAATATACAAAAGCCAAAGAAGCCTACGAAAAAACAATTGAACTAGAACCTGATTCTATAGATGCTATTTATAATTTAGGCCTAGTCTACACTGAATTAAAAGAATACAATAAAGCGATTGAATGTTTTACAAAAGTAATAAACGAAGATAATCAAGATTCAAATTCATATTTCAATCTGGGACTTGTGTATTTTAAACTCAAAGATTTTCCTCAAGCCATAGATTATTTCCAAAAAACAATAGATCTTAATGACGAAGATATTTACGCACATTTTTATATTGGAAATATCTATAAAGAATTTGGGGATTTAGAATCTGCCAAAGCAGAATTTAATAAAGTAATAACCTTATCCCCTGACTATAGTTGGGCATATTTTAACCTTGCTGTTATCGACTACGAAGAAGGAGATAAAGAAAGTGCTAAAGCTAATCTCCGAAAGACATTAGAACTTAACCCTGGAGATATAGAAGCTTATAAAATTTTAGCTAAAATTTTAGCCAAAGATCACGAATTTATAGAAGCAAATGAGGTTATGAAAAATGCAATAAATCAATGCGAAACCTCTGGTGACCTTTTATATATTACTGCAGCAACATATAAACTTACCGGAGACTTCACAAATTGCAAAAAATACCTTCAAGAAGCTATCAAAAACTATCAAACACTTTCTGTTCCTGTTAATATTGTTAAAGAAGAATTAATGCAAATTAAATAGGTCTTTTTTTGTGTTAAAATAATGACATTGAATAATTTATATGAGGAATTGAATTATGAAAATGTCAAAATTATTTGTACAAACATTAAGAGAATTTCCATCTGATGCAGAAGTAGTTTCTCACAAAATGCTTGCAAGAGCGGGTTATATCAGAAAACTTACATCAGGTGTTTATAACTATTTACCTCTAATGTGGAGAGTACTAAAAAAAGTCGAAAATATTGTTAGAGAAGAAATGGATAAAGCTGGTGCACAAGAGCTATTAATGCCATTTGTTCAACCAAAAGAATTATGGGTAGAATCAGGTCGTTGGGAAGCTTACGGAAAAGAGCTTATGAGATTAAAAGACAGACACAATAGAGAAATGTGCCTTGGA
>CAJMPQ010000022.1 GCA_905215335.1 uncultured bacterium | reverse complement strand
CGGAAAAGAGCTTATGAGATTAAAAGACAGACACAATAGAGAAATGTGCCTTGGACCAACTCACGAAGAAATCATTACAGCCGTTGCTAGAGATGTCCTAAAATCTTATAAACAACTACCTACAAACCTTTATCAAATACAATCTAAATTCAGAGATGAAGTTAGACCACGTTTTGGTCTATTAAGAGGTCGCGAATTTATTATGAAAGACGCATATAGCTTTGGTACATCTCAAGAAGAACTAGATAAAGAATACCAAAATATGTGGGAAACTTATACCAGAATCTTCAAACGCTGCGGATTAGAAACAAAAGCTGTTCAGTCTGATTCTGGAGCTATTGGCGGAAGTGTTTCACACGAATTCATGGTTATTACAACAACTGATGCTGGAGAAAATGACGTATTCTACTGTGATGATTGCGATTATTCTGCAAACTCTAACCACGCAATTTCAAATTTACCATCTGCTGTAGTTGATGGTAAAGATTATTTTGCTAAAAAAGAAGTTGTAGACACTCCAAATACACACTCTATCGATGAATTATCAGCATTCTTAAAAATTCCTTCAACTCTAATTCTAAAATCACTTATCTATATTGTTGATAAAAAACCTGTTATGGCATTAATTAGAGCAGATAAAACAGTTGAAGAAACAAAACTAATGAATGCTGTTGGTGGTATGGATATAAGAATTGCAACTTCTGGTGAAATTGAAGAAATAATGCAAGAAAACGGATTTGATGCAATTCCAGGTTTCATTGGACCTAAAGGATTTAAAAACATAACAATAATTGCAGATAATACAGTAAAAGAAATGAAAAATTTCGTTGTTGGCATAAATAAAAACGATGTTCACTTAGTAGGTGCAAATCTTTCAGATCTTGAAGTTGATGAAATCAAATATGAAGATTTAAGACTTGTTGAAGCTGGTGAATTATGTCCACAATGTGGTAAACCACTAAAAGTAACACGTGGTATAGAAGTTGGTAACATATTCCAATTAGGAACTAAATACTCAAAACCAATGAATGCTGTCTACTTAGATACAGATGGCAAAGCAAAACCATACATTATGGGTTGTTATGGTATTGGTATTTCAAGAACTGCTGCCGCTGCTGTTGAAGCTCACCACGATGAATATGGTATCAAATGGCCTTTAGCGATTGCACCATATCACGTAGTAATAGTTCCTGTAAGTACAAAAGATGAAACTCAAATGAGCGTTGCTAATAAAATATATGAAGAATTGCTTGCAAATGGAGTAGAAGCTGTTCTTGATGATAGAGACGAAAGACCTGGTGTAAAATTCAAAGACGCAGATTTAATTGGATTCCCATTCAGAATAACTGTTGGTAAAACAATTTCTGAAGGTAACGTTGAATTTGTTGTCCGCGAAACTGGAGAAAAAACTCCGATGAAACCGGAAGAAGCAACAGCAAAAGTTATTGAAGCTGTAAAGAATATAAAATAAAACAACCAAGACAATATTAAAAAAGGTTTCCCTAAATAGGAAACCTTTTTTTAATAGCTTTTATCGATTAAAGAATTATGCACATCCATCTCTATTTTATCATCTAACTTCGATAATTTAAATTTTTCACCATAACGTTTTTCGAGAGCCAATTCAATCAAATAATCTGCAAAATGCGGATTTTTAGGCAACAAAGAACCATGAAGATAAGTTCCAAAGACATTTTTGTATCTTCCACCTTCTAAACCGTCCTTACCATTATTACCATTACCAACACTAACAATACCTAAAGATTTGGTATCACCTTGTAAATAGGTTAATCCGCTATGATTTTCAAACCCAACAAGTGTATTGGGAGTCAAGAAATCAGTTTTAACAGTAACATTACCAATAAAACGTTTTTTACCTGCAACTGTATAAGCATCCATTAAAGATAAACCTTTTAACTTATCCTTATCATGAGGTTGATAATAATGACCAAACAACTGATAACCACCGCAAATACCAAGAAAAACAGCACCATCATTTCTTTGAGCCAAAAATTCTGACTTATGGGAGTATAACTCTTCAGCTACTTCCTCTTGTTGTTTATCTTGTCCCCCACCTATAAAATACAAATCGTGATTTGCAATAGAATCTCCAACGTTAATTTCTTCAAATTCTACACGAATTCCACGCCATTCACAGCGTTTTTTCAAAGTTATAACATTTCCCATATCCCCATACAAATTCAAATGCTTTGGATATAAGTGCGCTATTGATATTTTTAAATCTTTCTCTTCCATAAAAAAATTATAACATAAATAACAATACTAAAATCAATTCATTTGGTCATAAACTCTACGAATTTCTTTAATATCCTGCCACATCAACCATTTTGGCGAACCTTTCTCCCTACTGTCGTTACGTAACAAATATGACGGATGAAAAATTGGCATCATTTTTGAAAAATGTGGACCCTCAAACCATTTACCACGAATCTTTGTAATTCCTAACTTTGTATCAATAAAAGAATTAACAGCAACTCGCCCGCACAATAAGATTATACGTGGTTGTAAAATATTAACTTGCGCATCTAAATATTCTCGACATGCGGCTTTTTCTTCAGGTAAAGGATCTCTATTTTCAGGAGGCCTGCACTTCAAAGTATTACAAATATACAAATCTTTTTCACGCGAAAACCCCACACTTGCCAAAATTTTATCTAATAATTGCCCTGCCTTTCCAACAAAAGGCTCACCCTTTTGATCTTCATAGTACCCTGGAGCTTCACCAATAAGCATCATTTTGGTATTAGGAACACCGCCAGAAAAAACAATATTCGTCCGAGATTTACACAATGAACATTTTTCACATTGCAAACACTTAGCTTTAACCAAATTCAATTGTTCTTCTAGCTCAGAATTACTCATAAATAATCTCTATTCTTCAGGCATTAATACTGATATGACAGCATTATTTAAAGATAAATATTTTTTAATATTTTCCTCTAAATTTTCAACAGTAATACTATCTAAATCTGAAAGATATTCTTCAATCAATTTCAAATCATCACAAACTGTCATATAATATCCAATAGTTTCACCTATTTCAGAAACAGTTTCTGCAGAATAAGCAAATCTTGATTTAATTCGTTTTTTAGCCTTAGAAAGTTCTTCTTTTGATATTTTAACTTCTAATAAATTTGCAAGTTCTTGTTTTACCAATTCCAAAGCTCTATCTTTAGCTTCAGGTTTAAAATTAGCTTGAATAAAGAAGTTATTACCATCTTTAAATTGATAATGTTCAGAACCAATCATATTAAATATTTTATCAGGTAATTTTTCAACCAGATTTTGTTGTAAACGAGAACTTGTACCATCACCAAAGATAATACTAATCAAATCTAAACATATAGAAGCTTTTAACTCAGAAGCTTTTGGTCCAAGCCAACCAAACATCATATAAGATGTTTGAACATTAGCATTTGTTTCAAGATATTTTGTTTCTGATACAGGAGCGTCAATTTTATTAACTCTATTTTCTCCTTGAACTCGGTTTGGGAAATCAAACTTTTCGCATAATTTATTCAGAACTTCTTCATGATTAAAATCGCCCACTACAATAGTTGTAACATTTTTTGGAGTATAGAATTTTCTATAATAATTATCAATATCTTCTCTTGTCAATCTTGAAATTATTTCAGGGGTACCAATAACATCTCTAATATAAGGATGAGCTGTATACAAATTTTTATTACAAATATTGTAAACTTTTGTCCAAGGCTGATCCTTACGCATTCTAATTTCTTCAATTACAACATGACGTTCACGTTTATCAGTAACAGTTGGATCGTTAATATCAAATGGAGCCCCCAACTCTTCTGACGGAAACACAGGATCCATCATCATATCAGAATGTAAATTCAATGCTAAATCAAAGTTTTTATTATCAATCCCCTTCGGTAATGTTACGTAATAAAAAGTATAATCTTTCCAAGTTGCAGCATTTACAATAGCCCCTTTTGATTCTAGCATTTTGTCAAATTCACCAACCTTATGAGCATGCGTTCCTTTAAACATAAGATGTTCTAGGAAATGTGAAATACCATTATTATCATCATCTTCATTTATAGAACCTGTTTTTACCCAAGATGAAACATTTACCATTTCTCCTTCTTTATGAGCTAAAACAATTTTATGACCATTCTCTCTTTCATAAATTTCTACTTCTTTAGTTAAATATGGATATTTGACAAGTGATTTTTTCATATAAAGTTCCTCATTTCATTAATACAATTATTATAACATAATGCAAAAAGTTTTGTTTAATATATAATTTAAAATATGAATAACACATTAAATAGAATAAAAGGAACAGTTGTAGTATCAGTTCAAGCAATGCCATCAGAACCTTTGTACTTAGAAAAATGCATGGTTGCAATGATGAAATCAGTAATCAATGGTGGAGCTGGAGCTTTGAGAGTTGCCGGTGCAAGAGATGTTAGAAATGCAAAGAGACTTTTCGACGTTCCGGTAATTGGTTTAACTAAACCCAATATTATACCTAAAAACTGGAAAGAAATTGTTTATATCACTCCTACAATAAAAGAAGTAATAGAATTAGTTGAAGCAGGAGCTGATATTATTGCGTTCGATGGAACTCAAAGAAAACGTCCAAATAATGAAAAAATTCAAGACTTAATTAAATACATTCATATAAATAAAAAATTTGCAATGGCAGATATTTCAACACTTGAAGAAGGCATAAAAGCCCAAGATGCTGGGGCAGATATATTATCAACCACACTAGCTGGTTATACATTAGAATCAGCAGATTCTCCAAGTAAAGAGCCCGACTTTAAACTATTAAAAGACTTAGTTGAACACACAAATTTACCGGTAGTACTTGAAGGTAGAATCTGGGAACCAGAACAAGTAGATAAAGCTTTTGAACTTGGTGCTCACTGTGTTGTTATTGGTTCTGCAATAACAAGACCTCAATTAATTACTAAAAGATTTGTGTTCAGAAAAAAATAATAAGGAGTAGTATGAAAATATTTCCACTAAAGGTCTTAACACCATTAGATAAGTTAAATAATTTCATCAATGTAATTGAAACAGCACCAGTAAAACAAGCTGCGTTGCCTGATCGTGAAGTTGAAATTTTAAATGCTAAATTTTCAACAAAAGAGCTTCGTTCTATATATAGAGATTGTCTAAAACAATTAAACAGAGATGAATTTAATAAATGCAACAATAAATAAGGAATTATTATTATGAAAAAAGCATTGGCACTTGACGTAGGTGGCACTAAAATTTACAGTGCAATAATTAATGAAAATGGCGAAATCATTAGTGATATTGAAAAAAATCCAACACCAAAAACATTCACTGAGATAAAAAATACATTTGTAAATATAATAAAAAAACACGAAAATGATGTTGATATAATTGCATTTTCAACTTGTGGAGCTGTAAATAACCAAAATACAGGAATTCTAGGTTCGACAGGCAATATAGCTGCAGGATATCCGGATATGCCATTTACTGAACTTTCAACAAAACCTGTTTTTGTTGAAAATGATGCCAATTGTGCAGCATGGGCAGAACATGAAATAGGTTCATCAAAAGGTTGTCCTACTTCTGTAATGATTACACTAGGTACAGGTGTTGGTGGCGGTATTATCGTAAATGATAAACTGTTAAAAGGGCAAAACGGTGCAGCTGGAGAAATGCATTTTAAAATGTATTCAGATAAAAGACGTAAATGCACTTGTGGCTCTTGGGATTGCTTTGAAATATATGCTTCAGGCACAGGTCTAAAACTTACAGCTGAAGAAATGCTTAATAACAAAGATGTAACAACATATGATGTTATCAATGGGGTCAAAGCAAAAGACGAAAAAATGATAGCTGTTTTAAACAGATGGGAAGAAGATATAACTAATGGAATTATAGGTTTAGCTAACTTATTTGATCCTGAATGCGTTGTATTATCTGGATCTATGGCAGAGTTTGTCGATACTGAAAAAATAGAAAAAAATGTAAATGAACAAATTGTTACTACCCCAACAAAAGTTCTTAAGGCTTCAGCTGGAAATTTCTCAGGCATGATTGGTGCAGCATTACTCGCTTTCCAAAAAGGAGAAAGTAATGGGTAAATCAAAATCCAGAATTTTCAGAAAAGGTATTAACGACCAAATTCCAAAAATAAGTCGATTAGATGCGATCGAAGAGGTTGTAAAACATCTTAATACTAATAATAATAGCGAAGCTCATAACTTAATAACTATGTTTGGCTTATCTGCGGAAGAAATTTTAGAAGCAGGAGCCAGCTATGAAGCAGTTGTTGCAATGAAAAATATTTTTGAAAAATAAAAAATGATTAAAATAAAAGAAGTCTTTGAAAAAATACTATTTTGGCTAAATTGTGCAAGATTGTATTCTGCGCCAATAACAATATTAAGTTGGCTTGTTGTATTCATCTACGCAATAAAAGATGGTGGCAATATTCTTAATGGTTTACTCGCACTAATTGGGACATGCCTTGTTCATCTTGCTACCAATTTAATAGATGATTATATTGATTACAAAGAACTTTCTAAAGATAAAGAATTCATAAAAGCAGGCAGAGATCATAAATGTGATTATTTAAGAAAAAATTTAGCAACTGTAAAAGATTTAAAAAATGTAATAATCATAATGCTTTTAATTGCTGCTATAATTGGAGGAATATTATTCTTACTATCAGGTCCAGCTGTTATAATATTTGCAATCATTGGGCTATTAATAGCTTTAGCTTATCCTAAATTCTCCATGAACGGACTTGGTGAACTTCTAGTAATAATCGCATACGGACCTCTACTATTTGCTGGAATATACTATGTAATGACAAAAGATTTTTCGTTTAACGTCATTCTTTTATCTTTTGCTTGTGTAATGTTTGTAAACTCAATTTTATATGCACATATGCTAATGGATTTTGATGGGGATAAAAAAGCTAACAAAAAAACACTATGCTTAAAATTAAAAACAAAACAAAATGCACTTAATCTTATTATTGTCTTTTTTGCAATTAGCTACATATTAATTGGATATATAGCATATCAAACTCTTAACAATTTATACTTTCTTACGTATATAACAATCCCAATGGTAGTTGAACTATACATTAGTTTAGATTTATTTAATAAAAATCCTCAATCACTACCCCACAATCCTTTTTGGAATCACCCACTAGATAACTGGAACAAAATAAAAGACACATACAACGCACCTTTTTATAGCAGATTCTATATGGTTAGAAATATAACAACATATTTCATGCTTTTGACATGTATTGCTATCATCTTTGGCTAAGATTTTCTATTTATTAAGATTTATTAAGATGAATTAATCGCTAAAACGCCCTAAAATCAAGGGCAAAAAATTTAATATATATTTTATAGATAAAAAATAGCACTTTTTTAAATCAAATATTTTTTATATATATGTAAGCACTCAGCAACAGATTTAGTGAAAAGGAGAATATATGGCGAGAGTTTTGATTTCAATGCCTGAAGAATTTTTGAACAAAATCGATCAAGTGGCAGATGGCGAAAATCGTTCAAGAAGTGAACTTATTAGAGAAGCACTAAGAACGTACATTTACAAGCAAAAAATCAAAGAATCTACAGGTGCATTGAAAAATGCAAACTTGTTAGAATCGTTGTTGAGTTAATCAGTGGTAAGGAAAAAGGCGAAAACAGACTTGGGAAACATGTTATAGAAGCCCCCGAATTTATTCGAGGGCTTCTATAATTGTAAAAAATAATTTATTTACTTACCTCTTTATTCCAAAATAAACAGCTTCTGCAAATTCCTCACCATACTTTTCTTTTATTTCTAAATATTTTGCAGACTCTCTTATTTTATCATTTTCAAGAACAGATTTTGGAGCTTTTTCTAAGTTATCATTAACTTTAACAGCCTCTTGACCATGTTCTGAAACTTTAGCATTCACTTTTTCAGAGATATTATTAAGCTGAGATTCTGTATTAACATCTGCTTGAACGTCTATATTTTTTTTATCAACTGGTGGTATATATTTTCTTTCAAAACGTCTTTGAGCTTTCATATCTTTTGACATTCTAGCAGCTTGCTTTCCTTTTTGCTCAAAATCTTTAGCATTTAGCTTCTCTTTAATGAAGGCATCTAAATTTTCTTTTGAAACATTATCCCCTTCAAACTTTTGAAAAACTTTATAACCAATCGTTTTTAATTTGCCAATAAAACTTGCATCTTCACTATCAGGGACCGAAACTCTTGCGTATCCTGTTTTACTTTTACCAATAAGTCCATTTGGATATGATTCAATTAACGTTTTTAATTTTGCTTTTTTTGCAGCATTAACCCCTGCTTGAGTTATTGGTATTCTATATGCTGAACCAAAACTAATATCTGACATACTTCCTCCTTAAATCTTATACAAACTATATAAAACCCCAAAATATATTTTTTGCTATAAAAACACATCAGAAATATATTTGTTATATAATAAATTCAAGAGGTATATATTATGTTATTAGAATTCTTAAGTTCAAAAATCCATAGAGCTACAGTAACAGATGCTAATCTAAATTATGTTGGCTCAATTACAATAGACGAAACTTTGCTAAAAGCATCAAACATTAGAGAATGGCAAAAAGTTGAAATCCTTGATGTAAACAATGGTGAAAGATTTCAAACTTATGTAATAAAGGGTAAAGCTGATTCAGGACAAATTTGTCTTAATGGAGCTGCTGCAAGAAAAGTTCAACCTGGAGATAAGGTTATCATTGTAACATATGGACAATTTACAGAAGAAGAATTAAAAGATCATAAACCTACAATTATTATTGTGGATGAAGAAAATAAAATCATTGAACAAAAATAATTGTTAAGATTTTTTAATTCAAAAAATTTTATAAAAAATACTTATATTTTTTTTATCATAAAAGAATATAAGTATTTTTTTATATTATAAAAACAAATTATTTAATTATTAGAAAATAAACCACATTAAAAATAAAAATTTCACAATGTTTAAAACGCTCTTTATATAATCTTTACACCGAAAAACTTGACCTTTTTGCAGAAAGTTTTTATTCTTATAAAGTAATCTAAGAGAGATAGAGTGAGAAAGAGGTTAGTATGACAGAGTTTAAGTACACAAGATTAGACGCAAGACAATTCACTAGAGACGATATAAAAGGATTTATCAAAGAATACAATATAAAATTCATAAAATTACAATTCGTAGATATAAATGGACAGGTAAAAAATATCTCAATTCCATCTGAACAAATAGATAAAGCCTTAGATAATGAAATAATGCTAGATGGATCCTCTATTAAAGGATTTAGAAGCATTGAAACTTCTGATATGTTTTTCCATCCAGACATTAACAGTTTTCAAATACTACCTTGGAGAGAACAAAATGGAATCAATTCAGCTAGACTAATTTGCGACATTTATAATGCAGATGGAACACCATTTGAAGGATGCCCAAGATGTAACTTAAAACGAGTTATGCAAGCAGCTGAGAAAATGGGATTTTCAATGAATGTTGGTCCTGAAGCTGAATTTTTCTTATTTGCTAAAGATAAAAATGGAGATGTTACAACTGAAACTCAAGACAGAGCAGGTTACTATGATGTAGGCCCTGAAGACTTAGGTGAAGATGTAAGATCTGATATTGTTTTAACTTTACAAGAAATGGGCTTTGATATTGAAGCTTCTCATCACGAAGTAGCAGATGGTCAACACGAAATAGATTTCAGATATACAGATATTCTTACCGCAGCTGATAATGTTACAACATTCAAGGTTGCAGTAAAAGCAATTGCTGCTAAACATAACTTACATGCTACATTTATGCCAAAACCTATCTACGGAATTAACGGTTCTGGTATGCACTGTAACGTATCTTTATTTAAAGATGGTAAAAATGCATTTTACGACGAAAATGCAGAATACCAATTATCTGAGACTGCAAAATATGCAGTTGGCGGGATGCTAAAACATGTAAAAAGCTTTACTGCAATTACAAACCCTCTTGTAAACAGCTACAAAAGACTTGTTCCTGGATACGAAGCTCCAGTTTACCTAGCATGGTCATTAGCAAATAGAAGTGCACTATTAAGAGTTCCTGCAAAACGTGGAGTTTCAACTCGTGTAGAATTACGTTCTCCAGATCCAGCTTGTAACCCTTACTTAGCATTTGCTGCTATTTTAGAAGCTTGCCTAGACGGTATCAGAAATAAAATTGATCCACCAGCTCCAGTAGAAAGCAACATTTACAAGTTAACATCTAAAGAACGTAAAAAACAAAGAATCGATTCCCTACCAGGAAGTTTAGCTGAAGCACTAGAACATCTAGATAAATCATTAGTTGCTCAAGCGGCTTTAGGAGAACATATCCACAAAGAATTTATGACAGCTAAGAAAAAAGAATGGGATTCATTCAGAACATATGTATCTCAATGGGAATTAGATAAATATCTTGAAAGATACTAAGAAAAAAGACCTCGAAAAGAGGTCTTTTTTTTGCTATTTACATATATTTTTTTGTGCTAAAATATAAATGTAAAAAGTTTGGGCTTGTAGCTCAGTTGGTAGAGCAGTTGACTCTTAATCAATTGGTCGTGGGTTCGAGTCCCACCGGGCCCAATTTTTAAAGTTATTAGGTAAGTGTTTTAGTTTAAATAAGAGAAGGGGTAGAAATGGTTTGTACGTTAGATAAAAATAGGGTGACTACTATCAGAAAAGCTCTAAAAGCTTTAGGTAAGAAAAATTTTGTATTCATTATGCATAACGGTAGTTTCCCAGCAGTAGAAGGTGAAAACACTGGATTTGGAACCATAAATTCAAATGGTGGTAAAAAATTCTTAAACTACATCGAAGGTTTATTTGATGCAGTACAAATGGGACCAGCAGGGAAAACAAAAACTTCTGATTCTTCACCTTACACAGGTACAATATTTTCAAACAACCCACTATTCATTGATTTAAAAGAATTAACTACTGATACTTGGCATAATATTTTATCAGTTGAAACTTTCAATGATATTGTAGCTAACAATCCTAATAAAAATACAAATAGAACTAGCTACTCTTATATCACAAAAAGACAAGCTGAAGCTCTAACTGAAGCTTATAAAAACTTTGTTAAATTAAATGATAAAAATTTAAACAATGAATTTGAAGCTTATAAAAAAGAAAATGATTCTTGGCTATCTAAAGATAGTTTATATGAAGCTTTATCAGTAGAACATGGTACTGACTTCTGGCCAAAATGGAAAAGCCAAATGGATAAAAATTTATTTAATCCTAAATCAGAAGAAGAAAAAACTGCTTACCAAAATAGAATTGAAGAAATTTCTAAAAAATACGCTGAAAAAATCGATGAATATAAATTTATTCAATTTGTATTAAATAAACAAAATTTAGAAACAAAAAAACTTGCAGATTCTAAAGGTATAAAAATGATTGCAGATAGACAAGTTGCATTCTCAGATAGAGATACTTGGGCTTATCAATCATTGTTCTTAGAAGGATGGTACTTAGGATGCCCACCAGATTATTTCTCAAAAGATGGACAAGCTTGGGGATTTCCTGTAATCAATCCAGAAAAACTTTATAATGAAGATGGTTCTTTAGGTGAAGCAGGTATTCTAATGAAGAACTTATTCAAAAAAATGTTTAAAGAAAACCCTGGTGGCGTAAGAATCGACCACATTGTAGGATTAATTGATCCTTGGGTATATAAAGTTGGTAAAAAACCAATGCCAGACCAAGGTGCAGGCAGATTATATTCTTCTCCTGAACACCCAGAACTAAGCAAATATGCTATTGCAAAAATTGAAGACTTAGATAATACATTAAGCTCTGATAACGAAAAAAGAGTAAAAACATTATCAAAAGATCAAATTAAATTATACGGAAGATTAATAGAAAAAATTGTTATAGCAGCAGCTAAAGAAGAAGGTTTAACTAAAGATTCTATCGTTTGTGAAGATCTAGGTACTCTTACAAACCCTGTTGCAGCGGTAATGAAAGAATACGAACTTCTAGGTATGAGATTAACTCAATTCACAGTACCAACAGAAGAAGATGACCCATATCGTTGCAAAAATATTACAGAAAAATGTTGGGCTATGGTAGGTACACACGATAACCAACCAGTAACAATATGGGCTAAAAACATGATTCATACTCACGAAGGATATTTACATGTAAAAAATCTTGTTGAAGATTTATTCAAAGAAGAACAAGACAAAGATGCTCTTATTGTTAAAATGACAAACGATGCAGAATTTCTAAAAGAAACCAAACTTGTCGAATTATTCGCTTGCAAAGCTGAAAATATTCAAATGTTCTTCACTGACTTCTTCAATATGGACAAAACATATAATACTCCAGGAACTTCTGGTGATAAGAACTGGAGCCTAAGATTACCAAACAATTTTGAAGATATGCAGCCAATTAATTTGCCGCTAATTCTAAAAAAAGCTATAATAGCAAGAGGATCAGAATTTGCGAATGCACATAAAGAATTAATTGAGGAACTAAATGAAATACAATAACATACTAAAATCAATACTTATTTTAAGTATATTATTATGCTCAACAACAATGTCATTTGGTGCTATTGCAACAGATGCAAAGCTTCAATATAACAAAGGCATAGATTACTATCAACTTGGACAATTTGAAGAATCAGCTAATTGCTTCAAAAAAGCAATTGAATTAGATCCAAATTACATTGATGCATATTATAACCTTGGTTCTATTTTAGAATATCTAAAACAAGATGAAGCTGCTTTAGCTGTCTTCAAACAAATTATAATCAGAAAACCTGACGATTACGAATCTGTATATAAAGCTGCAGTGTTAAGTAAAAAATTGGGCGAAATTGATAAAGCTAAAATGTACTTAACTCTAATTCCAACAGATACTCTGATTGGACAAAGAGCTAAACAGTTAGCACAATCAATGGATACAGATATTCCTACAGCAAAAGCTGAGCAAACTCAGCCAAAAAGTTATACAGAAGCCAATCCACAAAACAACTCAAATGGTGTATATAGTGATATAACAAGTCCAACAGGTGTTGCGACTGATAAAAATGGAAACCTTTATGTTGCAGGATTTTCTGATAACACAATTTATAAAATTGGACCAGATAACAAAAAAATTGTGTATATCAAAAGTGAAAAAATTGATGGACCAATTGGTTTAACCATTGATGATATAGGAAATATCTATATCGCTAATTATAATAAAAATAATGTACTAAAAGTAGATAAAAATGGAGCTATAACAGAACTCATATCTAATATTCAAAAGCCTTACTGTATGTCAATTACAGGTAACCTATTATTTGTATCTTCTCAAGGTAGCAACTCTGTTATTAGATATAAATTAAACAATTAATTATCTATTCATATCTCTAATAAAAAAAAATTATCTACTTGAGTTAATAATAAGCTGATATAAATTTTAATAATTTCTCTTTAACATTTAGTTAAGGAGAAATTATTGTTATGTCCGAAAATAAGTTACTCTATAAAAAAATGTCGATAGAGGAACTTGTTGTACTAGCACAACAAGAAGATTTTAAAGCTCTTGAAACACTAATAAAAAGAATACAAAGAGATGTATATGCTACTCTTGCCTATATGAAAAATAATAATGATCGCATTTCTGATTTAACTCAAGAAGTGCTGGTTAAAATTGCTAAAAACATACAAAATTTAAAAAATCCAAAATGCTTCAATGGATGGTTAAATCAAATAATTACTAATACTTACTACGATGACATTAGAAAACAAAAAAAAATACCTGAAACAATTTCAATTGATTATACATGCGAACCTCTAAACTTGGGAATAAAAATAGACATACCCGACAAAAAAAGTAAACCCATTGAAAAATGCATAACTTCAGAATGCGAAAAGCTTATCAAATCAGCAATTCGAGAATTACCCGAAGCTTTTAGAATTCCAATAATACTTCGAGAATTCCAAGGCCTAAGCTATGAAGAAATTGCAAGGACAACAAACTCTAGCATCGGAACCGTAAAATCTAGGATTTCAAGAGCAAGAATAAAACTCCAAGAAATTCTGAAACACTACATCTAAGGAGAAAACAAATGAAAAAAGACTTAACTTGTAGCCAAGTATCTGCACTTATAAATTTTTATATTGAAGGGAAATTAAATTCTAGACTTAAAGAGTCTGTAGATTTACACATAAAAAAATGCCCAATATGTAAAAAGAAAATTGAAGATTTGACCAATATACTCAATTCTTATGCTGCAATAAAAAAAGAAACTTCACAGGAAAATGAAACCTCTCATTTAAAATTCGAATGTATTAACAATTTATCCGCATATATGGATAACGAATTGAACACTAATGAAAATATAAAAATAAAAAAAATGACAATATCAAATCCAGCAATTCGAAAAGAACTTGAAGCTATGTACAAATTTAAAAAAATTATGGCGGATTTCATCAACATCGATCCCGACGGCGTGAACATCAACAACGGCTGCG
>CAJMPQ010000021.1 GCA_905215335.1 uncultured bacterium | reverse complement strand
AATTGGTGGTGTAATTGAGTGTTCGTAGTATACAATCCTTGCGGAGCTCAATAATTTTACTTATAAGTAAGATAATTGGTGGCATAATGCCCCGTGCGGCCGAGCACTATATTTCTCCAAAGGAATCTACTTTATATGTACAACCAATTTCTTCTTGTGCTAAAACTGTGATGTTATTTATATAAAGTGATAGTAGTGTGAAAAACATTTGTCTGTATTCCATTGGAACAATTAATTTTGGTGCAAAAATATTTAATTTCTTACATTTTCTAAGTATTTTATTTGCAAGTTTTTCTGCTAATGTTCCATCTATTTTTATAAGTGCGTCTTCTGTTTCATCACAACTTAAAACAATGTCAGAAAATGTTTTTTCTGATATTTCAAAAGCGCTAATTGTTTCACCATCAGTATTAACATAATTTCTACAAATTTGTCTTGATAGTGATAATCTAATTTTATTAAGGATATCAGCTTTAGCTCCATCATCTGCAAAATCATTAATTTTTTCAAAGATGTATGTAATGTTTTTAATTGAAACTTTTTCTTTGATTAAACTTGTCATTAAATATTTCACATCTGCGTATGTTAATACATCTGGAATAATATTTTCTACAAGAAATTCATTTTCAGCTTCTACTACTTCTAAATATTTATCGATATCTTCATAATCTAATAGATCATCTACATATTTTAGTGCAATGTATTCTAAAGCTTTTGCAATATATTCAGATGGTGTTATACCTTTTTGCCAAAAATCTTTTGTTTTGTCTTTTTCTATCCAAATAACTTTTCTGCCTGAGATTTCATCAATTGCATTAACTGAATTTTTAATTTTATGTTCTAAATGAAGTTCATCAGAATAGAACATTAAATAATTTGGACATACTCCAGCTCTAAAAACTTCCATTCCGCGAATTTTTATACTAAATTCACATGGATTTAGATTTTCATCATCTTTAAAGATAACTTTTGGAATTACATAACCAATTTCTTCAGTTAGTTTCAATCTTGATTTTACTGTTTCTGCTATTAATTCTTCGCCTGAATTATCTCTATCTGAATCTACAAAACCAAGTAATTCTTCGCTCAAATAAATAGCTAATTTTTCTTCTTTAAGTTTAGAGTACATTAAATCCGGAGAAGTAGCTTTATTTAATTGAGTTTTTAATTCTTCTAATTCTTTTAAACCTGCTGAAATTTTATCATTAAGTTTTTTACGAGAAACAGAAGCTGGAGCTTCTCCTTCAAGTTCAGCTTTAATTTGATTAATTTTTTCTTTTTGGCTTCTGATTTTAGATTGAATTTCAAGACAAGTTTCATATTCAGTAAGTTTTGGAGATAGCATTTTTTCCATTTGACTTTTGAAGTCAGAAATATTAATTATATCGCTATCTGAATTATTTTCGGATTTTGCTTCTCTCATGAAAATGCAATTTAGCTGAGAACTTTCTTCATCATCGCCAACTTCGTGCATACTATAAAGTTCCCAACCATTCATAGACATTTCATTCAATAGATTTTGAAGTTCTTGTGCATTTTCTGCTGAGCAAGTTTTTATAACATATTCCATTCTATTTTTTCCGAGCATAATTCATTTATCCTTTTAATATTTTTATAGCGTTAATAGCAGTTTTTATAGCTTTTTCTGTATCGTGAACAACAGGATTTTCAAGATTTTGTTTTTCACGTTCTTGGTTGGCTACAGTAAGAAATACTGAACCAACTTTTACACCTAGATAACTTGCAACAATAAATAATGCTGCAGATTCCATTTCAGAAGCAAGACATCCTAATTTTTTCCAAGCTTCCCATTTATTTTGTAATTCATAACTTACAGGCATTTTTTCTGTATCGTGTTGACCATAAAAAGAATCTTTACATTGAACAACACCTGTATGATAAGTGTATCCAAGTTCTTGGGCAGATTTTACAAGAGCATTTGTTATATCTAAATTCGCAACTGCAGGGAATTCAATTGGAGCATATTCTTTACTTGTACCTTCCATTCTTATGGCTGCGGTAGCGATAACTACATCTCCACCTTTGACATCTAGTGATATTCCACCACAAGTTCCAACTCTAATAAAGTGAGTTGCTCCCACTTTTACAAGTTCTTCCATAGCTATAGCTGCAGAAGGTCCACCAATGCCGGTTGATGTTACGCTAACTTTTTCTCCATCTATATAACCGGTATAAGTTACAAATTCTCTATTATCTGCAATGAGTTGTGGTTTTTCAAAATATTCAGCAATTTTTTTGCAACGTTTTGGATCTCCCGGTAATATTACGTATTTACCAACATCTCCTTCTCTCAATCCGATGTGGTATTGTCTGTCATCTTCTGAATAATTCATTTTGGCCTCTTTGATAGTTGTATAATGTGAATGTGAAAAAAGTCTATAAGTTATAATATTTTGTATATTAATAACTTATAGACTGATTAAAAAGTTTATTGTCCTTTTAGTTTTTGAATAACTAAATTAGTGATATCAACACCACCAACGAAAATAACTTGATCCGCAACAACAGCATCTAATTTTTGAGAAACCATGATAGCTTTTGCTGCAGTTTGAACTTGATTTAAAATTTGAGCTTCTTTGTCATTTCTAAGTTTGAACAAAGCTTCTTGTTTTGTTTTAAATTCATTAGCAGTTTGAGTTTCGAAATTTTGTTTTTTCAATGGTGTATCTAAAGCTTTGTATTGTTTTTCTTTATCAACCATGTATTGTTGAAGTTCTAAACTTTTAGCATCAATTTCTTTAACTGCTTGTTGAGCTGCAGGATAGTTATCTAAAACTTTTTGGTAGTTGATGTAACCGATTTCAGCATTTGCTTGGTTAGCAACTGAAATTGTTAATCCTGCTGCAAATAGTAGAGCCATTAATTTTAACTTTTTCATAAGTCCTCCTATTGTCTATTGTATTTTAGTATAATAAATCACCTACACCAAATGTGAAGTATCCGTTAGGAGAACCATTGTCTCCAGGATTTGTAAGCGGAATACCGTAGTCGATTGATAGAGGTCCCATACCTGGGATATAAACTTTCAAACCGACACCGGCAGATACTGCGTACATTGGTCTGTCGTAAATTTCATTTGAAACAGTTCCGTCAAATACTTTACCTGCGTCAGCCCAAATTGTGAATCTTAAGTTATTTAAGAATGCAATTCTTGTTCTATCTAAGAATGGAATTGGTGTTGCGAATTCAGCAGAACCCATAATGAAAGCATTACCAGTACCAACACCACTCATTTTGTAACCTCTAACAGTGTATGGACCACCTAAACGATAAGCCATAACTTCAGGTATGTCTCCATGAATTGCACCTCCACCTTTAACTGTGAATGATAAAGATGATTTCTTTGCAATTGGTATGTATTGTTTAATCATACCTGTTAATTTACCATTAGTCTTATCAAAGCCATTTAATCCAATGTTTTCATCAAATCTGATACTAGCCATAGTACCGTGTCTTGTTACAGTAGCAGAGTCTCTTGTATCATATAATAATGCTGGGCTTAATGATAAGAATAAACCACCTTCTAACTGTTTAGCACGTTCAGAAATTGGAATGTTGTATTTGTTATACAACGCTGAAATACCTTTGAAATCTCCTTCAGATACATCGATATTTTCTGCTCCTAAACTGAATGTTGCAGTTGCGTGTCTGTTACGTTTTAATTTATGTGCAACAGTCATTTCTGCACCATATCTTCTTTCAATAGCAAGTGGTACTTGGTATGAACCAAAATCTCTGAAGAAGATTCTTGTATTCAATGAAGTATCTGCATTATAGAAATATGGTTTGAAATAACTTAATTCAGCTTGGATATTCATATGGTCCTTAACTGAAGAGTCATTTAATATTACACCAGTACCTGCTAAACCTGTTAATGATAATCTTTCACATCTTCCACGGAAGTTGTTTTCTGAAATACCCATAGAACCAAATAGACCTGTTACGGTATCAACACCACCACCAACAGATACGCTTGCTGTTCTTTGTTCTTGAATTTTTATTGTGATGTCGTATGCATCCGGAACATCTTCACTTGGTTCAATTTCGCGGGTTACATCTTTAAAAGCTTGAGTTGCATATAATCTAACTAAATCTTCTTTTACTCGATTTTCGTTATAAATCATTCCAGGTTCTGTTAAGATATTACGAGCAATAATATAATCTTTGGTTTTTTCATTACCTTCAATCATAATCTTGTCAATAATACCTTCTTTAATGCTGATGTTAATTGTTCCATCAGGGTCATCTGTAACAGAATCAACTCTTGCTAAAATATAACCTTTAGAATTGTATAATTCTTGAATTTGAGAGATTGCAATATTTAATTGTGCAATATTTTGAGGTTTACCTTTCATTCCATCTAAAGTAGCAAGAATATCTTCAGTTGGAACTACAGTATTCCCTTCGATAGTGAAATCTTTTACTGGAATATTTTCTTCTACAACAATTTTGATAGTTACTGTTCCATCTTCATTAACAGAAGGGATAGCTTTCATGTTTTCTGTAAAGTAACCTGTTTCATAAATTGTTCTAAGATCATTTTGCATTAATTCACGAGAATATTCTCCACCTTGTTTCATTTGGAGTTTATCTGTGATTTCTGTTGGAGAAATTGAGTTTAAACCATAAAATTCTATGGTTTTAATTGTTCTTTTTTCTTTGTCTATTTTTGTATCTTGAATAGTTTTTGAAGACAAATCTGTTGGATATTTGCCTTGAGAATAATTAGGAGTTTCTGATTGGGTGTAATTTGTATATTTATCAAAAACTGTATTAGCATAGTCGTTGTTATACTGTACGGCGTCTTCTGTCAAACCCATATCACCCCATACATCATCAACAGCTAAACTTACAGTTTGTGCCATCAGGACTAAAATAATCGCTGATAATATTTTTTTTGATATATTAAAATTCAAGAATTATATTCCTTAACAAACTCTCACTATTCTCCAACAAAATTGTAGCATAAATTAAAAAAAAAGTACAAAAATTTTACAACTATTTACTTAGTTTTTACCAAGCGTCATTTTATAAACTTTATTTTTGTTTAGAGAGTATAATTCTGACAAAATTATAGAAATATCTTTTCCGCTAAAACCTTTGTCTTGCAATAGTTTTATCTTATTTTGCAAGTCGCTTTCTTCGAAATCTTTTTCGCTGCGGAAAATCATTACAACAAATTCTCCTTTAGAAATATTTTGTTCAAAATGTTGTATTACATTTTCAACTTTATCAACTACAATTTCTTCAAACATTTTTGTTAATTCTCGACCCACTGCTACTTTTGTTTCAGGTCTTGTTGTTTGAATAATTTTTAGAGTGTTTAGAATTCTGTTTGGAGATTCATAAAATACAACATCTTCGTTTTCGTAACGTTTAATGGTTTCTTTTATTTGAGCTTGAGTTTTTGGAAGAAAACCTATAAATGTAAATTTTTCATCAACCCTTGATATTTGAGAAAGAAATGTTACAACGGCATTTGCTCCAGGTAAAGATGTAATTGAAAAGTTTCTATCTCTTAATTCTTTAACTATTACTGAACCAGGGTCGCAGATTAGCGGAGTTCCAGCGTCAGATACAAGTGCCATTTTTTTTCCGCTTTCTAAAAATTCTACAATCTGGTTAATGCGTTCTTTTTCATTGTATTTGTGGTAAGAAACACATTTTGTTTTAATGTTGAAGTGATTTAGAAGCTTTTGGGTTACTCTACTATCTTCGCAAGCTATCATATCAACAGAGTTTAAAACTTCAATAGCTCTAAATGTTATATCACCGAGGTTTCCAATAGGTGTTGGAACTATGTAAAAATCATATTCTTTCATATTCTTATTTTAACACAAATTATTATAGATATTTTTCATAAATTTAATCTGAAATTTTCATTTTTGTCTGTTTATTATATAATTAACTTATGAATTTAGATAGCCGAATAGATAGCCTTTTGTCGCCTGTTGCGAACAAAATTTCAGGATTAATTTTTTCACATATAACCATTCAAGGGGTTCGTGTGGAATTTTTGATTGTTCTTTTGATGGTTGCGGCTTTATATTTTACTTTTAGAACAAGATTTATTGGTTTTTGGGGATTCAAACACGCAATTGAATTGATTACCAAAAAATATAAACACGAAGATGTTTTAAAAAAGAAAAAACACGGTGAAGTTTCATCTTTTCAAGCATTAACTGCTACAATTTCGGCATCTGCAGGAATGGGAAATGTTGTTGGTTCTGCTTTAGCTGTTTCTGTTGGTGGGCCTGGTGTAATCTTTTGGATGATGATTGCCGGATTATTTTCTATGGCTTTGAAATTTGCCGAAGTTCTTTTAGGTATTAAATTTAGACAAATTAATAAAGACGGTTCTTCTTCTGGAGGACCAATGTATTATATTATCAATGGGCTTCGTGCTCCTTGGATTAAGCCTATTGCTCCATATTTGGCAAAAATTTATGCAATATGTTGTGTATTTGCAATGATTGGTGGTTGGAATTTGTTCCAAATTAATGCAATTACTACTCAAATTACAAATGTTACAGGATTGTTCTCTGGTCAAAGATGGATTTTCGGTTTGATTGTTGCAGTAATTACTTATGTTACAGTTATTGGCGGAATTAAATCTATAGGTAAATTTACATCAAAAGTTACTCCTGTTATGTGTACTTTGTATGTATTTTCAGCATTTATAATTTGTTTGTTAAACATTCACCATGTACCACATACAGTTTGTTTAATTTTAAAAGAAGCATTTAGACCGGAAGCTTTTGTTGCTGGTGGTGTTTGGGGATGTTTATTGTGGGGCTTTAGACGAGCAATGTTTGCTAATGAAGCAGGTTTGGGTACTGCACCAATTGCTTTTTCTGCAGTAAAAACAAGTAAACCTGTTGCTCAAGCTTTTATTGCAATGTTACAACCTTTTGTTGATACAATCATTGTTGGTGCAGCAACAGCTTTTATTATTGTTGTTACAGGTGCTTATTTAAATACGAATGGAATTGAAGGGATTGAATTAACCTCAAAAGCTTTTGGAACTGTTTGTCCATTCTTTCCTGTTTTGTTAACTTTTATGGCGGCTTGTTTTGTATTATCAACTATGTTGTGTGGTTCATATTATGGTACAAAAAGTTGGACTTTCTTGTTTGGTGAATCTAAGTTAACAACAAGATCTTTCCAAATTATTTACTGTTTGTTTATTGTAATTGGTTCTGCTATGAATTTAAAAAGTGTTGTAAATTTATCTGATGCTTTTACATTATTTTTAGCTGTACCAAATTTGATTGCAGTATTTTTATTATCTGATATAATAATGAAAGAATTGAAAAGATATTGTAAAAGATATCATATTGGATTTTTCAAAGAATCTGTTAAAATAGAGACAAAATAGTCTTGTGGGAAGAGAATAAATAATAATTATAATATAAGATGAGGAGAGAGTATTAAATGATTAAAAAAGGTTGCTTAGACATTTTACAATCAAAATGTGAAAATTGTACAGATTGTGTGTTAGCAAATACCCGTAAGAATGTTGTTTTTTCTGATGGAAATCCGGAAACTGCAAGAATTGTGTTTATCGGTGAAGCTCCTGGAGAAACTGAAGATGAAACAGGTAAACCATTTGTTGGTCGTGCAGGTCAACTTCTAGATAAGTTTTTAGAAGAAGCTGGTATTTCTAGACAAGAAGATTTATATATCATTAATACTGTAAAATGTAGACCACCTGAAAATAGAGTTCCAACAGAAGTTGAAAAAACTATGTGTGAAAGATATTTAACTGCTCAAATTGATATTATGAATCCACAAGCTATTATTTTCTGTGGTGCTACTGCATTGAAATCTTTCTGGGAAGATAAAAAAGTTCAAATTTCTAAAGTTCGTGGAAATTGGTTTGATGTAACTATTAATGGTAAAACATATAAAGCTATGGCAATTTTCCATCCATCTTACTTGTTGAGAAATCATTCTATGGAAGAAGGTTCTCCAAGAAGATTGATGCAAGAAGATTTGGCTAAAATTAAAGCTGAAGTTTTGGGTGACAAAAAGGTGTGTTCCACCTGTAACCCTTTCAATAAGGAATTGGCTTTGGTGTAGTCACAAAATAAAATTTATATCTTATGATAGAGAAAAAGATATGGCTAGATTTTAGCCATATCTTTTTTTATAAAAACATATTCAGTAGTTTTTATTTATTTTACGTCAAGAGCTTGAAGTTGTTTTAGTTTTGTATTAATTTCGTTCATTAAATTAATATTATCAGTTTGACGTGCGTATTTTTGAGCTTTAGTTAAAAGATTATAAGCTTTATTTATATTATTAAATTCAACCATAATATCAGCTGCAGATAAGTAATTTTGAGCAGTTTTTACTGGAGAGTTTGCTGTTGTGTAATTTTGTACTGCTTTTGAATATGATTTTAATGCTTTTTCTGGTTCTTCAAATTTTGTATAAGCATTACCTGTATTTGATGATACAAATCCTCTAAGGTTATAATTTTGAGTTTCATCAGCTAAACCTGAAGCTACGTCATAAAAATCAAAAGCTTCTTTATCATACATATCGGTATAAATATTACCAATTTTAGTTAAAGATGCTGATTGTGCTGGAAGATTTTCAGCTTCACCGGCATAAGATACTGTTGTTATGTAGTGGTCAAGTGCTGGTGTAATTTGATTTACATCATCATAAATTTGAGCCATTGAATAATGAGCTTTTGTTTTTACATTTTCGTCTTTTGATAATTTTGCTGCTTGATTATAGCTTTTTAGAGCTTGAGCTAAATAATCATGATCATCATAGATTTTACCAACTTCATAATAAATCTTACCTGAAGTTTCTGTATCATCTATTTCCATTGCTCTGTTTAGGGCTTGTTCAAAAGCTTTTATTGCTTTTTCAGGATCTTTTGCATAAGCATATTTCTTTGCTTGGATAAATAAAGATTTTAATTGTTTATCTTGCGGAATTTTTGTTGATGGAGTTTGTCCGGCAACAGAAATTGGAATTACATTAGGGCTTTCTTCAACTGCTTTTGGAAGTTCTTCAACTTGAGATGTTTCTTTTAATTCTTCTTGGCGTTTTGTTTGACTTGTAGAGCCGTCAGGAAATTTTACAAGAAATCTTTCGTTAATGTCTTCTTCATCGTAATTGAAGTTGATTTTTTGTAAGAATAATGTATCAACCCAGTTTTCTACAACTTTTGAATCTTTATTTAATGTGTCTGAAATGTGTTTATCTAAAATAGATGCAGCATTTTTTAAATTTGATTTAACAAGTTTTGTATTAGGGTTATTTCTATGAACTTGTTTTTCAATTAAGCCAATATAATCATTAACTTCATCTAACAAATCATCAGGAGTTCCGATTGCTAGGGCTGTGTTTTTGAAATCTTTTAAGATTTGAGCAATGTTAATTTGGCTATCAAGTCTGTTTTGTGCAACTGAATCTAGTGGAGTTGTTGCATTTGTATTTGGAATATGTTGTTGAGAATTTATATTAACATTTTGATAGCCTGTTTGGCTTGGTATAGTGAACTTTTGTTCGTATGCCGGGGTATAAGTTTGCGTTTTTTGTTCTACATATTGTAAACCTTTACTTTTGGCATTAGAGTTAGATTCTTGTTCACGTTGGGCATTGGTGGCTGAAGATTTTTCTTCTTCGTCACGTTTTTTAACAGGAGTTCTATTGTCCTGTTTGACATAAGGTCTTTGATATATGTTATTTAGGCTTAAACCCATATCTACTTATCCACCCTCTAGCCTGTTTTATACACTATATTTGTATCATATTTTTATTATAAAAAGGTCATACTTTGGTATGATTTTTTACATGTTTTGTTTAAGTTTTTTTTTATAAAAGTCAATATAAATTTTTTATTTTTAACTATTTTATAAAAAGCTTGTAAGTTTGAGTATGATTGAGTTTTCCCAAGTTTTGTTTTAGCTTAAATGAGGTATTTTTTGAATAAATGTAAATAATTTGACATAATACCATGACAAACGTTTTCCATTATTTTATTATCAACATATCGGAGGAAGAATGTTAGATACTATGGTAGAAAATAAATCAGAATTTGACTTAACTTCAAAAAGTGCATTCTCAAGCGAAACTGATTCTTTTACTTCTCGTTCATTTGCAGCTTTGTTAGCTAAAAATAATGTTCCGGGATCTCATAAAAGAATTGCTGATAATTATTTAATTATTAAAAAAGTTTTTAAATTCCAAGCTTGTTTGAGCAGAATTTCAAATGTTGAAAAAGCTTTGTTAGAAAAATATGATTTTAATACTTTAGAATTTACAACAATGAAGCAAATGTATGATGAACTTGCTTTATTACAAAAATGGTCTGACTCTGATGATGAAACTTTAAAAGCTGATTCTGATAATATTTTACTAATCAGAGTTAAAGAATTAAAGTTCTTAGAAGCAAGTCGTTATGCTTCTATTTCTAACGAAATTTATAATGGTTATAAGGCTTTAGAACAGTATTTAAGAGAAATTAGTAAATTCCAATCTGTTCAAAGTTTAGGTACGCTTAACTTTTAAATAAAACATACAATTACGCAAAAGAAAAAGACTAAATGAATTTTCATTTAGTCTTTTTCTTGTTGATAACCAAAATTCTTTAATATATTTTGTTTTTTACGCCAATCTTTTTCAACTTTTACTTCAAGTTCTAAATAAACTTTCTTTTCTACAATTTTTTCTAATTCTAATCGAGCTTCGGTGCCTATTTTCTTTAAAAGATTTCCACCTTTTCCAATTAGAATACCCTTTTGGCTTTTGTGTTCACAGTAGATTGTGGCATAAATTTTATCAATATCTTCTTTTTCAAAATAGTTAGTAACTTTTACAGCTACTGAATGTGGAATTTCATCAGATGTATTTAGAAGTATTTTTTCTCTAATAATTTCTTCTGTTACATCTCTCATTGTTTCTTCAGTTACGACATCTTCAGGATAAAGAGCTTCGCCTTCTGGGAGTTTTTTGAAAATGTTTTTTATAAGTGTATCAATATTTCTTCCTGTTTTTGCTGAAATTTTTACTACCGGTAAATTTTCGTTAAATAAAGTTTTATAAGATAAAAGGTTAGCTTCAACTTTTTCAGGTTTTTTAATTTTATCGACTTTATTCATAACGATTACGATAGGAATATTTGTTTGTAGAAGATTTTGAGCAATCCATTTATCACCTTTTCCTGCTTCATCAGAACCATCTACTAAGAATAAAATTAAATCAGCATCAGGAATTGCAATTTTTGCTTCATCTAACAAAAATTCACCTAATTTATTTAATGGCTTATGAACTCCTGGTGTATCAACGAAAACTACTTGTCCTTCGTCAGTTGTTAAAATACCTTTAATTCTTTTTCTTGTTGTTTGTGCCTTGTCTGTAGTAATAACAATTTTTTGCCCTAATATTTGGTTTAAAAGGGTTGATTTACCTACATTTGGTCTTCCGATAATTGATACAAATCCGCTTTTCATGAACTTATTGTAACATAAATCTTATATTTTTTTAATAAAGTAGCAATTTTTTTTACTATCGAGTATTATATATAGTAGTGTAGTTGTTAGATTAGTGGAAAAGAATGATTAATAAGAAAAATATTGTAGTAGCGGCTGTTTTAACTGCATTGGTTGCAGGTTTTTCAGTTGCTCAAGCAAATAATTCCAGCAGCTTGTTACAAATGGATGTAAAAAAATCTTCCATTGCAGATTCTGTTGACGTAACTTTTTATACTACAGGTGATTCAACAAATTCTGTTGTAACTAGAAAAGCTAATAATCATTATGTTGTTTTACTCCCAAATACATCAGGTTCCAGTTCTATAGTTCCAAGTTTGGGAGGAGTTAAAGATTTAATTTCTGATATTCAGGTAAAAAATGTTGATGATGGTATAGGTGGATATACTAAGATTACATTTGAAACAACCAAGCCTGTAAATATTAGAACCTATATGCGTAAAACTGCACCTTTATCTCAGGCTCAAAAAGATTATAAAAATCTTATTGCGCAAAATAATAAACCACAAGTTCAGCCTCAAGTGAAAAAGGTTGAAACATCGAAGGTTACAACATCTGCTAAACCTGTTTCTGCGCAATCTAAACAAGTTTCTACACAATCAAAAGTTGCACAAAATAATAACAACACACCAAAAACAAATACCCCATCTTTGAGTTTGGTATCTATACCAAAAATAGTTCCAATTTCTATGCCAAAAGCAAAAGAGGAACCTGTAAAAGTTGCAAATGTAAATAAATCAAATACTGCTCCAAGGGTTAAAGTAGAACCTCAAAAGCAAGTGCAACAGCAGCATGTAAGTTTGCCTATGGACAATTACGTTCCAAAAATGAAATTTGATGAAAATGGTAAACGTCAAATTGATTTGGAACCAAGAGTAACTCATAAGATTGTTGAAGAAAAGCAAGCTCCTAAAGTAAAAATGGATCCAACTTTTGATATTCCACAAGAAGAAACTACTCCAGCTAATGTTCAGGAGCAAGCACAAGTTATTGATAATACTGTTAATGCAGAAGATACATCATCTTCAAAACACGGTTTCCCAATGTGGATAGTTATTGCAGGTGGTATTGGAGTAGTTTTAGTTGCTGCATTCTTAGTGTTTGATGCAGTTTCACATGCTTCCGAAAAAGATGCAGATCGTTTGAAATCATTCTTTAATATTTCGTCTAAAAATCAAGCTAGAAGACGTAGACGTGAATTCCAAGATATTATTGATGATGATAATTTGAATTGGCAAGAAAAATATAAAAAATATACTGAAAAAGAACAAAAAATTCATCCTGTTGAAAAATCAAATGATATGTCTTATGTAACAGATATGTCTGCAACAAGAAAGGCTATTTTAAATCCTGAAAATGCTGCAAATACGGCATTTGATACTAATAGACGTAATTTGAAAAATCATGAAATGAATAATAATTTGAACCAATATTCAGATAGTGTTCAAAATAAATACAATTCTTCTGAAAATGTTTCAAATAGCGTATCAGGTTTGAGTTTTAGTCAAGTAACTGACGGTATCAAAAATATACCGAATGCTAAAGAAGAAGAATTAAAAGAACAAATGAGAGCTAAGATTTCTCAATTGGAGCATTCATTATCTCAAACTCCAAGTATAGAGCCACCAGAAGAGGTTTCTAATGAGGTTAGATCAGAAGATAGCGCAATTATGGGTAAATTCTCTGAAATTAAATTGAAATCTTTTGCTAAGAAACCTACATTAAAAGAATCTCACAGAAGTTTATTGGAAGATGATAAAAAACTTTCAAGAAATAAATCATATAAAGAAGGTCGCTTTGTTAAATTGAAAAATTCACCATTAAGTGTGAATAGAAGAAAATCTACTAATTCAGAATTAGAAGTTGTGGATTTAATGGATGCAAGTAACAGATATTTAACTAACAATAATGGGGAAATGAAAATGGACAAACAAAATGAAAATTATTTATTATCTTCACTAGATGAGTATTTATCAATTTTAGATTCAGAAGATCAATCAAGAGCTGCTACAATGCAAAAGTCTGCTGTTGCAGATACTTTGGCTCAGGTAAAACCATCAATGGCTATGAGTCGTTCTGGAATTACTAATCCAATTTCTAGAGCAACAAATCCTATGAGCAAAACTAAATCTGAACCAACTCATTATATGAATGGTTTAATTGTAAAATCAGGTTATAATATTGATGCAGAAAAAGGTTTTTATGTAGTTAATTTAGATGGTGTTTCTGCTTTAGTTGGTAGAATCAAAGATAATATCTTTATCTTGAAAAAATTTGACTATGTTGTAGATAAACCTCTTCAAGTAAGATTAGACTACGGTAGTGTATATATCGTTAAAGTTGGCGGCTTCAAATGCTTAGTTGATGTTTCAAAAGAAAAAATGGGAACACTTATTGAAATCTAGTCAATGCTAATATAGTCAACTATGTATAAAAAAATATTAATAACAATATGTTTAATTCTTGGAGCGAGCTTTTTTTGCTGTCATTATTTGTCTGCAAAAAATCATTTCCCTAATAAAAATATGACAACAATACAGTTTGCTTCTTGGGGTTCAGAGTCAGAAATTAGTATTTTAAAACCAATATTAGAGGATTTTGAAAAAGATAATCCAAATATTAATGTAGAATTTTTGCATATTCCTCAGAATTACTTTCAAAAAATACATTTACTTTTTGCTTCAAATACAGCTCCTGATGTCGTATTTATAAATAATCAATATTTACCAATATATGCTAATGCCGGCGTATTGGAAGATTTATCTCCATATTCTGATGATTTGGGATACAGAGATTTTTATAATAAGTCTCTTCAAGCTTTAACTTGGAAAGGTAAAGTTTATGCTGTACCTCGTGATGTTTCGAATTTAGTTATTTTTTATAATAAAAATCTTTTTAATAAATACAATGTTCCATACCCTCATAAAAATTGGACATTTAAAGAATTTGTAGATATTTCTAAAAAGTTAACACATCGACCTGATGTCTTTGGTATTTCATTTGAAGAAGATCCTTTATTTTTCTTGCCATATCTGACAAGTGAGGGTGGAGGTTTTGAAAAAGATATTTTAAAAGATAAAACAAATTATGAAGCATTAAATTTCTATGCAGGCTTAAGAACAAAACATCATGTAGCTCCATTAAAAGAAGAATCTGCCAGTGCAACAATGGCTCAAATGTTTTTACAAGGGAAATTAGCCATGCATCTTTCTGGCAGATGGCTTGTCCCAAAATATAGACAAGAAGCTAAATTTGATTGGGATGTTGTAGAATTTCCGAAAGGTAAAAAAGGTAGTGTTGTACCGTTAGATGCTTCCGGATGGGCTATTGCAAAAGCTTCAAAACATAAAAAAGAAGCTTTAATGTTAATAAAATACCTTTCTTCCAAAGAAAGTTCTGAAAAATTTACTGCAAGTGGTTTGGTTGTTCCGGCAAGAATAGATGTTGCTAATTCGTCAGCATTTTTAGATAATCAAAAACCTAAAAATGCACAAGCTTTTTTGAATGTTATTGAAACTTCTAAACCAACTTTTGTGACGGTAAATTATAGAGAAATTTTAGATAATATTAAAAATAGAACAGAATATATTTTTAATAAATAATATTATGCAAAAAAAAACGACTGTATTACAAGTCGTTGGAAAATCAATAGGAAAAAGGGAAAGGAA
>CAJMPQ010000020.1 GCA_905215335.1 uncultured bacterium | reverse complement strand
CGCTGTTTTCCACGTGTGTGCAGAATATAAGCACCCCCCTTGTTTTTTTCTGTATCCTTTTTTAGGTCTTTGTTTGTAAACAATAACTTTTTTAGCTCTGTCATGTTTAACAATTTTACCTTCAGCAGAAGCGCCAGCTACATATGGCTGACCAACTTTAGATTTTTTACCGTTTACAACCATAACAATTTTGTCGAAAACGATTTTTGAATCTTGTTCACCTTCTAGTAATTCAACATCAACGTAGCGACCTTCTTCTACTTGATATTGTTTTCCGCCAGTTTCAACGATTGCGTACATTTTTCTGTCCTTTCCATTGGGGTTTCGTAACCTTTGTGGGGTTTTATAAACGATTGACCCGAGTAATCACGTATAGTCATTATCACCCAGACCCATTACTATGTCAAGTAGTTTTAAAATTTCTTTAAATTCACTTTAATATTTATTAACTTTAGTATCTCATCAAAATTGTTTGAAGTATGATAATTTTATGATGTTTAATAGGGAAGAATTGATAGAGATTTCGGGAGCTGAATCTTTAAAGGATACTACATTTGAAGCTCAACAATTTAACATTTCAACTGATACCAGGTCTATAACAAGTAATGATATTTACTTACCTCTAAAAGGGGCTAACTTTGATGGAGAAAATTTCATCAACAAGGCCATTGAAGCTGGTGCTAAAGCATACTTCACAACTAAAGACCTTATTATAGATAATGCAGAACTAGTTTTGAAAGTAAAAAATACTCTTGAAACATACTTAAATCTAGCTAAGTATTATAGACACAAAATTAATCCTATAACAGTTGCAATAACAGGAAGTTCCGGAAAAACTACAACAAAAGAAATAGTATATTCTGTACTTAGTCAAAAATTTAAAACTCAGAAAACTTTTTCTAATCACAATAATGAAATTGGCTTTTGCCAAACTGTATTAGGAATGGAAAAAGACACAGAAGTACTAATTGTAGAAATGGGAATGAGAGGTCTAGGTGAAATTGAACTAATTTCTACCCATTTGGATCCTGATTTTGCAATAATTACTAATTCTGGCTCCGCACACATCGGAAGACTTGGAAGTTTAGATAATATTGCAATTGCAAAATGCGAAATTTCAAAGGGATTAAAAAGCAATGGCACATTCATAGCTTTGGACCAAGACATTATAAAAAAGCACAACACTTTTAAAGGTGAAAGCATTTATTATTCTATAAACGATGTTGAAATTCTTGCTAAAGCTCCATCTTATTCTAAATTCAAATATAAAGGTAATATCTATGAGCTCAATGTTGAAGGGGATTACAATATCGAGAATTCTCTTTCTGCAATTGAATTAGGATTAAAAGTTGGAATGTCACCTGATGAAATAAAAAAAGGCTTAGCATCATATCATCCAATAGAAAAGAGATGGGAAGTTGAAGAAATACAAGGATTAAAATTCATAAATGACAGCTATAATGCAAACCCAGAATCAATGAAAGCTTCAGTAAAAACATTTATTGAATTATATAAAAATCCTGTTGTTGTTTTAGGTAATATGGGTGAGCTTGGCGAAAATGAAGCTTTATACCATAGAGAAGTTGGAAAATTTTTAGCCTCATTAAAAAACTCTCAAAACGTTAAGTTTCTAACCGTAGGGAATTTAGCAAAAGAAATTGGAGAAGAATTAAAACTACAAGGCTTTTTCGTAGAAAATTTCAATACAACAAAAGAAGTTTCTTGTTACATTCTTGAAAATTTAAATAACAGTTATACAATATTCTTGAAAGCTTCGCGCTCAATGAAATTTGAAGAGATTTTAGAACACATAAAAAAGAGGGATATGTAAACTATGATAATGGTAACTATAGCATTCTTATTAGGAATGGTACTATGTATGCTTTTTGGCGTACCTTACATTGATATGCTAAAAAAGAAAATGATTGGACAATATATTAAAGATGTAGCTCCTGAAAATCATGCAAAAAAAGAAGGAACACCTACTACTGGCGGAGTTTTCATAATAGCTGCAATAATAATGGCTTCAGTAACAGCTTTATTATTAGCCCAAAAAATGACAACCATTGCATTAATAACAATTATAACTCTTGCATTTTATACATTTGCAGGTTTTCAAGATGATTATATAAAAATAAAAGGTAAAGGGAATGATGGATTAACAGCAAGAGGGAAATTGTTTAGACAAATAGCTATTGCTCTTTTACCAACACTATTTTTAGTTACAACTAACCCTGCAGCTTGTAATTTCACAATTGGAAATATTGTATTAAATTTAAAATGGTTTTATCCATTTTTTGCAGTATTTATAATTACTGGAGCATCTAATGCTTACAATTTAACAGATGGACTTGATGGCTTAGCAGCAGGATGCGGTGTACCAGCATTTATTGCTTGCGCAATAATTTCACTTGCATTGGGAGAAACAGAATTAGCAATCATCTCTGCTACTGTTGCAGGTGCTCTACTTGGATTTTTAAAATATAACAAACCTAAAGCGGAAGTATTTATGGGTGATACAGGTTCTTTAGCTATTGGTGGATTACTTGGTACAATAGCAGTTTTAGGCAAATTCGAATTCTTGCTTATCTTTATTGGTGGAGTTTTTGTAATGGAAACTTTATCTGTTATTATTCAAGTTACAAGTTTCAAAACAACAGGAAAAAGAGTTTTTAAAATGGCACCAATTCATCACCATTTTGAATTATTAGGTTGGAATGAGAAAAAAGTTGTTACTGTATTTTCTATAGTATCACTAGTTCTATCTATTATTGCTGTTGTATTGTTTGAAATATTTAACAAAGGAATTTTATAATGAGTATTTTAGGGAAAAAGGTTCTAGTTTTAGGCTTATCAAAAAGCGGAATTGCAGCTGCTAAATTTGCACAAAAACACGGTGCTGAAGTTTATTTGACAGAAGGTAAAGACATAACTGAAGATAAATTACCTTTAGTGCAAGAGTTAAAAGACCTGGGAATTCAAGTAGAATACGGAGGTCATTCTGATAATTTTATAAATAAAGCAGAACTTGTTATAACTAGTCCTGGAATTCCTCCACATAGCGATATCATAAAAAGAATTCATTCTAAACATATTCCAGTAATTTCTGAATTAGAATTAGCATATAGAGAATGTGATATTCCATTCATCGTTATTACCGGAACTAATGGTAAAACTACAACAACAGCTTTAACAGAACATATTTTATCTAAAAAAGTTAAAACTAAAGCTTGCGGTAATATTGGACAACCTCCTTGTAATATTGCTGACGAGAATTTAGATTATTTTGTTTGTGAAGCAAGCTCGTTCCAATTAGAAATGAGTCCGTCTTTAAAACCTTATATTGCAGTTTGGACAAATTTCACACCAGATCATATTGATTGGCACCAAGGATTAGAAAATTATTTTAATGCTAAAGCTAAAGTATTCAGAGAACCTCAAACTGCAAAATATTGTGTTTTAAATGCTAAAGATGAAAAATTACTTGAATTTTCTAAGGAAGTAAAAAATACTGTATTTATGTTTGCCGGTAATATTGGTGATAACTGTTGCTATGAAGAAAATGGAGCAATTATATTTAAACAAAATGGTATTAGTGAAGAAATAATAAAACTAAATGAATGCCCCCTTTTAGGTGAACATAATTATCAAAATATTATGTGTTCTATTATATGTGCTAAATTAGTAGGTTTAGACAATTCTACAATTAAAAATGCAATTATGGAATTTAAGGCACCTGAACACCGCTTAGAAAAAGTTAGAGAATTTAAAGGTATAACATTCTATAATGATTCTAAAGCTACAAATCCAGAAGCTGCAATCGTAGCAATTAATTCTTTCAATAATGTTGATGTAGCTCTTATTGCAGGTGGTAGAGATAAGAATACAGACTTAAAAGAATTTTGTGATTCAATAAAAAAACATATTAAAACTGTTATATTAATCGGAGAAGCAACTGAACGCTTTGAAAAGAATTTAATAGAAAATGGTTTTACTAATATTATTAGGGAAAAATCTTTAGAAAGCGCAATAGATAAAGGTATAGAATTAAAACCTGATGTTGTTTTACTATCTCCAGCTTGCGCAAGTTTCGATATGTTTACAAGTTATGAAAATAGAGGAGAGGTATTCAAAAAATATGTCTTATCGAGAGTATAAATCACTTCAAAGACAAGAAAGAGAAAGAAAAGAAAGAAGACACAGAAAAAATAAAAATTCTGACACAATTCTTTCTGCCCCAGATAAAACTCTTCTTATTTCAGTAACTTTTTTAGTTATAATAGGATTTTTAGCTATATTTTCAGCTACTGCTCCAAAATGTATGAGAGAAGGTGCCAATTTAGCATCTTTCCTTATAAAACAGGTTATATTCGCAGGTGCTGGATTCTTAGCTATGGGCTTTTTTGCGAAATTTGATTACAAAAAATTGGAAAAATACAATACAAAATTTTTATGGACAGTAATAGTTTTGCTTTTAATATTGCAATTTACCCCTTTAGGTGTAACCATTAATGGAGCAAAACGTTGGATTAATTTAGGTTTTATGCAACTACAACCGTCCGAACTTGCAAAACCACTATTTTGTATGCTACTAGCTACAAACTTTAAAGATAAAGTTGATTTATTTAACCCTAAAAATTGGACAGATATTTATATACCAATATTAGTAATATTATTTCTAATTTTAAAACAGCCAAACCTAAGTATGGCAATTATTCTATGTATAACTTCATTATGTTTATACATAGCAGCAAGAGGACCTTGGCAAGTTATTGCGGGTTTAGGAAGCGTTATGGGTGTTGGTATACTGATGTTTTTACCAAAGCTATTACACGGATACCAAATGGACAGAATTAATGTTTGGTTAAACCCAGGAAGTGATGCACAAGGAAAAGGATATAATATTATTCAATCATTAATTGCATTTGCTTCTGGTGGATTTAGTGGTACAGGTTATGGTGGGTCTATACAAAAATTAGCATACTTACCAGAATGTCATACCGACTTTATATTTGCAATCATAGCTGAAGAATTTGGATTTTTAGGTTGCCTATTTATTATTGGTTTATTTGTAACTTTAGTTTATAGAGGTTTAAGAATATCAAAAAGATGTCCAGATATGTATGGAAAACTTTTAGCTATCGGTATTACAGTTATTTTTGGTTTCCAAGCTTTCCTAAATATGTCTGTAGCAAGTTCTCTTTTACCGGTAACAGGGGTTACATTACCATTCATTAGTTATGGTGGTACTTCAATTATTGTATCTCTAGCAATGGTTGGTATTTTACTAAATATTTCAAAACAAAGAATAAAAAGAATAAGGACAGAAGTTAATGAATAAAAAAACTTATTTTATTACAGGGGGAGGCACTGGTGGCCATATATACCCAGCAATTGCAGTTGCTGATGCATTATTAGAGTTAGAAGATACAGAAAAAATATATTACGTAGGAAATCCTAATAATTTAGAAGCTACTATTACCAAAGAAAAAAATTATGAATTTTTACCTGTAATTTCTAAAGGTATGCCAAGAAAAATAAGTTTTAAACTAATTAAATGGGCCATTGGTATGGTATTTGCTTGGTTAAAATGTTGTTTTTATATAAACAAATATAAACCTAATGCAATCTTTGGAACGGGTGGTTATGTTTCAGCTCCTGCTCTTTTAGCAGGAATAACAATGAAAGTCCCATTTGTAATGCATGATTGCGATGCTAATCCCGGACTTGTTACCAGAAAACTTGCTCCATATGCAAAAAGCTTGTCTATAGCTTTTGAGGTTGCAAAAAAACAGTTACATAACGCTAATTGTAACGTTAATGGCAACCCTATCCGCCAAAAATTTGCAACCTTAACTAAAGAACAAGCAAGGAAAGATTTAAACATTGATAACAAAACAACTCTTTGTATTATGGGTGGCTCTCAAGGCGCGCAAACAATTAACAATGCTACAGTTGAAATATTAAAAGATTTATCTCAGAAATTAAATATTCAAGTTATTTTCCAAACAGGTAAGAAAAATTATAAAAAAACAATAGAACAATTAAAAACAACTTATCCTGAATACGAAAATGATAAAAACATTATTATAAAACCTTATTTTGAAGATATGGTTACAGTACTAAAAGCTTGTGATATGGCTGTATCTAGAGCCGGTTCTTTAAGCATTTCTGAACTATGTGCTTGCTCTATAGCGTCAATATTTATACCATATCCATATGCTGCAGCCGATCACCAAAGAAAAAATGCTAAATATATGGTTGAATGTGGCGCAGGATTATATTTAGAAGACGGAGATACTAATGCTGAATCTTTATATAAATTAGTTTCTGAACTTATAAATAATCCAAGTCTATTAAACCAAATTCAAACAGAAGCTGGCAAATTAGCTAAATTTGATGGCGTGAAAAATATCATCGAACAAATTCATGCCTGTGCTATTTAGAATTTTCTAAACCTTGTAAAAATTCTTTGTTATAATCTAAAGATTCTTTAGTTGCAGTAATTGAATAAATCGGTTTAGATTTAAACACATACCTTGCTGTATTATATATATCTTCAGGAGTAATTTGATCTATAATTTCAAATTGTTTATTCACATAATCAACACCATATGGTGTACTTATAGAAGAATATAAAGCAGCAGTTTGATCTAAACCTGACTCTACAGAATTTAATATTGACGTTTTAAAAGCTTTCTTAGCACATTCTAATTCTTCTAAAGAAACTTTTTCGTTTTTTAGTCTTTCTATATTTTCATTAAAACCATTTATGGACTTTTGAATATTATCATAAGTTTTTAAACCCGTTTCTTTATTTTCAGTAGTTGTACCAATACTTAATGTCATAACCCCAATATCATCATCAAAATCACAATGAGATGATACTGAATATGCTAAATGTCTTTTTTCTCGTAAGTCACTAAACAAACGAGATGAAGGAGAACCTCCAAGAATATCCGCTAACAATTCAATACAAGTTCTATCTTTTATATTTCCATTATGTTGGAATTTAAACCCTTGTAAAATTTTTGCTTGATTTTTCTTATTTTCAGCTGTTAAAACTTGAGTTTTATCAATCGGTTTATAAGTATTTACCAAAGATACATCTTTTTCTTGTAATTTTGGATATTGTCCTAATGAATTAAATATTACTTGTTTTAATTCAGGTTTTGATGCAATTGGTGCACTAATAACAGCTTGTCCTTGACCCTTTTCAATTATTTCATTATAAAAAGATTTAACATCATCTAGGGTTATTTCGTCCAAACTTTTTAACTTTTCTTCTGGTGTAAATGCTTTTGGAGTACCTTCATATACAACCTTATCAAACTTATGATATGGATTTGGCTCTACTGCAGAATAGCGATTACGTACTAAGTGTAAAGCCTTTTTGAAATTTTCTTCAGATAAATCTGCATTTTGCACTTTTTCTTGTAACAAAGCTAAAGATTTTTCAGCTGTATCAATAGGAAAATGTGCAGCTACAACGATCCCGGAATTATCTACTGAAATACTTGAACCCAAAGCTAACAAGTCAAGATTTTTTGAATATTCTTCCATTGATTTATTTTGAGTACCGCTAATATCAATCATTAAATTTAAAACATCTGAAATTGCAGCTTTTTTAGGTGTCAACTTTTTTAGATCAATCGACATCATAAAATTCACATTATCTGAATCGCCATCTTTTAAAACTACCTGCATATTATTTGGTAATTTATATGCTTCAACAGATTTCATATCCAATGGTTGTTTTTTATTCAATCCTGTAAATGGAATTTGAGAAACGATATCATAAATATTATTTATTTCCTCTTTTTTCACTCCACTCGGATGTACAATTGTTAACGCAGCTTTATTCAAATCTACATATTTCTTTGCAACATTCATTATATCTTCAGCTGTCATCTCATCAACAATTTTGTTATAATCTTTCACAGAATCAATATTATTATTCAACATTGATTGCCCTAAAATGTGATTTAAAGCAAAAGAATTTTCAAAAACTAGATTATGAGTTTTTTTCATTTTATTTTTAATTGAAGTTAATTCGTCTGCTGTTGGTGGTGTTTTTGATAATTTATCCAGTTTTGCATATAGTTCTTTTAATAGCATTTCAGAGTTACCATTATCTACATCTACAGTAACCATATATAAAGATTTATCACCAGGACGAGAACTCAATCTTTCTGGAGCAAAATTTATATTAGCTCCATATTTTTTTTCTATTTCAGATGTTCTTGAATTTTCTAAACCTCCAGCCAAAACTGATAATGCACGCATATAAATTTTATCTTTTGTATTATTATTTTCAGGGCCAACAAAACCTAAAAATACAGAGGCTCTACCTCCTAAATTTTTTGAAGAAATAAAATCTTGCCTTATAGCCTTGTCGGTTGGTGTTAAAGTTTCAAATTTACGTTCATTTACTGGCGCATTTTTAGCCGTAAAATACTTTGATACAAGTTTCATTGTATCTTCTGGATTTATTTCACCTGTAATTACGGTAACCATATTAGCTGGATAATAATTACTTTTAAAATAATTAACAACATCATCTCTTGTTAAATTATCAATATTATTTGTTGTTCCGGCAACCAAATCTAAAGAATCTGATTTTATATTAAATAAATTTTTAATTGTTTGATTAAATCCAAGACTTGCATCTTCTGACATATACATATTGATTTCAGAATCTACAATTGACTTTTCTTTTTCTAATTTATCCAAAAGGAATTTTGGAGATTGAATTTGTCCGGCTTGTAATTTTATTTGATTTTCCAAATCATTTTCATCTAATAAATTTGATTGAATATAATAATCTGTCACGGAAAAAGAAGTTGAAGCATTAGTATTAGCACCCATTTTATTTACTTCATCAAAAAACACTTTATCGCCAAGAGTTTCTGAACCGTTAAATAAATTATGTTCTATATAATGACTAATACCACGAAGATTATCAGGTTCGTTAAAAGAACCGGTATTAACATAAGTTTTTACAACAGTTGGTCCATCTTTAGGAACAAGTATAACTTTTTGTCCATTAGCTAATTTATAACTTTTTGCAGTGATTTTATCTGATAACTTAATATCTTCAATAAAATTATATCCAATTGGAGCGGTCACATTATAATCAGGGGTAACATTAGAAAGTTTTTCTACTTGATTATTTTGAACCACATCACTTGCAAAACTTGGATTTTGCTTTTTTATCTGTTTGTTTGGTGTAATATTAGATGCTATGATTTGATAATTATTATTTATTTCCATAAAAAATCTACCTATGTATTTATAAAAACACATAAGTAGATTTTATTGCCTAAAATTTACGAAAGATTTACAATTTTGACTATGCTTTAAAGATAGTTTGATCTCTATCCGGACCTACTGAAACTATTGAAATCGGAGTTTCTAAAATTTCTTCAAGTCTTTCTAAGTATTTTCTAGCATTTTCAGGTAAATCTTCATACTTTCTAATTGCTGTTATATCTTGTTTCCAACCCTTATGAGTTTCATAAACCGGTTCCAAATATTTATGAATATAAACATCTGTTGGATAAGATGTATAAATTTTACCATCACGAGTATCTTTATATGCTGTACAAACTTCTATTTCATCAAAAGTATCAAATACGTCAATTTTAGTAAGTGCAATTGATGTTAAACCTCCAACTAAACACGCATATTTCATAGTGACAGCATCAAACCATCCACAACGTCTAGGACGACCTGTAGTTACACCAAATTCATGTCCTATATCTTGAATAGCCTTACCTACTTCATCTGTTAATTCTGAAACAAAAGGACCTTCGCCAACTCTTGTACAATAAGCCTTAGCTACACCGATAACTTCATCAATCATCTTTGGTCCATATCCGGAACCTGTACAAGCTCCGCCCCCAATTGGATTTGAACTTGTAACAAATGGATAAGTGCCAAAATCAACATCAAGCATTACACCTTGAGCACCTTCAAATAAAACTTTTTTACCTGAACGTTTTGCATCTCTTAGTATATCTTGCCAATTAAAACATACATAAGGCTTGAAAATTTCTGCATATTTTTTGCATAGTTCTAGAACTTCTTCTTTAGTATATGTTTTTAAGTTATACAATTCTTTTAGTTGCTTATTTTTTATTGGTAATATTACATCTAATTTTTCAGATAAAGCTTCCGGAGAATATAAATCTCCAACTTTTAAAGCGATTCTTTGCATTTTATCTGTATAAGTTGGCCCAATACCTTTTTTAGTAGTACCGATTTTACCTTTTGTTGCTGTGTTTTCAGAGTATCCATCAACTTCTGTATGCCAAGGCATTGTTATTGTAGCCAATGGACTTACTTTTAAGCCGGAAACATCAATATTTTCAGCTTTTAATCCATTAAGTTCTTCTTCAAAATATTCAGGAAGAATAACTGTACCATTCCCAATTAAGCAAGTTTTACCTTTATATAAAATACCAGAAGGTATTAAGTGAAACTTAAAAGTTTTTCCATGAGCAACTACAGTATGACCTGCATTACATCCACCTTGGTATCTAATAATTAAATCTGCATCTTGAGCTAAAAGGTCAGTAATTTTTGCTTTACCTTCATCACCCCATTGAGCTCCGATAACAACCTTGTTTGTCATAAATACATTCCTCATTTCTTTGTACACATTGCACATTATATTTTACCATAAAAAGAGAATGTATAAATTTTACGGATTATAATTACCTACACAATATCCTTTAAACCCTCTAACACATTTCAAATAATTTAAATTTTTATGACTTAAAACATATCCGGCGCAGGTAGTCCCATTCCACCATCCTGCATTGGATGAACCTGAAGGATTACATTTATGAGTCTTTGCCCATCCAACAACACCAAAAGGAATTATACCTCTATCTAAAATAGCAAATAAAAATAAATCTTTCCCCCACATTGGTTTATTATCTCTGCCTGTAACATTTACCATTATTAAATGTGCACTTAACATTGTTGAATTCCCAAACATACCAGTATAACAACCACCGTCACAATCCTTTACAGATATTGCTGGAGTTTGAGATCCTGTATTATCAATATTTATCTTCGTCGTATTCCCTAATATCATATTATAAGTATATGAAGAATTCGTATCCTTACCATTTAAATCAACAGGCATTTGATGATCTCTACACTTTATATTTTTATTATCACAAATTAAATAACTTTTCATATAAGGAGTAAATTTTTCAATAATTTGAGCCCTTGCCTCATCGGGATTTGAACTTAAATCCCAAGCACTGATTGGACCATTATCTTCTGAAGACATTTTATACGCTTGATTCAATATTGAATAAACTTCAGTTAAAGAATGAACAATAACTTTTTCTTGATAAGCATGTATTAAAGTTGGCAATGTAAATGCAGCAACAATCCCAATAATTCCCAAAGTTATAAGAACTTCTGCCAAAGTAAACCCAAAAAACTTTTTCATAAACCATTCTCCATCTACTATATAGAATTTTAGAATAATTATATTTTATAAATAGATTATTGTCAATTTAAAACGTATAAAATAACATATATATACCTAGTAGATGGTTAAATTTTTACTATAAAAGTATTCTAATAAATACATTAGAGGGAATTTTATGTTATTAAAACAAGCACTAGGGCAAAATATACAAAGACTTAGAAAAAAACAAAAAATCACACAAGAAAAACTTGCAGAACTTGTTGGAATAGATCAAAAAAATATAAGTAAAATTGAAAACGGAAACAACTACCCAACTGCAGAAAATTTAACAGCTATCGCAAATGCACTTAATGTAAATATCTATGAATTGTTTGTATTTAACAACATTCCATACGAAGAAATGAAAAAAGAATTACTCAAAGCAATAGAAGATAAAGATAAAGTTCTATACCTATATAAATGCTTAAAAACACAAGAATAATAACTTATTTTTCTAAAAATTTAGGTAAAATTTCAAAAACATCTCCAACAATACCACAATCAGCAATTTCAAATATAGGAGCTGTTTCATCATTATTTATTGCAATTATATAATCTGAATTTTCCATTCCTACAGTATGCTGGATTGCTCCAGAAATTCCACAAGCAATATATACTTTTGGATGAACCGTTTTTCCGGTTTGACCAACCTGAATTGTTGATGGAACTAACCCCATTTCTACAGCTCCACGACTTGCAGCAACAGTACCACCGATAGCATTTGCAAAACTTTCTAACAGTTCAAAACCTTTTTCATTCTTTAAACCTTTACCACCAGCAACAATTATTTCTGCAGAATCTAAATCATTAATAGCATTTTCTACAGTCTTTTTAAAATCTAAAATTCTTACATGATTTTTTAACTCAGAAATATGCACTGGATAAGATATAAATTCAGTATCTTTCTTATCTTCATCCATAACAACCTTGAAAACATTAGGTCGAACTGTCGCCATTTGAGGATATTTCTTACACAAAATTGTTGCCATCAATTGTCCGCCAAAAGTTGGACGAGTTGCAGCAAGTTTTCCATCTTCATTTATATCTAATTCAATACAATCTGCTGTTAAACCTGTATGTAATGAACTTGCCACTCTTGGAGCTAAATCTCTTCCTTGATTTGTAGCACCAATTAAAAGAATTTCTGGTTTTATATTATTAACCAATTCAACAATATGTTTAGAATAATATTCTGTTGAATAATTTTTAAAAGCTTCATCTTCAAAATAATAAACTTTATCTACTCCCATATTTTGAAAAGATTCTTTATAATCATCAATCATATTAGGAGCTACAAAAATCACTGCTGAAATAGGAACCTTACCTAATTTAGCAGACAAGACTTTTGCCTTTGATAAAAGTTCGTAAAAAACTGTATGAATATAATTTTCTCTAGTTACCTGAGCATATACCAATATTCCTGAAAATTCTTTATCCATTTGATATAACTCCTAACTCTTGAAGCTTATTTTGCAATAATTCAACACTATCATCAACATTCATTTTAAATTTTTGAGCATTATGAGTTGGTAAATGTCTAAAAGCTTTACTAACATAAGTTGGAGAACCTTTTATTCCAACTTTTTCAGCAGAAAGACCTATATCATTCATAGAGCAAACTTTTATTTCTTTTTTATATGCTTCTTTAATGCCATTTATAAGCGGACGTCTAGGTTCGTGTGTATTTTGTAATACACAAACCACTGCAGGCAACGTTGTTTCTACAGTTTCTATACCATCTTCTAATTCTCTAGTTAATCTTAAGATTTTATTTTCACAACTTATAAAATCTTTCACATAAGTAACTTGTGGAATATCCAAAAAACTTGCAATATTCGGACCTGTTTGTGCAGTGTCACCATCTACGGCAAATTGACCGCACACAATTAAATCGAAATCAGGAAGTTCCGTTCTTATTGCTCTTGACAAAGTTAACCCGGTAGCATAAGTATCCGCCCCAGCAAACTTTTTATCAGAAATCAATACAGCATCATCACAACCGATAGCAAGCACCTTACGTAACATATCACTTGCCTGATTAGGCCCCATTGTAAAAACAGTTATTTTTACATCATTTAATTCTGATTTCAATTTCAATGCAAGTTCAGTCGCATATACGTCGAAAGGATTGATGATACTTTCAACCCCTTCTCTTTGTATAGTATTATGTTCTGTCCACTTAATATCTGAAGTGTCAGGAACTTGTTTTATACATAATGCAATTTTAATCATAACAAATTAATTATACTATTTAGCTTGTTGTTTTGCCTTCTGCTTTTGGTTAGCATCCAATAGGGCATTATATGCAAGCAAGTACATTGAACATTTTTGAACACTAGGTACATACCAAGCACATTTTGTTTGACTGCAAACCATATCGATACCAGAACCGATACTTACTAATGGACAAACAGGAATATCATTTCTACCCATAAATACTCTCTCCTATACTTTCTCAGCTTGTTTTAATAAATTACAATTTTCACTGCGTTTACGTTCTTGATCTTTATAAATTCTAGTTCTATTGATAACTTCATCAAAATCAATTTTATGAGCATCAAAATCAGGACCATCAACACAAGCGAATTTAGTTTCGCCTCCAACAGTAACACGACATGCTCCACACATACCTGTACCATCAACCATAATAGGGTTCATACTTGCTTCTGTATAAATACCTTTATCTCTAGTTAAATCTGCAACAGCTCTCATCATTGGCATTGGGCCTACTGCAATAACATAATCAATTTTTTCTTTTTCCATTAGATCTTTTAATACTGTTGTACCAAAACCTTTAATTCCATAAGATCCATCATCTGTAGTTAAGAATAATTCTGTACAAGCTTCTTTCATTTTATCTTCCCAGAATAATAAATCTTTTGTTCTAGCACCAGCAATCATATAAACCTTGTTACCAGCTTCTTTTAATGCTTTAGAAATCAAATAGCATGGAGCTGCACCATAACCACCTGCAACACAAACTGCTGTACCATATTTTTTAATATGTGTTGGTTTACCCAAAGGTCCAACTAAGTCAACCAATTCGTCACCAACTTCTAATTGTGCAAGTTTTTTTGTTGAATAACCAACTGCCATAAATACTAATGTTAAAATACCATTTTCTTTATCAACATCAGCAATAGTTAAAGGAACTCTTTCTCCTTCTTCTTCAACTCTAAATATAATAAACTGTCCAGCTTGAGCATTTCTAACTACATAAGGTGCATCGATAGAAATTTCATATTGATTAGGACAAATTTCTTTTTTTGATAAAATTTTATATCCCATGGTTCTCTCCTTATACATAATCTTAAAAAAATTATACAACAAATAGTAAATTATGGCTAATGTATAACAATGTGTTAATAATTTATTTTAAATATTTTCTAAGGACATCTTTAACACCACCATAACCTATCGTTCCATCTTTTCGTTGTCCTTTTAACAATGTCGCTTGTTCAAAATTCATAGTACTCATTAAGTAAGATATAAACTTATCTTTTTCATCAATCTTTTCAGGCTTATCAAAGAACAATGTTTTTATACTAGAATGCTCCTTAACATATTCATATATTGACGTAATCTCACTACCAATACAAACAAGTTCATCTATTGGCAAAGACACTATATATTTTGCTATTTTTAAATATGTTTGCTGCTCATACACACCTAAAGCTTTAATTCTTGTAATAACTAAACGCTTATATGGTGCATCTTTATATAATTCCATAAAAGACTTTATATTCGCAATTAAAGTATCATAACTTGGATTATTTGGACAATCAGTTATCAATACAGCCCCGTTCGGAAATTCATCAACAACCCAACGATTACCAATTGCCTGATACTTCAACAATCCAGCTCGAATACTTTCAGCTGAGAAGCCCAAATTTAAGGCAGCTTCAATAACTTTTACGGCATTATCAATTTGATGAATACCAGTTACCGGAATAAAATATTTTTCATCTTTATAAATAAATTCAGAACCATCTTTATCAGATTTTAATAATTCATAGCTACCATCTTTTATAAAGATTTTCTTACAAATATAATTTTCTGCAACTTCTTGTAACAAACAATCACCATTAACAACAGCCACAGAATCTTCACTCATAGCTGATAATAATGTAATTTTTTCTTTAGCCAAATTTTTTAAAGTTAAATATTCACCAAGATTTTCATTAGCAATCTTTGTAACCACTGCTAAATCCGGCATTAACAACTCAGAAAAGAATTTTAAATAACCTCTACCCTGTCCACTACATTCAAACAAAAAATAATCTACATCCGGTTCTACTTCCAAAAACTTATGCGCTACTCTCAATTTTATATTTGCGCCAGGTTCACCACGATACACAGTATTATTTTGATTTAAAATTCCATACAACATTTCTGTAGTTGTAGTTTTACCAATAGAACCGGTTACTGCAATATATTTTGTATTCGCTGAAATCTTATGAACTCGTGTATAATGTGCCATATCAAAAATTGCTTGCAATGTATCTGGCACCATAATAATTAAATCAATATTATCTTTATTTTGAGCGATAAGATCTAAGATTTTATCGTCTTTATAAAAATGTGTTTCATCAAACACAAAAGCTCTAATACCTGAATTTATATATTTTTCTAAAGTTACAAATGTATCAACAGGTGCACCATTTATGACTATATTTATTGGAACCAATATTGTATTTTCAAATTCTTTTAACATACCATTTACAGCACATAAATAATACTCTTTTGATGTGTCAAAACTTGGACTTTGATAAAAAACATAACCTGAAGTATTTTCTAAAATTTCACTAATTGAAAATTTCACTATCTACCTCCTGCATCAAAGCCTTAGTATTATCGTTCAATTGAAGATAAATCGCTGAATTTTTAAAAGTTTTTAAATTGGCCATAAACAATTTCAACTTTTCTATAGATTGCAAATCATCAGTAGAATATTTAATATTCTGAACATAAGCAGATTTATTGTATCTTCTGAAATAATGATTATAGCTATTTACATTAACCAAAATCAAATTTGATGGATTTACATCAGCTAAAACTTTCATAAATTCCGAATATACAGAATCTTTATAACTTCCTAGATTTCTGAAATACTCGAAAACTATAACTTTTTGTTTATCATCATACAATTCGCAAAATTCTTTTATCGATGTTAATGTCGAACTAAAATTAACCCTCTCCGGATTAACAACAAAATAGTCAATATCCTCTTTTTTACAAATATTATATAAATTAGATTTTGCTTCATACTTATCAAAAAATCTAGGAATAATATCTTTATATTCTAAAAAAGAAAAAACCAGCTCGCAAAATGGTTCTAAATATGAATATTTATGATTAAGTTTTAACCTTGATTTATCAGTTAAATTTACTAAATTCAAAATTTTTGAAAAGGAACTTGGAATATAATCAACCAACTGATTATTTTCTGAAATAGAAACCGATTTTACAAATCTCTGATTGGATAGAATTTTCAACAATTCATCTGACAAAATTTCCATATTTTCATATAAATTCATATTAAAAATTGAAAAATCTGTAAAAATAATATTGTTTCTTCTTATTCTAGAGGCCAGTGATGTTAAATCAACTTTATCTGGAATAACTTCTAACAATACATAATTTGTTTTTTCTTCAATTAGAAAAAACGGTTCAAAAACTTTTTGCCAACAATTCCAACTTTCAATTGTAGATGTAACTTGAAATTTACCTTGCATTGAATATTTTAATAAATCTACAGTTTCAAAAGTTCCTGATGTTCCAACCGCAGATATAACTTCACCTTTAAAACTCTTTGAAATTTCTAAAACTAAAGAATACGCGAAATTATAAATATTTGGAACAAGTGCTACAAATTCTAACTTAGAGCCATATTTTTTCATTAATGAGCTGTATATCATCCTAAATTTTTGATTTCTCATTAACTTTCTATCAAAAACAACCCCCTTACAATAAGGATTATCAAAGACAGTTTCCAAAGTACTTTCGACTTCAGTAAAAGTGATTAACGGAAGGAAAATAAAATCTTTTTCCAAACTTAAAGCACCTTCCATCGAACAAGAAAAAGAATACTCTGTCTGTTCTGATAGCATTTTTAAAGTTTGAATATCAAAATTATCTATAATATAAGCACTATTCATCTACTGCACCACAATCCTAAAAATTCCGTCATCAGTTTCTTCTACCAAAGCTTGACTTTGCAACTCTTCAGCCTCTTCAAAAAACAAATCCATAAAATCCTGAATTTCATAATCAAATAATGGTCTTGTTTGAGGTTTAAAAGATTGATTATCCATAAACAAAGGATATACTCGAATCTTAGAAGAAACATCTCCATTTTCTAATAAATCAAATTTCAATTCCGCACCCATATTATACGGAAAAACTTTTCCCATAAAATTCGCAGGGAAAATAAAATTACCTAAACCATATAAAATAGTTTTCCCTTTATATTTCTCCACCGAATTCATCAGCCGGAAAGGAAGTTGCAGTTCCGAAGGTTGTGGAAAAGGATATGGTATTTTATA
>CAJMPQ010000019.1 GCA_905215335.1 uncultured bacterium | reverse complement strand
ACGAGTTATCAGAAACTGCGTTTCCGAACCTTCCTTGAATATTTAGTTAATATTAAAACTTTTAATTATCTATAACATATTTTATGTTTAGTTCTATATAAATCCATCTCCCAATTATTAAAAAAAAATAAATTTAACTTGTGAATTTACTTTCATACTTTATAATGTATGTATATAATAATGTTGTGAAGGGAAATATTATGACAGATAAAAGTTCAAATCCGTTTAAGAATGACGACGTGATTAAAGATGAAAATATAGATATTAAAAATGAAGCAGAATCTGAAGCTGAAACTGACGATTCTAAAGATTCAAAAGAAGCTAAAAATGAAGAATTAGCTAAACTTCAAGAAGAATATGATAAATTAAATCAACAATATATTCGTCTTGCTGCAGATTTTGATAATTATAGAAAACGTCAAGAACAAGAACGCGAAAGTTTAATCAAATATGGTACCGAATCAGCTTTGAAAAAATTGCTAGAAGTTCTTGATAATTTTGAACGCGGTGAAAAAGCTCTTGAAGGTGTAGAAGATTGTGTGAAAGTTAAAGAAAGTTTCAATCTTGTACACAAACAAGTTGTTGAATCATTAACAAAATTAGGTTTAGAAGAAATAAAAGCTGTAGGTGAAGAGTTTGATCCTAATTTCCACGAAGCGGTTATGCAAACTCCAACTAGCGAACATCCTGAACATACTGTAATTACAGAGTTGCAAAAAGGTTACAAAGTTGGTGATAAAGTTTTAAGACCTACTTTGGTAAATGTTGCTACAGCTGAATAGATAATTTATAATGTTTAAAGTGTTTCGGGGAGGATACGAAGCTTTAAACAAGTAGAAGGTTAAGGAAGTATAAGAAAAACAATGGCAGATTATTATGAAATATTAGGGGTGTCGAAGGACGCAACAAAAGACGAAATTAAATCGGCTTTTAGAAAGAAAGCTCGTCTATTGCACCCTGATGTAAATAAAGCCCCAGATGCGGAGGAAAAGTTTAAAGAATTAGGTAAGGCTTATGAAACATTATCAGATGATAATAAAAGAGCAACTTACGATAGATATGGTGAAGACGGTTTAAAAAATGCAGGATTTGACACTGGAGGTCCATTTGCAGGAGGTTTCGGAGATATCAATGATATTTTTGAAAGCTTCTTTGGTGGATTTGGAGGTTTTGGATTTGGCGGAGGTGTCGATCCTAATGCTCCTCAACGTGGTGATGATTTAAGATATGACATCAAATTAAAATTTGAAGATGCAGCTTTTGGTATTAACAAAGAAATTAAGTTTGATCATCAAGAGGTTTGTCCGGATTGTCACGGTACAGGTGCAGAAACTGGTACTCAGAAAAAGACTTGTCCTCACTGTGGAGGTTCTGGTCAAGTTAAAACTGTTACTCGTACTCCATTAGGTAATTTTGCACAAATTACTACTTGTCCGCATTGTAAAGGTTCTGGTCAAGTTATAGATAAACCTTGTAAAACTTGCCAAGGACAAGGACAAATTACAAAAGAAAAGAAAATTGAAATAAAAATTCCTGCCGGTGTTGACAATATGTCAAAAATCAGAGTTTCAGGAGAAGGTGATTGCGGTATAAACGGCGGTCCAAATGGCGATTTGTTCGTTGTAGTTCATGTTGAACCATCTGATTATTATAAACGTGATGGTATAAATGTTTTCACTGAATTAGATATTTCTCCTGCTCAAGCAGTTATGGGTGATACTGTTACCATAAAAACTCTTGATGGAGATAAACAAGTTCAAATTCCTGCCGGTACACAACATGGAAATTTTGTAAAAATTAAGGGAGCTGGAATTCCGATTATTACACGCCCATCTCAAAGAGGAGATCACGTTGTTGTTTTAAAAGTTAAAATTCCAACTCGCTTGAATGATGAGGAAAAAATGCTTTACCAAAAATTGTATGAATTACAAACCGGTAAAAAACCTCAAAAATCAATTATGTCCAAAGTAAAGGGAGTTTTTAAATAATATGCGTAAATTATTATTGACTTTGATGGTATGTTTATTGACATCTGGTGCAACTTTTGCGGCTCAGGTGCCTCAAGAAGTCCAAGATTTTGTTAATAAAACATTTCCAAATACGAACTTTCGTTTTGATGGTGCTATTTTGTTACCTGATAACACTATGTATTTACCAATTTTTCCTGCAAAAGTTGAGAAAGTTCAGGAAGTCAATATAAAAACAACTTATCCTGCTAATGAAACTTTGAAACAAAAACCTGATATGGTTATTTTGAATAATAATTATTCATTATTGAAAGTTATTAATACAAATGGTAAAAAAACAGTTATTAATATGCTAAATCCTCCTGATGAAATTCAATCAGGTTTGTTACCACAAGATATTCTATTACCAAAAGGTCTTGTTATTCCGGAAACTTTAAAGGGTATTATTGGTAATATTGATGTTTCTGTTGTTCAAGATACAGGTTTAAAAATTAATAACTCTCGTAATAAGGGAAAAAAATATACTATACCTATTGCGCAGTTAAATAATAAAACTTTTTATATCTCAACAGGTTCTAATAAAAATATTCAAGTTATAAGTTCTAATAGTAAAGTTCCTGAATATTCATTAGCTCAAGAACACGTTATCAATGATATTAAAAGTTATAACGGTGAATTTCTTTTAGTAACTTATTTTGATTCTAAAACTATGAATATTATTTCTTTGATGGATGAAAAAGTTATTAAAGAAGTTCATTTTGAAATTTGTCCTGAGCAAATTTTGATTGATAAAGATAAAAAGATAGCATATATTTCTTCAGGTTCAAATTCTAGTATTTATATCTTTAGTTTGGAAACTATGACTTTAAAAAAACAATTAAAAATCAATGGTAAATGTGAAAAACTTACATTATCAGAAGATGGTACAAAATTGTTTTATGTAGATAGAAATACAAACAACGTTTGGGCTATTGAAATGGATAATAACTATTTGTTGAAAAATATAGGAAGTTTTCCAAATATTTCTAAAATAGCTTATGTAAATGGAAAAATATATTTAATCAGCAGAACACAAAACAGGTTGGCTATTGTTGATTACGAAACTTTAGGTCTGATGGCTGAAATGGAAGTTTGTGAAAAACCTGTTGATATGTATGCTCATAATGGTGAATTATTTATTTTGGGTGCACAAGATAATTTGTTAGAAGTTTTAAATACTCAGGAAGATGTTATAACAGATAAACTTTTCTTGAATACAAATGCTTTTGCAACAAATATAACTCCAATTGATAATTCGGAAATGATTATGATTACAAATGCTCGTGCAGGTTTGTATTCTGTGGTGGATACGGTGTCAAAAGAAATTGTGAAAACAAGTCCTCTAGATGTTCCTGTACGTGCGATAGTAGTAACAGATAAGGTTAAAACTATAAAATGATAATTGATACTTTTGATAATACAACTCAAGAAGTTTTAAAAGAATTAGAAAAAACTCAAAAAGAATTTTGGAATATTTCTCGAACAACAGCTGAATTTTTGTATAATTTTATTGTTGATTCTAATGCAAAAAGTGTTGTTGAAGTTGGAACTTCTAACGGTTATTCCGGAATATGGATTGGCAAAGCTTTGAAAAAAACTGGTGGAAAATTAACAACCATAGAGTTTTATGATAAAAGACTTGATGTTGCGAAAGAAAATTTTGCTAAATGCGGAGTTTTAGATATTATTGAAACTAAAAAAGGTGATGCTGCAACAATTTTAGAGTATTTGCCTGAAGATTTTAAAATAGATTTTGCATTTGTAGATGCTAATAAATCTCAGTATATTAAATTCTTTCATTTAATAGAACCACATTTGAATGTTGGAGGATATTTAGCTTGTGATAATGTTTTATCTCATGCGAAAAAAGTTCAACCATTTATTGATGATATAAATGCAAATCCGAATTATGAAAATGTAGTATTACCGCTTCCTGCGGGATTATCTTTAGCTAAAAAATTAAGATAGGAGATAAAGTTATGACAGAAGATTGTATTTTTTGTAAAATTATTCGTGGTGATTTTGGAACAGAGTTTGTTTATGAAACAGAAAATACGGTTGTGTTTAATGACATTAATCCAAAAGCTCCTATTCATATGTTAGTTTGTCCAAAACAACATATTGCATCTTTAAATGAATTAGAAGATAAAAATTTAATGGCAGAATTATTACAAACAGTAAAAGATGTGACTAAAAAAGTTGGTTTAAAAGCTTATAAAACACAGATTAATACTGGTAAAGAAGCTGGTCAAGAAGTTTTCCATTTACATATACATGTAATGGGTAGCAAGTCATAATTATTAATCTTTGTTACGTTTTTCCTTATTTATTAAAGTTTAATATATTATTGTCGATTACAAACATGTATTAATACCCCAAGGAGATATGTACATGGTAGATGGCGTTGGCAAAAATAATCTTCCTTCACAATTAAAATTAAAAGGGAAAGATGGGCAAACCATTAACCTAGATAATCTTAAAGGTTTACAAAAAACAGAGCAGAATAAGGCTTTGTTTGATATGTATGACAAAAATAAAGATGGCAAAATTGATAATGATGAAGCCATTGTAATGAAAAAGAATTTGCAATCTCTGGCAGGCGGTAATAATATTATTTCACAACGTGAAATTAAGACTTTATTTGGGGACAATAATAAAGCTGCATTTGATGCTTTGTCTAAATTAGCTGATCAACAAGCAGCCTTTGATAAAGGGGTTTCAGAATATACAGAAGTGAGTGGTAATACAACCACACATGTTTACAAAGGTTTTTCAAATGAACATTCTTATACTTATACCACAACAAAAAATCAAGATGGTAGTACAACAACAATTGATCCGGATGGTAATACAATAATTGATAATAAAAATGGTTCTAGAGCTGTAATCAGTCAAGATGGTACAACTAAATTGTATAAATCATCTTCTGATTCAACTCCGTATAAAATTACAAATCCTGATGGTTCTGTTATCGAGCATTCTCCAGATGGGAATAAAACAACGATAAAAAATTCATCCGGTCAAATTGTTGAAACAACTGAATTAAAGGATAATCAAGAAGTTCAAACCAAATTTGAATATAAAGATGGATATACTGTAGCGCGAGAATATAACATTACTAATGGGCAAAATGAATTATCTTCAATAATTGTTACTGGAAAAGGTACAGATGCTGATGGCAAGTCTTATACCAGTGAGATTCACTATGGATCAGAGGAAGATATGCAAAATAATAGACCTTTATCTGAGACAAGAAATAAAGGGTTGCCTACAGAAGTTAATATTAAATATGCTTATGATGATAAAGGTAATATTAAAATTGAAATCACAAATGCTGCTGGAGATGTAGATGTAAAATATACAGATGCAGAAGGTAATACAATTCAAGGAAATCAGTTTGATGCCCCTGAAAAGTATACTGTACAAAAAGGTCAAACTATAACTCAAATTGCAACTGATATGTTAAAAAATCAAGGTATAGAAAATCCTACTCCTGAACAGTTAACAGCTGCAAAAAAAGAATTGTTAGAAGCAAATTCTGATCAGGTACATACAATGAAAACAGGTCAGTATAAAGGTAATAAATATTTTTATGCAAACGCCGAGATCAATGTTCCAAAATTCGAAATCAGCTCATCAATTGAGGATAAAGTGACTTATACTGCTGGTGAATTAAATAATGTTGATGTTGTTGCAAAGAGGGTAACAAAAGAAGCAAAAGAATTAAGACAAGAATTACAGAAGGTATATGGTGATGATTTTGAAGTTACATATTCACCTGATGGACAATTAGAAATTCGAACTAAAGACGGAGAATTATTAGCCGAAGAAACAAAAGAAGCTAATGCGATGTTAGCTACAACTGATGAAGAAGACTTAGCTTCTATTATGCGAGATGCAGATACAATTAAAAAAGATAATCAAATAGATCAAAAAGAATATAATCAATATATTAATAATATGCTTTCTAAAGCAGGTTTTGGAATAACGGATGCTAATAGAGCACAAGTTCAACAATTAATAGATAATAGCTTTAGTTCCTTAGATGGTGTATCTTCAGATGGTAAAATATCACAAGAGGAATTACAAAAAAGAGCTAAGGTTGTAATTCAAAAATTAACTGATGATTTGGGTAAAATTGATATTTCTGCTACTGAGAATACTTCCGCTTCGGAACCTAGTCCTCAGATGAAGACATTCACAAAGGAACAATCTCAAACTTATTTTGAAAATCATAAATATGTTCGAGCTTTGCAAGATTATGTTAAGAAACACGGAGGCTCTGTAGATGAATCTTGGTCTTATGCTGATGCGCGTAAGAAATTATCAAGTATGCCTTCTGGTCCTGAAAAGATAGCTTTTGCAGAAGACATGGCAAATAAGCAAAGTATTAAAATGATAGAAAATGATTTAAATAATTTTAAGTCACTGATTTCAAATTGGGAAGATGGTCGTGTTCATCATATGGAATTAAATGGTACTTATGTAACAGCGACTGAAAAAATTGTTGATGGTGTTCCAAAATTTCAAATTGGTGATAAATTATATGATGTTGGTATTACTGGTTTTCCTATATTAGATAAAGCACTTTATGAAAAAAGTTTAAGAGTATTTAACAAGGGTATAGAAATTCCTGAATAAAAAAGAAATTTATATTTGAAAAGATTTTTTTATATGATAGCATTAGGTTACGTATTTTTTACGTAACTTTTGTTTTGGATAAAAGGAAAGGATTAAGAAAAGAATGAAAAATGGTATAGAAAACGGTTATTATCATGAAATTACACCTGGTGGGTTTGGAATTTCAATTAAAGCTGGAAAAGTTTTATTTTCAGATAATTCTCCATTTCAAAAAGTTGAAGTTTTTGAAACAGATTCACAACTTGGAAGAGTTTTAACTCTTGATGATTTGATGATGACAACTGAAGGTGATGAATATCATTACCATGAAATGATAGCTCACGTTCCAATGATGCAACATCCAAATCCAAAATCAGTTTTAGTAATTGGTGGTGGTGATGGAGGTACTATCCGTGAAGTTTTAAAACATAAATCAGTTGAAAGAGCTGTATTATGTGAAATCGATGGTATGGTTATTGAAGCTTGTAAAAAATATTTACCTACCATTGCTTGTGAATTAGATAATCCTAAAGTTGAAATTTTAGTACAAGATGCTATTGAATATATTAAAGATAAAAAAGATGAATTTGATATTATTTTAATTGACTCAACAGATCCAATGGGTCCTGGTGAAGGCTTATTTACAGAAGAATTTTATACTAATGTTAAAAATTCTTTGAAAAAAGGTGGTATTGTTGCAGCTCAGTCTGAATCACCTTTTGTAAATAAAGAAGAAATTAAAAAAATGTATAATCTTTTGAAAAAAGTATTCCCAACAGTTGCAACTTATACTTCAAATATTCCAACATATCCAGGCGGATATTGGGCTTGGGCTTTTTGTTCAGTTGATGTTAAACCTTTGGAATACTTTAACGAAGAACGCGCAGCAGAAATTATTCCAACTTGTAAAATCTATAATAAAGAGTATCATAATGCTAGATTTGCTCTTCCTAATTACTTAAAAGAGTTGTTATAATTTTTTAAGTGTAGTTTCTTAAAATAAAAAAGACCGATATTAATATCGGTCTTTTTTATGAGTTTTCTGTTGGATTTATTGAGAATTTTTTATAGGCACCTACAACGTGATTATACATTGCTGGTAAATGAATAATTTTGTGAGTTAAGTAATATGGATTGGTGAATATTGAAAACATTTCAGCCCCAATTTTTGTTGTAGTATTTACAGTATGTCTTAATTGGGTATTCGGTATTTGTTCTTTTGTGAATTTATTCCTAAAAGGATTACTATCTTCGTATAAATCGTACGTCACAGTATCTATTACATCTGGTATAGGTGTTGAATCTATCCAGTTTGTAAATAATGATATATTTTGACGGAATGATGTATTTATACTATTCATATTAGTTATTAAAACAGAAAATTTTTCAATTTGCTAATATTATTGTTCATATAGTTGAAAAAATTTACGAAAAAAAACTCTGCAAATATATTACAGAGTTTTTTATTATAAAGAAATTTGATTTACTTAATTATTCAACTTCTTTAAAGATTAATGAAGCATTTTGTCCACCGAAACCAAATGAATTAGATAAAGCTGCGTGAAGTTCTGCTTTAACAGCTTTATATGGAACATAATTCAAATCAGCAACTTCTTCATCTTGGTTATCAAGGTTAATAGTTGGAGGAACAATATTTTCATTAATTGCTTTGATACAAACAATTGCTTCAGCAGCACCTGTTGCACCTAACATATGACCGTGCATACTCTTAGTTGAAGTTACAAATAAATCAGGGTTTACTTTTCTATCGCCAAATACTTTAGCAACTGCATGAGATTCAGCTTTGTCACCTAATCCTGTACTTGTACCGTGAGTATTAATATATTGGATTTCAGTTGGTTTTAAACCAGCATCTTTTAGAGCAAATTCCATTGCTTTAATTGCGCCTGCACCATCTGGAGCTGGAGCTACAACGTCATAAGCATCAGCTGTTTGACCATATCCAACGATTTCTGCATAAATTTTAGCACCACGTTTTTTAGCGTGTTCATATTCTTCTAAAACAAGAACACCAGAACCTTCTGACATAACGAAACCATCTCTGTCTTTGTCGTAAGGACGAGATGCTCTTTGAGGTTCATCGTTACGTTTAGATAATGTTCTTGCTGCAGAGAATGCACCAACACCAACATCACAAATTGTTGCTTCTGCACCACCTGCAACCATTACATCTGCATCACCGTATTGAATTGAACGGAATGCATCACCAATTGAGTGTGAACCTGTTGCACAAGCTGATACTACAACTTTATTTATACCTTTAAAGCCGTATTTCATTGAAATATTACCAGATGGCATATTTACAATCATCATTGGAACTGTAAATGGTGAACATTTATTTGGTCCTTTTTCAATAATTCTAATATGGTTTTCTTCAAATGTCTTGAATCCACCAGCTGCAGAACTAACAATAACACCAATTCTATATGGGTCAATATCTGCACCTTCTAATTTTGCATCCTTAATTGCTTCATCAGCTGCTACCATTGCAAATTGAGTAAATCTATCCAATTTTTTAGCTTTTTTAGGATCCATATAATCTTCAGGATTAAAGTCTTTAACTTCACCAGAAATTTTTACAACGTGTTTGTCAATATCAATTGCTGTAGAAGTTGCAATGCCACTTTTACCTTCTTTTAAGCTTTCCCAGAATTTATCTACTCCAACGCCAAATGGTGTAACAGCTCCCAATCCTGTAATAACTACTCTTCTTTTATCCATTTAAGATATCCCCTTTATAATAAATAATGCGAGAATGAAATATAAAATATCTCACTCTCGCAAATATAAAAATCCAGTTTGAATAATTCAAAATTCAAATAGTGAGATAATTACTTACCTAATTTGCTGTCAATGTAATTAACTGCATCTTGAACTGTTTGAATTTTTTCTGCGTCTTCATCAGGAATTTCGCATTTGAATTCTTCTTCTAAAGCCATAACTAATTCAACTGTGTCTAATGAATCAGCACCTAAGTCATCTGTGAAACGAGCTTCAGGTGTAACTAATTTTTCATCAACACTTAATTGATCTACTACAACTTTTTTTACTGTTTCTAATGTACTCATCTTCTTTTTTCCTCATTATTAATTTGTATTACTAATACTTTTCTTGCTACATTATAAACTGCTGAATAGTTTTTTGCAAGAAATTTACAAAACCGAAATAGTTTTGTTATAAATCTTTACCAACTATATTAACATTCCGCCGTCAACTTCTAAAGCTTGACCTGTAATGTAATCAGCATCTAAAGCTAAGAATTTTACGGCTTTAGCGATATCTTCAGCTTCACCTAATCTTCTTAGAGCAATAGCTTTTAAGTATTCATCGATATTTGGTAAATCTTTTGTCATATCAGTTGCGATAAAACCTGGGCATACTGCGTTTACTCTGATACCACGAGAACCAAGTTCTTTTGCTAATGATTTTGTGAAACCGATTAAACCAGCTTTAGCAGCTGAGTAGTTAGCTTGGCCTGGGTTTCCGTATAGACCAACCACTGAAGATGTATTAATAATAGCGCCACTTCTTTGTTTCATCATCAATTTTACAACAGGTTTAGAAACATAGAATGCACTATTTAAGTTTGTATTAATAACAGCATTCCATTTGTCTGCATCCATTCTGATGAATAAATCATCACGAGTGATACCTGCATTGTTTAATAAAATATCAATTCTTCCGTATTTTTCTATGATTTTTGCAATAGCTTCATCTACTTCTGCTTGATTTGAAACATCAAATTTATAGCTAGATGCATTTGAACCTAATGCTTTTAATTCTTCAACTGTTTTTTCTGCAGCTTCAGAGTTACCTGCGTAGTTGATAACAACATCGCAACCTGCTTTTGCTAATTCGATGGCACAAGCTTTACCAATACCGCGAGAACCACCTGTTACTAAAGCTACTTTTTTATCTGTCATAATTTTTTCTCCTATTTTTCTATTCCTATTATAATTTTATTTTAAAGCTTCAATAGTTGCTTCTAAAGATGCTTTATCATAAATGTTATAAGTTTTTACTTCAGCATTAATTTTTTTGTTTAATCCAGCTAAAACTTTGCCAGGTCCGATTTCAACAAATGTATCAACGCCATTTGAAATCATATTTTCAATTGTTTGAGTCCAATGAACTGAAGAATAGATTTGACGTGGCATTTTGTCTTTAAAATCAGCTGCAGCAATAGTTTCTGAAGCATCAACATTTGTAACAACTGGGATTGCAGTATTGTCTAAATCTAAATCAGAAACAAATTCTGCAAATTGATGGCCAGCTTTTTCCATATATTTTGAGTGGAAAGCACCTGAAACTGCTAATGGAACGACTCTTTTAGCACCAGCTGCTGTTGCTAATTCGCCTACTTTAGCTACTGCAGCTTCATCACCGGTAATAACGATTTGTGCTGGTGAATTGTAGTTTGCAACGTCAACGTAACCAACGCTTGATGCTTCTTTTAAAGCTTCTTCAATACTTCCTGCCGGTGCATTTAAAATAGCAGCCATAGCACCACCTTTAGTTGCACCCATTAAATCAGCTCTTTTTTGGATAGCTTTTAATGTTGTTTCAAGATCCATTACTCCTGATGCGTACATTGCACAATATTCACCTAAGCTGTGACCAGCTGTAAAGTTTGGTGTTATGTTCAATTGAGTTTTGAATGCTTCTAATGCTGCAATTGACATTGTAACAATACAAGGTTGAGTGTTTACTGTTTGTTTTAAATCTTCTTCAGGACCTTCAAAACATAATGTTTTTATATCTTTTCCTAAAATTTCATTTGCAGTATCAAAAACTTTTTTTGCTGCTTCAAAATTTTCATACAAATCTTTTCCCATTCCAACAGATTGTGCTCCTTGGCCAGGAAAAATAAATGCGATTTTTTTTGTCATATTTATACTCCCTACTAAATTTCTCTCTTTATAAAATTATTATACAAATTATACTATAAATACCCAAATAAAGCAAAAAACAGATATAAATTTATATCTGTTTTTTACTTTTATAATATTAAACTTTTAGATTTATTTAGCAAATTCCTTCACGAAGTCTAACAACTGCAGCACCCCATGTCATACCTGCTCCAAATCCGCAAAGAATTGCTGTTGAACCAAGTTTTACAGTACCTTTTTCAACGCCTTCAACTAGAGCAATTGGAATAGATGCTGCTGAAGTATTTCCGTAATATTTAATATTTGAAATAACTTTTTCATCAGCATATCCAAGTCTTTGTTGTAAAGCTTCAATAATTCTTTGGTTAGCTTGGTGTGGAATTAAGTAATCAATATCATCAGCTGTCATACCAGCTTCTTCTATTGCCAAGTCTACATATTTTGGTAATGTACTTACAACAAATTTATATACATCACGTCCTGTCATATGGATTTTTGAATCAACTTCATCTGATTGTTCAACTAGAGGACAATTTTTACCAGGCATATTCATGTAAATATATTGACCAATTTCACCATCTGATCTGATATCTAATGATAAAACATCATCAATACCATCTTCAGCTTCAGTAACAACCATTGCACCAGCACCGTCGCCAAATAAAATTGATGTTCCTCTATCTGCCCAATCTACTAAACGTGAATTATTATCTGCTGCAACAATTAAAATATTTTTGTATAAACCTGCACCAATTAAACCTCTTGCTACTTGTAGGGCATAAATTAAACCAGTACAAGCTGCTGTTAAATCAAATGAAGGTATATAATTTGGAATACCCAATCTTGCTTGAATATCACAAGCTAATGCTGGATATAATTGTGGTGGAGCTGAAGCTGCTGCGATTACACAATCTATATCTTCTGCTTTAAAACCAGATTTTTCAATTGCTTTTTTTGATGCTTCAACACCTAAATCAATAGCGTTTTCATTACCTGAAACAACTCTTCTTTCCTTAATTCCTGTACGAGTGTAAATCCATTCGTCAGAAGTTTCGTATAATTTCGTTAAGTCATCATTTGTTATTACAGTTTTTGGTACACTATAGCCAATACCTGCAATTCTAAGTGGTTTCATATTTTTTGACATAATTTGTTTTCCTATCTATTTATATTTTCTGCAATTTTTGAGTTTATATCTTTGTTAAGTACTCTTACTGCTGCTCTTACTGCGTTTTTCATTGCGTAAGCTGAGCTTCTTCCGTGAGCAATAACTGAGATTCCTTTTACTCCTAATAATAGCATACCACCAAAAACTTCCCAATTAATTTTTTTCAAAATTCGTCTTAAGAATGGTTTTGCCATTAAACCGATAATGCAGCCAACAATATCTGATTTGAATTCAGATGAAATCATTTTTAATAGCATTGATGCTGTGCCTTCTGTAACTTTTAATGCAACGTTTCCTGCAAAACCATCACATACTACAACATCACATTTATTTATGAATAATTCTTTACCTTCAACATTTCCAGCAAAAGTAATACGACCTTGTTCATGCATTTCTTTTAATAGAGGATAAGTTTCTTTTACTAAAGTATTACCTTTACCTTCTTCTTCACCAATACTTAGAATACCAACTTTTGGATTTTCAATACCAACAATATGTTTAGCATAAGCAACACCCATTTCGGCAAATTGAGCTAACATTTCTGCTGTACAATCGCTATTTGCACCACCATCAATTAAAACAACAGGATCTTTCATTGTTGGTAAAGTTACAGCAATTGCCGGTCTTGAAACTCCGTGAATACGTCCTAACCCAAATAAACTAGCAGCCATTGCAGCACCTGTTGAACCTGCTGAAACAACAGCTTCACATCTACCTTCTGCTACTGCTCTAACTGAAGCTACAATTGAAGAGTCTTTTTTCTTACGAATAGATTGACCAACTGCTTCGCCCATGCCTATAACTTCTGAAGCATGAGTAATTGTGTAATCAATTTTATCCAAATCAATTTTAATTTTTCTTTTGTGTCCTTTTGTTCCGCAATCTGACAAGAAATAACCGGTATTTTTAATTATATCAAGCTCAGCTTGAATTTCTTCTTGTCTACCAACAAGTTCAAGGCCAACACCATACTCTTGTGCTGCCCATAAAGCACCTTCTACGATAGCTTTTGGTGCGTAATCTCCACCCATTGCGTCTATTGCTATTCTTGCCATTATTTTCTCTCTCCAAAGTCCTTCAATGATTTTAATGACCAAGAAGCGGCAATTTCTTGTCGCTTCTTGGATTATTTAAAATTATTCTTCTGTTTTTTCAACAGTTTCTTCAGCTTTAACTTCTTCAACTTTTGTTTCTTCTGCTTTTGGAGCAGCTTTTTTAGTTGATTTTTTTGTAGCTTTTTTTGCTGGAGCTTCTGCTGCAGCTGCTTTATCAGCTAATTTTACAGGTTGGCCTTTATAAGTGCCACATGCTGTACATACTGTGTGTGTTAAAACTGTTTCTCCGCAATTAGGACATTTTGTTGTAGCTGGCTTAGTAGCTTTCCAATTAGCTCTTCTGCTACCTTGAGCGGAATGTCCTGTTCTTTTCTTAGGTACTGCCATTTTTGTCTTTCCTTTTTTATTTTCTGTACTAACTAATTTTTTGGGTTAATTTGGATATTTTTAAAGACATCCAGTCTTGGGTCGGGTATATTTTCTTCAGAAAGAAAATCCTTTCCTTTACAATTAATACCACAAACTTTTTTATTTGGAAAACTTAATATTACAGATTGATACAATAAGTCATAAATATCAATTTCTTTTGCACCATTCAAATCTGTTACAAATTGTCCATCTTTGATCTCGAACTCTTGACCTGATTCCTCGTAATCCCCTAATAGAGAGTGTTTTGAATATAATTCATCAATATCAAAATCAAGTTTATGTTCAAATTTTTCCAAACACAAGTCACATTCTAAAGTTACTGTTCCTGTAACGTGTCCTGAAATTTCTATAAATTCACCTAGTGATCTTGCTGTCAAATCTGCATGAATTGGGGTAACACAATCTATACCTTCAATTTTTTCATCGAAAGTACAATATAGTGTTTTGTTTTCAGCATTTTCTAAATCTTCTATTGATAATATTTTTTCCATTTTACATAAATTGTTCTTCTTGAATTGCTAGTGCTGCAATTTGATTTGATAAGAAACAAACTTTTTTCAATGGTCCATCTGTATCTTTTTCAATCAAAGTTGCGTTTGGAGCTTGCATTTTTTCAACTAATTCTTGGTATAAAGCCTGTGCCTCTTTTACATATAAAACTAGCGGTGCAGTTGAACCTTTGATAAATACTAAAACTGCATAACGTTTTTTTATATTTTGTGGATTCATACCTTGAGGGTTAAATTGTTGAGCCATAACTTTCTCCTTTTTCTATCACCTGTTATTCTACTATAAACCCCTCTTTTTTTCAATATAGTCATGCTTTTAATTATTTTTTGCGAAATATTTTTATGCTAAGATTGTTTTAGCGGGGTTTAATTTTATGTGGAGCAAGTTAAAAGAACAATTCAATTTATTAAAACTTGAAAAAAAGAAATTATTTTTGATAACCAATTCTGACAAATTTTTATCAAAGGACGATTTCTTGGATGCTATTGCTTCAGCTTTGCAAGGTGGAGTAGATATAGTTTTGTACCGTGAAAAAGAGCTTCCTGATTGCGTAAAAGTTGAAGTTGCGCATAAAATTAGAACTTTATGTGATGAGTATGGGGCAACCTTTGTTGTTAATGACAGAATAGATATTGCAAATATCGTTGAGGCTGATGGGGTTTTATTGGGACAAAATGATATTAGTCTGGAAGATGCCAGAGAACTTTTGGGTCAGAATGCTGTTATCGGAAAATCTTGTATAACTACCGATGAGGTTATTGAAGCAGTAAATGAAGGTGCTGATTATGTTCTTTTTGGACCTGTTTATACAAATCCGGCAAAAGTTAGCGAATCTATAGATATGGCAGATGTTCGCTGGGTGAACAAAAATATTGATATACCTGTATTTATTACAGGTGAAATCAATATATCAAATTTGAATGAAATTGTTCAAAACGATGTTGAAAAAATTGCAGTTACTGATTCTATTATGTACGCAAGAAGTCCTGAATATACTGCAAGAGAATTTTTGAGATATTTACCTTAATTCATTATGATATATTTATTAAGTTTCCGTTTTTATCATAATTCATTAGTGTTTTAGTGCCATCTGGTAGGGTTTCTAAATAAGAAGCTAAGTTACCATTTTGAAAATAAGCAGCATATTTTTGGATGTTGTCATTTTTATCATATAAAGAAACTTCTTTAGTTCCATCGTCATTAAAGATTGTAGTTTTTCTTATATTATTTGCTGTATTTTCTTCTATAGTGTAATAATTTGGGAAGAATAAAATATTTTTTTTATTGTTTGGATTAGACATATCAAGAATTCCTTCTAATGTGCCATTTAATCCAAATTTATGAAGAATATAACCACCATCATTTGAGGTTTTTGTTTTTATTCCTTCTACCATTCCGTTAGAATAATAATTTCTTTCTCCTGCAAGTGTCATTGGATTATAATTTAAAATAAATGGAAGAGATGGTTTTATAGTAATATCATTTTGTGGATTTATACCTGTTAGATTTTCAATAGGAGATTTTGATTCATTTATAATCTTTGATGCTAAGCCATTTTTATAATAAATTGTTTTTTTACTTTCATCATTACTATTTATGTAGTCAACACTAAAAATATTTCCTTGTGCATCAAATTTTGTAGTTTTTCTTATGCCTTGTGCTTTGAAATTTTCTTCTATAACCTTTGGTGATTCTGTATTTGATATAACGGAAAATTTGCTATAGTTATTTGGACCATACTCATGTTCTGCTACCATTTCTAATTTACCTTTATAGTAAATAGTAGTTTTTAAAGGTTTTGGAAAATCTGTACTGTAATCTTTAATTTCTATAATATCTGTTCTTGGAAGTTTATTTTCTTCTATAGTGTTTAAATTTTTTTGGGTTCTAATTAATTTACCAGTTTTATTATCGAAAGTTTTGATTTCTCCTATTGCATCTTGAGGTGCTAGAACATCCATTTTATAAATAGTTGTTGTTTTATCATTTCTTGTAATAATAGAATTTAGAGTACCTGTTGAATTATAAATTCTATCTCCTTTTAATGCCTTAATTGCCTCCGGCTGTAATACTGTAGGTAAAGACGGTTTGATAATTTTTTGTGTTGGTTTATTTATAATCATTTGATTATAATTTGAAAGAGTGTCAAGCCCTGTATAATTTATTTGTGCTTTTGTATCTTGTTGTGATGACGTTTGATAAGATTTTTTACGGATATTGTTATTATTTATTTGTGAATTAATTTTTGGAGTTGCTGCAGTATTAATTGCTTGTATCATATATACCTACCTTTTTAGTTAGTAATATTTGTTTTAAATCAAAGAATAAATTTTTTTGCTATTAAACTATTATTATATTATAAAACCGCTTAATATTATGGGAATTAATAATTTTTGTTGTATAATGTACCTAAGGGATTAAAAATGGAGAAGGAGCAGAAATGTTTGGAGTTATCTTAGCTGGCGGATCAGGTAGTAGATTATGGCCATTATCAAGAGAGTTATATCCTAAACAACTATTGAATTTGTATGCAGAAAAAAGTTTGTTACAATCTACTTTTGAAAGATTAAATAAATTTATTCCTGCTGAAAATATTATTAGTGTTACTAATTCAAAACATTCTGCAAATGTTAGAATGCAGCTTGGTAAATTGAGTGAAAATTCTATTATTTTATCTGAACCGATTTCTAAAAATACAGCTCCTGCTATTGCTCTTAGTGTAAAATATATTTTTGAAAATAGTAAAGATGATGAAACTGTTTTAGTTGTTCCTTCGGATTTGTTAATTGAAGATAACGATAAATTTATTCAAACAATTCAAGAAGCTCAAAAATATGTTGATGAAGGTTATATTGTAACTTTTGGAATTAAACCTACATATCCGGAAATAGGTTTTGGTTATATTTGTGCAGAAGATGGAAAAGTTAAAAGTTTTACTGAAAAACCTGACGTTGAAACTGCTCAAAAATATATAAATGAAGGTAATTATTTCTGGAATAGTGGAATTTTTATGTTTAAAACATCTACTATTTTGAGTGAATGTGAACATCATTGTCCTGAAATTGCTAAAATTATTAAAAATATCAATTGTTCTGACAAAAATATTCCATTTACTGAATTTGAAAAAATGCCTTGCATATCTATTGATTATGCAGTGATGGAAAAAAGTAAAAAATTGGCAATGGTAGAATTAAAATCTGATTGGAAGGATTTAGGTTCTTGGAAGTCTATTTATGAAGTTAGTCCAAAAGATGAAAATAATAATGTTTTTGTTGGGCACGTTTTAGATAAAGGATCAAAAAACTCATTTGTTTATTCATCTTCTAAATTGGTTGCAACTATTGGTCTTGAAGATACTGTTGTTATTGAAACCGAAGATGCAATATTAGCTTGTAAAAAAGATAAAACTCAAGATGTTAAACAAATTTATGAAACTCTAAAACAACAACACGATGATACTCAAAAAGTTCACAAAACTGTTTATAGACCTTGGGGATTTTACACAGTAATTGCAGAAGGAAAAGGTTTTATTTCTAAAATTATCCACGTAAATCCAGGTCAAAAATTGTCTGTTCAATCTCACAATCACAGAAGTGAACATTGGGTTGTGTTAACAGGCATGGCTAAAGTTGTTTTGGAAAGTAAAGAACATATTTTATCACCTGGACATAGTGTAGATATTGCTGTAAAGGAAATTCACTCATTACAAAATCCTTTTGAAGAAGATTTGGAAATTATAGAAGTTCAAAAGGGTGATATTTTATCTGAAGATGATATTATTCGCTATGAAGATATGTATGGTAGAGCTTAGAGTTTAAGTTATTTATTAAATATAAAAAAAAGACTTTTCAAATTTTTGAAAAGTCTTTTTTCTGTCGTTTATATTTTTCTGATTATTTAACAACGATGTTAACAAGTTTTTTAGGAACAACAATCACTTTAACAATAGTTTTGCCTTCAGTTAATGATTTTATTTTTTCACTATCTAAAGCAACTTGTTTTAGAGCATCTTGGTCTAAGCTTTCATCAACTTCGATTTTGTCTTTAACTTTTCCGTTAACTTGAACAACTAAAGTTATTGAACTAGCTTTTGCAAGATTTTCGTCCCATTTACACCATTCTTGTTCGTGGATTGAACCGTTGCCGCCTAATTCATGCCAAGCTTCTTCTGTTAAGTGAACTGCAACAGGAGACATAAGTTTCATAAGTGATATGATTGCAAAACTTAGAACTTGTTTGTCTTCATCTGTTAAGTCTTTTTTCTTAGCTTGCCAATCATAGATTGCATTAGTTAATTCTCTATATTTAGAAATTACAGTGTTGAATTGGAAATCATTAGAAATATCATTTGTGATTCCTTTGATTGCAATATGAACTGTTCTTACTAAATCATCATTTGATTTTTCAAGAGGGAAGTTCAATTTATAATCAAGGTTGATATTATCTTGATTTGTTGAAATCAATCTCCAAACTCTGTTTAAGAATTTGTAGCAACCTTCAACACCTGCATCTGACCAGTCAAAGTCTCTAGCTGGTGGAGAATCAGAAAGAATAAATAATCTAGCTGTATCTGCACCATAATTTTCAAAGATTTCATCTGGGTCAACTGTGTTGCCTTTAGATTTTGACATTTTTGAACCGTCTTTTAGAACCATACCTTGAGTTAGTAAGTTTTTGAATGGTTCATCGAAATCTAATAAGCCGCAATCACGTAATGCTTTTGTGAAAAATCTTGAATATAACAAGTGTAGAATAGCATGTTCAATACCACCTACATATTGATCAACCGGTAACCAGTGGTTAACTTTGTCTCTGTCAAAACATTTTTCTGAATTTTTAGCATCAGAATAACGTAAGTAATACCAGCTTGAACATACAAAAGTATCCATTGTATCGGTTTCTCTAACAGCATGTCCGCCACATACTGGGCAAACTGTATCCTTGAATGTTTTAGATGTTGTAATTGGAGATTTTCCAACAACTTTGAAATCAACATCTTTTGGAAGCATTACTGGTAATTGATCTTCAGGTACAGGTTGAATTCCGCACTTGTCGCAATATACAACAGGAATTGGGGCTCCCCAATATCTTTGACGAGATATTAACCAATCACGAAGTCTGTATTGTGTTTTGAATTCACCAAAACCTTTTTCTACAGCCCATTTTGTAATAGCTTGTTTTGCTTCTTCATTTTTCATTCCGCTGAATTCGCCTGAATTTACTAATACACCAGGTTCTGTATAAGCTTCAGTTGAACAATCACTTGGATTTTGTTCATTTTGAATTACAACTTTCATTGGCATATTGTATTTTTTAGCGAAATCATAATCTCTTGTATCATGTGTAGGAACTGCCATAACTGCACCTGTTCCATATTCAACAAGAGCATAATCTGCTGTCCATAATGGGAATATTTCACCATTGAATGGGTTTTTACAGTGAGTTCCTAAAGGAACACCTGTTTTTGTTCTATCAGTTGAAAGTCTTTCAATTTCTGACATTTTACGAGCATTTGCTCTGTATTCTTCAACTTTTTCTTTATTTTCAGCAGTTGTAAGTTTTTCGATATCTGCGTATTCCGGTGCAACAACAAGGTATGTAATACCAAATACTGTATCTGGTCTTGTTGTGTATACAGGAACTTCCATTTTTTCACCGTTTGGAGCATCAATTACAGGGAACTTAAAGATAGCACCTTTAGATTTTCCAATCCAGTTAGCTTGCATTGTTTTTACATTATCTCCCCAACCTGGAAGTTTATCTAAATCTTCTAGTAAAACATCTGCGTATTCAGTGATTTTGATGAACCATTGAGATAAATATTTTTTCTCAACAACGCTATCACATCTCCAGCATTTGCCATCGATAACTTGTTCATTAGCAAGTACTGTTCCGCAGTTATTACACCAGTTTACAGCTGCTTCTTTTTTGTAAACCAATCCTTTTTTGTATAGTTGTAGGAACAACCATTGTGTCCATTTATAATAATCCGGTTTACAAGTTGTAACTTCTCTATCCCAATCATAAGACAGACCTAGCATTTTTAATTGTTTAGTCATATATGCAATATTTTCATCTGTCCAAGTTTCCGGGTCTGCATTATGTTGCATTGCCGCATTTTCTGCAGGTAAACCGAAACTATCCCAACCTATTGGGTGTAATACGTTAAATCCGTTTGCTTTTTTGAAACGAGCAATTACGTCTGTAATTGTATAGTTTCTAACGTGTCCCATGTGTAGTTTCCCAGAAGGATAAGGGAACATTGAAAGTGCATAATATTTAGGTTTATCAGATTCATCAGGAGTTTTGAATGCTTTTGTTTCTTCCCAAATATTTTGCCACTTTTTCTCTATTTCTTGTGGAAAATAACTTTCTTTCATATTTTCTATACTCCATTTGTTCTCTATTTCAAGTATAGCACAAAGAAATAATTTCAAGATTTTTACATAAAATATGTTATTGATAATTAAAATAATATTAACTAAATATTCAAGGAAGATTCGGAAACGCAGTTTCTGATAACTCGTTCCATTCGGTCGCGTTTTCTCTTTCTT
>CAJMPQ010000018.1 GCA_905215335.1 uncultured bacterium | reverse complement strand
TTTCTTTTGCTTTTCTTTAATTTCTCAATATTTATTACTTAATATTTTGTTACATGAAAAAAATTAAATAATAATTAAGGAAATCTGCATTTCCTATTTTTGAGTTAAAATATTGTTATGATATTGTAAGAAAGGGAAAACTCTATGTGGGATTATTCAGAAAAGGTTATGGATCATTATAGAAATCCAAGAAACGTAGGTTCAATTGATGATGCCGACGCAGTTGGTATTGCTGGATCTTTAACTTGTGGAGACCAATTAAAAATATATTTAAAAATAAAAGATAATATTGTAACAGATGCAAAGTTCCAAACATTTGGATGTGGATCTGCTGTTGCAAGTTCTAGTATTCTTACTGAAATGATTATTGGAAAAACAATTGATGAAGTAAGAAAAATTACTAACAAAGATATTGCAGATGAATTAGGCGGTTTACCTCCAGAAAAAATGCACTGTTCTGTTATGGGATATGAAGCTCTGGAAGATGCTCTAAAGAATTACAAAGAAGACGGCTATGTTGATCTTGATGAAATTCTTGATGAACACTATGGCACAAACAAAAAAGAAAAAATGATTTGTACTTGTTTCCAAATAACAGAAAATATCATTTGGGATGCAATCAAACAAAACGGTTTAAAAACTGTTGAAGAAGTTACAAATTACACAAAAGCCGGCGGTGCTTGTGGAAAATGTAAATCTGTAATTCAAGATATGATTGACACTTATTACAACAAACAAAAAGCTGAAATAGATAAGTTAACTCCAACTCAATGGATTTTAAAAGTTAACAACGTTATAGAAACTCAAATTTCACCAGAACTTCAAAAAGATGGTGGAGATATTGAATTAGTTGATATCAAAAACAAAACTATATATGTGAAATTAAGAGGTAGATGTTCTGGTTGCAAAAACTCTACAATGACATTGAAAAACTTTGTAGAAACTACACTTCAAAATTCATTAGGAACTGATATCAGTGTTATTGAGGTAAATTAAATGACAACAAACAACTTAGTATACTTAGATAATAATGCAACAACAAAAGTTGATGAAAAAGTTCTTGAAGCTATGCTTCCTTTCTTTAAAGAAGAATATGCAAACCCTTCAAGTATGTATGATTTTGCAAAAACTTCTTCTAACGCAATAAAAGAAGCTCGCGGTATCATCAAAGATTTTGTTAATGCAGAAAATGAAAAAGAAATTATATTTACTTCCTGCGGTTCAGAAAGTGCAAACACTGCAATCCGCGGAGTTCTAAATTATAACAAAAATAAAAAACACATTATTACTTCAAAAGTTGAACATCCTTGTGTATTAAATCTTTATCAAGCTCTTGAAAAACAAGGATACAGAGTAGATTATATTGGCGTAAATTCTAATGGAGAACTAAATCTTGAAGAATTAGAAGCTGCAATAAACGAAGATACAGCTCTTGTTTCAATAATGTGGGCTAACAATGAAACTGGTGTTATCAATCCAATTAAACAAATTTCTGAAATAATAAAATCTAAAAATAAAGAAACAAAATTCTTTGTTGATGCTGTTCAAGTAGCAGGTAAAATTCCTATTGATGTTCAAGAAAACGGAATAGATTTATTAGGTATTTCAGGACATAAATTCCATGCACCAAAAGGTGTTGGAGCTCTTTACGTTAACTCTAAAACTATGATTACTCCATTAATTATCGGTGGTCACCAAGAAAGAGGTAAACGTGCAGGAACTGAAAACACACCTTATATTGTTGGTATGGCAAAAGCTGCGCAACTGGCTCAAGATAGTCTAAACTATGAAATGACTGAAGTAAAAAGATTAAGAGATAAACTTGAAGCTAATATTATAAATAAAATATATAATGCTAGACTTAATACAGGTGCTGCAAATAGAGTTCCTAACACAACCAATATAGGTTTTGAATATATTGAAGGAGAATTAATCTTGCTTCACTTATCAGACCTAGGAATTTGTGCTTCTTCCGGTTCTGCTTGTACATCTGGCTCTCTAGAACCTAGTCACGTTCTTAGAGCTATGAATGTTCCATTTACAGCAATTCATGGAAGTATTCGTTGGAGTTTAAGTAGATTTACAACAGAAAAAGAAATCGATTATGTCATCGACAAACTTCCTGGCATAATAGAAAAAGTAACATCTATTTCTCCATATCAAAAAGAACTTCAAACTTTAAAAAATTTGAGAATGGGCAAATAAAATAAAACATACTACTTTTGTCCTACGAATAAATAATTGATTTTAACAAATTAAAAACTCCTTATTTGATGAATTGGTTTAGACACAAAAAAAACTTATTCTGACGATAAGGAGATTTTAATTATGAAAAAATTCATCATTTTCATAGCAATGCTTCTTACTTGCCAGAACGTATTTGCAAACCCAAACACAACAATCGACAAGATTGAAAATGCACTTTATGGATTTACCTATGCAAACGAATCCGAAACAAGCAGACTAAATAGAATTGAAGAAAGTGTCTATGGAAAAACCTCAACAGGACAAATTCAAACCCGAATTGCCAAACTAAAAAAAGATTTATCTGCAGATTTAATGGGTCAAGAAATTGAACCTAAAGAAGATACATTTGCATCTGAAGAAGATTCTTGGGTTTTTGCGAAAGAACCTAAAGAAGCAAGTAAAATGGATTATCCTGTAATTAATGAACTTGAAAAGCAAGTATTTAAACAAGAATTTAAAGATCAAAATATTAAAACTCGCTTGTCAAAACTAGAACAAAAAGCTCTTGGTAAAACATTTGAAAATGATGATTTAGCAACTCGTGTTGATCGTCTAAAAGCTGAAGTTCAACCAAAATCATTTATGGACAATAAAATGGCAAAACAAGAAAACACCTTCTACGATGATCCTTTTGAAAAAATGGATCAAGACTATCACATTGATTCATACGGACCGCCAGAATTTGATTACGATTCATATAACAATAGTCGAAATTTTGACTTTCCACAAGAAGATGATTATTTCTCATCAGCTCCACCAAAACCAGTTAAAAACATGAGTTTATCAAGCATTGAAAAAACGCTTTATAAAACAAAGTTTGAAAATGAAAGTAATGCAACTCGACTAGCTAGAATTGAATCGAGTGTATTTGGCACAAGTTTTGCAAACGACAGTGAGTCTGAACGTATAGCTAGAATTTCAAGTGCACTAAACGCACAAAAAACAGCTAAACGATATGACAGTAATAAATTCGGTCAAAATATGGCAACAGCTGTACAAATTGGAACACTAATTCTTATGGTACTTGCATGTATTTTATAATAATTTAAATATCCCTCGACCTAAAAAACCGGAGATAACATTGATAAAGTTATTCTCCGGTTTTTAAATTTATATCCTTAAATAATTATTCCCCAGTAGTAGTTTGACCACTTGGCATTTGAGTTTGAGATTTATCAACAGCCCTTTGCAATATATTTTTCAAACCATCTGAATTAAAATTATTCTTGATATTTTGAATATCTGTTTTAGCTTGTTCTAAATTTTGCTTAGTTGTCTGAACCTTATTTTTTTGAGTTTCTACAATATTATTCACATTAGTTTTTACATTCTGAACATTTGTTTTTGTCTCTTCAATACGATTAGTAACATTAGATTTAACAGCTTCAGCTGCATTTTGTAATTCTTTTTTAGTATCAATTGGTGTAGTATCACAATTTGATAACCATTTAAAGCTTCTAACTGAAGAAGCACTTTCTACAGGACCGTTAAAAACAACCTTAAAATCTTTATATGTAGTACTTCCACCAGTTAGTGCTGGAATTAAAGCTATATTTTCAGATGCAGGATCTGATGTTAATTGTTTAAATATACTAGAGGTTAAAGCCCCTAATTTTGGAATATTTGACAATAATTTTTCTGCAGACAAATCACCCAACACTCCAAGACAAGATACAACTTTAGATTCTAATCTACCAAGAATAACTAAATTTGCAGAATTAGGTAATATATTATAAGTTCCGGAAACAAAATATGCCATCAATGGACCTGCAACTTTAATGTTTGTAATATTAGCAATACCATTAGCTAAAGTCATTTCCCCTGATATATTTTTAAACTTATTAGTTTCCTGAATTGTTGATAAAGATGATAATGAGCCTATAGCAGCTTTTAATATAGAATTAGATGAGACGTTTTGAGCTGCTACAAGATTTTCCAATCTACCAATACCCATAAAACGACCATCAGCAACATTGAATGTAACATTACCCTTCATTGACTGCATTATTTCTTTATCTGTTACCCCTTGCATCGATAATTTTGCTTTAAAATCTAACAAGCCAGTTAACGCATTTTTAATTCCTACAGCTCCATTGATTGCATCTGTAGAATTCAAAGATTCTCCAGTCAAATCAACTCCTGTAATTGAATCTTTTATTGAATATGAAATATTACCATTAACCTTACCACTAAATGCAGTAGCAACAATATTATTTAAACAGAAATCATTATAATCAACTAAAGAAAAATCTGAAGAAATACTATCAGCAACAATACCTCCAAACTTAAAGCTTCTTGCTGTAGCTTTACCATTTAAAATTGGCCCATCTAAATTTGCAACCAAATCTGAAATTGAAAAATCCATATCTTTTATTGAAATATCAGAAGCATTAATAGCCCCCTTAATAATTGGATTTGCAACACTACCCAATATAGAAACATTTCCATATGCAGAGATATTAGAATTTTTCATTCCCCAGATAGGGAAAGACATAGTTTGAGGTATTGCTATAGATATATTTAAATTTGGTTCAGATGATAAATTTGAAATTCCACCGCTTAAATTAACAATTTTATCATCATTAGCCCAAACTCCAGAATTCAAAAATGATAAATCATCACCTGATATTTTTACATCAGTATGAATTTTTGTATTCTTATTTCGTAAATAATCAACATCTGCTAAAGTTACATAATTTGATTTATTTGCGGTTAAGTCAACAGAAACATCTTGAACTTTTTGATTTCCGCTTATAGATATTTGCAGAGGTAATTTTCCTGAATAAGGAAACATTGCTCTAGCATCATTTGGCATAAACGCAATTACATCTGAGGACAATAAATCACCTTTTGCCAAAATACTTATATTTAATTTATCTGTTAAATAGTCTTCAACAAGACCAGAAACATCAATTTTAGAATTATTCAATAATACATATGAATTCTTTATTTTTATATCGCTGGCATCCATAACTATTTTTGTTTTTGGTATAGATATCATAGCTGTAGGCAATTTAAAATTAAGTGAATCTAAACTGATATTTCCTGTTAAAACTTTATTATCACATAATACTTCTATTAACGAATCCTTCAATGTAATTTTTGTATTTGAAGGTTTATTTAACACATCCAAATTATTCAAATTTGCATTTACAACAGGATTCAGTTGTTTTAATTTACCCTTAACTGTAGCATTCACAGATAAAGTTCCACTATTAAAGGAATTATCTTTCAATATAGATATTTGACCTAAAGCTGCCAACAAACCTTTTACAGAAAGTTTATCAGCAACAAGTTTTAAATCAGTAGATGAATCCGCAGAAATACTACCTGACAACTTCAACGGATGACCAAAAATTGAAAAACCTGCTTTTTTGATAACAATATCATTATTCATCAAATCTACATCTGCAGTAATATTATCGACAACTACATTATAAAGTCCGTAAGTCAATCTCGATGGTAGAACTTTTAAATAACCGGTAGATGAAACTTTTTTCATATCAGAATTGATATTAAAATCTGCATCTAAGCCACCTGTAGCAGATAAAGTTTTAAATTCATCACATTCAAAAGATTGAGCTATACTATCAACTAATCGGATCAAATTATTAAACTTTGCATTAGACCTTAAAGTCATATCAATAGACGGATTTTTACCAGTATGAACATTACCGATAAGTTGAGTTTTTTCATTTTCATCTAAAGCTGTAAATAAAATAGAATCAACATCTACCTTATTACCTTTAAACAGTAAACTTATATAACTTTCGGGTAATTTTTTACCATTTACATCAACACTCAAAGCATTAACCAAAATACTACCATTAAAATGTGGAGATTTTACAGTTCCGAAAGATTTAACATTCGTTGTTAAATCCGCAGTAAATTCATTTTTCTTAATAGCTTTAAACAACTCAATTACATTAAATATTTCATCGTTTTTTGCAACTTGTTTTACGTTTTCATCTGCCAAAACTACTTTTTTAGGAAAAACTAAATCATCAAATTGAAGATTTGGCATAATTTTATTAAATATCTTTAAATCATAATTTGAAACAATTGATTTATCTAAAATCACCTGACCTTTAGTAGATACTTTTATTTTCTTATCTAAAACAAAATCTGTGACTTTTAAGTCTTCACCTTTAATTGAATAAGACTTATTATCCAATGCATCTACAAAAGCTAAATTATAATCCTTAGCTTTCACATTAGGCAAGTGATTAGAAAGTCTAAACCCCCAAGGTAATGAAGTTAAAGGTTCACCTTTTTCTTCATCTTCACTTGTTAAATAATCCATAACCAAAAATGAACCATCTTTTTTGACAATAAAATTACCACTAACCGATTTAGCACTAATTTCATCCAACTGAACTTTTCTTATTAAAATTGGTAATAAAGCTAATTTCACATTCAAATTTTTGGCAGAAAATAATGGATACTCTGCTGCAGGTATAGATATTGAAATATTCTTCACTTTAAAACCAGCAGATAATTTAGGAGATGTTACCACACCTAAACCTTCTACTTGAGCATCTAAACCAGTAGTCGATTTTATTAAATCAGCAACATGTTGACTATATGAATTTGCTATTGGAGACAATATAAACGGTAACAATAAAAATACTAAATAAAAAACCCCAACAACAGATGCAGTAATAATACTATACTTCTTTAATTTTTCATTTTTAAAATTAAATTTCATATCCCTACCTCAACTTTATTCAAGTTAATTTTATCATAAAACACTAAAATATAATTATCCTACTGTAGAGTTTTAATAAATGCAACAGCTTCATCTTTAGTTAATATATCTCCTGAGATTTGAGCTTCTTGTAATGCCTCCATAATCTTACCTAACTGTGGAGATGGCTTAATCGAAAGAATTGACATAACTTCATTACCATTCAACAATTTAGGAAGAGGCTTTAAAGTCTCTTTAGCTTTTAAATAAAACTCTAGAAGATTATTCAACGCTGAAATATTTTCATTAACAATTTCGTCTGTAATTTCCGGACCTCTAGCTGAAAGTCTATCTGCCTGAGCTATCAAAATGTTGTCAATAGCATTATCTTCCATTTTTCTCACGAAACGCATCATAACTTTATCTGTTAATTCCGGTGCAGAAACAACAGCTGTTGGATACATATGTTTCTTTATCATAAGCGTTAAATAATCAATTTGCTTATTTGAAAAACACATATTTTTTAACATTGGCTTAGCTAAATTCGCACCAACATCATCGTGTTTAATAAACCTATGTCTTCCGGTATCTTCTTCAATAGTCCAAGTAGAAAATTTACCAATATCATGTAAAAATCCAGCCAACCTTAGATGCGCAATTCTAGAAAAACCACCGAAATCGACTCTATCCATATGAGCTTTAACTTTTTCAGATGAATTATTATAAAGAATACCAATCTGCTTTACGGTTTCTACACTATGATGAAATAAATCCAAATGATGATGAAGATTTGGTGGTACTTGCTTTAACTCTTTCACAAATGGGAAATACATTTCCAAAACTCCACACTCATCCATTTTTAATAAAGCATCATCAGCAAATTGACCGTCAAACAACTTCATTAATTCATATTCAATACGCTCTTTCGCTGGATTTAAGACTAAATTTGAATATTTTTTAGTAATAAAACTCAAAGACTCATCCAATTCAAATCCTAAAACAGAATAAAATCTAAAGACCCTCAACAATCTTAATGGATCATCTACAAAATTTTCTTCTCTTACTCCTCGCAAAAGTTTATTTTCTAAATCCGAAATTCCATTACATAAATCAATAACATCACCCGTTTGAATATTAACTGCAATGGCATTTATAGTTAAATCCCTTCGCATGATATCTTTTTCCAAAGAATTTTCAACAGGATTTGTAATATCTAAATAGTTCTCTTTATCCGGCAAAACTATACGATAAATCTTATTCGTTTCATCTAAAGGAATATGAGTTGCTCCAAAAAATTCTGCCAACTTCAACGAAAAAGATTTTGCATCTTCATCTACAACAATCAAATCCCTATCATACGTTGTTTTTCCCAACAAATAGTCTCTTACAGAACCTCCAACAAGGTAAACTTTGTTTTGGAAAAAACTTGATATATTATTTAAAATTTCATCTTCCTGAATTTTATTTTTTAAAATTTGAATATTCATAAATAAGATTACCTAAAGCTACAACTGTTGCGGTTTCAGCCTTCAAAATCAAATCACCTAAAGTCAACATTTCTAGATTTTTACCTTTGAAAAAGTCAAATTCTCTTTGAGAAAAACCGCCTTCAGGTCCTATTATAACAAGGACTTTATCATCTTTATTTATAGGTTTTGAAACAAAAGAATCTCTAATAGTTTTATCAGCAATTCTTTCACAAAAAGTAATAACTTTGTCAAACTTATTTTCTTCTAACAAATCTTCAATAGTAGATACATCATAACAAGTTGGAACAACAGCTCTTTCACATTGTTTTGATGCTTCATACATAACCTTTTGCCATTTTGGAATTTTCTTTTCAACAACAGATTTATTCAATGCACAATTATCTGTCATAACAGGATAAACACCAGTTACTCCTAATTCTGTAGCTTTTTCAATCAACAGAGATTGAGCATCACTTCTCAACGGACTTTGAGCTAAATATAATTCAAAATCTAAAAAGCGTTTTGATTTATAAGAATTTTCAATAATCGTACAAATTTTAGAATTTGTAATCTCAGAAATCACAGTTTCATATTGAACTTGGTTTTCATCAATTAAAAGTAATTTTTCACCAGCTCGAGCTCTTAATGCCCTTGCAATATGTTGATAATTTTCTTTATCTGAAATCTCTATATGTTTATCATTAATTTGATTAGAATTTATAAAAAAATGTGGCATAAATTTATCCCTTCAACTTCCAAATTATAACACGAAAGCTAATATCTTTGATAAATTAATCAATAACTATTTCTTTTTCATTTTTATAAGTAACATAACCTAGAGCAGCTTTTGGAGGTTTTCTTAAATACTTGCGTTTAGTATAAATAACACCCACTTTTGATGAATTACCTGCACTTGAATATTTTTTTGCCAAATTTGCACATTTCAAAATTAAATCATCCGTTAATAACTGAGTTTTTAATAGCACATGCGAACCCGCACAATCTTTTGTATGAAACCACAAATCATCCTCATCAGCTAATTTAGAAACAATATAATCATTTTGTTTATTATTTTTTCCGATAAAAATCCGAGTCTCATTTTCTAGCTCTATTTTCATTGGTTCTAAAGAACATTTTACTTTCTTGATATTTGAAATTTGTTCTTCCACTTCATCAGATAATTCTAATAAATCATCAATATTTTCAGCTATATTAATTGAATATAAAATCCTCTCATAATAAAGTTTCTTTTGAGTTGCATCTTCTATGAGTTCTGATAGTTTAGAACTGGACGTTTTAGACTTATTATATAACTTATAAAACTTATTTGCATTATCCTTAATTGTTTTGGTTTCATCAAGTTTCAAAACTAGTTGTCTATCATTTTCATAATCATATACAGAAACGGATTTGCTATAATCTTTTAAATTATACAAATTAGCCATTAATAAATCACCCCACAAGCGATACTTTGCATTTTCAGTATTTTGTAGAACCTGATAATTCATTTGATTTAAAGATTTAACAACCTTTTTTAATTTTTGTGAGATTACCGAAGTGTAATGAAGTTTCAAATTATTAAACTTTTCTTTAGAAATATGATAAGCATAATAACTATCAATCATCTCATTAACTGAAGAACTGCTAACTGAATTTGGTTGCAATTCTTGAAACAATGAATAATATTGATAATCCTGAGAAATTACAGGAGAAACATTTTTTAATTGTACAAAATCTTTTATTTTCGATAATGGTTGTCCGATACATTGAGTTGCAAAATACTTTGAAATCCAATAAAAATCATTAGCTAAATTTTCGTAATCAAGTTCACCATTGTAATCTAAAATATTACTTTTGTTTTGCTTTGGTGGATAAACATAAGGCAATGTTCCAAACATCTCTCTTGCCCTACTTTTTTCAGCTCCTACATTATGTGCACATCCAAGAATAATATTTGTATCATAGTTGTATAAAACAACATTCGAATACTTTCCCATCAATTCAAAGGCTAAACACAAATAAATTTTATCACCTAGTTCATTGTACGTTTCGATATAAAATTCTAAAATTCTTTCATACTCAGGTTGATTAACTTTTGCAATTCGTGAATTACCTAAATATTTTCGCAATAGCATGCAAAACATTGGAGGCTTTTGAGGGATTTCAATAAGTCTCTTATTTGCATTTTCCTGCGACATAAAACAGACATGATACATTTGAGGATTTATATTTGCATAGAACTGACGAGTTTCCCCGTTATTTCTCAAAGTAAAAACAAATTCTCGCCTATTTGGCTGCTGAATTTTATTAATTCGAGCACCTTTCAAGAAATCTATATTTTCATTTAAAAAAGCTTTCAATGTTAAGCTGTCAAAAGTAATCATAAAAGAAGTGTACTAAAAATCAAACTACTTGTCCATTACAAAATTTCATGGTATACTTTCTAGCTGAAAAGAGGGAAAAAAAATGGATAAAAAAAGCATTAAAAACATAACACAAAAATCAGTTCCAACTAGTCAAGAATATGTGACAATTTTAATCACAACAGAAGAACATTTAATAAAAGGTAAATTATACCTACCAATTCCTTCAGTTGTTGAAAATCCAACAATAGAAAATCTATTATTTTATGTTTTAAACTGCGGTAATATGTTTATATCAATGCATGATTGTATAATTATGAACAGAAAAAGTGTTGAATATCAACCGGAAAGAGTAAGCTATTATAATATAAACTTAAATATTGTTCATTCTTGTCAAATAGTTGATGAAGACAAATTGTTATAAATAAAACTTCAAAGAAAAGATTACAAATGTTACATATTGTAGTCTTTTTTTTGTGTTTTTGTTAATATAATAGTTGCAATATAAATAGACAAAAAGGGAAAATAAGAGATGATTAAAACAAAGTTTAAAGACCACGAATGTGGAAAGCTTAATTTGACAAATATCGATGAAAACATCACATTGTCAGGTTGGGTTTCTTGTATTAGAGACTTAGGTGGTATTTTATTTGTAGAATTGAGAGACAGAAGCGGATTTTTCCAAATCGTAGCAAATCCTCAAATAAACCCTGAAGTACATAAAACACTAGAACGTGTTAGATCAGAATATGTAATAAAAGTATCAGGAAAAGTTACAAAAAGACCTGAAGAAACTTACAATGAAAAATATCCTACTGGTCAAGTTGAAATGTATCCTGAAACTATTGAAGTTTTATCTGAAGCAAAAGTTTTACCTTTTGTATTAGATGACAATAATGTGTCTGAAGATATCAGATTAAAGTACAGATACTTAGACTTAAGACGTGAACCAATGTTATCAAAACTTGTAATGCGTCACAATATAGTTCAAGCTATTAGAAATTATTTAAATAATTTAGATTTCTTAGAAGTAGAAACTCCAATTCTTATCAAAACAACTCCAGAAGGCGCTAGAGATTACTTAGTTCCATCAAGAGTTCAAGAAGGTAAATTCTACGCTCTACCACAATCTCCACAAATCTTTAAACAGTTATTGATGGTAGGTGGTATCGAAAGATATTACCAAATTGCTAAGTGCTTCAGAGATGAAGACTTAAGAGCTGATAGACAACCTGAATTTACTCAAGTTGACTTAGAAATGTCTTTCGTAGAACAACAAGATGTAATTAAAGTTGTTGAAGGCTTAATTGTAGATGCTTTCAAAGCTGCAGGCGTAGATATCAAACCTCCATTTATCCAAATACCTTGGCAAGAAGCTATGGATAGATATGGTTCAGATAAACCTGATACTAGATTTGGTTTAGAATTATTTGATATCGGTGATATCATTCTTCAATCTGAGTTCCAAATCGTTAAAAACACTTTAGAAAATGGTGGTATCGTTAGAGGTATAAGAATCCCTGGTGGTGCTAAATATTCTAGAAAAGAAATAGATGATATTACAAAACTTGCTGTATCATTTGGTGCTAAAGCTTTAGCTAACATCATCTATAATGAAGACGGTACAGCTAAATCTCCTGTATTAAAATTCGTTACAGAAGAACAAGCTAAACAAATTCAAGAAAGAGCTCAAGCTCAACCTGGAGATATTATCTTCTTCGTAGCAGATAAACCAAAATTAGTTTATGACATTATGGGCAGATTAAGATTACACTTTGGTAAATCTTTAAATCTAATTGATGAATCTAAACATAATTTACTATGGATTGTAGACTTCCCTATGTTTGAATGGAGTGAAGAAGAAGGCAGATTTATGGCTATGCACCACCCATTCACATCTCCATGCATTGAAGATTTAGACAAATTAAAATCCGGAGACTTGGGTAACGTTAAATCTATCGCTTATGATATCGTTTATAACGGTACTGAACTTGGTGGCGGTTCTGTAAGAATCCACTCTTCAGAAGTTCAATCAGCAATATTCAAAGCTTTAGGATTAACTGAAGAAGAAGCTCAAGAAAAATTCGGATTTATGGTAAATGCGTTGCAATACGGAACACCTCCTCATGCTGGTTTAGCTATTGGTCTAGATAGATTAGTTGCATTACTAGCTAGAACGGATTCTATCAGAGACGTTATTGCTTTCCCTAAAAATGCAGGTGCTAAAGACTTAATGAGCGATGCTCCTGGTGAAGCTTCTCTACAACAACTTAGAGAATTGCACATCAAAAGTACTGCAAACTTAGGTAAATAATTATTTATAAGTAAGAAAAAAAAAGAGCCTTGAAATTATAATTCAAGGCTCTTTTTTATACCTACATTAAATTTGTTTATTTATTATTAAATCTAAAAAAAGATTTTAATCGATTTATGAATAATGCATTATATTCTTTTTTTACTTGTTTCAAAGTTTCATCATACAATAGAGCCATCATTTCAGAATTATTGGCATTTGAATCATGAATACCATTTATTTCTTTCCAATGACGTTCCACTGCACCCCCAACCCTATATGCTCTTGATTCTTCTTTTAAAATACTGGATAAAGAAGATAATATTTTTTCATTAGTACTATTATCCTGATCCAATAATTCTTTAAGTTTATTATTTAAAATCTCATCTAATGCCTTTTTATTCGGAAGTTCCAAATGACTCACTAATCCTTGAACATTCAAAGGATAAGCAGTTGTTGCACCTACAGCACTACCAGAAATAGTTCTATCTAATTTCGAAAAACTTAATAAAAAATCTTGTAGCTCTATATTCTTCTGATTAATTACTTCACCATATTTTGCAATATAATTTTCTAAATAATTTTTACCTCTCAACTTCGCATATAAATACTCAAATTTAACTTCTGGAGTAATAGATTGACTCAATGCGTGTTCTAATTCATGCGAAGCTAAATTTAAAGCTTCTTCCGGACGATAATCTTTTACTCTTAATGAAAGTAACACTGATTTATCCTTAGGATTTGTCAAAACAGAAGACGCTGTCCCCCTATAATAATCTTTCATCATAACCTCATCGGTTACACCTAAAGCCCTCATATAGCGTTCTAAATCTTCATACGTATCTGATATAACAATTTTATTAGCTCGCTTTTTACCAATAGAATCAGTTAAGAGTTCTCCAATTCGTTTAGTGGTAAATCTAGAACCATTTTTTGTTTCTTCGGCAAGTAAAACACCAATTTTTCTCGAAGTTTTTACCACTTCTTTATTGGACATCATACCTGTAGTTTTAAAGATTATTCGCGAAAAATTTACCATTATATTATTATTTTCCCTACAATAATATAAAAACGGACCTTGCAATAAATTTGCCTAATTAAAATTGTTCTTAATAAATTTATGAGCTTCAATTACGTCATCATACGAAATAGGAGGAGGACCTTCCACAACCTCTAAGGGCAAATGATTTTCAGATTTTCGATTATAATTAAATACAACATCACCAAAATCTTTACCACATTTTTGGCACTTCAAATTACAAATTTGAATATCTCCATCTCTTTCCATAACCTTTATAGAATCAATACTAAATTCATTTTTACAATGAGAACAGCACAAGCCGGAAAACATTGTTTTTATTTCTTTTTGGGTAAATCTTTTCATATAGTTATTTTATATTAACTTTTGTAAATAATTCAACTATTTAATGTAGAAATTGTTATTTTTCTTAAAAAATGGGATTAATATACATGAACCTAAAAGGAGGTTTATCATGGCTATTAACTTAATTTTATTCGGTTTTATCGTTTATACTGCATTAATCGTAGTGCCAAGCATCTGGGAAGAATTAACAACCGAAAGCTAAACAAAAATTTTAAAAATTTCTGCATTTGACATCGAGAGAGTTTATGGGTCTTTATTAGTGTGAAAGTTACGTTTAATCTATTAAACGAATATTTTGTGTTGCAAAAAATATAAAAAAAGTAACAGAAACACCAAAAAATGAACCTTATGGATTTGTTTGCTCTATAATAAAAGTATGGATTATATGAACAACAAATTCGACATAATAGTTGTAGGAGCAGGCCACGCTGGTTGCGAGGCAACTTTAGCTTGCGCAAAATTAGGAATGAAAGTTTTACTTTGCACACTAAACGTAGACAACATCGCTCTACAACCATGTAATCCTGCGGTTGGTGGTCCTGCAAAATCGACATTAGTTAGAGAAATAGATGCTCTAGGTGGTGTTATGGGTGAGGTTACAGATGCAACTTACATCCAAATGAAAGTGCTAAACTCTTCTAAAGGACCCGCTGTTCGAGCTCTACGTGCTCAATCTGATAAAGCAGAATATACTCGTTACATGAGAAACTTAATCGAAAGCAACGAAAATATCTATCTAAAACAATGCTGTATTACAGATCTAATTGTTGATGGTGATAGAATTATCGGTGCTATAGATGAGTTTGGAATTGAATATAGAGCAAATGCAATTGTATTAACTACCGGCACATCTTTAGAAGGTAGAATTTTTGTTGGCTTACGTTCTTATAGTGCAGGTAGACTTGGAGAAAAAGCTGCTATAGGTCTATCTGATTCTTTGCATAAACTTGGCATTGAAACAAAAAAATTAAAAACAGGAACTCCTGCCAGAGTTGATAAAAGAACTATAGACTATTCAAAAATGACAATTCAACCTGGAGATGAAGAACTTAGCTTTTTCTCTTTTAAACCAAACAGACCTATTAGAAAAACTTATCCTTGTTATCTAACAAGAACAACTGAAGAAACACACGAAATTATACGCTCAAACCTTGATAAATCTCCAATGTTCCAAGGTTTAATACATGGTGTGGGGCCAAGATATTGTCCTTCTATTGAAGATAAAATTGTAAGATTTGCATCTAATCCATCTCACCATATCTTTATTGAGCCAGAAGGTTTAGGAACTTACGAAACATATATTCAAGGATTTTCAACAAGTTTACCGGCAGACGTTCAAGTAAAAATGATAAGAAGTTTACCTGGCTTGGAAAAAGCTCATATCATAAAACCAGCGTATGCTGTAGAATATGATTATGTACCAGCTGTTCAAACAACACATTCGCTAATGTCTAAAAAAATTAAAGGGCTATTCTTTGGTGGCCAAATTAATGGTACAAGCGGATACGAAGAAGCAGCCGCACAAGGCTTAATTGCGGGAATTAATGCATTTAACTACTTGAATGGTTCTGAAATGCTTGAATTATCTAGAAGCTCATCCTACACGGGAACTCTTATTGATGACTTGGTAACTAAAGATATTCAAGATCCTTACAGAATGCTTACATCTCGTTCTGAGTACAGACTTTTACTAAGACAAGATAATGCAGATGAAAGACTTACACCAATTGGACATAAAATTGGATTAATTGATGATGAACAATTTGCAAGATTTACTAAAAAACAAGAACTAATCAAAATAGAAAAAGAACGTTTAGAAACTTTAAAAATTTCGCCTTCAGAAGCTAACAACAATATTCTTGCAAAATATGGAGAACACATTGATAGAGGAATAAAAGCTTCTGAGTTATTAAAACGTCCAAATATAAATTATAAGATTATACAAGAATTAGACGCAAACACCAAAGCTCTAAATATAGCTAAAGAAGTTTATGAACAAATTGAAGTAATCATAAAATATGATGGTTACATTAAACGCCAAGAAGAACAAGTTGATCAGGCTGGTAAATTAGAAAAATTTAAAATTCCTGAAAATATTGATTACTCACAAATTGATCATATTTCTTCAGAAACAAAAGAAAAATTAGCAAAAATCAAACCTAAAACTCTTGCTCAAGCTGCGCGAATTGGTGGAGTTAAACCTGCTGATATTTCAATCCTTATGGTTATGCTAGATAAAAATATGATTTCTAAAAAGTAGCATCAACTTTAACAAATTTATTAATAAAATATTTTGTAATAAAACCAAATTTGTACAATCTTAACCCTACGAATTTTATGGCTCTTTTGTCTTTACAAACTATAGTTAGAGAAGCTTTATCTGAATCTTTGTCAATTATAGAACCAGGAGCGGTTTCAATTTGCTCAGACAAAATATGAAAATTATATGGGTTTACTATAAAAAATTTATTTTTATATTCAATATAGCAAGGTAAAAATGGGTGTAACGCCCTTATCGTTCTTGATATTTCATCAGATGTTTGATAATTAAAATCTAACATTCTTTCTTCACCTGAGATATTAGGATAATAAGTCGCATATTTTTCAGATTGAGCAATAGGCGTTAACATTTTATTATTCAAATCTTCAATAAATTCTGCAACCAAAGAACGTGCTTTTCTTACAGTTTTTTCTCTTAGTTCTTTTGAAGTATCAGTATCTAAAATTTCAACTTTTTCTTGTTTTAAAATTGGCCCCTGATCGAATCTTTCACTCATTAAATGAATGGTAACTCCAGAATACTTTTCACCGTGTAAAATTGTTTGCATATAAGGATTAGGGCCTCTATACTTTGGCAATAATGACGGATGAACATTGACAGTTGCTATAGTCGGCAAATTAAAAGTTTCTTTTGATATTTTTTCTTTCCAAGTACCTACAATAATTAAATCAACATTCATCGTAAGCATCAGTTTTTTAAATAAAGGACCATTAGCAGATTTTAACCTTATCTGTCTTATGTTCAACTGTTTTAAAAGAGTTACTTCAGGTGCAGGCTTAAAAAAATCTTGAATAGCTAATTGAAAAGGTGAAGATGAGGTTTGTTCATATCTAAAAACCCCAACCAATTCTGCTCCTGAGTCCAATACTCCAAGAACAATATTAGCTAACATCAAACCTTTACCTAACACCACTACTCTCATATTATTTATTATAAAATAAAAAGCGAACCAAAGAAACCCTTGATTCGCTTTTTAAATTTTTATTAAGTCAAAACTAATCTTCTTCTGCTAAACCTTCTGAAGCTGCAGCTAATCTTTCTCTTGTGATAGCTTGTGCAGTTTTTAAATCTCTATAATTGTTAGCATATTCTTGAGCTTTAACTTTTTCATGACCGAATGAATGAGTAATACTTGATACAATTAACAACAATGGAGAATAATCAAGTACACCTTTAGCAAATTCCTTAATACCTGATGGAACTTTCGCTAAATGTTCAGACATTTTATTTAAAATTTTACTATCATTTAATTTATTATTTAATTTAACAAAAGATCTCAAAGCTGCAATATTTTGTTTTTTTGTAGCTTTAGAAGCAACTTTTGAAGCTAATTTTGAAATACCTTTACCAGCACCCCAAATAGCTGCTAAACTTACACCGATAGAAGCTAATGTAGACATTACTGGGTTATTTTGAGAAAATTCATTTACAGCAGGACTATGTTTTTCTAACTTACGTTTAGCACCAAACACTAAATCGATAGCTGCAAAGGTTCCAATCCAATTCAATGCAGTTCCAACAAAATTATTTAATTTTATAGATCTTGTGTATTTACCCAAAGCAGGTGTTCTAACAGCAGCAGCTAAACCTGCAGCTAGTGGAATTGAATAGTATAATGCTGAAGTAATTCTATTATGTTTCTTATCATTTACATCATGTGAAGCTTTAAGATATGCAGCTTGTCTAATTGTTTTATCATCCATATTTGCAAATTCATTAAGAATTCTAGGATTCAAAACATAATCTTCATTTCGATCATGCTTTCTACCAAATGATGTTTTACCTGCCATTGCTGAAGAAACAGAATTAACTTGCATAAATACACCTATACCTTTCACACTACAATTATATACATATTAAAACGGAAAGTAAATTTTTTTGCTATTATTATAACATATGTACACAAATATTTACAATTACGATTGTTTCTTATAATATCTAAGAATGAAGAAATTTAATATCCATACAATGGGCTGCAAATCTAACCAATTTGAAAGTGCCATAATAGAAGAAAATTTAAAACAACATAATTTTGAAAAAACAAATAAAATTGAAGATGCTGATATATATATATTAAATTCCTGTAGCGTAACACACAAAAGTGATAATGAAGCACTTTATCTTTTGCGTGCGGCTAAACATAAAAACCCTAATATTATAACAATTGCGACAGGTTGCATGGCGCAAATAGAAAAAGATGAATTATTAAAAAACGATTTCATTGATTATGTTATAGGTAATGATGAAAAACTTCACCTATTTGATTACATAAATTCAGATGAAAGACTACACGCAAAAGATATAATGAACTTATCGGAATTTAATAAAGTTGAATTGATAGACACAACAAAAACTCGTGCTAGTCTAAAAATTCAAGATGGCTGTGATAATAGATGCACATATTGTATTATCTGGAAAGCCAGAGGAAAAAGCAGAAGTGCTGATATTCCATTCATAATTGAACAAATTAATAATTTCTCTAAATTGGGATTTAAAGAAGTTATTTTAACAGGAATACACATAGGCCAATGGGGAAAAGATATCGGTTTAACTCTACTTGATTTACTCAAAGAAATTGAAGAAAAAACAACAATTCAAAGATACAGATTAGGATCACTAAATCCGACAGAAATAACCCCAGAAATGTTGGCATTCCTAAAAAATTCAAAAAAATTCTGCCCACATTTTCACTTATCACTACAATCTGCAAATGACAAAACTCTTCGCTCTATGAATAGATTTTATAAAACAGAGTTTTATTTAAAACAAATTGAAGAAATAAATCAAACTTTTGATCTTCCATTCTTAGGAAGTGATATAATAACAGGATTTGCGGGCGAAACCAATGAAGATTTTGAAATCACTCGTCAAAACTTAGAAAAATCTGGTCTGACTCAAATACATACTTTTCCTTATTCTCAAAGAAAAGGGACTATTGGAGAATCTTTACCGGATCAAAATTCAGACTCTGTAAAAAATCAAAGAGCTACAATTGTTAAAGAAATTTCTAAAAAGAAATATTCTGAATTCATTGAGAAAAATATCGGAAGAACTGTAGAAGTCTTAATTGAAAAACGTAGAGATAAACATTCAAACAACCTAAAAGGAATAACCAGAAATTATTTAACTATACAAATAAAATCTAATAAAGAAGACCTATATAATACGCTACAAAATATAAAAATAACCCATTTTCAAAATGGAACTATTTATGGAGAATTAATAAATTAGCAAAAAAAAGGAACCCTTAAAGGTTCCTTTTTTTATAAATTATTCTTTCAAGAATGATTCATAATTTCTTGCAAGCAAGTGCGTTCTAACTTGATTTATCAAATCTAAGGCAACCCCAACCATAATGATTAGAGAAGTAGCACCAATACCTTGCAATGTCTCAATATGAGTTGCATAACTTGCAAATGATGGAACTAACGCTATGATACCTAAACCAATAGCTCCGATAAATGTTGTCTTTGATAATATTTTATCTAAAGCATCAGCAGTAGGTCTACCAGGCTTAATACCAGGTATTGAAGAACCATATTTTTTCAAGTTATCTGCAATATCCTTTGGTTGCATATTTGGCATAATTGACGCATAGAAAAATGTCAAAGCAATAATTAAACCAACATACAATAGATAATATGTAATTCCATCCGGACTTAAATAGTGATTTAACTGCAATACAAAATTCTTTACTGCAGCAGATTTGAAATTAGCCTGTCCTACTAAAGCCAATATTGTTGATGGGAACAATAATATTGCAATAGCAAAGATAATTGGCATTACACCACCTGGATTAAGCTTAAATGGAATAAATGAATTCATCCCACCATAAACTTTATTACCAATTTGTCTTTTTGGATTTACAATAACTACCTTTCTAACAGCTTCCTGCATAATTACAATTAGAACCATTGCAAGGAAGAAGATAGTAAGTAAAACAAGTAAACCAATTTGCATTTGAGAACTTGATTTTACTAACTGCATTGTTCTTGAAGCATAGATTGGAATACCTGAAAGGATACCGCAAAAGATGATTAATGAACCACCGTTACCAATACCATTTTCAGTAATCAATTCTGAAATCCACATAACAAGAACAGCACCTGCTGTTAAAACACATATTGAACTTGCATAAAATGCAACAGGATTAACTGAAGACATTATCGCACCTGGTAGATGATGCAAGTACAACATGAAAATAAATGATTGGAATATTGCTAATACAACAGTGAAAACTCTTGTGTATTGAGACAATTTTCTTCTACCTGCTTCGCCTTCTTCTTTCTGCAATTTTTCCAAAGATGGAATAACTACAGAAACAAGTTGAACGATAATTGATGATGTGATGAATGGTCCGATACCTAAAGCCAATATAGAAACTTTACCTAACGCACCACCTGAGAATAAATCTAAGAAACCAATGATATTGTTTCCGTTTGCGATATTTGCAAAAACTTGGTTATTAATACCATACAAAGGCATTTGAACACCAAATCTCCAAACAGCAATCATCAAGAATGTAAACAAGATTTTTTGTTTCAATCCTGATGCATTCCACATTGACATCAAATCATCAGTAGTAGGCATTTTTACACCTTGTGCCATTATACTAACTCAACCTTTCCGCCAGCAGCTTCAATTTTTTCTTTTGCAGATGGTGTTACATAAGAAGCTTTTACTGTAACAGCTGATTTAACTTCACCATTACCTAAAACTCTTAAACCAACGCAAGATGGGTGGATTGTTAAAACTTCTTTCAATGAATCTAAAGAAACTTCTTTTAGACCCAAATCATCTAATCTACCAACATTGATTTGAGCATAGTTAAGTTTATTATAAACTTGGAAGCCTTTCAATTTTGGTAATCTTCTGTAAGCTGGCATTTGACCACCTTCAAAACCTCTTTTAGAAGAGTTGCCAGATCTTTGACCTTCACCATTATGACCACGGCAAGAAGTTTTACCATGTCCAGATGAACGTCCTCTGCCTACTCTTTTAGATTTAGATGTAGAACCTTCTGCAGGTCTTAAATCTTCTAATGTTATATTTGACATTTTATTTCCTCTTTCTTTGTACTTTAAATTATAATATTACTAATGGCAACTACTTAACAATCTCCACTAGGTGAGATACTTTGTTTACCATACCCATGATTGTTGCACTAGCTGAATGCTCTACAACTTGATCTTTTTTAGTTAAACCTAAACCTCTAACTACTTTACGTTGAGCTTCAGATGCTCCGATTAAACTTCTTACAAGTTTAATTTTAATTGCATTTGTTTTTGTATCTGTCATAATTTTATTTCCTTTTTAATTTAATTATTTACTAAAGACTAATTTAAGAATTCAGCCATAGATAAGCCACGTTTTTTAGCAACATCATTGAATGGAGTTAAAGCTTTCAATGCTTCGATAGTTGCGTTAGCAGCATTCAATGGAGATTTTGAACCTAATGATTTTGAAAGAATATTTTCAATACCAGCAAGTTCTAATACTGAACGAACTGCACCACCAGCAATAATACCAGTACCTTCTGAAGCTGGTCTTAACATTACAGCACCAGCACCTGATTTACCAGTAATTGGGTGAGGAATTGTAGTTTTAAAGATTGGTACAGTAACTAAATTTTTTCTACCATCAGCAATAGCTTTTTGGATAGCAATAATTACTTCAGAAGCTTTAGCACAACCTACACCTACTTGACCTTTTTGGTTACCAACGATAACGATTGCACGGAAGCTTAATTTTTTACCACCTTTAACAACTTTTGTAACACGGCTGATTTGAACAACTCTTTCTGTCCATTCAGATTGTGGTTTTTCTTCAGTTGTTTCGATTTTTTGTTTTCTGCCACGACCTTTTCTTCCTCTGGCAGGTTTTTCTTCAGCAACAGCTTCAGTTGAAGTTTCTTCTGCTTTAACTTCTTCTACTGCAGCTTCAGTAACTTTTAATTCTTCATTGTTTTCCATTGATTTTTACCTTTCTTGTAATTAAATTCTAATGTTTACTTTTAGGTTACACCTGATATATTTTTGAATACGCCAAAAAAACAAGCTATTCAAAGCTATTTGGAAATCGTATTCGAACTTTAACTTCTGACAAGATAAAATATAAGCCAAACATACAGTAATGTCAACCATTCTGTAAAGATTCACTAAGATTTTTCAGTTAGTAAATAATCTAAAGATTTTTTATAAAATTGAGCAAACTTGTAAGCATTTATCAAAGAGATTTTATGTTTACCAGATTCAACATTAGAAATATAAACAGCGCTAAAATCCAGCTTTTCTGCAACTTCTTCTTGAGTCAATCCAAACTTAATACGTTCAAGCTTTATATTTAAACCAAAAGTTTTCAATAATAATTTATCCATAGTTTAATTTTATAATCTTGACTTTATATATCCCATTATCTATAATTTAAATAATATAAACTACAGTTTAAATAAGGAGGATGTATGAAAACAGGCTTTACTCTAGCTGAGGTCTTAATAACATTAGGTATAATAGGTGTTGTTGCCGCAATGACAATACCCACATTAATAGCAAACACAAGAAGCCAACAATATCGTTCAAAATTCAAAAAAACAATATCAACATTATCTCAAGCTGCAAGAATGAGTCAATCATTATATGGATATGATTATGCAGGAATAGATAAAAAATGCGGAACTAATGCGGCGACAGAACATCCCGATTCCGTTATGTCAATATGTGCAATTTTGAATGGAACTCTCACTGGAGCCACGTATCACAAAAATTTATCTGAGTTAAAAATATTAAAAAATAACACAATGACTTCATATCCTGACACAATAATAAAAGGCGAATTTTTTAATGCTGGTTCAGCTAGGGATTTAGGAAATTTTCAAGCTTATACTTTAAATGATGGAACTATTATTGGCATTAATAAAAATTTAGGAAGCTTTACCTGTTCACTACCTATAGGAAAACTAATTGAAGACATTCCTGCAAATGGAAACATGTATTCATGCAATGGATTTATAGATGTAAACGGAACGTCATTACCGAATAGAGAAGTAAGTTGTTCATCTGGCTCAAACTCATTAACTAAGAATGACTGCGTCGTAAAAAATGATGCTCAACATATGACAGACATTTTCCCTATAAGATTTCACGATTCAATAGTAGAACCCGCAACCGCAGCTGGGAAATATATCCTAAGAACTACAAAATAATTTACATATATATCTTTGTTTTAATTTCATGATAGAATTAAAAACAAAAGAGGGGTATTACTATGGGACAAACATTAGTAGAAAAAATTATTTCTAACCACGCTGGAAAATCCGTTAAAGCTGGGGAGTTAGTTATTGCAAACGTTGATGTGTGCGCAGTTCAAGATGGAACAGGACCTTTAACGGTACAAGAATTCAAAAAACTAGGTAAAGAGAAACTAAAAAATCCTCAAAGAACAATTTTATTTATAGACCATGCTTCACCTAGCCCTAAAAAAGAACTATCAAATATGCATACAACATTAAGAGAGTTCGCAAAAGAATACGGTGCGGTTCTATCAGAAGTTGGTTCTGGCGTTTGTCACCAAAGACTTGTTGAAACTTTTGTTAATCCAACAGAAATTTTAGTTGGTGCAGATTCACATACTTGTACTTCTGGAGCTCTTGGAGCTTTTGCTACAGGTATGGGATCAACTGATGTTGCTGTTGCTATGGCCTTAGGTAAAACTTGGTTAAAAGTTCCACAAACATTCAAAATTGTTGTTCATGGGAATTTCAAAGAAGGCATCTGTTCAAAAGATTTAATGCTACACCTAATCGGAATGATCGGTGCTGATGGAGCAACATATAAAGCTTTAGAATTCTGTGGTGACACAATTGATAATATGTGTATGGCAGAAAGATTTACTCTTGCAAACATGGCTGTTGAGGCTGGTGCTAAATGTGGACTATTTGTTCCTGATGAAAAAACTAAAGAATATTTAATATCTCGCGGCAGAGGGGATAAATTTAAAGAAATAAAACCGGATACCGATGCAATTTATGAAAGAGTAATAGAAATTGATGCTTCTACAATTGAACACACTGTTTCTTGTCCTCATACAGTAGACAATACAAAACTAGCTAAAGACTTGAATGATATAAAAGTTCAACAAGTTTACGTTGGAACTTGTACTAACGGTAGAATTGAAGACATGAGAACTGTTGCTAACATTCTAAAAGGTAAAAAAGTACATCCGGATGTTAGAATGCTAATTTGTCCAGCTTCAAGAGAAATTTATAAACAAGCTTTACAAGAAGGATTACTAGAAATATTCTTAGATGCAAATGCTACAATATTACCACCTGGCTGCGGACCTTGCGTTGGAATTCATGCCGGAATTTTAGCTGATGGTGAAGTTTGTTTAACTACTCAAAACAGAAACTTCCAAGGCAGACTTGGTAATACTAAAGGTTATATATATTTAGCATCTCCATATGTTGCAGCTTATACTGCAATAAATGGATATATTTCTAACAAATAAGACCAAATTAAACAAAAAAGTTTATAACAGTACTGAACCAAATTCTTAAAAGAATTTGGTTCTTTTTCTTCTCTCTTAATGTTGTTTATAAACTTTTCTAGTATAAGTTTCTATATATGGAGTATCTATTTCAAAAACATGAATTCTTCCAGGTCCTAGTTCTGCAGCAATCTCACCTTGAGAAACTTGGAATTTACTTTCTTCACCATATGAAGGTAATAGATTTTCAAGCTTTTGACCTGCTTTCAAGGTTGGAACTTGAACTTTACAAGATACAGGACGATCAACGTTTTTATTAGCTAAGACTAACAATGTGCGCCCGTGTCTATGTCTAGCAAAAGCAATAACTTGATCAAGCTTATCTTGTTCTTTATCAAGAACTATATAAGAACCTCTTGTTACAATATCATCATACTTGTCTCTAAATTTAAAACATTCTGTCATAAATTTACCAATTTCCGGTTCTTTACCTCCCGGTCTTCTTGATAAATTAAAGATATCCAATTTTCCATTATGAACAGTCATTTCATGATTATCGGTTCTTGTTTCTGTTGAATATTTATCTTTATAAGAATAATCGTATTTATCTCCTGATTGGAAACCATCTACAATATATGGATTCATCATTGGAAGAGTTGCCTGCAATCCAGATGTCAAATTACAATAAACGGCTCCGCCATGATACATTGGAGACATATCATCGTGAGTTGCAAAAGAGCCAATCAAAGATTTTCCTCTATCCACTCTATATGACATATTCAAATTATCAATTACATAATCATTTAAATCTTTTGCAGTTGTCCATTCATTAAAGATATGGTATTGACCATAATAAGCATCAAAACCTGCACGTAAAGAATCTTCAGGCCTATCAAAAGGCATATTTGCTTGAGGGGAAGCATCTTCATATGTATATGATTCTGCTAACCAAGCAAATTCAGGATTACGCTTTCTAGAATATGGAATTAATATATCCCAAAATTCGACAGGCTTAGCTCTGGCTACATCTGCTCTTATTCCATCAACACCTGCATCAATTAACATATCAACAAATTTTCTATGATATTCAAGTAATTCAGGATTTAATGTTCTTTTTCCTTCATCTTCCCAAGGTTGAAACATTCTAATATCATTCCATCCTTGCGGAGTTTTAGCAAGTCCATTACGCTCTTTTGCCATAAGTTCAGGCCTTGCCAAGAACAAATCATAAGAAGCACAACTTGGCATATCAATCATAACTCTGATACCTCTATTATGACAAGCATCAACAAAAGCTTTAAACTGCTCTTTATCTGAACGTGGATCGTTTTTATCAATTAAAATTGGGTCTATTTGTAATAAATCCAATGGAGAATATACAGAACCTGCAGTCCCCATTGCATTTTCTTTTCCTGGAGGATTTATTGGCAACACGTGCAAGGTATTAAAACCTTCAGCCTTAACTTCATCTAATCTTTCAATAGCATTTAAAAATGTTCCGTGTTGTTCTCCGGCTTCAATATATTCATTCCCATTTGTATCTTTAGCATTAAATGTTCTTGGTATTATTGCTAAGATTTTTGCATTATTTGTTAAAAACAAGGTTCTTAAATCATTTTTATAAGGTTTTACTTCTTCAGTTTTTATATTCTCAACTTTTTTTACCGCTGCAGAATTTATTAATGATTGATTTACTAAAAACTTTTGCAACAAGTTAGAAGACGCAACATTAGCATCATTATTAACGGAACTCGGATTAGATACAGTCTGATTATTATCTTTAACATTATTTAGAGAATTAAGTCTTTGTGTAAGCAAATTTGTAGAAACATTTATCATTACTTATTCTCCTTTTGTACTTTTGGTGTTTTCATTCTTCCCATAAAGAATTGAGATAATACAGTTACACCTATCAATCCTGCGCCCAACTTACCAAACATTTTAAACCATTTACTACCATTAAATGATTGGTTACATAATTTTGAAAACATTTCATCTGGTGCACAACCCATCAATAAGAACTTAAGTTCGGAAGATGATTTCACTTCATTTCCATTAATTACGTGATTGAATTTGGCAAAATATCTATCACTACCAATAAAGTTTAATACATCACGTCTATAATTCATAAAATCTTCAATAAATACTGAATCTTTTATTTTACTCATAGTATCAGGGTGAATATCACCATCATACATTAACTTCATTGCAGCTTCGAAGAAGTTCTTATCATTTGAAAGTTCAACAACTTCGTGAGGTTGATGTGTTCCTAAATACTTATTAACAACTTTACCATTTTTCACTTCTATTTGTGAGTAAAATTCTCTTTGAGCATCTAAATCCCAAGCTTCAATATGTGGATTTACTTCAGGATTTCTTTCGCTATAGAATTTCACTGCATAATCTGAATTATGACCATCAATTAAAGTTTGTTTGCATAACTCAACTAATTCTTCTTTCACTTCTCTTGGCATTGTAGAATTTAATTGATCTACATTTTCCAATTTCGAAATTCTATGATATAAATCTAATGTATTTAACAACCTATAGAATGAACTTTTTACACCTTTTATTCTGTCAGTCACAAAACCTAATTGTAAATCTTTCAATGAAGTTCTTGAAGTATCTGAATATCCTGCGATACTTTCAGCAGTCATTTCCATCTTGGATTTTCTCAATGAATCTGCAGCTTCATTAAATGTTGTGTTCACTAGATTTTGATAATTACTACTATTACCATCCTTAGCTGACTCAAGAGGTGACATTCCAGTTTGTAGTCCAGATAATTTCTTTTGTAAAGCTTCTACAACATTAGCATATTCTTCATCATTACTTGAAATAGCTTCTAACTTATTACGTAACAAATCTCCAACTACTGTTCTATCAATTCTAGCTAACTGTATTTCTTCCGGAGTGAATTTTAAAGTTTTTAATAAATCTTGAGATATGCCATTCCATTGATTTGCCAAAATAGTTTCAGGAGCTTGAGCAACTTTAATAAATGCAAATCTATCAAGTACTGCATTTTTAGCCTTAAATTGATTCAATGTTGTTGAGATTTCTTCTAAACTTTTAACCATATTTTCTGTTAAGACAGATGATGGTTTTAACTTGAATGCTTCAAGTAATTTTGAATCAGTATCATTATTTGAATGCACTAACTTTTTCATATAGAAATCTAATTTTCTTGCATTAGAATTATCCGGATTATTTGCAACAAATTTAGCAATATTTTCATCCATCATTTTTTGAATAAGTTTTGAATGTTCTGAAAAATCTCTTACATTATCTTGCATCAATCCAGATGTTGTAAATCTTTCTATAATAGAATCATTATTTGGCAAAATTTGTTTAAGTTCATCTTCAGATAAATTCAAACCTTCAAAATTATTTTTTAAAACATTTCTAACATTATCTAATGTTTCAGGTGCGAAATTAAATCTATCTAAACGACCAAACATATCATTTAAATCTGTTTCTATACTAGAAGCAGTTACGAAATCTAAACCTTCTGACAGATTAGCTTTTATTGCACCTACTAATTCTTTTGTAACAGGTTTTCCAGTATTTTCAGATAAAATATTTTTCAATTCAGCTTCATTCTTACTGAAATCATATTTTCCAATTTCTTGAGTAAAGTTAGATAATAACATATCAGCTTTTTTGTTCAACTTATTACCTTGATACTTAGCAACAGCATCTTCTAAGCCAAAACAAATCAATGCACTCATTATAGCTGTTGAAAATCCTGAGGTTAACATCCACATAGTATTATTTTGGAGTGCAATTTTTCTCATTTTCTCTTGAATAAAATCACGACGATTTGGAATATTTTTTGGTACACCTAATCTGTCACCTATTTTATTAATTTCTTTATCACTATATAAATCCCAAGGAATAAATTGGTGATCTTGGTAGAACATTTTCTTTCTACCATAGTTATCTTCGTATTTTTGTCTTATATTAACACCGTGAATTAAATAAGCTGGTAATTGTAAAAACAATTTTGGCCATAAATTCATTGCACCAAAGAATGATGCTAAACCTATAAATTCAAATAATTTTGTTTTTGGAGTTTGCTTTTTAGTAAATAAATATGATGCAATTGCCAAACCACCAAGCTTCATACCAAAATCATTTAATCTACCTAATTCGTGGTCATTAGCTTCACCTTTTATAGAATGTTTCAATGCGCGCAAATCATATTTAAAATCTTTAAACATTTCTGCAGGCATATCAAAAATTGTATTTCGAACGAGTTTACCATTACTTGGCAAAGGTTTTATAAACGTTCTATTTGACAATTCTTTATTTACATCAAAATCTTTTACAGCTTTGTCTGAATTATATTGTTGAACGGCAGGAGTACCATTTACGTATGATTGAATTAAATTTGTTCTCATCTAACTCACCACACTTTCTTTATTATTATTTATAACTCCGGCTTCTTTTACATTTTTAGGCTTTTTAGTAATATGAATAGCATTTAAAACACCCAAAGCCGTAACAGCTACTGCAGAACCTAACATTAATTTACCACCATGTTTTTGAATTTTTGACTTAGCTTCCAATGGCCCTTTATAAAAATCCTTAGCACTATCTACTGCACACTGACCAAAAACTTTTAGAGAATGCATAAAATCTTTTGGCTTCCAGAATTTTAAAGTAGCTACTCTAAAATAGCTTTCCCAAGGTTTTTGAAATGCTAAACACACTCCAACTGCAGCCCATAAGAATGATGAAAAGCTTCTAGCTAAAGTTGACTTAACAAGAACTTCCTTATAAATAGGCTTAACCTCTTGATCGGAATCATTTAAATTTTCACCAAGACCATTTTTCTTTGCGATTTTATCATATCTAAAATTAAGTTTTTCACCTTTTTTAGGATCACCATATAACAAATCCCAACGAGTGAAATCAACACTTTCACCAACTTTATGATACTCAATACTTGTTAAATCATAATCATCAGGTGATTCTTGTAATTGATAGTTAACCTTTGCATAAGGAAGTTGAGTATCTACCCCCGTTGCCATTCTAACTGGAACGTTAACAAAAGATTTAGATATTGACTTAAATAAGCCATAAAATAAAACACCTAAAGCCATTTTGTTACCTAATTTTACCGTAGCATTATATTTTCCAGTATGATCATAATACTTAGCCGCAGAGTTAAAAATTGACATCAACATGCCACTTCCGATTAAGTACGGAACTGTACCCATTGTTAAAAATTCATAAAAATTAGAATTTTTACTACCCTTCAATCCCTTAGCCGGATACACTGTAAAAGCTTTTGTTAATTTATCTAGTCCTATACGAGAACGCGTTGAAAAATTATTTTCCAACAATGTATCCTTATCATATGATACGTTTTTCTCATCCCCATCTTTGGCACTAAATGATATTTTTTTATCACTAAAATTGCTAATTGGTAAAATCATGATAACTCCGCATTTCTTTCATTAGAATACATGTCAAGATTTTTTTTTGTTATCTTGTTTTGTTTATATTTACAAATTTTAACAAATATTTTTACTTAAAAATATTAAAAAACACTAGTGTGAATAACCCCATTATCACACAATAATAACCGAAAACGTTTAAAGAAAATCTTGAAATAAATTTCATAAAATATTTTATACATAAATATCCAACAATACCAGATACAACTGTACCTGCCAATATGGCTATCCAATTATATGTAACCGCTTCTGCAATATCAATCTTAATTATAGGATAAACCATAGATGCACCTAATATAATTGGAATACTTAATAAAAAAGAATATCTTGCTGCAGTTTCTCTATTTAAGCCTGTAAATAAACCAGTTGCCATTGTCCAACCTGATCTTGAAAATCCTGGTAAAACGGCAACACCTTGAGCTAAACCGATTAATAAAGCTTGTTTCAAATTAACTTTATCAGATTTATTATCTTTCTTCTTTGATAGATATTCACTAAAGAATAATACTCCACCAGTAATTACTAACAAACCACCAACTAATGCAGGATGATAAACCAAATGTTCTGCAACTTCATTAAACGGTAAAGCTAAAGCAATTGTAACAACTGTACCAGCGATAATATAAAGTGCTAATTTTGCCTTATGATCAGAAAAATCACGTTTTTTACAAGCATTTATCAATGCTATCAAAATTTCCCAGACATCTTTTCTAAAGAATATTAGAACTGCAATCAATGTTCCTAAATGAAGCATAATATCAAAAAATACTTCTTCGTTAGTTTGAGCTACAATTGGTATATTCTTAAATACTTTGTAAAAATTTGACGTAAATACTAAGTGTGCTGAGCTTGATACTGGTAAAAATTCACTTAACCCTTGAACTATCCCCATTAATATTGCTTGTATAAAATTCATCCAAAATCTCTCTTTCTAAAATCTACTATTCAGCTTCAAAATATGAACAACAAGATGTTTGAGTTTCCCAAACCGTAATTTTACTTAATTGAACAATTCTTTCTTTTAATTTTGAATAAATATAAGCAGATATCATTTCACTAGAAGGGCTTTCACCTTTAAACTCTGGTAATTCATTTAAATCTTTATGATCTAAAGTTTCTAAAACCGCATTTAATTCTTTTTTTAGAACCTTATAATCGATTAAAATATTACTTTGATTTAAGCTTTCACCTTGAACAAAAGCTTCTACCATCCAGTTATGACCATGTTGATTTTCGCATTCACCATCATAATTTAATAAATGATGTGCAGCTGCAAAAAACGCTTGTGTTTTAATTTCGTACATATTTATATCCCCTTATTCTTCTTATAATTACGCATTCTGTGAATCAAATATAAAATCGCATAATTCCCTAACTGCGCCACAACCTCCATTTTTTGAAGATTTAAAATTACAAACTTGTTGAACTTTATCAACAGCATCAGCAGGACAAGCTGCAATTGCGACTTTACTTAATATACAAATATCAGGCTCATCATCTCCCATATAAGAAACTTGAGAAAAATCTAACCCATATTTTTCCATAATTGCTTCTAATATTGGAAGCTTATTACGAACACCTTGATAAACTTCTGTAACTTTTAAATCAGTTGCTCTTCGATCAACTGTACCGTTATTTCTTCCTGTGATAATGGCTGTTATAAAACCATTTTTTGCCATTTTAGCAAGTCCATGACCATCCTTTGCATTGAATGTCTTATACTCAATACCATTTTCGTCATAGGTTATACTACCATCTGTCATTACACCATCGACATCAAAAGCTAATAACTTTATCTGTTTTGCAATTTCCTCTAATGACATTAGGCTACTCCTGCTCTTAATAAATCATGAACATGGATTACACCAACAGGAATATTATTTTCATCAACAACAGCTAATGCTGTAATTGAATATTTCTCCATTAAATTTAATGCTGATGCAGCATAAGCATCTTCTGTTATTCTTTTAGGATTTTCAGTCATTACATCTTTTACTGGCATATTTAAAGAATTTGGGTATTTAATAACAGTTCTTCTAATATCACCATCTGTTAATACACCTGTTAATTTCTTAGATGAATCTAAAATCATTGCCATACCTAATTTATATTCAGAAATTGTATTAATTACATCTTTGAAAGATTCTTTTTCATTAACTAGAGGCATTCTATCACCTGTAATCATCAAATCTCTAACTTTGTATGTCAAACCTTTACCAAGTTTTCCAGAAGGATGATACATTAGAAAATCTTCTTTGGTAAAACCTTTTTTCTCCATCAAACATACCGCCAAAGTATCCCCCATAGCTAAAGTAGCTGTAGTACTAGCTGTTGGAGCCTTTCCTAATGGACATGCTTCACGTTCTACTGAAATATCTAATACTACTTCACTTGTTTTAGCCAAAGTTGAATTTAAATTTCCGGTCATACCAATCATTGGACAACCAAATCTTTTAATCAATGGTAATAAATTCATTAATTCTTGAGTTTCACCACTATTTGAAATTGCAATAATAACATCTTCTCTGGTAATAACTCCGGAATCTCCGTGAGTACTTTCTGCAGGATGCAAGAAATATGCTGGAGTACCTGTTGAAGACATAGTTGCAGCAATTTTTTTACCAATAATACCAGATTTACCCATACCAGTAACAATAACTCTTCCCTTACAATTGTAAAGAATGTCAATTGCTTTATCAAAAGCTTCCCCAATATTATTTTTTAACCTTAAAATTGAATTTGCTTCAATTTCTAAAACTTCTTTTGCTAGTTCATTAATTTTACTTAAAGTCATAGATACCATATCCACCTCTCTTAATTTAAGAAAATTATACAATAAATATCCTACAAATACAGTATCTTTACAAATATTTTTTAAAAATTTTAAATCAATTCCGATATTTTAGTTAGGAAATACATATTATGACTATTGAATTTAAAAATAAAACTAAAAATATTGAAATTAAAAACATTCTAAAAGAATTTAAAATTAACAAAGATGAAATTATAGATTTAACAAACCTGAATTTATTTGAAGCAACAAAATCTATAATCATGATTTCCACTTATGTTTTTCAAAAAGACCCAACAAAAAAAATTCGATATAAAGTTTCAACACCAAACATAAAGAATTTAATAAGCGAAATTCCATTATCAAACCATATGGAATTTATAGAAGCATAGAAAAAGCTGGACTAAATATTTAATCCAGCTTTTTTATTACAATTGTTTTAAAACTCCGACATTTGTAGTTCTTGTAGTATTTTGTGGTTTTGCACCTAAGGCTGTTCGTTGTTCTTGACTTAATTGTTTTAATATTTTGCGCCCATTTGTACCTGTGGTTTCAGGACCAACAATTTGTGCCATTTTTTTGTTTTTTGTTTGAACTTTTTCTATAGGTTTACCTTCTTTACCTAAAGCCCATCTAAAACCACCAGTTAACGCTATACCGTTTCGTCCACCATTAGTTATCATTGCCTGACCATATGCGGTAAATCTATCTTTACATAATTTTTGCACTCCGACGCCGTATTGAATATATGGTTTTATACTCATTTCAGGTAATTGTACATTATTTGCTCGTACATTTGATTCTCCCAAAATATTCCATACCATATTTACACCAACGTATGGCTGCCAACCATGAGGTAAATTTCCAATAAATTTCACTCCCGGAGATAGTTGAATTGCGTGTAATGGATCACTGTCTATTTTTACACCTGCAGCATTTGTATAATCAAATGTGTTCACAAAGGTATATGATAATAGCAAGCTTGGTTGAACAATAAACCGACCTTCTTTAAATTCCAAATTATAACCGGTTTTATTTCCTATACCTGCTAATAACATTGTCAAATCTTCTTTTCCATACATATTAGTATTATTAGCAACTGAAGCTCCTGCACTTACTGTAGTCGCATTAAAGAAATTTCCTTTATATAATGTCAATGTTCCACCAAGTAATCCACCATTTTGAGTTGAATCTACTCCACTATATCTTTGGCTTGCGCCATTGTAACCGATATATCCAGTTATGACTCTGTCAAAACCTTTCTTTATCGGAGTAATTTCACTATCGTAACCTATTAAGGTTCCATATGTTATATTTGACACTTTAGGACCATTCTTTAATGGAATATTCTCAAAACTTGTATATGGTTTTACCCATACTCCAGCATTATTATCTTTTGTGAATAATGGTGAATAAATACCAACATCTGTCGCATTACCTGTAGGAGATATTGCATATCTATTTTTATACTTCATAGATATTCTTTCCAAATAAGGTATATTCATAAATGAATCGGAATGATTAAAAGCATAATTATAAGTCTGCAATTGTGTAGAATAAGCACCAGCCTGTGCAGCTACAGATGGAGCTAAAACACTTGGGTTAAATGCATCACTAGGATTTCCAGTTCCTTCGGTTCCGCCTCCAGGTGTAAATACTTTATCACCTTTAGTAAATAAGAAATAACCTG
>CAJMPQ010000017.1 GCA_905215335.1 uncultured bacterium | reverse complement strand
CGCGTGATCAAATGGTTCGAGTTATCAGGGAGTATGCTCCCCGAACCCCTCTTAAATAAAAAATAATTATTTGAAATTTACATAATATATTTTATTGAACCTTGATATTAAAATGTTCAACTAATTCTGATATCATATACAATGACCCACATATAATATTCAATCGTCCATCATTAAAATCAATAATGGTATCTTCCAAAAGCTCCTGACTCGGAATTGGACAATTATCTTGCAAAAGTTTTACATCACAAGAGTGTTTATGTTTAAATTTGTAAAAATACACCTCTGGCATATAATACTCAGTTTGCCCAACATACTCTTCAAATAATAAACCTAACATTTTTGAATAATCTTTATTATTTAAACAACCAAAAATATATCTCCTTTTTTCATTTGGATAATAGAAATCTAGACTTTGAACTAAAGACGATATGCCATTTGGATTATGAGCCCCATCTATTATCAAATTTTTTTCAGGAATATATTGAAATCTGCAAATATGCTTTACTGTTCTTAACCCTGCATCTATTACCTCTTTAGATATTTCTGGAAATACTGTTTCTATTGCAGCTAAAGCCAATGATAAATTTTCCTGCTGATGAATACCTTTCAATGCTAAATCGGATACATCAGCCATAGGACATATCATAACAAGCATTGAACATTTCTCATCCGCTACATCACGATAAACCTCACGACCTTCCATTACAATACAAGGACAACCTGCTTTAATAATTCCAGCTTTCTCATAAGCAATTTTATCTAAAGTATTACCTAATCGCTCAGTATGATCATAATCAATATGTGTAATTACAGCACAAAGATTTCTTTTTATAACATTTGTAGCATCAAATCGTCCACCTAAACCTGTTTCTAAAACTACGACATCTACACCATTATCAGCAAAATACTTGAACATTACTGCGGTCAATATTTCAAATTCAGTTAAATCAATATCATTTTTATCTGCAAGATTTGAAATTTCAAAAACATATTTGGCAAAATCTTCATCAGTAATACATTTCCCGGAAATTTGAATTCTTTCATTATATTTAAAGATATGAGGAGATGTATACAAACCAACTTTCTTACCTGCACATTTTAAAATTGATGCCAAAATTGCACAAACTGAACCCTTACCATTAGTTCCGGCGACATGAATACAATCCAATTGGTCTTGTGGGTTTCCTAACAAATCTAAAACTTTAGAAATTCTTTCTAGACCAAGTGAAACATGAAACTTTCCAACAGAAGTTAATAATTTAACTGCATCATTATAATTATTAATCATACTTAACCTTCTACTTCATAAAATACATAATTATTTTAGCAGAAAAGTTCTTATATATTTATATGTTAAAACCAAATCTTCATCTGTAAGATGTTCCAACATCATAATAATTTCTGATTTTAAATCATTTGGATCTTCAAGATAATAAAATTCAAATAAATCCTTAGGCTCAACAGATAATGCTTTTGCAAATCTTTCAATCAACTCCGGAGATGGAAAATTTTTACCACTTTCAATACAACTTATATGTTTATCATCAACATTAACTAATTCTGCAAGTTGTGCTTGTGTATAATGCCTCCGCTTACGATATTCTTTTATTTTTCTACCAAATAAAACCTTTATACTAGACATTTCCACCTCGTTTTCATTCTACATAACTAAGTCAAGCATTTGAATCAAAAATAAGGTAAATATTTGACAAAATCTTACCTATTAGGTATATTTAATTACATTACAGGTAACTTAATCAAAATATATTACCCAATACCGGAGGTTGAATGAAAAAGATATTTAAAAAGAATTTTGCATTTACTTTAGCTGAAGTTTTAATAACTTTAGGAATTATTGGAATTGTTGCAGCACTGACGATTCCAATGTTATATCAGGAATACATAAAACGAGAAACTGCAACTGGAGTAAAAAAAGCATCTTCAGAATTAAATCAAATTTTGAAAATGGCAACCGCAGATTATGGTGAACCTGGAGGATGGGAATACACAAAAGCTGATGAATTAGACAAATGGGTACAAACATACATTGTACCATATGTTGCAGGAGCTCAGCACAAAGCTTGTAAGACTAATGAAAAATGTTTAGGATTAGCACTTCCATATTCACTTCACTTTGCAAAACCTGGTTCGGTTAATACAACGGTAGGCCAATATGTAGTAACCAAAATGGGTAGCCCTGTAGGTTACGGATTTTTCAGATATCCATCACCTTATGATAAAGTAACAAGAGTAAGAGTATTTATAAGAAATCCTAAAAAATACGCAATGATAGGTAAAGATGTATTTACATTCATACTAACAACAGCTGACATGAACCCATCATTCAAACCTTACGGATTAGGACCTTTAGGATCTTATGGAATGAGCACTAGAGATAGAGCAACTTTACTTGGTACTGGCTGGGGTGGCTGCAACTCTAAAGCTAGTGGCTCCGGATATTTTTCCCCAGGAGATGCTTGTGCTGCAGTTATTATGCTTGACGGATGGAAAATTAGCAAAGATTATCCATGGGTTAAATAAAAAAGCGGCGATTAAATCGCCGCTTTTTATTATTCTTCTAAACCTTTACGTTTATAGAATTCTTCTATAAATCCGGTATTAAAATTACCACTCATAAAGACTTCATCTTCAATAATTGCTTGGTGGAATGGAATAGTTGTTTCAACACCTGTTACAACATATTCTTTTAAGGCTCTATACATTCTTCTACGAGCTTCATTTCTATCTCTTCCCCAACAAATCAATTTACCAATCATTGAATCATAGTATGGTGGAATTGTATAGTCTTGATAAACATGAGAATCAACTCTTACACCAAAACCTCCAGGTGCTAAATAACCTGTAATTTGACCAGGATTTGGCATAAAGTTCTTAGCTGGATTTTCAGCATTGATACGACACTCAATAGCATGACCTCTTAATTTTATATCATCTTGTGTATAGCTTAATTTTTCGCCTGAAGCAACAAGAATTTGTTCTCTAACTAAGTCTACACTCGAAATCATTTCTGTTACACAGTGTTCAACTTGGATTCTTGTATTCATTTCCATGAAATACCATTTACCATCATGGTCAAGTAAAAATTCGCAAGTACCAGCACCTTCATAGTTAATAGCTTTTGCGGCTCTAACTGCTGCTGCACCCATTTCTTTTCTTGTTTCTTCATTGATAGCTGGAGATGGAGCTTCTTCCAATAATTTTTGGTGACGTCTTTGAATTGAACAATCTCTTTCACCTAAGTGAACAACATTACCGAAACTATCTCCTAAAATTTGAACCTCAATATGACGAGGGTTTTCTAAATATTTTTCAGCATACACATCTGGATTTCCGAAGAAATTTTTAGCCTCTGTTTGGCAAAGATTCATATTAACTTCTACATCTTCATCGTTACGGCAAATTCTCATACCTTTACCGCCACCACCAGCTGTAGCTTTCAAAATAATCGGATAACCAACTTTATTAGCAAACGATTGAACTTCTTCAACAGTATGAACAATACCTGTACCAGGAGTAACAGGAACATCATTTTCAATCATAGTCTTACGAGCTGTAGCTTTATCACCCATTTTCTTCATAGCTTCAGAAGATGGGCCAATAAATTTAATACCTTGCTGTTCACAAATTTCTGCAAAATCAGCTCTTTCTGACATAAAACCATATCCAGGGTGAATAGCATCAGCACCAGAAACCATCGCGGCAGACATAATCGCAGGAATGCTTAAATAACTATCCGCACTTTTTGCTGGTCCAATACAATAAGCTTCTGTTGCAAGTCTTACATGCAAAGAATTTGCATCAGCTTGTGAATAAATAGCAACTGTAGGAATACCTAATTCTCTACACGCTCTTATAATTCTTACAGCTATTTCTCCCCTATTCGCAATTAATACTTTTCTAAACATTTCAAATATCCCTTATCAAATTAGAAAGTGAACAGGTAAAATATCTGTTCACTTTCTCTAATTTAAAATTATTATTCTACATACATAAGAACTTGACCAAATTCAACAGGTTGACCATCTTCAACACAGATTTCAAGAACCTTACCAGCAACCTCTGATTTAATCTCATTCATCATTTTCATAGCTTCAACGATACAAACAACATCGCCAACTTTTACAGAATCACCAACTGCAACAAATGGAGCTGCATCTGGAGATGGAGATTTGTAGAAAGTTCCAACCATTGGAGATGTAATTGGTGTACCCTTTTTAGCAGGAGCTGCAGGAGCTTCAGTTGATGGAGCTTGAGCAGCTGGAGCTGGAGCTGCAGCTGGAGCAACAGGAGCTGCTACAACTTGAGGTGCAGCTGACACAATAACATCTTTTCTTAATGTAATTGCTTGTTCACCATCTTCTAAAGAAATTTCTGTTAAACCTGTTTCTGCTAAAACTTTAGCTAACTTTTCTATGTATTCTGTTTCAAATTTCATTTGTTTTCCTCTTTATAACTACCGAATTAAAATAAATAAAAGCTAAAAACTAGCATCTATCTAAATATTCATTTGTTCTAGTATCAACTCTGATAACATCACCATTAGCAACGAAGAATGGAACGTTAACAACAGCACCAGTTTCTAATGTAGCTGGTTTTGTACCGCCTTGAGAAGTGTTTCCTTTTTCTGAAGGTGGAGTATCTACAACTGTCAACTCAACGTGAGCTGGAATATCAACACCAATGATTTTTCCTTCATGAGTTAAAACCATTACATTCATATTTTCTTTTAAATATTTAATACCGCTACCGATTTGAGCTTCTTCAACGTGGATTTGATCATAAGTTTCATTATCCATCATTACATAAGCTGAACCTTCTTTGTATAAGTATTGCATTTCACGTCTGTCTAAAGTAGCTTTTGCAACTTTTTCACCAGCTCTGAATGTTTTTTCAACAACTTGACCAGTGATAACGTTTTTCAATTTTGATCTAACAAAAGCAGCACCTTTACCAGGTTTTACGTGCAAAAATTCAACTACAGACCAAAGACCGTTATCTAATTCAACTGTCAAGCCTGTTTTAAAATCGTTTACTGAAATCATATTTTTCCCCTTTTTAAAAGTATATCTATTCTTGTGTGTAAATAATAACACAAAAACTTCTTTTTACAAAATTATTTACAAAGAAGAAAAAAAAATTTGTTACCATTTGTTCATATTTCATGATAATATCAAAATATGATAGAAAGATATTCAAGACAGGAAATGGCAAAAATTTGGGAACTTAATTCCAAATTTGATTATTATTTACAAGTAGAACTTGCAGTTTGTGATGCTTATGCAGAATTAGGAACAATTCCTAAAGAAGCAGCTAAAGAAATTCGAGAAAAAGCAACGTTTACAGTTGAACGAATTGATGAAATTGAAAAAGAAGTTAGACACGATGTCATAGCATTTTTGACTTGCGTAAACGAAAGCTTAGGAGACTTAGGCAGATATGTACACGTTGGAATGACAAGTTCTGATGTTATAGATACTGCATTTGCTCTTCAAATCCAAGACAGTGGAAAAATTATCAAAGAAGATTTAGAAAAAACAATAAAGACATTAAAAAATCTTGCAAGCCAACACAAAACAACTATCTGCATAGGCCGTTCACATGGAATCCATGCAGAAGTTATGACATTTGGCGCAAAATTATGTTCTTGGATAGATATTTTAGAACGTCAAAAAGAAAACTTTGAACACGCGTTAGAACAAATCCGTGTAGGGCAAATTTCTGGCCCTGTGGGAACTTATAGTAACATTTCTACTGATATTGAAAAAATCACTTGTAAAAACCTTAATTTGAAACCAGCAAGAATATCAACCCAAATTATTGCAAGAGATTACCACGCATACTTTATGCAATCTTTAGCTCTAATTGCAAGTGTAATTGAACAATTTGCAACTGAAATAAGACACTTACAAAAAACTGAAGTTTTAGAACTGGAAGAAGGTTTTGGCAAAGGGCAAAAAGGTTCATCTGCTATGCCTCACAAGAAAAACCCAGTTTTAAGTGAAAATCTTTGCGGATTAGCTAGAGTTGTAAGAGCAAATTCTATTGTTGCATTAGAAAACATACCACTTTGGCACGAAAGAGATATTTCTCACTCTTCTGCTGAACGAATTATTTTCCCAGATAGTTTAACTCTTATTGACTTTATGCTAAATAGATTCAACGGATTAATGGAAAATATTGTTGTTCACAAAGACAATATGTTAAAGAATACCGATAAATTTGGCGGAATAGTATTCTCTCAAAAAGTACTATTATCATTAGTAGCAAAAGGTTTATCAAGAGAAGATGCTTATGCTATCGTTCAAAGAAACGCTCTTGATGCTTTCCAAAACCACGGAGATTTTAGAGCCAATCTAACAAATGACAAAGATGTAACAAATCTCTTGACTAATGACGAGATTGAAAAAATCTTTGATAAACAAGCATTTCTACAAAACATAGATGAAATATACAGCAGATTTGACATTTAATTAATAAGTTACTATTCTAAAAAATCTGCCAAAACCACATTACTTACTAACACTCCTTGTGGAGTAAGTCTATAACCTTGCGGCGTTTTTTCAATAAACTTTAAAGAGATATACTTTTTAAGTATATTATTATATTTTGCTTCAAAATCGATACCATACTTTAAATTAATTTCAGAAACAATAATTCCATCAGATATACATCTAAAACCTAAGAAAATTTCTTCTTCTAGCTTTTCTTGTAGTGATATTATTTTTTCTTCTTTATGACGTAATGGATTTTCAATATATGTTTCTAACACATCTTGATTACCATAACGCACAGAATTTTTATAACCGTGAGCAGATACCCCAAAACCATAATATTCTTTATTTTTCCAATAAGCTAAATTATGATTTGAATTATATCCTTTTAAAGAAAAATTACTAACCTCATAATGTTCAAACCCTAAATTCTTTAATAAATCTACTGCTCCTAAATACATATCTGCTTGCATGTCATCATCTGCCATACTACTAGGCATATGATTATAAAAATAACAGCCTTCTTCAATTTTTAAGCCATATAAAGAAATATGTTTAACACCTAAATCAACTGCTTTTTTTAAATCTGAATAAAACATTTCCGGAGTTTGTTCAGGAAGCCCATAGATAAAATCTAAACTTATATTTTCAAATCCTTCTCTTTGTGAGATTTTTACAGCATCATAAACTTGTTCTGCAGTATGTCGTCGATTTATTAATTTTAGAATTTTATCATCAAAACTTTGACAACCTATACTTATGCGATTAATCCCAACATCTAATAAACCGTGTATATAATCATTATTCACGCCTTCAGGATTTAATTCAGCAGTAACTTCTGTTTTATCTGAAATTTTAAACAAATTAATCAATCTGCGAAATTCTGAAATTTCAAGCAATGATGGAGTACCACCTCCAAAATATAACGTTTGCAACAACTCATTTTCATAAAAAGTACAAATTTCTTTTTCTAAAGCTGTTAAGTATTTATCTTTTAATGCCAACTTATTAAAAGAAACAAAAGAACAATAATGACACTTTGATTTACAAAATGGAATATGTATATATGCACTGGTAACCATAATAAAATTATACAACAGAGTTTAATGAATAAATAATATCTTAATCAACTTTGCTATTAAAATATTTTTGTAATAAAATTCAAAATATGGATATCACATTGAAAAGTAACAATACCCTAGAATTTGACAAAGTTAAAGAAGAACTGGCTAAGTGTGCAAAATTTACCCAAAGTCGCCAGCTCTGCATAAATTTAAAAGCTTTTGATAATATAGACAAAATTAAGCAAGAAATTGAACTTACACGAGAAGCTAAAAGAATTCTTGATTACGCAAAAGATACCCCAACAGAATTCATTGCAAATATCAATAAAATTCGTAACAATTCTGCAGTTTCTTATCTGTCAGAAGAAGAGCTAAACGATGTTGCCAAAACAATGAAATCTTCCAGATTACTAAAAAGATTTATTATTGAAAACTCTGAAGATGAATGGATATTAAAAACTCTTGCTGAAAAACTTGTTGCAGATAAAGATTTAGAAGAAAAAATATTTTCTACATTTGATGAAAGCCTTAATATTAGACAAAATGCAACTCCGGAATTAAAAGGCTTGTATTCATCATTGAGAGATTCAGAACAAAATCTGAGAGATCAAATAAATTCTCTCCTTAATAATCCAAACTTTTCAAAATACCTACAAGATAATATTTATACTCAAAGAGATGATAGAATCGTATTCCAAGTAATGGCTTCAAACAAAACTAAAGTCCCAGGGATTGTACATGATGTATCATCTTCAGCTAAAACATTTTATATTGAACCTGCTCAATTAGTACCTTTGAACAATAAAATCAGAGAAGTTAAATCAAAAATTCACGCTGAATGTATAAGAATTCTTGTAGAATTAACAAATTTAGTCAAAGAATACATGCCGGAACTTTCAACTTGCGAAAAAGTTATGGCCGAAATTGATTTTCACTTTGCAAAAGCAAGATACGCAGTAAAACTTCAAGCGGTAGAACCTGAATTAATAACAGAAGAAAAATACATATATTTTGAAAATATGAAACATCCGCTTTTATTAACTTGCTGCGAAAACGTTGTCGCAAATAATTTTGAAATCGGAAAAGATTATCATTCTGTAATTATTACTGGCTCAAACACCGGCGGTAAAACAGTTACTTTAAAAACTATAGGGCTATTTATACTTATGGCAAAAGCAGGAATGTTTTTACCTTGTACTTTTGCAAAATTATACCCATTTAAAAATGTTTTTGCAGATATCGGGGATGCTCAAAACATTCTGCAAAGTCTTTCTACATTTTCATCTCATATGACAAATATTATTGAGATACTTAAACAAAGTAATGATGAAAGTTTTGTATTATTAGATGAAATTTGTGCCGGAACAGATCCTGTAGAAGGTGCTGTTTTAGCTCAAGAAATATTAGAAAAATTAGCACAAAAAAAAGTTACCAGTGTTGTTACAACTCACTATGGCGAATTGAAAGTTCTGGAATACAACAACAATTTCTTCAAAAATGCTTCTGTTGAATTTAACACAGAAACTCTTCAACCAACATATAAATTACTTATTGGTATCCCTGGTTTAAGTAACGCAATTTCTATTGCTGCAAACTTAGGACTCGATAAAGATATTGTAGACAAAGCTAAAAACATTTTAGTTACTCAAAAAGATACCTCTGTTGCAGTAGTTGAAAAACTGCAAGAAACACACCAAGAATTATCTAAAAACCTTGAACAAGCTCAAGAATTAAAAGAAACATCTTTAAGTATAAAAAAAGAATATGAAGAAAACCTTAATCAAGTAAAAAAAGATAAGAAGAAGACACTGAAAAATATCAAAAATAAATTTGATATGGAAATAATGGAAGCTCGCGGGGAAATCAAACAAATACTAGACGAACTTCGAAAAGAAAAATCTGAAAAAATTGCACGCCGAGCATACTCTAGACTTGCCAAACTTGAAGAAGGCTTTAGAGATGAATTGGATAAAGCCTCCGATAAACAACAATATCTTGAAATTGATTGGGATAAAGTTGTAATCGGCGACATTGTAATGATTAAAAATTTACACCAAAAAGTTAAAGTTCTATCCCTTCCTGACAAAAATAAGAAATTGTTTGTTGAGATGGGTAGTATGAAAATGAAAGTTAAAAAAGATGAATTAGCAGTTCTTGATGAGAACTATAAAGAACCTACAAAAGCAAAAATTCCTGGAACTTCATTTAATAAATTTGAACTAAAACGATATACAATGTCTTCAACATTAGATTTAAGAGGCTTTAGAGTTGAAGAAGCACTAGATGAAGTTGAAAGTTATTTAGACCAAGCAAGCTTAGCTAATCTTTCTCCTGTATACATAATACACGGACACGGTACAGGAGCATTGAAACAAGCTGTTAGAGATTTTCTAAAAACTTCACCATACGTTGCAAAATTCCGTCCGGGTGAAGACGCTGAAGGTGGAGATGGCGTTAGTGTTGTCGATATAAATTAGTTTATTTATTCTTAATTCTTGATTGATATAATAAAAAAATGTGCTATTATATTAGAACAAAGTCGATTGGAGAAAATTATGGATTTAGTAGAATTAAGAAAAGAGAATGAGCTTATAGATTTATTCTGCTCAATGGCAGAAATTCCATCACCTTCATTAGGTGAAGAAAAAGTTATTGACTGGGTTTGCCAATATTGTAAAGAAAATGAGCTAAATTGTGAGCTTGATGATTATAAAAATATATATATCACAATTCCAGCAACAGACGAAACTAAAGAACCAATTTTATTATCTTCTCACCTAGATGTAATTGGAGATGATTCACCTGTAAAACCATATCTTGATGGGGATTTAATAAAAGCTGAAGGTAGAACTCTTGGTGCCGATGATAAAGCCGGTGCTGCAAATGCGCTTTATTTTGCAAAAGAATTAGCAAAAAGAACAGATATTAAACACGGTGGATTAGAAATTCACTTCACTAGAGATGAAGAATCTGGTATGACAGGTATTAAAAATACAGATTTTTCTAGAATAAAATCAAAATATGTATTAGTTTTAGATAGTGATGCTCTAGGTCAATGTTTAGTTTCAGGTGCTAGTTATGTTCTTGTAGACTTAACTATTAAAGCTCCAAAAGGCGGACACTCAGGAAATGACATTGGAGATTCAACAAGAGAAAATGCCGCTAAACTTATTGCAGATTTAGTTTCTGATATGCCGCAAGGTGTATTCTTCTCTGAAAATAATCAAGTTGTTACATCATGTAATATCGGCGGAATTGTTGCAGGTGATCCTGATGTGACAAATGTAATTAATACTGACGCAAAAGCAACTTACTCAATTAGAAGCTCAAGAAAAGATAAAGAAAACGAACTTATTGCACTTATGCAACAAACAGTAGATGCTTTCAACAAAGAATATGAAGGTATTGCAACTGCAACTATTACATTCACTGAGAAAATGCCTATGTTTGAAAAAAATGAAGATGAGTACTTACCTATTCTTTTTGAAACTGTTGCAAAAAAATTAGGTATAGAACCTGAAATTTCTTCATTCCACGCAGGTGCAGAAACTCATATTTACGCTAACAAAACTAATGCGAAAGGAGAAAAATTCTCTCCATATCTAATCGGATTAGCAACTGTTTGCAATATGCATTCTAGCAGTGAATATGTTGATTATAAAACAATGCTAAAAGGTCAAGAGTTATTAAAAGAACTTTTTGAAACATTTAACAAATAATAATTCAAAATGAACCATATAATAAAATTAAATCTTGCAAGAAATTGCATCAAATATATTATTAAAGCATACGGGATAAAAGAAATTTTTATCCCGTATTATACTTGCAATACCGTATGGCAAGCAATTCGAGAAGAAAATTGCAATATAAAATTCTATCACATTGATAAAAATTTTATGCCTACTAGAGATTTTGAACAAAATTCCTATATTCTTTATACAAATTATTTTGGACTTTGTTTTGAAAATTGCCAAAAACTAACAGAAAAATATAAAAATATTATTATTGATAATGCTCACGGATTTTATTCTCCACACCTAGGACTCGCAAGCTTCAATTCCCTAAGAAAATTCTTCAAGGTTCAAAATGGAGCCTTTTTATACCTGAATAAAAAGCTTACTGGAGAAATTCCTAATGACCAGCTACATTTAACACCTATCTTGATGCAAGAAAATTATGAAAAATTTCTAAAAAACGAATTAATACTAAATAAAGAAAAAGATATAAAATTATTATCTAAAAATGTAAGTAAAACCATGGAAAACATTGACTTTGAAACAGATAAACAAATACGACTTTCAAGGTATCAAAAATATACCATGCTTTTTTCTAAATACAACACGATTCAACTAACAGCAAACGGAAATAATATCCCTTATTGTTATCCATTCAACACAACTAATTCCGAAATCTTACAAAAATTTATTGATAATGAATTCATATTACTAAGATTATGGCAAAATATACCCAAAAGTTTTATTGAACATAATATACTAAATAATACAATCGCACTTCCACTTAATCATACACCAACTTTTGACAACATTATAAAAACCTTTAGCTAAAAAAAAGCGAGGACAGTTGCACAAAATCCTCGCACGTAACATAAATTGGGAATTTATATATTATAAAAAGTTAAACCTTTCTCCTCATAAAAAATACCAACGGAGCAATCAAAAAACTTGCTACAGCAAACAATCTAAAAGTATCAATGTATGCCCACAAATTAGATTGCTGAATTAATTGATTATACAAAAGCCCTTTTGCGGTATGAATAGCAGATGCTAGATCAGTATTACCTAAAAACGCACCTGTATAATGTTGTAAACGCTCACTAAACGCAGGATTTAATTCTGTTAATTTACCAACCATCATATATTGATGTTTTTGAGCAAACCTAGAAATACACGTAGTAACTAAAGATGTACCGATTGCAGCACCTACGTTTTTAAGCAAGTTTTGAACACCACTAGCATTAGTTAATTGATCATTTCTTAGAGTTCTACAAGATAATTCAATCAGTGGAACCATAGCCATTACCATACCTAAACCAAATAAAAAGTTTGGTATAGCAATATTCATCAAAGATATTTGTAAATTAATTTCACCAAAAGCTAATCCTCCTATACCTAGAATAATTAGCCCCAAAGCAACCATTTTTCTTTCTCCGATTTTGGAAATAAATAAGACATTTATTAAAGTTGCAGTCAAACAACCTGCACCTCTTGGAACCATTGAAATACCACTTAAGAAAGATGTGTAACCCATCATACTTTGCAACATTGATGGTAATATAGCACTTGATGCCATCATTACACCCATCAAAACCATCTGAATTAATGTTCCAAAGAAGAAGTTTCTATCTTTCATAATAGATAAATCAACCAGTGGATTTTTACCTTTTAACTGAGAAATTAAGAAACAAATTCCTGCAACACAAGAAACTCCTGTTAACCAACAAATCCAAGTTGAACCAAACCAATCGGCATCATTACCTTTATCCAATACAATCTGTAAACATACTAACCATATTGATAAAAAGGCAAACCCTATAGAATCAAGTTTAACACCAGCTTGTTTTTTTGCATAAGGAGGTTCTTCCAACAATTGTTTAGCTGCAACCAATACCATAAAACCAATCGGAACATTAATATAATAAATATATGGCCAAGACCAATTGTCAGTAATCCAACCACCAATTGCCGGACCTATAATTGGCGCAAATACAACTCCTAATCCAAATAATGCCATAGCTTGAGGCCTTTGTTCTTTTGGAAAACTTTCCATCATTATCGCTTGAGATAATGGAAGTATCGCACCACCTCCAAGACCTTGTAAAAATCTTGAAAATACCATTGCAATTAAAGAATTAGAAATACCACATAAAAATGAAGCAATGGTAAAAACTATAATACTGATTAAAAAGAAATTTTTTCTTCCTAATAACTTACACATAAAATCAACAGCTGGAATAATAATTCCGCTGGCGATTAAATAAAATGTTAAAACCCAAGTTGATTCATTATGACTGCAAGAAAAAGATCCTGCCATATAAGGCAATGCAACATTGGAAATAGTTTCATCCAAAGCGTACATAAATACGGAAGCCATTAAAGGCATAGCAATTAACCAAGGATTTTTACTTGGACGCCATTCTTCAACTTCTAAATTTTCTTGTTTTACAACTTCACTCATAAATTATTAGACTTACCTTTACTCAAAAACAATTTTACTAACCTTTTCGATCGCAGCTCGAAAAGATCTTAAATGATATATGATTTTTTCAACTTCTTCTTCTGACATTTCTTTTTCGAATTTTTTTATTGAAGGTCTTAAATGTAAAACAATATCTTTATATAAAGCATGTCCTGCCTCTGTTACAGCAGAAACCTTTATTAGTTTACCTTCACGTTCTTCAACATGTCTTTCTATCAAACCTTTTTCTTCCAAAGACATCAAAAATCTTCCGGTATGAGCTTTTCCTTTCAATATCAATCTTGCTAAATCTGCTTGCGATAAATTTGGACGAGCAATTATTGTATCTAATACAGAAAACTCATCAATAGAAACAACATTTGTATAAGATTCAATCATTCTTTTTGCATTTTCATGACAAATCCTTGCTGTTAATTCAATCTCGTAAGGAAGACTATCAATATAGAATTTATCTTTCATACCTTCTCCTCAAATCATGTAGAACATTCTTATACTGTATTTATCTTTGCATAGATTTATCTACTAGTCAAGTATTTCTATAGCAAATTTTATATTTTCATGATTTTATATGAATAATAATCAATATAGGAGAAAGAAAAATGTATATTACCCCACAAAACCAGACATCTTTTAATGGATACTACAAAATAGAATCTACCCCAAAACGAATTAAAAAAATCAAAGACTTTGTACATTGTAAAGACGGCGATATGCTATGCCTTAATCATAAAAAATATAGTAAAAGAGAATCCATACAAATTTTAACAGACAAACATCTAGACCAATTTTTAGACCTATTTGGGAAAGTATATATTAGAGATTTAAGAGACAACTTACCAAAATACCTAAATACAAAACCTGAAAGATTATCCGCAACAGATTTTTTCAATAAATTTAAAAAATAATTATTTTATAAAGGTCTGATTTAATAATCAGACCTTTATTTTACTCTTTTAATATCTTTTCATACTTATCCAATTTTTCAATAATTTCAATTGCTTCTGGCTCTGTATTTAAAGATAAATCCTCAGATTTTGAATCTTTATTATTATCTTTTTTTACAATATTCATATCGGATTTTGCTTGAACTGCTAATTTCAAAATTTCCGGCATATTTATTGCAGTTGGATGTTCACTTGCCAAATTATTATAATAACTATCTTCGTAATCTTTATTTAGACGCAATTTCCAATTTGTATTATTTGTACTGCCACCTTTATTATAAGTTTTATCTAATCCAAAGAAATCAGCAAAAGAAATTTGTATTTTTTTACACGTTAAAAATAACTCAGCAAATTTTGCTTTTACTCTTTCGCTATCATTATTATCAATAGTTCGACAGAACGAATCTCTATATTCTGAACGTTTAGGATTAGAATTTAAGAAACCAGCAAGGTAAAAAATATCCCAAGCATAATGACCTTTTATCCAGTCTTTCTTAATCATTTGATTAGCCGGATCTGAATCATGTGAACCAACAAGACCCCAATCTCCAGGATCTTGCGAATTTTCAGCTCTCATATATTCAAGTTGCGTAATTCCCGGTAACTTATTTTCTGCATGGTAAACATGGTTAAACACAGGAGTATCAGTACACAAATCTTCCCATACAGGATAATTCTTATCGATACCATGAGCTTCTAGGGTTGGGATTATAATTCTATTTAAAATTTTTCTATAATTACCATTTGGATCAACATCTGACATATTTGAAATATTATTGGCCCTAAATTGACTTAAATCAACTTTTCCATTTACAAATTTCACAGAATTTCTATCGTATATATATGGATCAATTAATCCTAAAGCGTGGTCTATTCGAACATTATCAAAATTATCTAATGCATCATCTAATTTTTTCTTCAAATACAAACCAGCAGGCCCTAATTCCGAATCAGATTTAAATAATTTATTTGGATCTAATACAGGAACATCCCACAATTGAGGACCATACTCACCACCATTAGGACAACCCATTCTCCAATTTTTCAAAAACAAATCTTGATTAGCCCATTCGTCTGATAATGAAAATCCAACCAAAAAGTCACTTATATATTTAAACCCAACAGATTTTCTAAATTCAGTATTTTCTTTCACTTGTTTATCAAGTAAAAACTGAGAAAACATATAAATATCAAAATCTTCTCTTGAACGATTTACAACTTTTTTATACCTAGCTAAGGCTTCATCATCTTTTAAATCTATTAACTTAACTAAATTCTTATCTAACTCGTTCCATTGATGAAAATCTGTAGTCCCATAGGTTTTTGCTAACACATTAAATAAAGCTTCAGTATATAGAACTTTTCCTTTCATTTTTTTATACTGTTGAAACTCTTTATTTAAATTTACTGCTACTTCATCACCTTTTGCTAATTTATATTTAAAATTTCTATTAGCAATTTTCATACAATAATCATAATTAGCAAATGCATCTGGGAAATCTGAATAGGAGTAATTACTATCATCTGATTTTGCATTATTAAACACTGAATTTATATCTTGCATTGATAAAATATTTGCATACTTATCAGTCGTTAGTTCTTTTAAATCTAAGAATAAATAGTTTTTTGTCGAAATTGTTGATTTATAAGGTGAAATATGCTGAGCATCACTTATTACTCCTACGGGCCCTAATTGATTTGAATTAAAACCATGCAACATCTCGAACTTAATAATTTGAGATGTGAGCTTACTATAAGGAGAACCTACTCCAATATCTTTTTCAGCTTCAGGATAACAAGTTCCGTGCATAATCATAGCAACTTCTTCTGTTCCTAAATATTTAAAAGCCGGCTTTAAAGCATTTTCTCTATAATCAACCTGTTCTTCTGGAGTTAAACGTCGACCAAATGAGAAATCTTTACCTGCAGAAACCCCTATCTTGTTAACTAACATCCCTATGAATCCCCTATAAATTCTTGTTCAATTAACTTTTAAAACACTTGTACAAATTATTGTAATACAAAATATAAAAATAAAAAAATTTGTTATAGTTTTATTACAAATTCTTTATGCAGTTTAAATATATACATTTGCTTTCTTGAAAATTTTTAGTAAAATAATTATATTATTATTGTTTGGGGGTTTATATGAAGTATGAAAATGTCTTTTCTTTACTAGAAGAGATTACTATTCTCAATAATGAGAAAACATCTCTTGGAATTAAGTCAAAATGGGGTTGGAATGAATTCACATATAAAGGTCTAGGGTTACTATCAAGAAGACTAGCAACTTTTTTAATAGAAGATTTAAATATTCCTAAAGGTGAAAAACTTGCAATTCTATCAGAATCAAAACCTGAATACGGAGCTTGCGTATTTGGCTCTGTACTAGCTGGGTTAACTACTGTACCGTTGGATAATAAATTAACAATATTCGAACTTCATTCAATATTATCTAATTGCGAACCTACTGTATTATTATCTTCTGCAGCTAATATTGATAAAGCAAAAGAATTACAACAAAAAATACCATCTATAAAATATGTTATCTTAATGGATCAATCTATTCATAAAGACCTAGCAATTCCTAGCTTATATTCAATACCGGAAAATTATAATGCGAAATGGAGAAGAAGACCATTAAGTTCTACAGCATTCATAATATATACATCAGGAACTACAGGTTCTCCAAAAGGAGTTGAAATAACTTTTAAAAATATGCTAGCTCAAATGCATGATCTTCGTATAGCATTAAAGGAAATTCTTCCTCCAAACAAAGATTTAAGAATGCTTTCTATTTTACCTATGAATCATTTATTTGAATTAACTGTTGGATTTTTCACATTTTTAAATCACGGATATTCAATTTATTATACTCAGAGCTTAAAACCTAAAGATATACTGGAAACAATGACAGAAAAGAAAATCCAATTTATGATTACTGTACCGGCATTTCTTAAATTACTAAAGAGTTCTATAGAATCTGAGATTAATAAAAAATCAAAAATTATACAAACATTATTTAAAATTAACTATACAATAGCAAAAGTTTTACCAATCAAATTAAAGAAAATTTTATTTAATACTATACATAAAAAATTTGGTGGTGAATTCTTTGGCTGCATCTCAGGAGGAGCACCACTTGACCCAACTGTCGGCGAATTTTTTGAAAGAATTGGTATTAAAATTTACCAAGGATATGGTCTATCAGAAACTAGTCCAGTTGTAGCTGTAAACCGAGGTAAATACCAAGATATGAAATCAGTTGGTCCGGCTTTAAATTCTTTCGATGCAAAAATTGACTCTAATACTGGAGAATTATTATTAAAAGGACCTGCTGTAATGAAAGGTTATTATAAAAGAGAAGACCTAACTCAGGAAGTCATAACAAATGATGGATGGCTACACACCGGAGATATAGCACATATCGATAAAAAGACAAAACTAATTTATATAACCGGCAGAATAAAAAATATGATTGTACTTTCAGGAGGCAAAAAAGTTTTCCCTGAAGAAATAGAAACAGTATTAGAACAAAGTCAAAATTTTGCAGAAGTTTGCGTAACTGGAATGTCAAAATCATTTGGAGAAAAAGATGGATGCGAAGAAATTGTAGCCATTATAGTTCCTACACAGGATTATATGAATAAATTTAAAAACACTGAAGATTTAGAATTCGCAATAAAAAATGAAGTAAAAATATTATCAACTCAACTTGCTTCATATAAAAGACCTATTAACATTATTGTTATGAAAGAAAATCTACCTCGAACAACAACACGAAAATTAAAACGAACTGAAATAAAAAAATTAGTTTGCAATTGTTCTTAGATAAGATTTTTGAGCTAAAATAAAAACGGAAGTTTGAACAACTTCCGTTTTTATTTTTTTATTTTCGGGATGTAGCGCAGTTTGGTAGCGCACCTCGTTCGGGACGAGGGGGTCGCAGGTTCAAATCCTGTCATCCCGACCACTTTTTATAAGGTTTACACTTCAACCTTTGATGTTTCTTCCCATAATCTATTTAAGGCAGACATTTCATTTCTTGATTTAATATCAGTCATAATTTGTTTTATTGCTTCTTTATTTACATCAGTCAATTTATATGAGAATGTCGCAGATTCATCACCGCCAGCTTTGTGTGAAAGTTCATGTAATGCAGTTTCTAAAACATCACTAAAACTTGCCTGATCAAGATAAGTTTTATCAATCCAGAAGCCTTTTGAAGATTCATTGTCAACAATTGCTTCAGCCATTGTTGAAGAGTATAAATTTTTATCTTTTACTCCTTTATTATCAAATAAATAGATTTTTGCATCTAATTCTTCTGCTGTAAAATGCTTATCTTTTAAAGATTTTGAAAGATTATTTAAAGCTTCTTTTAGTATTAAAATTTTCTTAGTTTGGACTTCATTAGGAAGAACAACCTCATGCGCTCTTGCATCACCTATCAAATCTCTTATTGTTGGCATTCCTAATTTTTCAAAATTGTCTTTACATACCACATAACCATTCATTTGCAAATCCCTAACAATATCTTCACTTGCTGGAGAATAAGCAACATATTTTGAAGGAAATTTTATATGAAGAACTTTACTTGGATCAATTTCGCATGTTTGCCATGTCAAAAATCTTGATAACATACCATCGATAGGTGTACTATTTGCATAATCGGTCTTTCTCCAATATGGTTCGAGAGCTTTTAAGAAATGTAATTTATCATTTTTAGACATTCTACTTTCTTGTTCTAACCATTTACCAATTTCCTCAAGTTGAGAAGTATTAATTGACGTTCTATCTCTTGAAGGATCCAAAACACTAACCGGCGGTTTTTCTTTAATAAAAATAGCAATTCCGTCTAAACCGTCATAATTATTATTAAATTCAAATCTTTGACCTGCGATATATAAACCGCCTTTTTGACCTTTTGGTAATTTTTTTATACCAATTAATTCATTTTCAAAATCAGGACATTTGAAATGTTGGTTATTTGAATGATAAAAACGATTTATACTTGTTCTGAATGTTTCTAATAAATTTTTATCAGTTGTTTCAAATTCAATATAATTACCATTAAATTTATCAACTTTATCTAGAGAATAAGCTAAAACATTTTTATCAGATAAGTCTCCTTTTTGAAGATTATAAGTTAATTTCCAATTATCTGAACCAATATTTACTTCAGAGGCACCACCATCTTTTAGTAATTTTAATACAGACATTTTTAAACCTTCACCATAATTACCTGCTGCTTTTGCATTATCTCGTTTTGTTGATTCTCCAATATAAACAGCTTTATCTACAGTATAAGTACTATCACCTTTTATTCTTACTTTATATTTACCGTTTGCAACAGGTGTAAATGTTAATTGAACACCATCTAAAGTTTGTCCATGTCCATCATAGAAGTTTTGCAAAACATCTCTTGCAATCTTGTCATTATTCCATTGAACTGAATCTGCATAACTTTCTGTAATGTTTGTCATTTGATTTTTAACAGGTTTAAAATCTTTTGTTTCCATATGAGAAATTTTCATTTCCGGAGAACTTGGAAGTTTAAAATCAAAACTACCATCTTCTTTAATTTCTGGAATATTAAGATCAATCATATTTGAACGATTTAAAGTTCCTGAAGTTTTTGGTAATTCGATAGCATCATTATATTCTACAACATCTTTCTTACCTGTAATAGGTGGATTTTCAATATCATAATTTAATTTTCCACCTTCAACTTTTGCTTTATAATCTCCATAAATTTTATCTCTAACATCTTTTGGAGCAATATCACCTTCAAAGATATCTTGGAACTTATCTTTTGCTTTTTGAACTTCTGCCTGTAAATCTTTATTTAACTTACGCAAATTATTATTATCTTTTGAAACATTATTATATGCTTCTTGAATTTTTCCCTTTTCAGTTATTAAATCTTTAATATCACGAGCACTTTTATCTAAAGTACCTTTAAGTTTATTTACAGAATTCTGTAATACATCATTTTCCATAAGGAGTTGATTAAATCTCATTTGAGCTTTTTGTTCTTTCCCATGAATAATCGCACCCCCTAAAGCTGCAGCTGATAATGCAGTAGCTAAAACAGCTGCTGAAATTTGTTTTCCTGAATACTTTTTGTCAGTTAAAACCTGATCTTCTGTTTCTTTAGGATTTGAAACTCTATCTTCATCTTTATATTTTTTAGTAAAATTCGGATTAATTTTACTACCTTGAACAGCATGAATTTCCATAAATATTCCACCTACTAAATTAGTTCCACATATTTTTATAAAAAAAATATATAAAAAAATATTGCGTTACTAAAAAATATATATTAAATTTTATGAAGATTTAAAATCTATTTTGTAGTAGGAGCTTTTTTCACTTTTAGTAAAAATAATACAGGAATAACAATAATACAAATTGCAGCCAAGACTGCAAAAATATCAAAGAACGAAGCTAATCTGGCTTGCTGTAAAAGTTCTTTATATAACATACCATTAGCTTTTTTAGCTGCAACTACACTAGGATAATGTATTAAAAATTTATTTTTTAACATCATTAATTTATATCTAAACATTACATTATGATAACCTAAATTACCAACCAAATAAGTTTGATGAACTTGAGATACCCTCGCAATAAATGTAGCTGAAACCGAAGTCGCAACAGCTGTAATTACGTTCTTAAACAAAGCATGTAATGCAGCGGCATCAGCATTTTTACTTGGAGGTAAAGTTTGAAAAGATAGAGCAGTAATTGGAACAAAAGCAGTCGGAACCCCAATACACAATAACAAATTAGGAATTACAACACTATGCATTGAAGAAGTTAAATTCATACAACTCAACCATAGAATTGCACTTCCCATAATTATAAAACCAATGGCGGCCAACAATCTTGCCTCTACATATTTTGATATTTCACCCACTAATAACAAGAAGACAAAACAAACTATAGCTCTTGGAAACATTGTTAAACCTGACATTGATGGGCTATAACCTAATAAACTTTGTACAAACATTGGTACTAATAATAATGTAGAATATAACATTACATTAATAAAAGAGCTAATAAAAGTTCCGAAAAGGAAGTTTCTATCCTTGAATACACGAATATCAATAACCGGATTTTTATATTCCAACTCCCAAACATAAAAGAAAATAAATGAGAATATACAAATTCCAGTTAAATAACTAATCCACGGAGTATCAAACCAATTATATTGTTGCCCTTTATCTAAAACAATTTGCATACAAGCCATTGCTATGACAATTGAAATATAACCGATAATATCAAATTTTCTTTTTTTCTGTTTCTTTTCAGGTCTATCATTTGGAACAAACAATTTTACTAATAAGAACGATAACATACATAATGGAATATTTATAATAAATACCCATTGCCAAGATAAATTATCTGTCAGATACCCTCCCATAAAAGGCCCGGCCAGAGGTGAAAACATCGCAGCAACACCAAACAAACCCATAGCAACACCACGCTGTTCTTTTGGAAATACTTCCAATAAAACAGCTTGACATAAAGGTAAAATACAACCACTTCCTATTCCCTGAACTACACGTGCACCAATCAATGCTTGTAAATTCGGAGCCAATATACACAACAAACATCCAAAACAAAATAACCAAATACTATAATACATCAACAATTTTTTACCAATTGCTTGTACTAAATATCCCGTAACCGGAAGCATAATACCACCTGAAATTATATAGCAAGTAATTACAGTATTTGCTTCATATTGAGTTGCTCCGTAATACCCTGCAATATTTGGCTGACATACGTTTGTTGCAGATGATGCCGCAAGTGCCAAAAATGAAGGTAACAAAACTGATATTGCAACTATATAAGGATTTATTGGGGTGTTTGTAGTTTCATTTGCCATATATATTTCCCTACAAGTTTGTTATCATGATAACAATATTTCTACAACTACTATATTACATAATAAAATCATTTCAATAACTTTTGCAAAAATATTTAATAATAAATTTGTTAGATTTTATAAAACAAAGTATAATATCGATATGAAAAAAATATTCTTATTATTCTTAATAACCTTGCTAGGTATAAACCCAGTAATAGCAAAGCAAAAATGTAACACTCAAACAGAAGATTTCATGGTTATAGAAGATTCTAAACCTACAAACACTTCTGACAATATTAATAATCCATCAGAAAATGATATAAACACTACAAATAATAATGAAACACAAAACACAGAGGATTCTGATGCTGTTAAACTGGATATTTCTAAAAATGCAGAATTAAAATACAAAGAATGTAAGTGTAATATCACTAATTCTGAAACTATTGATTCATCTTCAAATGAAGATTTTAGAATTTCTCCACAAAATGTTAATCAATACCAAAACTATGACATATATTCTAAAAAATCACAATCCTTTTCTAAAGAAAAAAAATATAAAGATGTAACCTTTGGAACAAAATACGATAACACATTTTCTCCAAATCAAATGGAACAATCAAGAACATTGTTTTCAAAATACCAAAAAGATAAATTTTCTTTCACAACATCTTATAAAAATAATAGCCTAGCTAATTTTAACCAACAATTTAGAGGAACTTTTTCTTTTTCGCCAGAATATGAAATAAATAAACATCTTACATTACAAGGAATATATTCAAAAAACATTTTAGATAGAAGTAACAAAAATGAAGTAATATTTTCACTAAAACCATTTAAAGATGATAGAATGAATTTTAATGTTGGAGCAAGCCAAATATATTATGAAGATGCTACTCCTATGCGTTCACAATTCAATTTTGCTACAAAAATAAAATTTTAAACAAACAAATATTAAACATAAACAACTGCAATATGTCTAATTCAAAAAACATAAAAGTGTAACAAATTATGAATAAACTAACAATTTTATATATTCACATAACTTACAATACTCAAAATGGAATCATGGATAAGTAAATAATGAGAATTGCACCAGTAAATTTCAATCAAAAAATGGCTAATTCATTAGAAAAATTTTCTTCTCAAGGAGGAGAAAAAATTGCCAATTATATAAACGCAGGCGGAAAATTTGCAATTGCTCCACTTGTAATTATGTACAACCCATTTACAAAAGAATCTAAAGAAAATAAAAAATGGGCTGCTATAAAACAACCTGTAGAGGCAGTTATTACAATTGCCGCACAGTTAGCTTCTCTAGGTTTATTATTTAAAGGCATTGACAAATTAGCCGCTAAAGGAAAAATTAAATTTAAACTTGTAGAAGATGCAAAAAAGACAGGTGAAATTCCAAAACAAATTTTAGAAGCCGCAAAAGGCGACAAAGCAAAAGCTCTGGAAGAATTAAGCAAAGATTGTCTTGATATATTTAAAGATAGAGTTGGAACAATTCTAACAATAGCATTATACGTTCCTGTACTTGCGCTATCAAACAGAATATTCCCTAAAGTTGCAGATATGCTAGTAAAGGATAAAGACAATGAGTAATATAATTAACCCAATTACACAATCGAAGGTCTTTAATAATCATTTAAAAAGAGTAATCAATGATGATGCTTTTGCTGCAAAAAGTATTGTTGTATGTTCAGTATTAAAAGATGTCTTCGCATATTCTGTACGTTATAAAACAACAATGGAAAACGAAAAAATTCCTGAAAAACGCAGACCATTTGTAGCTGCTATGGACATGGCTTCAGGAATTGTAACAGCTATCGCACAAATTGTTGTAGGTTTTGCAATTGCAAGCCCAAAACTTCAAAATAAACTTTGGGATTCAATGTTCAAAAATGCACAATTTAAAAATATAAATATTGCAAAGAAAAGTTTTACTACAATACTTGCACTTGTAGGATCTGGAGTAATTACTGAAAGAATTTTAGTACCTTTACTTGCAACTCCGTTAGCTGCAAAAATGGAAAAGAAATTCTTTAAAACTCCAGAAGGGGAAACAAAATACCCTCTAAGCAATTATTTATCTAAAAAACGAACTCCTATGACAACATTTATACAAAAAGCTGACGAAAAATACTAAATTTTTTCTTTTAATTCTTTTTTCCAGCTAAATAAAAAGTAGATAGATAGCAAGAAATATATACCCCACATCAAAATGGTTGCAAAACAATTAGAACCATTTAAATAAGCTTCTATCCACATAAACACAGACAAACCATTAACTACAAACCAAACGTACCATTGTTCTATACAGCGTTTTACTGTTAGTATTAAACCTATAACTGAAAATACAGAGGTTATAGAATCCATAACCGGACTTTTATCTTTAAAATAAATTAAAATAAAATACATTATTATTGAAGCAATTATAGCCCCCAATAAATATAACAAACGTTCTTTTTTCGACAGTTTAGTTTTAACAATTTCTTGTTTATCTTTTCTCAAATTATCTTTCCATTTAAAAATACCCAAAATTTGCATTGGTAAATAATAAAAAAGATACAAAGCTAAATTCCCAAACAGAGAATTTTTATACGAAATATAGCTATAACAAAGAGTTCCACATAAACCAATGAAATAACAAGAAATTTTACCTTTACCGGCAAGTATTGAATAACTAACCCCACAAATTGCAGAAACAAGTGCAACTTTACTATCCCTCATATAAATAGATAGCAAAATTATAAACAAAATACACGCAGGAAAAATTATTCTCTCGTATTTACCCCAACCTTCAAATTCTTTTTTGATAAAACTCCAAACTTTCATTAATGTTATTCTACATAAAACAAATAAAATATTGAAATATTTTAAAATTCGTTAAAATCATTTTACTTTTGGCTTTGTGTGGTGTCTACTATAAATAGGAACCTGAAATGAATATCAAAAAAATTAGTCAAAATAATATAACAACCCGAATATTAAAAAATAAAACTTTTTTAAACGGACTTGAAAAGATTTCAGAACACGGCACCTCTTTCAGTGCCGGCACTTCACTATTGATGTCTCTAACAGTTAGACCACTTGCAATATATTCAACCCCAGACACGGAAAAAGAAAATAAGCAATATGCTATTTCAAATTCTATTTGCTCCGGAATAATAAAATTTGGAATGGTTGAAGCCATTGCTCTTCCTATTGAAAATGCTGTTAAGCATATTGATAAAAAACCAAAATTATTCCTTAAAAATTCAGAAAATTTCGTTGGAACAAGAGCATATAAATTAGTGACCCAATTATTCAAACTAGGTGCCGGATTTATCACAGCTGTTCCAAAATCAATTCTAACAATTGCACTAATTCCAATTTTAATGGACAAACTGTTTTTCAATAAAAAACAAAATAAAAATTCACCGCAAGAAATAACAAACGAACCTAAAAACAAAAAAGTAAACTTTACAGGGAATTTATCAGAAAAACTTGCTAAAAATTTAGGAAAAATTATCGATAATCCTAAAGTTCAAAACTTTGCAAAAAAATACGAAAATAAAGATAAAGATATCGCAAAACATATTACTGCAGGAACTGATATTCTATTAACTTCAACTTTTGCATTTCAAACCCAAAGAAGCAATAAAATCAAAGAAAACAGAAAAAAAGCACTTATTTATAACAACGTAATATCTACTGCAATTACACTTTTAGGTGGATATGGAATCGATAAATTAATCAAAAATAAAACAAGCAAATTTATAGATAAATTTAAACAAATAAATGCTACAGATCCAAAACTAAATAAATATATAGAAGGCTTAAATATTTTAAGACCGGCAATAATATTCGCAGGAATTTATTATGGGATATTACCAATTTTTTCAACATTTATGGCCGAAAAAATAGATAAATATATAGAAAAACACAATACAAAAATTGGAGCGTAGGGGATTCGAACCCCTGACCCCGACACTGCCAGTGTCGTGCGCTACCAACTGCGCTAACGCCCCATATTTTTATTATAGCAAAAAATATTATTTTCCTATTTATAATAAATATACTAAAATTAGGGGGAATTTTATGCAAATCTCAAAAATTCAAACTTATAAACCTGCTTTTACTTCTAACAGCACAAAAGATACATTTAGAGATTATGAACTATTTAATGAAGAAACAGATAAAATAACAAACGGCTACAGAATATATGACAAATATGATGTTGAACCTAAGCATTATACTAAAGCGCCCATTGATCAAGGTTTTGTAGAAGCTTATGATTTAAAAATTATCCCTAGTAATAATCTTTGCTCACCAATAAAAATATTCAACTTTGAAGAAAACTCTTTAGAAGAATTATCAAAACGAAGACCAGAATTATACGATGCTAGCTTTTTAAAAATTAATAACAAAGAAAAATTCTCAGGAACATTATTTAATGCTTTAAACAGAATAGCTTCCTCAACTAATAAATATTCTACAGAAACAATATCTGAAATTTGCGACTCAGCTAAATTATTAAAAGCTAATGGTAACCAATATTTTGATGATGATTTATTTAATGCAGGCTTAACACTTGCAAAAAAATATCCTAACGACATTAAAAATATCAAAAATATAATGCAAGCAATGGTAGTTACTGATGAAAAAGGAAATCAAAAATATTTTAGAAATATATTTGATATGTTCACAGACCCTAATAAGAGATTTCAATTAGACAATGTAGCTGAAGCAATCAAAAGAAGTATCACATACAGAAATGGAATAGCTGAAGAATTTTCATTTGCTAAAGCACTTAAAATAATTGCAGAATTGAAATAAACAAATTTATCTTTTAATCACAACAATATCACCACGTTTAACTTGTTTTGCAAGCTTTTTTATAACCTCATTATCCATTCTAATACAACCCAATGAGGCATATTTACCTAAGCTATATGGATTTTTATTTCCGTGAATAAATTCTCCAGTTGAACCTTTAGCTCCCGTTTTAGGATTAACTGTTTCTAAACAAATAATACGTGGACCATAATCATTTGGATTTCTTCTTCTTTTTGTTGCAACTGGTGCTGACTTATAAGGATACGTTTCCACGTGCGTAACCATTCTTACACCAACATCTGTCGGAGAGCTTTTTTTACCACTTGCTACTAAATATGCAACTTCAGCTTCTCCATTATCGTTGTATTTATATAAAATATTTTTTGATAAATCAACAACGATTTTAGCTTGTTTCATTTCTCCTTTAATTTCTATATTAGGAGAAGGTGCAAAAAGCAATATTGATCTTTCTGTTGAACCTTGAGGAGTAACAGAATCTATTGCTTTTTCAAAAGTATCCATTTTTTGTTGAAAATTTAATGTATTAGACCTTGTATGTATCGCAGGCAACAAAATTGCAGAGCCTACTAACATTCCAACTAAATTATTTCCAATCTTACTAACATTCATATATAAATTAAATCTTAAACATAAAAATATTTGCTCATATATTTTAACTATATAAAACTAGCAAGAAATTTCTATATCAGATAAACTTTCAACAGAATACTTAGACGTTTTTAACAGTTCATTTTTATCAATTTGTCCTGTAGCAACCAAAATAGTATTTTCAACATCTGCATTCTTTGCTGCTTTATAATCCATTGGAGCATCTCCCACCATTATTGTAGTATCAGGATTAGCATCAATTAGACTCATTGCCATTTTTACAGGTACACCACTTTCTTTTGTCTCTTTTGTAGATTCTCTACCTATAACAACATCAAAAAGATGTTCCCATTGAAAATGTTTTAATGTTAACAAAGTAGACTCTTTAGAATCTGAAGTTACAATACCTATTTTTATATTATTCTTTCTAAGTTCTTCTATAAATTTTATTGCAGATTCAATAGGCTTTGTATATTTAACCATTTCTTTATAAAAAATAGTATTCACATAATCAAAAATATTTTCAATTTCTTGCTCGGTAATATCTAAACCAAGCCCTTTTAAATCCTTACAAAAAATATTTATAATTACAGACCTTGAATATAAAGCAGTTATACCATCACTTAACATCTTTCCTGTATTTGTGTCATATCCTAACTTTAAACATAGCTCATGAAAAAGTTTATTATCCATATTGTAGCGCTTAATAATCTCATTAACTCTAAGTTCAGACATTTTCCCCCAGAAATAATGTAAATCAATAAACGTTCCATCTTTATCAAATAAGACAGTTTCAATATTATCTAATTGCCAATCTTTTGTTTTTAATGAAATCATTACTACCTCGCAACCATAACATCTACAAGAGATTTTGCTATTTTTACGGCTTCACTCATTTTCTCAGAATTTGTATATAAATCATCTGCCAATAAATATTCTTTTACAATTTTTCTAGCATAAGATCCAACAGCTAAACAGTGTGGATGAACATTACATAATGAAGCCAATTCTATTGATTTTGTATTTGTACCACCTGACATCATAATATAAGCTGGCATTTCTGCATTTTGGAACAACTGTGCAGTTGCTACAGCTTGAAGTGTTGTACCAAATTCATCATTACTACCACTCATTGCAATACCATCAGCCTGTATTATTGTTGTATAAGGCTTTCTGATACCCAACATTTTTTTAACTCTTTCTTTTAACTTTCTATCACCAAGTTCAGACCTATCAATAGATATACATAACATTCCATCAAAATAATCATTAATCTGAAGCCATTTATCCATTACATCTTTTTCATCAGTAGATATTGCATGAAACTCAATACAATCAATACCTTTTTCAATAAGTTTTGGTAAAACTTCTTTATAATCTTGAAGTTGACTAACCATTTCTATAGCTTGTTTTGGACATTTATTAGCACATTGCATACAACCAATACAACGTTCTTTTTTAACCTTATATTTATCCAATTCAATAATTGCATCATGCGGACAAATCGCCTTACATTTACCACATTTAACACATTTTTCTTGATCAATAACAGCCTTTGTAATATGAGGATCGCCATCAATACCAACACTTACGCATAAATATCTATCTTCTTTTATTCCAGCTCTTTCTAATCCTCTCTTTGCTGCATCTACAATCTCAGGTTTTGCACACAAATCAAAAAAATTACAACCAGCTAGTGAATAAATTGTTACTAACTTTTCAACTTCTTGAGCATCTTCATTTCCTGCTCCACATACCAATTTAAAACATCTTTTATCTTCTAATAAATCTTTTAACATCTTTTTAAAACCTCGTATACAAATTTTTTACAACTGATATATTATTACAAAAAAAATTAATGCAACACAAAAATAAAACAAAAATTGTACATTTTTAATAGACATATTTACATAAATTAAAAATCTTCTATCATATCGCATTTTTTAGAATGAAAAATACTTATTATAAATAGGGGATAAATAAAATACTAACTATTAAAAATGGGGATAAATTTTTAGGAGTACAATAACCATGCCAAAAGTAGATCTAGCACTTGCAAAAACATTCTTTAAAACAACAAACCCGCACTTAAGCTATAAAAATATAATATCCAAGCTAAATAAATCTGTATTTTCTTCAGTTAGCGAAAAAAGTAAAGCACTAGAAATGGCTAAGAAAACTGTTGAAAAGGTAATTACACCAAAAAGTTTTAAATTTTCACTAGTTAGAGAAACTCCAAATAAAGAAGCTTATAGGCTTGTAATTACGTCTAATGATATTATATCAGACATGAAGTCAAAATCTATTAATGAATCCATTCTAGATACAATCAAACAGCACATTACAAGATTCAATGTATCATCAAGAAAAGGTATCCAAGGATGCCATGGCCGAGAATTTTTTGACAGAATATTCAAACTAACAAACAAGGTAAATCCTGGGGAAGAAGCAGACATTACAACATTCATCAACAAATATATTAATGGAGACCGTTTTTCTAGAGTTCTATCCAAGAAAAATCCTGACGGTTCAATCAATATGGTTTTTAGTCGCCCTAGAAATCCTGATATCAATATTGAAAACTTTAAAATGGATAGAATTGCAGACATCCCTGAATTTTCTTTATGCACATATACCTGTAAGAATAAGAATTATACAAAAACAGTATGTTCCGTAAAGACACTAAAAGATATTCTTAAGAATATGAGAACTCGAGCTGCACACAACATTCAAATGCAATATATGTCGAGATTACCTGAAAATGAAGCTAATGGAAGAGGTATTTTTAGATTAGCAACATCTAACCATCCTCAATACTTTTTCATGTGCGATTCTTCAATTTATCCGGTAGAACAAAATTTTGTAAACAGTCGTCTAAATCTTAACAAGGAAGGTTCACTTAACATACCAGTTCTTCAGCTATTTAAGGATATGCTTTAATAAACTTAAATAATATAAATATTCATTGTAGATATTTATTTTGATAATAAAAATGTTTTGTATATAGAAAATTTTGTGATATTTTTTATAAATACTAATTATTTTTTATGAATAAAATATGAAAATCTACAATATTAACAATCTAAACTTTGATTATAAATCTCCACAAAAAATTTCCTTTAATGGAAATTTCAAAAAAAACGATAATTGTTTGTTTATTTATGATTTAGATGGAACTCTTGCAAACGGAACAAATGAACAAATTAGGAAAGTCTTAGAAATTTCAAAATCAAAAAATGCAAAAATTATATATGCTACAGGAAGAGGAATTGAAGATTTTTATACACTTCAATACGAGTTATTGTCTAAGAACTGTAAACTTAATTTACCAGATTTTTTAATTGCAAATAATGGTGAAAAGATATATACAAAATACAATAATCAATTAATCAAAAACTACGAATATTCACAGTTTATAAAAGAAAATACAAATTTTGATAAAGCATATATAACTAAAAAAATATCATCAATAAATAATAGTCTTGAAGAACTTGAGAGTTCTCCTATGACTATAAAATATAACGTACCCGCAAATATTAATATAAGAGAATTGAGAAAAAACATTCTTGAATATCTTTTAAAAGACAAAATAAATATATTATGCGGATATAAAGGTGAAAGTACCAATAATCAAACTTTATTTATAGCTCCTTTCAATAAGGCTATGGCTATTAACTTTCTCAAGAAAAAAATGAATATATCTTATGATAAAATTCTTATGGCTGGTAATGATAATAATGATATTTCTATGGCAAAATTATCAAAACAAGGAGCCAAATTCATTTGCCTAAATAATTCTAAACCTAATCTTATAAAAGCTTGCAAAGAACTTAGCCTGGATAACAAAAACATATTTTTTTCAATCGAATCCGGAGCAAAAGGCATAATAGAAGGCTTACTAAAATTTTTAAATTAATATAATTTCTTATATCAAATTCTGTGCATTTTAAAACCATATCTAGTAAAAGAGAAATTTTATTTTTTAAAGTTTTTAGTATACCATAAAAGAATAACACTATTTTAAAAGCTCTTGTGTGAAGTTTTAATGAAAATAGATAAAATAAAAACTAATCAAAATATAAATTTTAAAGCAAATTTTTTCAAAATAGAAAAATATGGTCAAGCTTCCGCTATTTATATCTGTACAGACAATAAAAAATGGGCAACTATAGTTATGGCAAACAAGAAATATTATCAAAAAACTCCACAAATAAACTTCAAAATATAGTATAATAAAAGAATACTTTATCAAATTACTTTGAGGATATAAATACTATGAACAAAAAAGTAAAAATTAGAAATAGTAAATATAAGACTACAAACATTAATTTTCAAGTTGTCTCATATTTTATTATAGCAATATTATTTTCTTTGATAAGTATTTATTTTATATATTCTACTATTAAAGTATATTTTAGTAGTGGTCAAATTTTAATGGGAGATTTGGGAATAGTATTGATATTATGCCTCATTTTTTTAACAATTATATTTTGGTATACAGCTATCCAAACCTTTAAAAACGATAATATTTACAACATATTGACACAAATTGGCAAAATAAGTGTTGAATATTTAGAATTCACCAATGATGGAATCTTTATTTGCGAAAAGTCAAGTAAATTTAAAATTGAATACAACAATATAAAAGCAATGGAATTTTTTATTAGTGCCAATGTTATATCAGGGAAGTATTATTTAAAATCTTTGAATTTAAATATGACCTACAGCACAAAAGAAGGATTAAAAGATATTGCAATAACACAAGAACCTTCTTTAATGGTTATGGATCAAATATATGGTATTTTATATTTTTCTCAAAAATGTCCAAACTTTACACTCAAGTTTCCTGAAGACTATGACCTGTTACAAACTACATTAGGAAAAGATATTTCTTCTTACCTTAAGAATAACTACCATCATACATTTCGCTCATTTATACAAACCTCAAAAGGAGTTTTTATATTAGTTATTGCAATAATATTACTAATATTAATAACCCTTTGGAGTCAATTTATTTAATCGAATTTTTTATAAAAATAACTCGGGAGTTTAGAATATAATAAATCACCCAAGTATTTTTCATTTTTTATAATAAAAATATTTTAATAAATAGTTTTATTTAGAAGTAATTAACAAAGTTCAGCATCATCCATTGCAAATTGCTCTAACGAGCCTGTTTTTGCTTGAATACAGATATATATAGTATCTGTATCTGTTTCCATTGTTCTTTTAACTTGCGGTAAAACTTTAATGCAACTGCCTTCTTTAAAGTTTATGGTAGTGTCATCAAGAACCATTCTTCCTTCGCCTTTTACAAAAATATAGATTTCTTCATTTTGTTTGTGTTTATGACTGAACGGCAGTTTTGTATTTTTCTTCATTGTGTTTAGCGAAATTTCACATGAAGTTAAATTTAATGCATCATGCAAAAATGCTTTTCCTTTTTGATAGCTGGTTTCTAGGTTTTCCAGTTTTCCAAGTTCTGATTTTGTGTAATTTGCCATAAGTCCTCCTTTTTGTTCGATGTCTAACTATTACCATAAAAATTTTTATCTGTTTTTTAACATTTTTTCTAACAAATAATCTAATTGTTTTGCTTCATCTTCAGTAAAATTTTTATACAGCATTGTATTTAAGTCATTTGAGATAATTTCAAATATCGGTTTAAATTCAAGCCCCTTTTCGGATAGACTAATATAAGTAATTCTATTATCATCTGAAGCTTTTTCTCTTTTTACAAGCCCATTTTTTTCAAGTTTGTCTATTAACACTGTAACTGTAGCTTTTGTTCTACCTATTTTTTCAGCTATATTTTTCATTGTTATTTTTTTATACTTATACAGGACAACGAGAATATCACCATGCGAAGGTGCTAAATTCCCATAGTTATATTCTTTTAATTTGGATATTATGAATGCATTTCCTGCTTCTGAAATTTTTGATGTTAATGAAAGAGCTTTGTACATAATAATATTATAGTTAGATATCTAACTAATGTCAATATGTTTTGTGTTTGGTTTATTTAAAAATTTTATATGATTCCGGCTTTATTTGATAAAACTTCCAACTTATATAATTTAAATTTTATTAAATTTCATTAAATTTTGTTTAATTTTTATTTAAAAAGTTCCTCTTAAATTTCAACAAATTTTCAACACTGTCCTGTTGTAAAAGAACAACCAGTTCAGGAATATTTGACAGCCAGTTCGAGAATTTTGGGATAGATAAACTTAGAAAGATGCATTAATGTTATTTTTTATAAACTATATGTAAATTGGATAAATATTATCACAAATGTATTTTTATGATATAAATTAAACTATGAATGAGTTCTTAAGGATTATTAATGTTAGTCAGCAATAATATTTCTAATTTATTAGGGGAATCATATTCTTATAAAACTAATATGCAAGTTCATTTTGGTATGAACAACCCTAAAAATATGTTGAAACCTAAATATATTCCAAATGCTGTTTGGAATGCTGAACAAGAATTATTGAAAAATCCAAATCAAAATGAAGCATGGCATAATTTATCTGACAGCATTATTCATAAATATATTAAAGGCAACAGGCAATTAATGCCAATAATTGATTATATTGCAAATAATATATTGCTAAATCCAGAACTTTCTGTTAAACAAAAAATACTAAATATAAACGAATCATTTCGCTTATATAAAAAGTTCCTTGCAAATAACAGATCAAAACCTGTTAATAACTATAATCCGATAGATATGACAACGATTTTAAAAGTTGTATTATCAGAAATAAACTGCAAAGATATAAAATTTGAAGGATTAGAAAACATAGAAAATGGTCATTTAGGTGATAAAGTACTTTCAACTTATCATTCACTTGCCGAATTAATAAAATTTGCTCAGTCTCAATGTGATAATAAAGATATACAAATAAAATTTGAACGTCCAAAAGCTCTATATACGACAATAACATATAAAGGTGCTGATATAAATAATAAAGATTTAAAAAAAATGTTACCAAAGACTTATTATTATTCAGATGCGTGTTTTGAAGAAAATAATATAAATATTAATAAAAAAGGTAATTATACTAGTATTAAAGTAAAAATGTATACATTAGATGAACTGTTTACAAACACTTAATTTTGTATGTTTTAAATCTTTATGGTAATTCCCGCCATTTAAGGTTTTGAGACACTGTCCTGTTATTCAATTATTTTGAATATAAAATAAGAATACATTCATGCTAATAAAAAAGAGGATTTCAAGTCTTTGAAATCCTCTTTTATCAAATGGTTGCGGGAGCTGGATTTGAACCAACGACCTTCGGGTTATGAGCCCGACGAG
>CAJMPQ010000016.1 GCA_905215335.1 uncultured bacterium | reverse complement strand
TAGACGGAAAAAGAAAAACACGCGTGATCAAATGGTTCGAGTTATCAGGGAGTATTCTCCCCGAACCCCTCTTTTGTAAAAAATAGTTATTTAAAATACCAATAACATATTTTATGTACTTAGCTCATTATTTTCTAGTTTTGTATTTTTGTAGTACTATATAGCATGTATACCTAAATAGTACAAAAGGAAAGGATGATTTAAATGACAAAACTTTCACCATTACAAATTGAAAGATTAAAGTATCAACCAAAACTTCCTTTGAGCTTACAAAACGGTGTAAACTCATTAGAAATGGTTGAAGGATCTGCTACTCAATCTGTTAGAGATCAAGAAGAAATTAAAAAATTATTTGCTAATACTTACGGCAAACCAACTGTAACTTTCAAAGCTTCATCTTCAACAAAAACATCAGAAGCTAGAAACGTTGGTGTAATCCTATCAGGTGGTCAAGCTCCTGGTGGTCACAACGTTATTGCAGGTTTATATGATGCTGTAAAAAAAGCAAATTCATCTAGCAAAGTTTACGGATTCTTAGGTGGTCCTTCTGGTATTATCGAAGGTAAATATGTAGAATTCACAGATGAATTTATCAATGATTACAGAAACACAGGTGGTTTCGATATCATCGGTTCTGGTAGAACAAAATTAGAAACTGAAGAACAATTCCAAAAATCATTAGCAGTATGCCAAAAATTAGGAATTTCTGCAGTTGTAATTATCGGTGGTGACGATTCTAACACTAACGCAGCTTTATTAGCTGAATGGTTCGTTAAAAATAACGCAGGTATCCAAGTTATCGGATGTCCTAAAACAATCGATGGCGACTTGAAAAATGAACAAATCGAAATTTCATTCGGTTTCGATACAGCTACAAAAACTTATGCAGAACTTATCGGTAACATCGAAAGAGATGCTAACTCAGCTAAAAAATATTGGCACTTTATTAAAATTATGGGTAGAAGTGCTTCTCACGTAGCTTTAGAAGCAGCTCTTCAATCTCAACCAAATATCACTTTAATTTCTGAAGAAGTTGAAGCTAAAAAAATGTCATTAGCATCAATCATTGATTATATGACAGATATCATTGTTAGACGTTCTGAAAACGGTAAAAACTTCGGTATCGCTGTTATCCCAGAAGGTTTAATCGAATTTATTCCTGAAATGGGTTCAATGATTTCTAACCTAAACGATATTATGGCAACTCTTGAAACTGAAGCTAGTTTCGTTAATGCAGCTTCTATGAAAGATAAGTTCGCTATCGTAGAAAACAAATTAGATGCAGAAAACGCTAAAGTTTATGCTTCATTACCAGCTTTAATCAAAGAACAATTATTAGCAGATCGTGACCCACACGGTAACGTTCAAGTTTCTAAAATTGAAACAGAAAAACTTTTAATTGAAATGATTTCAGCTAGACTTAGCGAATTAAAAGCTCAAAATAAATACAATGGTAAATTCTCAGCACAATCACACTTCTTCGGTTATGAAGGTCGTTGTGCATTCCCATCAAACTTTGATGCTGACTACTGCTACTCATTAGGTTACAATGCATTTGCATTAATTTCTAATGGTTTAACAGGTTACTTATCATCAGTTAGAAACTTAACTCAACCAGCTGATCAATGGATTGCAGGCGGTGTTCCTCTAACAATGATGATGAACATGGAAAAACGTCACGGTGAAATGAAACCAGTTATCCAAAAAGCATTAGTAAAACTTGATGGACCTGTATTCAAAAAACTAGAAGAAAACAGAGAAGATTGGGCAATGAATGATAGATATTTATTCCCAGGCGCAATCCAATACTTCGGACCAAGCTCTGTATGTGATATCACAACAGTTACATTACAACTTGAAAGAAGCAAAGAATTAGCATCTGTTTAATCTTTGACAAAATACTCCAAAAGGCACCGATTAAAAAATCGGTGCCTTTTAAGTATAAATTATTCTATTTAATCTTCTGTATAAGTAAATAAATCATTCGGATTACAATTTAGAACAAAACATAATTTATTCAAAGTTTCAAACTCAATACTTTTTGTTTTGTCATAATATAAATTATAAATAGTATTATATGAAACATTAGCAAGCCTTGCGGTTTCTGCTATTGTTGTCTTTCTTTTACCAATAAATTCAGATACGTTATTTTTAATCATAATAAATATTGTATTAAATTTTATAACTTCATGAATAAATGTAAATGAAACTTAATAAAAAAGATATGAATATTTCGGTTTGTAAATTGATAAATTTAAGTTCAATCCAAAGATTGAACTTTTTATTTTTTTTCTATTTTTTAAAATAAAAACCCTTGATATTAAAGGCTTAGAAGCCATTTTTAAATGTAAAGTTTTGTTAAAATTATTACAAATATAGTAAATACATGTAGCAATTGTGTCGATACATGTATTATAATATATATAGAAGATATACCCTACATTAAATCGCAACTAATAGCCGTTGAATATTTTGTTATAATCAAAATAGAAAGGCAGCGAATATATGAGCAACTTACAATTTCAAAATGATTTAGACAAAATAGTGGAGATTTTACCCGAAAGGATTAAACAACACATCACCTATGCAAAAATGGAAGATGTAATTGAGATTGTTTTAGATATTGGCCGACCTCCCGAAATTAGACATTCTGATGGAAAAATTGAGTACATCGACACTTCAAATGTTGATTATGATGATATTTCACATATCACTTCAAGAGTTCAAGAGTTCACCTCAGATAATCGTTCCGGAATACCGGGAACACTTCACAGAATTAGTGCCATAAGAAACAGACAAGGTAAAATTGTAGGTCTTACATGCAGAATTGGTAGAGTTGTAACAGGAACTATTTCTTGTATAAAAGATATTTGCTTACAAAATAAAAGTATCCTATTTTTAGGAAGACCTGGTGTTGGTAAAACAACAAAATTAAGAGAAATATCACGACTTGTTGCAGATGAATTAGGCAAACGAGTAGTGATTGTAGATACATCAAACGAAATTGCCGGAGATGGTGACACTCCTCACCCTGCAGTTGGGCATGCCAGAAGAATGCAGGTTAGACAGCCTGAATTCCAAAAAGATATTATGATTGAGGCAGTTGAAAACCATACTCCTGAAGTTATAGTTGTTGACGAAATCGGTACAGAAGCCGAAGCTCAAGCTGCAAGAACTATTGCTGAACGTGGTGTAATGCTTATTGCAACAGCACACGGTAACAGTTTAGAAAGCTTAATCAAAAACCCTACATTATCAGATTTGGTTGGTGGAATTCAATCAGTAACTTTGGGAGATGATGAAGCAAAACGTCGTTCATCACAAAAAACAGTTCTTGAAAGAGAAAAACAACCAACTTTTGATATTGTCATAGAAATTCTTGACAGAAACACTCTTGCTGTATACAAAAATACAGCAGAAGCCGTTGACTATATCTTGAGAGGTTGGCCAATCAGACCAGAAATTCGTAAAGTCGATAAAGTTTACGAATTTGCAACTCCTCAAACACCTGTTCCTGCAAGAGTTCCTAATGTTATAGATAAAATCAATGCTCTTGATAATACAATTGAACATCCTGAAAGTTTAAAATTCAGCTTTTCAAGACAAAAATATGTTGAAGAAGTTAAAAAATTCAAAAAAATCTACCTATACGCCGTATCAAGAAGCATTGCAGAAAAAGTTATTGAACGCCTTGACTTAAATGCAGAAATTACAAGAAATCTTGATGATGCAGATATTGTAATTGCTCATAAAAACTTCATTAAAGGCGGAGCAAAAGTCTTAAGTAATGCGGAAGAAAACAGAATTCAAATCTTCTATGTAAAAACAAATTCAATGGCTCAAATTCAAAAAGTCATAAAAGAAGCCCTAGATATAGCAGATTTAAATGAAAAACAAACCTTCTATGACATTACAGAAAAAGCCCTAGATGAAGCAAAATCTGCAATTGATAAGATTTTAGCAGGAGCTAAAGATGTTGAATTAAAACCACAAAATCAACAAATCAGAAAGCTTCAACATGAACTTGTTGAACAACATAACTTAGAAAGTACATCAGTTGGTGAAGGTGAAAATAGACACCTTAGAATTGTTGGCGGATCAGATTTTGAAGAAAAAACAGGCTAACTATAAACCACCAACCAAAACAGATTTGAGCCCTTCTCTATAGTGCGAGGAAAATACGTCATTCCATCAATCTTAGAGAGGGGTTCGTGGATTAATCACTGCATACTACTGCATACTGTATAAAATTGTATCAGACTTGAAAAGACATGAAAAAAGTAGTATAATTAACTATATATATATTAAAGAGCAGGATATTAAGATTATGAGGAAAGCCCTTACTGTTGGTGAATTATTGGTTGCTATGACAATTATTGGCGTAATTGCCATGTTAGTTTTACCTGGATTTTTAAAAGATTACCATAAAAAATTATATACTACACGTTTGAAAAAAGTATATGAAATGCTATCAGAAGCTGTTGAACGTTCTTGTGTAGACAGCAATGTATCTTATTTCCAACAAACTATATACAGTCAATCAAGTAAAGATTCTCAACAAGCTTTTCTAAATAAATATTTTAAAAAAGCTTCTTCTAGTACAACATTTCCTTTTGCAAGTCAATATGGAATTATAAACTCTGGTGCAACTGGAGGTTCTGGTATAGAAGCAAATGCAGCATATGCAAAACTAGCTGGTGGTGAAGCTATAGCAATAGCTTGCGACTATAATATTGCAGAATGCGTCGTTACAGTAGATATAAATTCTTTAGATGGTCCAAATATTGGAGGAAGAGATTTCTTCAGATTTAGAATTGACTCTAAGAACAATACTATAATGAGTCACTCCGGAGTTGGAGAATGTGGTAATGATCAATACGGACACGGTTGCTTGAATAGACTTATTGAAGATAACTGGGTTATGAAATACTAAAATGAAAGGTTATAAATGAAAAAAGGTTTTACTTTATCTGAAGTTTTAATCACCTTAGGAATTGTTGGAATTGTTTCTGTACTAACAATCCCTGCAATTATGAAAAATTACAAAGACAAAGTATATATGACTCAATTAAAAAAAATATATGGACAATTATCTGAGGCTACTCAATCTATGATGAATGATGAGCAAGCCGAAAGTTTTTACGAAACAACAGGTGGAGTAATACAATCTTGTAGCGATATAAATTCCGGAACTTGCGAAAAGGGTGAAGGCTATTTCTTTAATAAATACTTAAAAATAGTACAAAACAATTGTGGACAAAATTCGAAATGTATAGGTAATAACTATACAAATGCAGCTGGCGACGCACTACCTGCACCAACAGATAAATATTGCGTACAAACTGCAAACGGAGCAACTATATGCAGTTCATTCAACCCTAGAGTTGGAGGCATAGATAATAATCCTTGCTTAAGCTTAATTGTAGATGTTAATGGACCATCTGCACCTAATACTACAGGAAAAGATGTATTTGCTATTGATGTTCATCCGGATGGCTCTCTTTCTGATTACAGTAGTGGTTGTGCTCCTGATAATAAAGGTTGTGATCCTACATTATGTAACACACAAAATACATCAATATATAATGCAGCTTGTGGCTGTTTAAATAAAGTAATAGAAGCTAATTGGAAATATACAGACTAATTGAGAAAGGTTATAAATGAAAAAAGGTTTTACTTTATCTGAAGTTTTACTTACATTAGGAATAATCGGTGTTATTGCAGTTTTAACTATTCCTGCAGTAATGAAAAACTACCGAAATAGATTATATGTTTCACAATTAGAAAAAGTATATGCTCAATTATCTACTGCAACACAAGCTATTATGAATGATGAACATACAGCACATTTTTATGAAACAACTGCAGCAAAAGCAACATCTTGTTCAAATGCTGCAAAAGGAGTTTGTGAAGCTGGTTCCGGTTACTTTTTAAACAATTATTTTAAACCTTTAAAAAGAGACTGCGGTCCTGGTAAAACAAATACTTGTGCTGCTGACTCATATACATCTATAACTGGTGCTGCAGCAGGTAGACTTGCTGGAGATTATTGTATACAAACAACAAATGGAGCTGCATTATGTATGGTATATAATACAGCAGATCAACTTTCGCATGTCAATGTAGATATTAATGGACCTGCCGCACCAAATATGACTGGTCGAGATGTATTTTATATGACAATCCAAGACTCTGGTTTGGTAACAGATTTTAAAAACAGTGATCCTAGTAATTGTAGTAATCCAAATTCTCAAGGTTGTTTGAATAAAGTTATGCAAGCTGGTTGGAAAATGGAATACTAATACAGAAAGGTTATAAATGAAAAAAGGTTTTACTTTATCTGAAACGTTAATATGCTTAGGAATAGTTGGTGTTGTTGCAGCCTTAACTATCCCATCAGTTATGAAAAATTACCAAAAAAGATTATTAACTAACCAATTACAAAAAACGTATTACCAAATTGCCAATGCTACACAAACAATTATGGATACAGAACACGTTGATAATTTTTATGAAACTACAGCTGGCCAAGATAATTCTTGTTCAAATGCAAATAACGGAACCTGCGAAAAAGGTGTTGGATATTGGATGAATAAATATTTTCTTCCGGTTAAAAAGAATTGCGGGAAAAATGCTAATAATCTATGCCTTGCAGGATTAGCTGCTGATTCATACAAAACTATGAATGATACAAACGCTGGCACAATAACTAACCAATATTGTATACAAACTTCTGATGGTGCTGCAATTTGTGGATTTTTCAATCCGGCAAACAGATGTATGAGTATGATTGTTGACGTAAATGGACCTGCAGCACCAAATATTACTGGTAGAGATGTTTTCTCTATGGATATACACCAAGATGGTTCTATTTCTGACTATGGCAGCGGTTGCGCTAATAATGCTTTTGGATGCGCCGCCTCAAGCTGTGGAACTAAGGATGCTGGAGGTGCATATGAAACTTCATGCGGCTGCCTAACTTCCATCGTTGAATCAGGTTGGAAAATGAACTACTAACGATAAAAATTTAATTAAATTGCAATAAAAAAGATTGTATTTATTTACAATCTTTTTTATTGTTTTAAATTTCATCTGCCTTGCACTGAAGTTTTGTTTAATATAAAATACCTGTGTATAAAGTGGTATTAATAAAGGAGAGATTTATTATGTCAAGAAAACCTATTATCGCTGGTAACTGGAAAATGAACTTACTTCAAGCTGATGCAAAAGCATTATATGAAGGTATTAAAACATTTGTAGACAAATTTAATGCACCTGAATTACCTGTAGTTGTAATTGCTCCAGTATTTACATCATTAAATCAAGTAGCAGAAATCCCTTGCAACTGCGGATGTGAAGGTTCTAAATTATATGTAGCAGGTCAAAACTGTCACTGGGAAACTTCTGGAGCTTACACTGGAGAAATCTCAGTTGAAATGTTAAAAGATGCTGGTTGCAAATTCGTAATCATCGGTCACTCTGAAAGAAGACAATACTTCTCTGAAACAGATGAAATGATCAACAAAAAAGCAAAAGCTATTTTAGCTGGCGGTTTAATTCCAATCATTTGCTGTGGTGAAACTTTAGAACAAAGAGAAGCTGGCGTTACAGATTCACACATCGCATCTCAAATCAGAGCTGCTTTAGAAGGAATTTCTTCTGAAGATGTTGCCAAATCAGTAATTGCATATGAACCAATCTGGGCTATCGGAACTGGAAAATCTTGTGATGCTGAAGAAGCTAACAGAGTTATCAAAATGATTCGTTCAGTTGTTGCTGAAGTTGCAGGAGCAGAAGCTGCTGATGCTATCAGAATTTTATACGGTGGTTCTGTAAAACCTTCTACAATCGAAGAACAAATGATGAAATCAGATATCGATGGTGCTTTAATCGGTGGTGCTTCATTAAAAGCTGATAGCTTCAATGAAATTATCGAAAAAACAATGAAAGTTGCTGTTAAGTAATTTCATAACAAATATTTGATTGACAGTCGAGGAAAGTCTGAGTTTTGGCTCAGACTTTTTTCATGCTAAATTAGTACTATGAATATTACAGCAGGAAAATACAAAGGACAAAAAATTATAGCTCCAGATGAAAATATAACTCGTCCGACTCTATCAAAAGTTAGAATGAGTGTATTTAATACTTTACAAGCTATGATTGATTTTGAAGATTCAAGCTTTCTTGATATGTATGCAGGCTCAGGTATCATGGGACTAGAAGCATTATCTAGAGGTTTTTCAACTATTGTTTCAGTTGAAAAAAATAAAAAAGTTTACGGAATAATTAAATCTAATTTCAAAAAATATGAAAAAGACAATAATTTAAAATTATTTTTAGCTGATAGTCTAAAATTTTGCGCCAAAATGGATACAAAATTTGATGTAATTTATATCGATCCACCATATTTTTCCGGAATCTATGAAGATAGCTTAAATGCTGTGCAAAATATCTGCAATAATATTGTTATTTTAGAACATGTTACCGATGTTAAATTAACAAATTTTGAAATAATAAAACAAAAAAAATATGGAGATAAATATATTACTTTTTTAAAAAAAATTAGTAATTAGACTATAAAACTCTTTTAATATATAATTATCTTGGTATTTTAGCAATTATAAATAGAGGATTACACAATGGAAGAAACAGAAAAAAAACAAAAACTTTTACTTATAAAATTATCATCATTAGGAGATGTAATTTTTAATGTTCCATTAGCAAATGCTCTAAAAGATGCCGGTTATGAAGTAACTTGGCTCGTTTCTGAAAAAGGAATTCAAATTGTTGAAAATAACCCTTGTGTTGATAAAGCTATACTAGTTCCAATCAAAAAATGGAAAGAAAGAGGTTTTTGCCTTGAAAACTTTAAAGAATATTTAGCAATATTAAAACAAATTAGAGCTGAAAAATTCGATATTGCAATAGATTCACAAATGATGCTTAAAAGTTTATATTGGTTATTATTTTGTGGTGCGAAACGAAGAATTATATCAAAAGAAGGCAGAGAATTATCTGTGTTAGGTGGTAATGAATGGATTGATGACATTTCTTACGCACCAAATTCACCAATTGTTTTGAATTATTTAAAATACGCAGAACATTTAGGCATAAAACCTGATAGTATAAAAGTATCATTACCTCCAAGAACAGAAGAACAAATAAACAAAGTCAATGAGCTTTTATCAAATCTGGATCCACAAAAACCATTAGTAGTAATAGCACCAGCTACAACTTGGGCTAATAAACATTGGAACAAAGATAATTGGAAAATGGTTGTTGAAAGTATAGGTGAAAAATGTAACCTTGTATTCACCGGAGGCCCAAATGACAATGACTTGATTGAATATATCAGCGATGGAAAATATTTAAACCTTGCCGGCAAAACTGATATTATGGAATTAATGGAAATCTTTTCAAGAGCAAATCTTGTAATGGCACCTGATAGTGGAAGTGCACATTTAGCTTGGGCAACAGGAAAACCTGCAATTATAACAATTTTCACTTGTACTCCAAAAGAAGTTCTTGCACCTTTTGGTAATCCTAATAAATACGTAGCAATGGGTGGTGAAGGATTACCTTGTCAAACTTGCTTCAAAAGAAAATGTAAATTGAAAAAAAATATCAATGCTTGTACTAATTTCCCAAACCCTAAAGATGTTATAGACACTATTAATACCTTGATATTTTCATAAAAAAATGGTATAATAGGGTACTGGAATTCACTTATATCAAGGAAAGCTAATGGGTTTATTTGATAAATTTAAGGAAGTTACAAAAAAAGTTTCAGAAGTAGAAAATAGTATCTACCATGAAAAACGTGATTATCTTGAAATTTATGAACGAAATCTTGAATTAGAAAAAGAAATTGCTGAACGTACTGAAGAATTAAATGATGCAAACAAACGTATGTTCACGCTACAGCACATTTGGGATATGATGAATTCTTCAACTCCATTAGAAAATGTAATGGAGGCAATTGTAAATAGTACCCAAGGTGAACTTGGTTATATGCATTGTGCAATTATTAGAAAATGCGAAGACGAAAATGGTGAATACTTACAAATTTTAGCTCAATCAAATGATCCTTTAATTGATAGGTTAAATAACCTCATTGGTTCTCCTGGTATCCAAACTCGTAGATTAAATTATTCTAATGAAAGCGTCTTTGCTGATACAATGAAACAAAAAACAATTGTACAATCAAAAGCAATTGATTTATCATTAAAATCAGTTTTACCGGAATTATCTCAAGAAACAGTTAACAAAATTCTTTCTAATCAACCAATTAAATCAGTAATTGTTGTACCATTAATAACTCAAAACAAAGAATTTGGTTGGTTCTGTGTATTTTCAGCAAGAGAAGAACTAGCTAGTGCAGAAATGGATTTTTTAGGCTTATTCGCAAAACAAATAGAAATGGCAATTACCATTGCTGACCTATTCCAAGCGGTAAGAGAACAAGCTGTAACAGATGCACTAACAGGTTTATATAATCGTAGATATTTTGAAGAATCCTTAGCTAAAGAAGTTCAACGTGCAAAACGTCAACAACAACCATTCTCCATTATTGGAATTGACCTTGATTACTTAAAAAGAATTAATGATACCTATGGACATTTCTATGGAGACATAGCAATCAAAACAATAGCAGATGTTCTTAAATCAAATGCACGTTCTGTCGACGTTCCTGCAAGAATTGGTGGAGAAGAATTTAATATCTTATTACCGGGTATTGGTTCAGAAGGTGCAATGGTAGCTGCAGAAAGAATTCGTAAATCAATTGAACGAATGGATATTGAAACCATTGGACATATTACAGGCAGTTTAGGGGTTGCAACATATTTTGAACATACTGATAATGTTGAAGAATTATTAGAATTAACAGACCAAGCAATGTATGCCTCAAAACGTAACGGAAGAAACCGTGTTACATTAGCAAAACCTATTTCAGAAACTTCTTGGCAAGAAATTGCAGTCAATACATTCATTGATATTCTATCTAAAAATAGAGTACCTATGGCAAAACATTTATCTAAAGAATTATGTTTAAAATTACAAGCACCTGCCAACAAGGATGAAAGCTCAAAAGAATCTTTATATGCAGTTGCTGATATGCTCACTAAATTATACAATCCTATGCACTCATCAGGAGTTATCAAAAATAAAGTTTTAACTGCCGTAAGTTTAGCCAAAAGATTTGATTTACCAAAAGAAGAAATTGATAATTTAAGAGTTGCTATTTTACTTTATGATATCGGTAATCTAATGTTGCCACAAGATTTATTACAAAAAGCAACTCCTCTAACAGATGAAGAACGAGAAACAATTAAAAATCACCCAATTATTGCTGCGCGTGAAATCCTAAAACCAATTTCATATATTCAAGATGTTTTACCAATCATTGAACATCACCACGAAAATTGGGACGGATCAGGTTATCCAAATAAAATAGCAAAAGAAGAAATTCCATTAACATCGCAAATTATTCTTATTATTGATGAATATTTTGCACTAATTGAACCTCGTCCATATAGAGCGAAATTATCATCTCGAGATGCTTTAGAAATTATTAAATCCGATAGCGGCAAAAAATGGAATAACACCTTAGTAAAAGAATTTATTTCCTTGATTGAGCATGATATAGTTTAATCATAATGAAAGAAAAAGAATTTATTTCACTAATAAAGAATTTACTCGACTCCAAATATATAGGAGATGATTGTGCCTATTTAAAAGATTTGGGCATTGTTATAACTCAAGACAGCTTAGTTGAAGATGTACATTTTTGTATGGATTTTATAACACCATTTCAACTTGGATATAAATCTGTAATGGTAAATGTTTCTGATGTTGCAGCAAGCGGAGCAGATATCAAATACTTAACTGTATCTCTATCTTTACCACAATACATCGATACAAATTTTGTAAAAGAATTTTATGAAGGTGCTAAAAAAGCTTGTGGTGAGCAAATTCAAATTGTTGGTGGAGATATAACAGGTGCTGAAAAGATTTATATTTCAATATGCGCGATAGGATCAACTCATAACCGCAATATTTCATCTCGTAAGAATGCTCAAGTAGGTCAAAAAGTAATTATATCCGGATTACACGGATCAAGTGCTGCCGGACTAAAATTACTTCTGGATAAAAAAACAGAGCCAAAACAACTTATAAAAGCACATCTTGAACCAGAAGCTCAAATCGAATTTGGAAAAAATATTTCCACAACTCAAAAAGGTCCTTATGCTATGATGGATACTTCTGATGGCTTAATGGATGCACTATCTGCAATTGCAAATGAAAGTAATGTTTTATTAGAAATAGATTTTGATAAAATTCCTTTTGATAAAGACATAAAAAGCTTTTCTAATTGGCAAAATTTAATCTTATTTGGTGGTGAAGATTACCAAATTGTTGCAACCGTTGACCCAAATTATCAAGATGGAATTGTAATTGGAAAAGTTAAAGAAGGTTTTGGAGTTGATTTAAAAATTAATAACACAATTCAACACTATACAAAAAAAGATGTTGAAGAAAAACTTTTCAACCATTTTAAAACAACGGAGCGAAACAATGAAATTTAGTGCAATAATTACAGCTGGTGGAACATCTTCAAGATTTGGAAACACAAACAAATTATTAGAAAAAATCCATAACAAAGAAATTATCAAATATACAATAGAAGCATTTTTAAATTCTAATATTGAAGAAATAATAATTTGTGCAAACAAATCTATCATAGACACATTATCTGACATGTTTAAAGAATATACATCAGTAAAAATAATTGAAGGAGGCAACTCTCGCCAAGCTTCCGTATTTAATGGTCTAAAAGCAATCAAAAACTGTGATTATGTCCTAATTCATGATGGCGCAAGACCTATGATAACTCCTGAAATTATTGAAAAAGTAAAAAATGAAGTTATAAAGAAAAAAGCAATTTCTGTTATGACAAAGACTATTGATACAATTAAAGAAGTAGATGAATCAGGAAAAATAATTCGTACAATAGACCGCTCAAAATTATACAATACCCAAACTCCACAAGCATTTGAATTTAGCTTAATCAAACATGCTCATGAAAAACTTCAAAACGACACTTATACCGATGATGCCGGAATGATTGAAGCTCTAGGCAAAGATGTTTATATCGTTGAAGGAGATTATAGAAATATAAAAGTAACAACAAAAGCGGATTTAGCTCTTGCTGAAATTTATTTACAATAATTACACCACAGACTGAAGAACTTTTTGCTGAGCCTTTTTATCAAATTCTTCATGAATAATTTCAACTAAATCCTTTAGAACTTGATTGTATGGAGTTGGAATATTATGTTTATGTCCAAAATCTACCATTGTTCCTGCAAACATAGCAACTTCTGTTTTTCTACCAGCTTCAACATCTTGAAGCATAGAAGTTTTACCCTCAGGAATCATTTTGTTAAAAGTTACTAATGCTTCATCTATCATGGTCTCTGTATTCTTAACGCCCTCAGCTTTTGCAATACTTTGAACTTCTTTCATAATTTTCACAATCAAATCCATAAAATGTTTATTAGATTGCATTTGTCCAAATGTAGTTCGCAAAATAGCAGAAGTCTGATTAGAACTAACATTCAGCATATATTTTAACCACAACGCACGCTGCATATCTTCAGGAATACTATAATCAATTCCAACTTTATCAAAATAATTTTTAACAACTTCAACATCAACAACATCTGTCACTTGTGAATTTTTCACACCATAAACAATAATACCAACACCATCATGGGTAATATTATTACCAGTACGCATTGCACTATGACCTATAAAATATGAAAGTAACGTATGTTTCCATCCATATTTGACCGAAATAACCTCTTCACTAATTACACCATTTAAAAGTGATAAAATTATCGTGTCTTCTTTCACAAAATTTTCAATATTTCTAATTACGTCATTTAATCCATCAAATTTTGTCGCAATTATAATCAAATCAGCTTTGAAATCTTTATTTTCAGGTAATACATAATTAAAATATAATGGTTTACCATTAAATATTTTAGGGTTTTTAGTATAACTTTCTAATCTATTTTTATCAACTAAAACTCTTAATGAATTATTATCATATTCATTTATTTTATTGGCGTAAATGGAACCTACTGCACCTATCCCGCAGATTAAAACATTCTTTATCTCTTTCATAACGATTTTATTTTAGCACTAAAAATTATTTATATTAAAAATTTTTACATTTTTTTAATCTCAAAAGCAATTTTTCTATAATAAATTTGTTTATATAAATAAGTGTAGAAGTGTTTAAAAATTAAGTGTGGTCAATTAGTGGGATTGGAAATATTTAATCCAAGCCAATATAACATTGGTTTGAATCCGAATATACAATTTAATAGATTTGGCAATAAAATTTATTTTGGACAAACACAAGCTCCTGATACATTCCAAAATAATTCGCCGACAAGATTTTTTAATGAACTTGAAATTCGTAAAATGATTTCACAAAATCCTGAAATCAGACAAATTCTAGTTCCAAATAAAATGCCTGTACGCTTAAATATGGAAGAGTTAAAAGACTTGATGGAACACCACTGCAAAGATACTCAAGAAGTTGCAGTAAAAATTGCACAAAATCTTCCTCAAGCTTTAAAACAACAAGTTAATCTTAAAAACTTAAAAGATGGTGCAATGCTTCATGATTTTGGTAAAGTTCTTATTCCTCCTGAAATTTTAAACAAAAATGGGAAGCTTACTCCTGAAGAACATAAAATTATGGATCTGCATACAGAATTAGGCTATCAACTTTTAAAGAATTCTGGTGTTAATAATGAAGTTCTTGACTTAATTAGATACCATCATGACAATTATGAAGAAACAGGAAATGTTCGCAAGAATTTCATACCAGATATCAACTTGCAAATCCTAAATCTTGCAGATAAATATTCAGCATTAACAGAAAAACGTGTTTATAAAGAAGCTTACTCCCCTAAAAAAGCTTTAACAATCATTTATGGTGATGTAAAAAGCGGAAAAGTACATCCATTTTTATTCCAAGCATTAGTAAAATCAGTTACTCCACAAGCTTCCCCAGTTAATGTTAAGAATTGTTAATGAGTATATAAACATTATGGCAATTCTTCATACCCAAAAACGTTTATATAAATGTAAGGGAATTCTAAAGAAAAAGAAAATGGGAAAATCAAAAATCGTCAAAGAATAAGACGAAATTCAATTCAAGAAATTGGGGAAAATAAAGAATTTTAGGGGAAAATAAAAAACAATCGAATCATCCATCATAATCAATCATTCTGGGTGCTGAATATATTTCAGTGCCTTTTTTATTTGTATTTATAAATTTTCCACAAAATCAAATTCTTGAACAGTTCTCACCTGTAAAATCATATTTGGCTGAATTTCAGCTTGACCACCTTTCACAAATCCAAATAATGCTAATGGTGCAAGAATAATGAATACACCGCAAACTAAACAAACTTTAGGCCAAGTTTTTTCTTTACCCACATAATTTTGAGTAAAATCAATTAAATGACTTTCATTATTTGCATCAAAAATATTTCCACCAGAAATTGTCATTTCTCCTGGAATACCAACAAATCCGGCTTTTTTATTTTGAACGACATTTAATGTTGCTCTATCTCCTTTTTTAAAAACAAGAATATTATCAATAACAACATCTTCCTGAATTATAGCCTGCAACTTATGCCCTACAGCAACAGTTTTGCTTGTTTGTTCAGTTTCTAAAGCTATAGGAATTGTTGTACCTGCTTTAACTTTTGTCGTAATAGTTTTAGCACTTACATTCAATATTGAAAATTGAAAAACTAATAATAAACTCAATAATAATGATACTATCTTCTTCAAAACATCCACCTTTTTTATGTATTTTACAAAAATATTAACAACATGGCTACCGCCATGTGGCTATTAATTTTTTTTAAAAATTACAAATTTGACAAAATAACATAAAAATTTATTATAAATTTATATGGATAATACACTATTTGAAACGATTATAGATAAATATAAACAATTCCCAGAAGTTCAAGCTATAGCCATAGGTGGTTCTACAGCAGGTAACACATCTGATAATAGCTCTGATATCGACATTTATATTTTTATAACAAAAGATATACCTATTGAAAAACGCCTTACTCTAACAAAACAATATTCCCAAAACTATGAAGTTGGAGGAGAATATTTTGGCCCTGGAGATGAATATTTTGTTGACAAATTAAATAAACAACTGGATGTTATGTACTGGAATATTGATTGGTTTGAAAATACCATACAAAATATTTGGAACAAACATTATCCATCAAATGGTTATACAACTTGTTTTTTGTATACTCTAAAAAATTTACAAATTCTTTTTGATAAAGATAATTGGCTTAATCATTTAAAAGAACATATAAACACACCATATCCAACTAAATTAAAAAACAACATCATAAAAAGAAATTTAATGTTATTAAAAGATAAGCCTTTTGCCTCTTATTATGAACAAATACAAAAAGCTATTAATCGTAATGATATCAATAGTATTAACCATAGAATTTCAGCATTTCTGGCAAGTTATTTTGATATAATTTTTGCAACAAACGAACTGCTACACCCTGGAGAAAAACGTTTAATCCAATATGCACAAAAGAATTGTTCAAAACTTCCAAAAGATTTTGAAAATAATATCTCCCAATTGTTACGACAACCTAATGACAAAACTCTCGAAATTCTTGATAGTATAATCACAAATTTAAAAGAAATTCTTTATTAACTTTTGTTACGAAAAATTATATTTCTGAAATCACCCACCTGAAAAAAACTTATATATTATAGATAAGAAGTTTTTAAGTAAGGAGAGTAAATCCATGGCAATGGACAATGTAGAAGATATCAAATCAATTGATGAATTACGGAAAGCGCAAGCAGCTGCACAAGCTCAAGGCACAAATATAACTAATTATAACCAATGGGAACAAATTCTTGAAGATTTAGACACTGCAGGAGTACAATCCACTGGTACATTTGCAGGTGATGTCAAACTTCATTCTCAAATTATGGATCGAATTGAAGCTTATATTGAAGAAGCTCAAGAAGTTCAAAAACAACAAGCGCAAAAACCGCAAAACCAAGAATCTTCAAAAGTTGATAAACAAACCAGTCAAGATAAAGACCAAATTGTTAAAGCAAATGTTGCAAATGGAACAAGTTCTCTTATCATGTCTGATTATATGAAGTATTATCACTTACTTAGTTAATTGGGTTTTGTAATCTATGAAGCACTTTCATTCGACTTAAAGGCCAAAAGACAAGAACAGCACGGCCAATAAAACGATCACGCTTTAAAGTTCCCCAATATCTACTATCTTGGGAGTTTCCACGATTATCACCCATCATAAAATAGCTGTCCTTATCAAGCACAAAAGGACCGCACTTCATCACTTGATCACTTAAAAGCATTAATGGATCTGTATCTTTATCTGGACAAGGTGGATATTCATAAATGCTTTTTATATAATCTTCTTTATATTTTTTATCGTTTATATAAACATATGCAGAACCATCTTTTTCAGGTTTGATTTCAATTTTATCACCAGGCATACCAACAACACGTTTTATATATGCCACATCCTTACACCAAAAACCTGTTAATCGTGATAATAATTTTAACGGTTTTCTTGATAATGTGGTTGATGGTGGATAAAATACCATAATATCTCCACGTTCTGGGCCTGAGAAAAATCTTGAATATCTTTCGACAACAATCCTGTCATCTTCCACTAATGTCGGATGCATTGATCCTGATGGAATCCATCTGATTTCACCAACAAAAAATCTTATTATAATTACCATTACCAAAACAAAAACAATTGTTTCAATAACTTCACAAGCTGCACTTTCTTTATAATTTCTATACCAATCCTCAAACTTATCAAGCTTTATTTGCATTTCTGCTGGTAATTTGGCCTTAAAATGCATCCAATTTGCTTCTTGTTTTTCTTTTATTCTAGTTTTATAACTTTCCCACCATTGATTTATTTTAGTCATTATTCAAAAGCTCCAAAAACTCTCTTAGTGCAGTTTTAAATTCATTATTCGGCAATAACTCTATGTCAGATATTGCACTATTTACATAATTATTCAACAAAGTTTTTGTTTTTTCAATACCTGAACGATAACCTTCAACACTACCGGCATATATAATTGGGGCTGTATAAATACCATCTGCTACATCATTATTAAAAGGTTTAGATGGTTCATTCTTAGTGAAATTCATTAAATCATCTCTTATTTGAAAAGCAATTCCAACATTTAGCGCAAAATCTGAAATCTTTTTTAAATCCAATTTATCTTTACACAATAATGCGGTGCAAATTAAAGCTGTTTCAAAAAGATAAGCTGTTTTATTTTTAGACTTTTCAATATAATCTTCAATAGTACCAATTTTAAATCTATCAAAATTTTGATTAATTTCTCCAATACACATTTGTTTCAATGTATCAGAAAACTTGCGTAATATTTCAATAGAACCAAGATCTGCAATTTTTTCCATTGCAACAGATAAAATATAATCTCCTGAAATTACACCCAATTTATTGTCAAAATTTTCGGAAATAGTTTTATGTCCGCGGCGGAATTTACTTTCATCAATAATATCATCATGAATTAATGAAGCATTATGAACAAGTTCAATTGTAGTTAAAAGTTCTAACTGCTCATCTGTCAATTCATACCCACAAGCTTTCATATAAATAATTGCTAAAAATGGACGGATTCTTTTTGATGGAGACATTAAAAATTCTATAATATAAGATTTTAAAGGCTCACGAACTTGAATTGAAGATACCATTTTTTCTTCAATTACTGAAATTTCTTTCTTTGCCAATAGCCTTATTTCTTTATATTTATCATTAAAACTCATATTATTTAGATTTTTTCAATTTTAAATAGTTTACCTTATCCCAACTTAAATCAATATACTTAACTTGGCTATCTACTTCTTGGATTTGCGGTAAAATTGTGTAAATTCTCTTAATTCTTTCAAATACCGAACTATCTAATACGCCAAGTCTTATGCTGGTTGTCTGAATTTTCACAAAAACATCATTCGGTTTACGCATGTCAATATATTCAACTTTTTCACCAGAATAAGATTCGACAGCTTTAACAACTTTTTCAACTTCACGAACTTTTTTTACTGTCCAAGTTTTTCCTAATTGAGGAGTATTTGTTAGAATCTTCAACATTGAAGAAGTATCCGCAAGAGCCATATATTGCATATTTGGAATTAAAATCCCATCTGATGTGAAAAACGCAACGGGCTTAGCCTTCAAATCCGTCTTAATTACAGCAATAGGTTCGCGCTCTCTAAGAATAATCTGAATTCTTGCAGGGAATCCATAACGCCTTACATAAATGTTCTTGATAACAGGAATTTTAAATAATGCTTTTTTAATAGGTGTTACCTGCATAAAAAAGATTGGAACATTAGTCACTTTAACATCTTTCAAATACTGATGCGCAACTGAAGTTGGAACAATATGATTATTAACAATTTCTACAACCTTGCCATCTTTTTGAGTAAAAGCATCTTTTGGAAGATACCATTGAGGAAGTTTGACAAAGTAATATGTTAAAACTACCAAAACAATAAGCACAACAAATCTCAAGAAAGATTTTAATCGATTTAATTTTTTTCTTTTCTTACGAATCTTTCTTTCTATTTGCTTATGTTTTACAGAATGTTTTGCGAGTTCAAATTCATCTTGCAACTCTTCTTCTTCTGTATGTTTGTGGTATTTTTCATCTTCTGTCATTATTTATTTAAACCAGCTCCATTTAAAATAATTTGAACTAAATTATCATAACTAATACCCATTACTTTTGATTGAGCAGGCAAATCACTTGTTGCTGTCATACCTGGTGATGTATTAATTTCGATAACATAAGGAATTCCATCTTTTGAAATCATAAAATCTACTCTTGATACACCTCTGCATCCTGCTGTTTCATGAGATTTAACCGCAATATCCTTAACTTTTTGAGTTAATTCTGCATCCAATTCTGCCGGTAAAATAAATTCTGACATACCAGGAGTATATTTAGCTTCAAAATCATACCATTCATTTTTAGGTCTGATTTCAAGTATTTCAGTTGCGAAATTCTTACCATCTTGTTCTAAAACACCAACTGTAACAAATGCTCCTTCAATAAATTCTTCAATCAATACATCATCATTATATTTTACAGCTTCATCATAAGCCGCTTTTAATTCATCTCTTGAATTAACCTTTGTCATACCAAAACTTGAACCTTCTGATACAGGTTTTGTAAATACAGGGAATTTTAAATCTTTTGTTTTTTCCATAACATCTTCCCCTTTTCTTACAAAAGCTGATTTTGCAAGAGGAATATCAGAACAAGTTGCTAAAATTCTTTTTGTATATTCTTTATTCATACAGATTGCAGAAGACATTACACCACAACCTGTATAAGGTATTTTTAAAATTTCTAAAATACCTTGAATACAACCATCTTCACCATATTTTCCATGAAGTACGTTATATGCATAATCATATTTTCCATCTTGAAGTTTTTGAGCAATATTTTCATCAACTTCAACAAGTTCTGCATTTTTATAACCAAGTCTTTGTAATGCGTCAAAACAACCTTTACCTGAGCGTCTTGAAATTTCTGCCTCAGAAGACATACCGCCACATAAAACTGCTATTTTTGAATTTTTATCTATTTTTTGTACAATATTTTGCATAATTCTTTGTCCTTACTATTTTCACTACCTAAAAATCTGATTTCAGGTTCTAATTCTATATTATACTTCTCTTTTACTTTTTGTCGCATCTCACACATCAATGTTAAAACATCGGCTGAAGATCCCGCTCGATAATTAACAATAAAGTTTGCATGATTATCCCAAACTTTCACACCACCGACAGACATCTCTTTAGCTCCTACAGAATCTAATAATCTGCCTGCAGAATCTCCTTGCGGATTTTTAAAAATACTTCCACAATTTGGCAATGCTAAAGAAGGCTGGTGGTTTCTTCTGAATTCTAAATTTTTGTTCATTTGCTCCTGAATTTCTATAATCTCTTTTTTATCAAGTTCAAATTCAGCTTGCAAAACAATTAAATCTTCTTTTTGACAACGAGATTTACGATATTCAAAATCCATTTCGTCTTTGGTAAAAGTTACAAGACCCAATGTTGGAGAATAACAAATTACAGAAACTAATTTATCACTGATACACTGACCGTTAGCAGAGGCATTCATACAAACTTCACCACCAACAGAACCAGGAAAACCAATCATAAATTCTAACCCTGATAACCCTTTTTTACAAACTTCTTGAGATAATTTTGGCCCCTTAACACCGCAATCTGCAATAACCTTATTATCATCAATTTTTATAGAATTCATTTTAGTTGTCAAAATAATTTTGCCATCAAAACCATCAGTTGAAATCAAAGTATTTGATAAATTACCAAATACTCTAATTCCTTCATTTTCTTTTAAAATCTCTACAAACTCATCCACATTTTCAGGAAAAAACACTTCAGAAATTTGTCCACCTATTTTAAAAGATGTTAGATTTTTTATTTCAAAATTATGTTCTGAAACAACTGACAACTATGCCTTCTCCTCATTTAGTGCTAATAATTCTTTACCCAAGTTTGTAATTGTTCCGGCACCTAAACCAATAACAATATCACCTGATTTCAATGTTGGATATAGAACTTTTGCTACAGTTTTGATATCTCCTGAAATATTTTCACAAGGAATATCAACTTTTTCTTTTAACTCATTTGTAAATGCTAAAGAATTTACACCATCAATAGGGTCCTCACTTGCAGCATAAACATCTGTCACAATAACTCTATCTACATCAGAAAAAGCACCCATAAAATCATTCCAAAGATTTTGTAATCTAGTGTATCTATGAGGTTGGAATACTGCAATTACATTTTTATCTTTAAATGATTTTGATGAAGATAATGTTGCCTTAATTTCTGTTGGATGATGAGCATAATCATCATATATAGAAATGCCATTAAATTCACCAACTTTTTGGAATCTTCTGCCCATACCGCTAAATGTTGCAAAATGTGCATTTACTAAAGACATATCAACACCTGCAACATGCAAACTTGCCCATACTGCTAATGAATTATAAACATTATGTACACCCTTTAAACAAATTTTTAAAGATGTCATTTTATCACCTTTATAATAAACATCAAATGTTGTGAAATCTTCGGCATAACTAATGTTTTTGGCACAATAATCAGTATTTCCACCAATTGAATAAGTTACAAATTTTGCATTATGCTTTAATGGAGTTTCTGAAAAATGTTTAACTAATCTTTTAACACCTTCATTATCCATATTCGCTAAAACTACAGCATTTTCTCTTAAATTAGATAAAAATGTTTCAAAAGTTTCTAAAATAGATTCCAAACCATTTTTATAAAAATCCAAATGATCAGGTTCTAAATTATTAACAACAACCAAATTTGGTGAATATTTAACAATAGTACCATCACTTTCATCAAGCTCCGCAATGAAAAATCCACCTTTTGTTGCATTAGCATTCGCATCTATTTCCGGAATAATACCACCCACAATATATGATGGCTCTAATCCTGCTTTTTCCATTACATAAGAACACAAACCACTTGTTGTAGTTTTTCCATGAGTTCCTGAATATCCAATAAAATATTCCTCGTTTTGAGAAATTTCTGCTAATAAATCTGATCTATGATATATTGGTAACCCTAATCTTTTAGCTTTTTGAATTTCAGGATTACTTTCACGAATAGCTGTACTTGCAACAACTACACAATCATCAGGAACATTATTTTCATCGTGTCCTATATAAACTTTTGCACCTAATTTTTTTACTTTTTGAACATATTTGCTATCACAAATATCTGAACCTGAAACTTCATAGCCATTTTGCAACAAATATTTTGCAAGACCACTCATTCCAACTCCACCAATAGCTATAAAATGATATTTCTTTTTCAAAACTTTATCCCTACTATTTATATACTCTCTACTTTCCATTAATTATAATACCAACAAAATATTTCTGATTGAATATTATTAATTTTTAACATTAAGCTTCCAAATAGCAAAAATATTATTTATATATTTTATAAAAAATATCATGTTAAAATTTTCGCCTATAAGATATCCAAAAATAACTGAATTTTTAGTTTATAAAAAACGAACCAGAAATAATAGATTTATTTACAAAATGTTTGATAGATCCGGAGATATTGTTGGAAAAATGGAAGCCTATCCCACAACAATAAGGGATATAAATAGACAATATTCACCAAATGCAGATGAATACCCATCTTTTTTTATTGATAGACTTTTTGCATATAAAAGAAACCAAGGCGTTGGAAAAGCTTTTATAAACATTGCTAAAAAAGAAAGTATTAGAAATTTATGTCTTGGGAATATTCATGTAATCGCAAGTTCATATTTTGATAAAACTAATCCTCCATATATTTTTTATCGCAAATTAGGTTTTATGTGCAATAAATACTGCCAAGATACGCAAAAATATTTGGATAATTGTATAAAAAGACATAGACAAGTTTCTCCTAAAAAATTAGTTAAAGACTTGCCAATGTATATAGAAAAAGACGTCGATTTAACCGGAGAAGCCGTAAATAAAGCATATCAAACAAAAATCAAATTCCCAGAGCTATTTGAATTTATGTAAAACAATATCTAGGTATTAAAATGAACACTTCAAAATTATTATATCCACCAATAAAACATAAACCCATAAAAAAAATGCCCAAAACATTAATTGTGCATAGTTATACTAGATATTTAAATAACTTCGTCGATCAGTTTGTACTTGTTCCAACAAATAAAGAGGAATTTGGAAAACAAGTTATAATGAAATGTTTTCCTGAACATATTGAAAGAGAAGGAAATAAAAATGTTCCATCACTTTATATTTGGGAATTATTATCCAATTGCAGTGGCAGTCATTATGGCTCTAAAATGTTAGATTTTGCAAGAAATTATAGTAAAAAAATAGGTTGCAATGGTTATATACATTTAAGTTCTGATGGATGTTACAATCCTCATAGAATGCCACATATTTTTTATAGAAAATATGGAATGAGCACCAAAAGTGCTAGAATTGATAAAAAATTAGACAAATTTATTGCACAAGGAAAAAACGCAACATATAAAGATTTTAATACAGAAGAAATGTTTTACCCACCAATTCAACACCCTAACAAAATGTTGAATTTCGCAATTAAGCTAATTTCTACATTATTTCCATAATAACTTTCAAATAAGACAAATTTTAAGCATTAAATGTTTTTATATAAATATAGGGGATTTATGAATATAAAAGCATTTAATATATTCTTCAACAAAAATATAAAAGCGCCAAAACTATGTTGGCGCACAAGTAGTATTGGAGCAAATATAAATTATTTAACTAATTGCATAAAAGATACAATTCATCCAAACAAAATTGGAAAAGAATTTCAAAAAGTTTTGAACAACAAACCAAACGAAAAAAATCTTCAAAGAGTATGCAACTTATTTGAAAAAGAAACTGGTATAAAATTAATTCCAACATCTCAAAATGATTTATACTGCTTCAGTAACTTTGCAAATGTATTACTTAGAGATATCAAAAAAGGATATTTTCCAAAAGACATAAAATTTGTAATATTTGGACATGGCTCTGGAAGCTCATTAGTATCTGAAGGCAAAGAAGCTTGGCATGTTGCTGCGAATCCTCATGTAAAAATCTTCAATCTAATAGAAGAAAAAATTCCAAAAGGACAAAAAGTTTTAGTAAATTGTTGCGAAGAAACTCCAAAACATCTAAAGCACTTAATCCCGAAAGATAAACCAGCTATTGGATATCCAACATATACAGAAGCGACAAGTTCATATTATCATCCGCTAAAAATTGTTCAAAGTGGAAAAAGAGAAATTATCGGTGGATATGCAAACGGATTTACGACTCTTTATTAAAAAAAGCTCTCTGAGAAAATTTCCAGAGAGCTTTATCTTTTTACGCTTTTCTATATCCACATTTTGGACAAACACCATCTGAATTCAATGAAATTCCACATAACGGACAACGATCAAAAGTTTTATTTACTTCATATTCTTCAGTTGCTGCATTTACACCACTTGTAAATGTAATTTTTGAAATATTTAATTTATCTTTCAATAAATCGTAAACAATTTTTATCATACCTTCAACAGTCATTGTTTCTTTTGTTACAACAAGCCTACAATCAGGATATGCTGTAGCTAAATCTGTCTTAAAAGCTTCACCTTTCATAGTATTTTGAGGTGCTCCATTTTTAATACCTTGTTTTTCATAAACTTCTAAAAGTGCAGGTAATAATGGATCATCTTCTCTAAGAATTGTTGCATGATCAAAATTCTTTAAAACTTCCCAAGCTGTTTTTTGAATTTCATTACAAGGGAAAACCATATTAACACCAGCATTTATACTATCTTCAACTTCAATAGTTAAAACACCAGTATGACCATGTAGATACTGAGCTTCTCCTTTAAAACCATAAAATCTGTGTGCGTACTGCAAGTCAAAAGTTGTAATTGATTTCATAAAATCCTCCTTTTTTAATCTTATATAAACAAATTGGAATTTGAATTACTACTTTCGGCTATGTATTTAGCTACTCCAGCTATTTCAACACCGTCAATTAATTCTTCTTTTTTTATACCCATTACATCCATACTCATTTGACAAGCGATAAATTTTACCCCTTGAGCTTGAGCCTGTGAAATCAATTCATTTAATGTTGAAATGTTTTTATTTTTCATTACCCATTTCATCATTGCAGAACCCATTCCACCCATGTTCATTTTTGAAAGCGTCAATTTATCTGCACCCTGTGGCATCATAAATCCAAACATTTTATCAATAAATGATTTTTTCACTTTTACGTTACTTTTTCTCAAAACATTTAAACCCCAGAAGGTGAAAAATAATGTAACATCATGTCCACTTGCTTTTGCACCATTTGCAATAATAAATGCAGCCAAAGCCTTATCTAAATCATTCGAAAAAACAACTATAGTTTGGCCTTTGTTTGCAGGCTGTTGATTTTTTTGAACAACAGCTTGTCCTTTTTGAACAGTTGCAACAATTTTTTTATTTACAGTGTCCAAATTTAATAAAGTATTATTTGTAGAATTACACCACGCCTCCACATCTGCATAAAAGCCTTTATCTGTCGATGTAATTTCTAACACTTCACCGTCATTCAAATTTGACATATTTTCTGCTAATTTCATAATTGGTCCTGGACAAGACAGCCCGCAAGCATCCACTTTTAAAACTTCAGAACCAGTTTGAATATTTGCCATAACTTTGGATTTTTTAGTAGTTTTATTCTCTTTATCCCTTTGGATTTCTTTATAAAGCTTCATGCCAGCCATTAGGGAATATACATTATTAAAGCCTTTTTGAATTAAAATTCTTGAAGCTAAATAACTTGTATAACCTGAATCACAAACTAAAATAACTTTTTTATCTTGAGGGATTTCATCTATTCTATTTCTCAATTGTGCAAGAGGAATATTAACTGCACCTTGAATAGATTTTGCATTAAAACTATCAGGTATTCTCACATCAATAACATAAGAATTTTCTAAATCTTCATAATATGCAGGTTTCACAAAACCTCTTAACACATTATCAGCACTCATTCCCAAAATATTTACAGGATCTTTAGCTGAAGAATATGGAGGAGCATAGCATAATTCACTATCCAATAAATCTTGAACAGTGCCACCATTTCTCATTACAGAAGATATTACGTCAATTCTTTTTTCAACACCTTCTTGACCTACAGCTTGTGCTCCAAGAATTTGACCTTCTGCGTTAAAAAGAAGCTTGTATAAAGTTGATGTTGCATCCGGATAATAGCCAGCATGAGAGTTTCCAAATGTTAAAACTTTCCAATAAGGAATATTTTCTCTTTTCAAGAGCTTTTCATTATACCCAACAGCAGCAACAGTGTAATCAAAAACCTTTAATACTGATGTTCCTTGGGATTTTTTATAAGTAGAACTAATTCCTAAAATATTATCAGCAATAATTCTACCTTGTCTATTTGCCGGACCTGCTAAAGGAATTAAAACATCTTGATTTGTAATAAAACTTTTAACCTCAACACTATCACCACCCGCAAAAATATCAGGATCAGAAGTTTGCATATTATCATTAACTTTTATTCCTCGGTTAACATCTAATCCTGCTTTTGCAGCTAAAGTAACTTCCGGTTTTACCCCTATTGATAAAATTGCAATATCATAAGGAAGTTTTTTACCTGATGCTAATTCTATTTCTGTTTCTGAGAATTTTTTAACACCATCCGAAAGTACCAATTCAACACCATTTGCTCTCATTTCATTTTGAGCAAAACATGCAACTTCATAATCCATTGGAGCTAAAATTTGGTCAGATAATTCTACTAATGTTGTATCAATATTAAGATGTGCAAGATTTTCTGCCATCTCAACACCAATAAAACCACCACCAATAACAACCGCACTTTTTACATTTCTATTTGAAATGTAATCTTTAATTTTATCTGCATCAGCTAAAGTTCTAACTGTAAAAATATTCGAACTATCAATACATTCTATTGGAGGTTTTATAGGATTTGCACCTTGTGCTAAAACAAGCTTATCATAATAAAATTTCTCACCAGATGCTGTTAAAACATATTTTTCTTTCCTTTGAATTTCAACAACATCACTATTTAAACGGACATCAATATTAAACATGTTCTTAAAACGTTCAGGATTAGATACAAGAATCTTATCTCTTTCTGATATCACATCGGAACAATAATAAGGTAAACCACAATTTGCAATAGATACCTCATTAGTACGCTCTAAAATAGTAATTTCACAATTTTCATCTAATCTTCTTAATCTTGTTGCACAGCTTGCTCCACAAGCACCACCACCAATTATAACTGTTTTCATATTGTCCTCACTAATTTAAGTATATTCGAATATTGATATATTCATATTATCAAATTTTATGAAGTTAGTCAATACTTTTCTTTGACAATATTCGAATATTGTAATATTCTTATAATATGAAAGATGAAAATATAAATATAGATGAATATGTATCAATTTTTAAAGCATTAGCCCATCCAACAAGACTTACTATTGCATATAACTTGATGATGCAACCGGAATGTAATGTAAGCAAAATGTGTGAATGTTTAAACATTCCACAACCTACAGTTTCACAACATTTATCCATTTTAAAAAATGCAAAAGTACTTTCCGGTACACGCAACGGCAACCAAATTTGTTATCACGTAGATAATCCAAAAGTAATCAATATTCTAAAACAACTAAAAAATATTTAAATTAACAATACAAGTAATAAAATACTATAAATAAAGTATTGCTAATGAGTAATAATATTGTTAGACTACAAGCTGGAAAGGTTGGTGAAAAATGAAAAAAAGTATTATTAGTTTAATGATATTATCATTAGTATTTGTTGCCAATATGCAAATTGCACAAGCAAAAGGTGAAAATGGTAAAATTGGAGTAAAACAAGAAAGCACAGCTCTAAAAGGAAACAAACACCAAAATGCAAGAATTAATAAAGGTGAAGCAAATTCATCTAATATAGGAACAAATAAAAGACTTGAAGGTAAAGAAAAAGCTATCCAAAGAAGATTAGAAGGTAAAGAAAAAGCAATTGAAAGACGCCTTGAAGGCAAAGAAAAAATGATGGAACAACGTTCTGAAAATGCAGAACAAAGAATTCATCATGGCCACGGAAAACATAAACTAAATTCTAATAACTCAAATACTAAAAGACATACAAACAGAGGACTTGATACAACTTCAAATAATAGAACAAGACAAGAAAGAAATAAAAGATATATTAAACAAAATTCTTCAGAAAAATAATTTAATAATGGACACCCAGTAATATTTTATTACTGGGTGTTTAAATATAAAAACATAACCTATTGAGGAACTATATTTGTCCAAAATTCTACAATAATAGCATAAGTTTGTTTTTCTTTGTTAGATAAATTTTGTGTTGTAATACTTGCAACATTGTTATTTAAATCTTGAATAGTTCCACTTTTGATTAAATAACCTGCATTCGCGTTTAACTCTTTTGTATATGTAGGAATCTTTTTAACATTTTTTTCTTTTGAATTTTGAAAAATATCAGAGTCTAATTCTGGCTTATTTCCATCCATTTTATAAACTTTTGAAGCTTGAATAATTCTGAAATTTATATTAGAGCTATTTGTTTTAGGAACTTCAAAAAATATAGTATTAAAAGTTTTAGTATTTATTTCTGTATCAGGAATTATTAAATAATGATAATCAGTATGTAAAATAGCTTTTTCACTTGCTTTCATTAAATATGTATATTGTTTTTTACTTGCCAAAATTTCTGATAAAGTTTTACAATCAACAGTTTGGTAAGGACATTTTTGCCCACAAGCAAAACCTGTATGTAAACCTTTATTATTTTTATACAAATAATAGCCAACCCCTGATAAAAGACCCAATCCACCAAATGTTGAACCTAACACTATTGCTGCAACTGCACCCTCACTTAATCCGTCATTATCTTTACCTTGATTTCCGCTAGGGACAGAATCCACACGAATAGCAAATTTATTTTGACTTTGATTATTAGCAGAATATACTGGCTGACTTATAAAAAAAAATGTGCAAAAAAGTATTATCAGTAAATTTTTCATAATGTCCCCAATGTAAATAATAACGTTCCAACATAATCCCCTAAAACAGTATTAGGTTTTATCACTGCATACGGAATAAATTCACCTGAAATAACATGATCATAAGGATTTGTTATAGTGTAAGATTTTGGATATATTGATAAATTAAATCCTTCAAATTTATAAGGATTTGCAATATGTTTTAATTCTGTAAATTGAGCATTAATAATAATTGGTGTAGTCAAATTGGTGTGTATTTTAACCTGTAAAGGTGTCATTGTTAAAATTGTACTCTCATTACTAAAATAATTAGTATTTGTGATTTTCACATTTGGTAAAGGTGCATCTCTTTCATGTTCAACATCATCAACGATAATTTTTTCTATTTCTAAAACTTCTGGCAAACTTGTTGTAAGAACTTGACTGGCTTGATTTGCTCCAAAAGCTACAAAATTAACTTGTAGAAAAAGAACCAATAAAAAAAATATACTTTTCAACAATTTCATAACATTATTGTCTTACTTACAAAAAAATAAAAATGGTATTAGCTAGGCAAATATATTTAAATTAAACATAATAATTCTACATAAAGGTAATTTTAATAAACATACAAATTTCATACATTTTTTATAATGAGGTTTGCATGAAAAAAATAATCCTATTTCTATTTTTTTTTATAATAAATCTAAATCCAGCATATTGTAATGTTTCCGTTAAAAATATTGGAGGAACAATCATTTCCTCAAATCAAGTTTCAACTTCTGTACAAGTAATAGAAGATTCTCTTATATCTTTTCAATTTTTCATCAAAGTAAAAGCCTTGGATACATACATAACAAATACATCTAATTCACAATACAAAATTCCAATAACACAACTCTATTTAAACGATGGTGAAAATGAATTTCAAATACAACCTAATCTTGATATAACATTATTTTCAAGCAACAATATACAAATTTTCGGTTATACAAAAAATTACACATGTATAATCAAAAATATTGGAGTGCTACCACCGGGCACTTATTCCACAAGACTACAATTTCAAACTCAAACAGCTTTTCTTACATTCAATACCGTTTATAATTTATCATTTACAATCCCTACAACACAAGAAGTTTCAAGTATCACAAATCCGATAAATATTAGATTAACTCCAGAAAATATATTTGAAACTAATTCTAATATTTTAAATACTACTTCACCTCAAATTTTAGTGAAATCAAATGATAAATGGAAACTAATATTAGACACTTCAAACTTGGGTAATCTAGTTGGTAAATATTATTTCCAAATCACAGGCGTCTCTAAAAATGTAACTGATTATGAAACTTCTCAAATTGAGATTTTACCTAACCGTCAATACATCATTGCTAAAGGTAATCCTACTGTAACTGAACCTGTTACGGGAAACTATTCTACAGATTATATAAATATCAAATACTATCTCAAAAACACATCGGAAAAATACCTAAAAGAAGGACAATTTAAAAATTATATCAACTACATTATCCAAAGTGGAGGGAATTAAATGAAAAAAATATTTATATTTCTAGCAATTTTAATAATATTAGGGAATACACAAATTGCACAAGCAGCATTGAAAGTTACTCCAACATTACTTGAATTAAATGCTAATAACACGAAAGGGAATTATTTAACTGCATCTTTTGATGTACAGGGTGATGCGAATGAAACAATTCGTTTTAAAATTTATCCTTCTTATTTCAAGATTTCTCCACAAGGCACTATGGATATCATAGAAGGAAATTCCCCAGAAACAGATAATTTAATTAAAAATGTTAGATTTGTCCCGAACGAATTCACACTACAAAATGGCAATAAGCAAAAAGTTAGATTGACAATAACAAATTTAAAAAATATTCCGGATGGAGAATCAAGAATGGTACTATTCTTAGAAGATGTCGCTGCAAAAGAAATGTTCCTACCATCCGGCATGAAAGATGTTACAACAAAACTTATTGTAAAAACTCGAGTAGGTATTCCTATTTATTTAGACAAAGGGAAATTTGTAAAATGTGCCCAAATTCAAAATCTTGATTTAAGAAAACAAGATAAAGAATTACAACTTGCACTAAAACTATTATCTTCAGGAAATAGCAAAGTAAGATATACAGGTAAAGCTCAAATTATAAAAGATAAAAAATTAATTGGAGAATATAAAATCAAAAATCACGTAATAGGATCAAACAATAGCATCTCTACCATTGATGAAATTCCATTAAAAGATATCAAAGAAATCGGGAACTATACATTACGTCTTGTTATTCAATATACAGATGAAAAAGGACGTTTAAAAAGCTTGATAAAAGAAAGTCAATTTACCATTGATAATTTACCAAACTCAAACATTTAACTTAATCAGAAAAGGAGGAAACATGATTAACAAAAACCTAGCAGGTTTATTAATTATTCCTGCAATGATTGGAGCTATCAATTCATCACACGCAATCTCTAATACTGCAAGTCAAACACTACAATGTACATTAGGGACATATTTAGATATTACACCTCAAACAAGCGGAGCTGTAACCACAACAACAATAACTCCAGATACAGGAAACTTAACTGCAGCTTTAGTATCGAAGTTTAAAATTAATTTAAACACAGATTCCCAAGATTTATTTTTACAAGGTAAAACAACAGGTGCTGCAGGTGATGTAAATGCTTTATTTAGACAAGGTTCGCAAGTTTATGTTGTATTTTCAAATACAGCATCCGGAAAAATTCCAACAGCTGCTGCCATTGCAGATTGTAAAACTGCATCTCCAACAGCAACAAATAATGCAAATGCAATTGCTTATCCTATCGCAAGCGTTGCCTTAGATAATGGTGGAAGTGCAAATTATGATAACACCAAAAACCAATACAATGTCGATGTAAATGGTGGTACCACAATTGCAACAACAACTACTGGAACAACTCCATATGCAAATACTTATTCATTCCAAGATAATGCAGGAACCTATCAAGCAATAATGACATTAACATCAACATCTCTATAAGAAAGGTATAACAGTGAAATATTTACTTAAACTAATGACAACTACATTTATGTTGAACATTCTTACACTACCATCCTATAGTGCAACTTCATTTCAACAAACTATTGTCACGACAGTTCCTGCTGCGGTAAACATTTCTGCTTATAACCAATCACTAGCTAAAGGGAGTATAGCTCCTCAGACGGGGATTTCAACCTCTCCGTCTGCTTCTTTCAATATAAAAACAAACGGAGAAGATTGTAATTATTCATATCTTGTACAAGCAAAAGTTACAACCTCTAATAATGGAGAAGTAAATGCTTATTTTAAAAATTCAAATAGAGATTATATAATTTTAGGTAATATATCATCATCCAATATTCCAAATTCAAATTCTATAAACAACATAAAAAGTGGAACTCCCACAACCTCAGGAAACGCAAATGCCATAGCATATTCTGTAACAAATATGCTTACAAACATTGAATCTGCAACATTAACTAATAATCCAACCTGCGGAGGCTTATGTTATTCAGTAAAAATGGGGAATTCTCAAAATGGAAATTTTGTTCAAACCATTGGTTCAACTCCGTTAACAAATACATATTCAATTTCAAATGATAGAGCTGGTACTTACCAAGCAATTATAACTTTTACAGCAAACAGAAATCCTTAAAAATATAAAATAATGAAAAAAACAATATGGATAGTTTTGTTGTCCATTATTACAGGTCTGATATTTTTTGTTCAGCCTGTTTTTGCTGCACAACAAAATCAAAATTTAATTACTTATATTAATTTAAATGACAAAGCATACTATGATGTCGAAATTATTTTGACATCTGAAGATAAAATTTTGCTGCCATTTAAACAACTATCTGAAATTTTTGAGGTCAAAGTTAAAACTAATCACGCAACTAAAGAAATAGAATTCGAAACAAATGATGGCAAAACTGGAAAAATTAGTAATAATTATATAGTTTTTAATAATCAAAAAATTTCATCACACAAAAATATCTATCAAAAACAAGGCTTGATGGACGACATTAAAGATGAATTTTTCTGCAACCCAAAAGATCTAAGCATAATTTTCAATTCTGAAATTAAAGCCGATAAAAATGATTTATCAATACTAGCAAATACCAAAAGAGATTTAATATTACTAAGAGGAGCAGAAATAGATAAAAACGAAGATAATACAACCAAAATTAAAGCTTACAAAAATATTTTAGTTCCGGAAAAAAATAAAAAAATTCAATTCGACTCAATTTCCTTAAATAACAACACCATGAGCGATACTATCTCACAATATTTAGTTAGTGGAACCTCTAAAAACATGTTTTTTAATAATAACACTCAAGTAATATTAAAAGGCAAAGCTTTTAATGGCGATCTTAGTATTGATATGAACACATACAATTACAAAGGAGAATTCTTTTCTTTTGGAGGATTAGGGTTTAATTATAAAAATAAATTTAAAAACCTGGAATATGAATTAGGAAGAGTTCGAGGTATAAAAGATGAAACTTATACCATTGGAAATCAAATGTTAGGGTTTCAGTTAAGTAATTATGAATTCAAACCAAAAACATATAGAGAATTAAATGGACAAGTCGCAGATGATAGTTTAGTAAAAGTTTATGTTGATGGTAATGAAAAAACGACTTTGAGTACTTACAACGGCTACTTCAGCCTGAATGATTTATATTTAAATTCTGAACCAAAAATAATAAAATTGGAAGAAATAAAATCAGATGGCACTACAGAAACTATTTACGAAAAAAAATATCCTAAATATAAAAACATGCCTGAAGAAAAACAAAAAAATACACCTTTTTTGGTGGAGTAACAGGTTATAACAACAAATTATTTAATACAAACGGTTATATTTATGAAATGAATACAAAAAAATTCTTATTAGGTTCTCAATTTGAATATGGTATCAAAGAAAATTTAAAAATAGATTCTAAAATATCATTTGACCGCATATATTCTCAACCAAAAAATTCGATATGGCAAAGTATCTATTCAACAGATGCACTTTTAACATCAGGAACTTGGAAAAATCCTAACAATATGGAAGGTGTAAGTTGGTTAAACACATTAGAACATATCAAAAATGATAACCTAAATTCAAAACTTCTCATGGGTATAAGTTCAGCCAAAGATATCAGCCAAAATTATGGAGAACAATTTGGTTATACTATTGCAGCAGAAACGAATTACCATAAAAATAATTACTATTTGAAAGGCAGTTTATTTACAACTTCTGCAGATTTTTACCTTGCAGGAAGCGATGGCAGCTATTATAACGATAGAACAGGAGTACTTGTTGGTGGCGGGTACGCAAAAAATAATTTTGGAATAAACGGCAGTATAAAAAAATATGTATCAAATACTGCAAATCGTTTCGAAGGTGGGCTTATTGATTTTAATGAATATAATTTTAATTTTTATAAAAACTTAGAAAAAATTGCAGATATAAAATTTAATATCAATGGTCGTTCAGGAGAAAATGATATTGCAAAAAACAATAGCTACTATTATGACTTAAATATAAGTAGAAAAATTGGTTCTAATCTTACACTTGAAGGAGGAAAAACAGAAAGTAATTATGCTACAAAATATGATAAAAATACATCATCTTATGATAGTTACAGTTCCAAATATTCAACTGTTTACTTAAAAGCAGATTACAAAATGCCTAAAAATCTTGGAACCCTCACTCTTGGCCATGACATAATTCATTATGACTATTCTAATCAAACTAACAGTTACAATATGGCCAAAATAGGTTACACATTCCCGGAATTTAAAAGAATAACCTTAAGTTTAGGAACAGGCTATAAATATACAGGTTCCGATAATGGTTTTGATATATATGCAAATTTAGCTTATAGAACAAAAAGTGGTAGAGTTATAAATCTAAACTACCAATATAACCAAATGGGTGGATATATTATAAATAATATGTTTTTACCAATGAGCTCACGTCATTCTATAAATCTCGTAGTAAATGATGCATTTGCATTATTACCATCAGGTATCAAATCTGTAGGATATAGTGATGATAATAGAGGCTATGTAGATGTAGTAGCATTTATAGACAAAAACAATAATGGTAAATTTGATAGAAAAGATATAAAAGTAAAAAATGTCCCCATAAAATTTAGTTGGGAAAACAATCCTATTTATACAAATAGGAGAGGAAGAGCCTTTGCAGGAGGCACAGAAGTTGGCACATATAATGTAAAAGTAGATACAGAAAATCTTCCCGCAACATTGTTAGTAGACAAAAAGCTAGAACAAGGAAAAATGGTGAGAGTAGAACAAAGAAAAACAACAAAAGTTGAAATTCCCGTTATTAGTTGCATTGGAAACATTAAAGGGAAATTAAAGATTATGGATGATTTTGGTAGAACTCTTAATATAGAAGACTTCATTATTGTAATCAATAACGAAAAAGGCGAAGAAGTTGCGTATAGTACAGTAGATGAATACGGTAATTTCTATTTCTCTGGAATTTCTCCTGGAAATTACAAAATAAAATTGGATGATAGTTTTATTTATTCCAATTCTCTTGAAAATTATGAAAATAAAAGTGAACTAAGTGTAAATATTCCTTATGAATACAAAAAATTCATTGATATTGATAACTTAGAATTAGTTTATAAATCCATTTAAATGTATAAAACATCTAAAATTTTTATTGTTTAAAAAAGCAACTTGTAATAAAAATTATTTCCAATAAACTTTGAATTTTTCAATTTCATCAAGAGTTTTGTGATAATCACCATTAAAACAAATTGTCCTATCATCAATATAAA
>CAJMPQ010000015.1 GCA_905215335.1 uncultured bacterium | reverse complement strand
ATGTAAAAAGATACAAATCTGCACTTTGAGATAAAGTTTCTAAAAATTCATAAGCCCCAACCTTAATTTCAGGGATATAATTTTCATTGAATTTCTCTTTCCCATACTCATTTAGTACGCCGCCTAAATCTATAAGTATCTTTTTAGTGAACATAAAATCACCTTATTGAATGGACTGTCATTCCTGTTAATAATATTCTAATAATAACATAATTGGAATATGAGTCAAGATATTAGACAAATATTAGCAAATAATATTAAAAATCTGCGAACACAGAAAAAGTTAAGCAGAGAAGAATTATCTTTAGTTTTAGGAGTTGATAATTCTTATATTTCAAAACTTGAAAAAGGTAAAATAAATATTACTTTAGATAAAATTGAAATGCTAGCCAATTATTTTGAAACAGAAGTATATTTATTATTAAAATAAATCTCATTAATGATATGTATAATTGAACTTCTGATAAAAGATTAAAAGCTCAATAAGATAGATATTTTATATAAAAATTTTTAATTCTATAAATTAGTCTTCAAAAGAATTTAGTAATTCTTGTAATTCAATGAAAAATCTTGAAAGGTGATAACCATCGGCAGCAGCATGATGGATATTAAACGAAAAAGGAAGTGTTATTCTGCCGTTTTTCTCAACATATTTTCCCCAAGTAATTACTGGAGCTAAATATTTTCCTTCATCAAAAACGTGAATATCAAAACTTTTATAATTTATCCAAGGTAAACAGGAAACATTAAAAACATTTGGAGGAACATTTTTAAAATCAAAAGCTCTACAATCTTTGTATTTATCAATAATATTAACAAAGTTACTATGAAAAACTTCTAAATTTTCATTATATTCAGTAACGAATAAAGCACACATTTCATCCTCTTTGAAAAAATGTGCAAAATATGGATGAATCACATCATATACCCCAACTTGATTATTTTCATCCCAACCTAATCTAAATTCTTCATGGGTATTGATAATTTTACATACTGCCCACATAAAAGAAGGATAAAACCTGTAACCTTTAGATTTTATATAAGGTAGAAATTTAGTTATATCAATATCACATGTTAAACTAAGAACATTACGCAAATTATTAATATAATGCCAAAATAAATTATATCTTTTCCAATTTTTATCTTTTATTTCAAATTTCATTAAATTTATCCTACTATAAAGAAGTTTATCTTTAAAGATTAAAAAATACAAAAAGCTTCTATTAGCCAATATCACAGACAAATAGAATACAACATAATGAAGTTGTGTTGTATTTTGAGGGTAAATATATAGGGGTAATTTTGCAGGCTATAGTTTTTTGAATGCTATTTAAACGATATTTAAACGCTGTTTAAAAGGTGTTTAAATTTTGTGTTATTAGACTTTACTTTTTATAAGAAAGAAGCAATCATTGTCTGTGATTAAGCGAGTTTAAAAATGAATGTAGTACAACCTATAAAAAAGCTGGAAGATAATCAAAAGATTAAAAAATATTTGGTAAAAAAGCCAAGAGATGCACTGCTTTTTAGTTTTGGGATAAATACAGGACTTAGAATATCTGATATATTATCGCTTGATGTTGGGGATGTAAAGGGCCGAGATTATATTGAAATTAGAGAGAAAAAGACGAATAAGTATAAGAAATTTCCGCTTAATAGGTTTTTAAAGGAGGAGATTGATTTATTTGTAGAAGATTTGCCTTGGGGACAACCGCTTTTTTATACACAAAAACATTGCAGGCTCGATAGAGCACAGGCGTATAGAATTTTGAATAAGGCAGCACAAGCTGTTGGGGTAAAGGAAAGAATTGGAACACATACACTGAGAAAGACTTTTGGGTATCATCATTATAAAAAATATAATGATATAGTACTCCTGCAAAAAATCTTTAATCACTCTTCGCCATCAGTAACACTTCGCTACATTGGCATTGAACAAGACACAATCGACGAAAGTTACATGAATTTTTATTTGTAGAATGATGGTAATAAATACTTATTCATTTTTGTTCTTACAAATTTAGTATTATGTAACATTTTCTTTTTCACTGTTTATGTATATTTATGATAGAATTATCACATAAGTTGCGAGGTCTTAATGAATAAAAAAGAGTTATCAGAACGTGATATTTGTACAAAATTTATAACACCTGCAATAATAAAATCGGGTTGGGATAAAGACTCGCAAATTAGAGAAGAAGTTTCTTTTACTGCAGGAAAAGTTATCGTTAGAGGAAAGCTTGTTTCACGTGGCAAAGGTAAAAGAGCTGATTATATTCTATATTATAAAAACAATATTCCTTTAGCAGTTATTGAAGCGAAAGACAATAAGCATAGTGTAGGAGCAGGTATTCAGCAAGCAATAGAATATGCAGAAACTCTTGATATTCCTTTTGTATTCTCTTCAAATGGTGATGCTTTTTTATTCCACGATAGAACGGTTGATTTAGGTAAAAAAGAAATAGAATTACCTTTAGATAAATTCCCAACTCCACAAGAATTATGGGAAAAATTTAAAAAATTCAAACAAATCGAAGATACTGAAACAGAAAAAGTTTACACCCAAAACTATCATAAAGATGTTTCAAGCAATAAAGAGCCAAGATATTATCAAAGAATTGCAATTAATAGAGCTGTAGAAGCAATTGCAAAAGGACAAGATAGGGTTCTTTTAGTTATGGCAACTGGTACAGGTAAGACTTATACTGCTTTTCAAATTATTTGGAGATTATGGAAAGCTAAGAAGAAAAAACGTATTTTATTCTTAGCTGATAGAAATATTTTAGTTGATCAGACTAAAAGTCAAGATTTTGCACCATTTGGCGATAAAATGACAAAGATTACAAAACGCCATATTGATAAATCTTATGAAATATATTTAGCCTTGTATCAGGGGATTACTGGGAATAATGAAGACAAAGATGCTTACAAAGAATTTTCAAAAGATTTCTTTGATTTAATTGTAATTGATGAATGCCATAGGGGAAGTGCTAAAGATGATTCCGCTTGGCGAGAGGTATTAGATTATTTTTCATCAGCTACCCAATTAGGTCTAACAGCTACACCAAAAGAAACAAAAGAAGTTTCCAATATCGAATATTTTGGCGAACCTATTTATACATATTCTCTAAAACAAGGTATTGAAGATGGTTTTCTTGCTCCATACAAAGTTATTAGACCGATAATTAATATTGATATGGATGGCTTAAAACTTCCACAAGGTACAATTGACAAATATGGAAATGAAGTTCCTGATGAGGAATTTAATGTAAAAGATTTTGATAAAAAAATTGTTGTTGATGAGAGGACAGAACTTGTCGCAAAAAGAATAACACAGTATCTAAAAAACAATAATAGATATGATAAAACAATTGTTTTCTGTACTGATATTGACCACGCAGCAAGAATGCGTCAAGCCTTAGTGAATGAAAATTCTGATATGGTAGCAGAAAACTCAAAGTATATAATGCAAATTACAGGCGATAATGATGAAGGTAAAAAAGAACTTGATAACTTTATTGATCCTGAAGTTATTTATCCTGTAATTGCAACAACTTCAAAGCTAATGACAACAGGAGTTGACGCTAAAACCTGCAAACTAATAGCAATAGATAGCAACATCAATTCAATGACAGAATTTAAACAAATTATCGGTCGTGGAACCCGTTTAAGACCTGATTATGGCAAATGGTATTTTACTATTCTTGATTTTAGAGGTGTTACAAGACTTTTTGAAGATAAAGATTTTGACGGCGAACCTGTTCAGATAAAAGACGTAAAAGAAACCGAAGAAATGCCAAAAGATGAGCAGACAAAAGAGGAAGTTGAAACTTTGCTTGATGAACTTCCTGAAGATGAAATTGTTGTAGAAATTCCACCAAATATTGATATTACAGATGTTGAAAATCCTACTAAAAAATTCTATGTGAATGGAATTGAAGTTGTACAAGTAGGTGAAAGAGTTCAATATTATGGTAAAGACGGTAAATTGATAACAGAAAGCCTTGTGGATTATACAAAAAAGAATCTAAAAGCACAGTTTGCGACGATGGATGATTTCATCAAAAAATGGTCAGAAGCTGATAAAAAATCGGCAATTATTGATGAACTAATAGAACAAGGTGTAATGCTTGATGAATTGAGAGAAGAAGTTAAACAAAAGACAGGCAAAGACTTAAGTGTTTTTGATTTGATTTGCCATGTAACTTTCGATACTCCGCCATTATCAAGAAAAGAAAGAGTAGAAAAAGTTAAAAAAAGAAATTACTTTGGCCAATATTCAGATAAAGCAAGAAAAGTTCTTAATGCCTTGATTGACAAATTTGCTGATGACGGTATTGAAGAGATTGAAAATAGAGAAATTTTGAAATTTCAACCTTTTGATGAAATCGGCACACCTGTGGAAATAATCAAAGAATTTGGTGGCAAAACCAAGTATGAAGAAGCAATAAAAGAACTTGAAAAAGAACTCTTTAATGATAATGAGGTAGCTTGATGGTTAGTTCTTTAATCAATTTTACAATTACATCAACACCCCAAGGAATAAATTTGGCAGAGTGGATAACAGCAATATCGACTTTAGCAATGACAATTACTGCAATATTCGCATTGAAATCTTGGAAAGATAGTATCATATACCAACACAAATTAAATTTTATTTCTAAATTGATAGTAATTGTAGAATTACTTAACACTTTAATGTCTAGTAAAAAATTTACTTCAATGGATTTTGAAGAGACCCAAAAAGTTTATCCTGATTCTCTTATCCTTTTAAAAAAAATGATTGAAGATACTTTAAAGGAAGTTTTGCAAGCTCAAAAAGAATTAAATATAGAAAAACATAAAATAAGAATTCTTTTAAAATCTGAACAATTAGAAAAATTTGATAATTTAATAGACCAAATAAATATATATTGGCATTTAATTGAAGAATTTTTGATTGATTTCCCTACATTAAATACAAACTCAGATTTTAAAGATCACGTTAATGAAATATTAAAATACAAAGATATAAGTAAAAAGTCTATTGAAGGTATAAAAAGAATCTTAAAGGAAGTAAAATAAATGCCAAATATATCAAGTGTAATAAAATCAATACAAGACATAATGCGAAAAGATACAGGCGTTGACGGTGACGCACAAAGACTGTCGCAAATCGTTTGGATGTTGTTTTTAAAAATCTTTGCTGATAAAGAAGATGAAGCAGAGATTATGAAAGATGATTACAAATCTCCACTTGATGAAAAATATCGTTGGCAAAATTGGGCTCAAGATGACGAAGGCTTAACAGGTGATGATTTAATCGATTTTATTAATAATGACTTGTTCCCGTACCTGCAAAACCTTGATAATGATTCAAATAAACAAGCCTTGATTATCAGTAACATTTTTCAAGATACTTATAACTATATGAAATCAGGCACACTACTAAGACAAGTTATCAATAAAATTAATGAAATTGACTTTAATTCAAGCGAAGACAGACACCTTTTTAATGATATTTATGAACAACTTTTGCAAAGTCTTCAATCAGCAGGTAATGCAGGTGAATATTATACCCCAAGAGCCGTAACTCAATTTATTGTTGATATGGTCGACCCAAAACTTGGCGAAACTATACTAGACCCTGCTTGCGGTACAGGAGGTTTTCTTGCTTGTGCAATAGAGCATTTGAAAAAACAAACAGATACAACAAAAGAAGGTGAAATCCTGAATAACTCTATATTTGGGATAGAAAAGAAACCGCTCCCGCATCAGTTATGTACAACAAATATGATTTTGCATGGAATCGATACTCCAATAAATATCAAAAGAGATAATACCCTATCTAAGCCGATTAATAATATTTCACCTGCAGATAGAGTAGATTGTATTGTTACAAACCCACCTTTTGGCGGAACAGAAGAAGACGGAATTGAAACAAATTTTCCAGCAGCTTATAGAACAAAAGAAACCGCAGATTTGTTCTTGCTCTACATTATTGCAAAACTAAAACCTCAAGGCAGAGTTGGAATAGTTCTTCCTGATGGAGCATTATTTGGTGAAGGTGTAAAAACAAGAATAAAAGAAAAACTTATGCAAGAATGCAATTTGCATACAATTATAAGACTCCCAAAGAGTGTTTTTGCCCCATATACATCAATTAACACAAACCTTTTATTCTTCACAAAAGGCGAGCCAACTAAAGAAACTTGGTTTTATAGACTTGATATGCCAGATGGGTATAAGAACTTTTCTAAAACAAAACCAATGAAAAAAGAGCATTTCAAAGAAGTTGTAGAATGGTGGAATAACAGAAAAGAAATCACTATTGACGGCTTTGACAAAGCTAAAAAATATTCAATTCAAGAAATCCAAGAAAGAAATTACAACCTTGATTTGTGTGGCTATCCTTATGAAGAAGAAGAAATTCTGGCACCTATGGAACTTTTGCAAAAATACCAAGAAAAACGAGCTGAATTAGATAAAAATATTGATGGTATATTGAACCAAATCAAAGCTATGATTGGAGGCGTCAATGCCGATTAATATATCTGATGTTGTTGTGAATATTGGGCAAAAAACAAATTCGGTAGATTGGTTTGATTTTTATAAAACGATTCTTTCAGTCTTACTTGGTGGTTTAATTACATATTTAGCCAGTAAAAAAATAAAAACAGAAGATTCAAAAAAAGAACTAGTACAAAAAGTAGCTCTTGTCAATTACATTGCTTCTTTTGCTTTTAATGATATCTTAATTTATAAAAGAAAAATTATTGATCCCATAAGAAAAAATTTAAAAAAGAAAAATATACAATCTTACATTTCAAGTGTTTATATTCCAAAAAATGAGTTTGATCTTGATTATAAAGAATACATTGTTCTTGACCGTTTTAACTGCTATCTATCTGATTTATTGAACAAAACAAATACATTATATCAATTATTTAAACAAGTAATTAACACATACAATGAATTTATTAAAAATGATATACACTCGAAAATTCTATACAAAGAAAGTTATGTATTTGATGCTAAAACATACCTTTCAACTTTTGAAAATTTAGAAAAAGTCACTAATGAATTATTATTAAGATTATATTTTATACTTAAAAATTTAAATGTACTTCAATCTAAATATTTAAATTTTGGTTGTATAGAGAATATAGAAAAATTTTTCAAAAGTTTAAAATTGGAAAAAAATGATGAATTAAAAATTTTACTTAAATCATATAAATACAAAGAAATAAGGGGATACCAACAAAATTTAGAAAGATGTTGGATTGATGATCAAAGACATTTAAGTTGTATAGTGTGTTATTTGTGGAGGAAAATAAAACATTTTTATAAATCATTATGCGAGTTCTTAAAAATACCAAACAACTGTAAATATCTAAAAAATAAAGGAACTACAAGGAAATAAATGAAAGCTGATACTCTAAAAAAATCAATATTACAATATGCAATGCAAGGGAAATTGGTGCCTCAAGATCAAAATGATGAACCTGCATCCGAACTTCTAAAACGCATAAAAGCTGAAAAAGAACAACTAATAAAAGACGGCAAAATCAAAAAAGAAAAACCCCTTCCACCAATCACCCAAGACGAAATCCCATACGACCTTCCGCAAGGTTGGCAATGGGTAAGACTTGGTAATATTTCACTGGTTAACGGGGGGTATGCTTTTAAAAGCTCAGAATATAAAAATACAGGTATAAGAGTAGTCAGAATTTCAGATTTTAATGAATTAGGTTTTGTAAATAATAATATCGTGAGATATGACTATAATAGTAAATTAGAGGACTATTTATTGGAAGAAAAAAATATAATTTTATGCATGACTGGTGGAACTGTTGGCAAAAGTTTATTTATAAAAAAGCTTGCAGAACCAATGGTAACCAATCAAAGAGTAGGAACTATTAAAATATTGAGTGTTATAGAAGATTATATAAATTATTCAATACTATCACCTCTAACTCAACAAGTAATTACAGAAAGTAAAAACTCTACAAACGATAATATTTCAATAGAAACAATTAAAAATTTTCTAATCCCTCTTCCCCCACTAGCTGAGCAAAAGAGGATTGTAGAGAAGTTGGAAGAGATTTTGCCTTTGGTTGCTGAATATGGCAAGAATGAAGAAATTTTATCAGAAATGAATCAAAAATTACCCAAACAAATCCGCCAATCAATTTTGCAATACGCAGTACAAGGAAAACTTGTCGAACAAAATCCTCAAGACGAACCTGCATCCGAACTTCTAAAACGCATATATCAAGAAAAAGACAATTTAATAAAAAATAAAAAGTTAAAAAAAGATAAAAAAGATTATCAAATTATAAAAGATAACAACGGAAATCATTATGAAAAAATAGGGAATTTGTCAAAAAATATAACTGAACAAATACCATATTCGATTCCATATAATTGGCAGTGGACAAAAATCAGAAATATAGCTTTTGTAACAAAATTGGCTGGATTTGAATATACAAAATACATGAAACTTGCAGACCAAGGAGAAGTTCCAGTTATTCGTGCACAGAATGTAAAAGCAGCAAAATTAGATTTAACAAATTTAAAATATATAAATTATGATACATCTATTTTTCTTGAAAGAAGTTCTTTAAATAAGGAATGTTTATTAATGACATTTATTGGAGCTGGAATTGGGGATGTTGCACTATTTAATATAAATAAAAGATTTCACTTAGCACCTAATGTTGCAAAGATAGAAATATACAATAACTATGAAAATATTGATAATAAATACATAATGTATTACTTGTTGTCAAAAACTGGGAAACAAGAAATTTTTAAATTCTTAAAAGCAACAGCACAACCTAGTTTATCAATGGATACAATTAGAGAAATTTATGTTCCAATCCCCCCACTAGCAGAACAAAAGCGAATTGTCGCTAAGGTTGATAAATTAATGCAATTATGCGAAGAATTAGAAATTGAAAATAATATAGCACGGAAATCATCTTCTGAGTTATTTCAATCTATAATGCAAAACTATTTTACTCAAAAAGAAAGTCCAAATAAAATTATTGACTTAAATTTTAAAAGAGCTGTCTTGAGCGCAAAGATTATTAATGAATTGTATGAAGAAAAGTATTTTGGAGCTGTGAAATTAGAAAAAATTCTATATCTTTGTGAAACTCATCTAGGTATCACTCTAAATGGGAAATATAAAAAAGAAGCAGCCGGGCCATATGATGCAAAATCAAGATATGAGGTTGAAGATATTTTAAAAATAAAAAAATGGTTTGATGTTCAGAAGGTAACAAACGGTTCTGTTGAAATTACCAAATATCTTCCTTTAGAAAATTGTCATGAAATCAAAACTTTGTACAATGATGTGTTTGCAGGAAGTCTATCAAAAATAGATAAATTAATGGATCTTTTTAAGGGAAAAAATTCAGATTTTTGTGAGTCTATAGCAACGTTATATGCTGTTTGGAAAAATCGTTTGAATAACAATTTAACTTGTTCAAATTCTGAACTGATAGCTGATTTCAAAATGTGGAGTAAAAGTAAAGAAAGATTTTACGATAGTGATTTGTTGGATAGAATACTCTTTATGAGAAGAAAAGGGTTAACTCCAGATTCAAATATTAAAAAATAGTTAAATTCTTTCTAAATTCACTAAGTTTGTAGTATTATTATCATGCCATTTGTTGGTTAGTATTACTAATTAGGCAAGTGGGGAGTAAATAAACTATGTAAAGTATAATGCAGAGCATTATCTTTACAAGAAGGTTAAGGATTGACTGGTGATGTACCAGCAGGTTCTGAATTAGAGTTTGCATTAACATCATAAGAATATTCCTCCTAAGGTTATATTTATCATTATAACATAGTGTATAAACTCGTTGCTGACAGGGATATGAGGTTTAAAAGAAGGTAAACCAAATTGAATAGTCAAAGAAATTAGCTCTTTTAGGGCTTAAGTTTGTGAAGACACTCACATAGATGAACGAATCTGAGTGTCTTCCGTGCTAAATAAGAGGATTTATGAAAAAGAAACAAAAAGAATATGATAGGCTAAAAAATACAATTAATAATCAAATATGTAGTAAAATTCCATCTTTTGTACAAAAAAGCTATGCTCACTTTGATAGACCTTTTACTCTTGTTCGTTATATAACAAAAGTGAACTCTAAAACAAAATCAACTTATAAGATATCTCCTGATGCTCAAAAAAAAATTAAACAACATATAGAATATTTAAGAGATTACTTAAGTTCTCCAGATAAAATTGCAACACACGCATTTTATCCTTTTATAGCTTTCGATATAAAAGAACGAAGAGCAAATATAATAAACAAAATCAAATATTATGAAAAAAAATCAAAAGAATTATCTGGTCCCGAACTCGAAAGTTGTAATAAAATTTTAAAGAATTTAAAAGAAAAGGGTATTATAAAAAAGCGTCCGATAAGGTATGCTGCTCATATTGATGGGTATATTTATTCTTATTATGCAAAATTATTATATGAAAAATATGAACAAAAATTAAAAGAGCTCAATTTAGGTCCGGAAATACTTGCTTATCGTACACTTCCTAAAATATACATAAAAGATAGTGAAATTAGCCCCAATAATTGCACGATGGCAAGGGAAATTTTTGAACATATAAAAAAACGTAAAAATAATTGTTATGCATTAGCCTTTGATATTCATAGTTTTTATGATTACATAGACCACAAAAAATTATATCAAGAATGGACAAAAGTACTAAATACAGACAAGTTACCTGCGGATCACTTGAATATTTATAGATCTTTAACAAAGTATTGCTTTATTGATTTGAAAGAAATTTGTTACTATATCAACAAAAACAAATGTACTTCAGATGCTTGTAGTAAATGTAATAAAAAAATATATAAACAAATACCTAAAATTCTTTTTTATAATGCTAAACAGTTTAGAATTTTTAAGGAATGGTATAAAGAGACATATAAAAATACTGAACATAAAAAATTTCATAAAAATCCTGGATTAAATGATAAATTCCCATATGGAATTCCGCAAGGGACCTCTATGTCAGCACTTCTTTCTAATATTTACATGATACCGTTTGATGTAAATATGAAAAATTTGGCAGAAGAAGTTAATGGAATATATCGACGCTATTGTGATGATATAATGTTTATTTGTCCACACGATGAGACTATAAAAAAGTATGTTATTGAAAAAATTCAAGAATATATTTTAGAAAGAGGCAATTCTTTGTCAATACACCCTATTGAAGCGTGGGATGATTACTCAAAAAGTCAATGTTATGATTTTACTAATATTAAAAAAATTATGGCTAATCCACTTCAATATCTTGGATTTTATTTTAATGGCGAACAAGTAAGAATTAGAGAAGCTAGTCTTGCTCGTTACTTAAGAAAATCTAAAAGAGCAGTTTCAGCAATGAAATTAAATGCCAAAAAAAAGCTAAAGAATATGCATAAAAAAGGAATTGTTCTTCAAGATAAACATAAAAAATTATATCGACGACTATTATATGAAAGATATACATATTTAGGCAAACGTAATTTCATATCATATGTTTTGAGAACTTTTGACAAAGTTTTTGACACCGCTGTTCTTAAACACCAAATACATAATCACAAAAAAAGACTAGATAATTTGATAAAGCAGGCAGATTCTGAATTATTAGCAACATACAATGAACTTGTAAGTAAAAAATAATTTAAATTGTATTAACAAATTTATGTGTTGTTATGTAAAATTTTCAGTGTGTTTTACGACTTTCACGCTATTGTGTTGTGTTAGGAGGTCGTATGAGTAAAAATAAGAAATATCGCATTAAGCAAAAAGATTTTAGGAAGTTGGAAAAACTAGCAGAGCGGATTTATAACACAGCTACTGTGATTGATTATTTTTGTAGGACTCAACAAGAAATTGAAGAGTTGTATAATCTTACTCCACTAGTTGAGAATTTAAGGCGAGATACTGATACTGTAAACGCTTATTTTATAAATTATCCTGACAATAAGAATTTTTAAGTGGCATTTAAAACCTGTTTTATTAACGTTTAAATAGTGTTCGAAAGATAAATTGTGTCTGAATGATACATTTTGCAATAGTTTGCTTGATATTTAAAGGGTTTAGAGTGATGAATGTCATTGCTGATAAGAGGTAACAATGATTGAATTAGGCAAAAAATACAAGCTTAAAAAGATTAAAGGTTTTAAGAGCTCTGATAATGAGTATTACAAAGTAATTGGCTTCTACAATTTCGCCACAGTAATTTGTGAAAACACTTGCGGAGAAAGGTTTGTATTTATGAAAGAGTTTTTAATAGACCCACAAAAGCCTTATGATATCTATTCAGATTTGATACTTGAAAGGAAAGAATGATGACAGAAAAAGATTATGCACTTTATGGAACAAAGGTTTTAAACTTAAAAACACAAGAAATCGGATTGCTGATTTGTATTTGGAAAAACAAATTGGCCGATGCAGAGATAGATTATGCGACTTGCGTTGATAAACAAGGCAAAAGGTACAATATAGAGCTTGATAACATACGAGGGTTTGAAGATGATTTTGAAAAATAAACTGACAAGAGAAACTTTAGAAATAACTTATCCTGAATTTAGAAAAAAGTTTGCAAAAGAAATCAAGACAGCTTTTGAAAGTTATCGCAGAACACAATTAAATAAGTATTCTTATAACTTTAAAGATGACAACTCAATGGAATACAATTTCTACTTCCAATTACGATGGAACTTCAACCACTTTGGAAATTCTAATTGGTATATTGAGAGAATATAATATATTAAATAACACTATAAATCTTTAATTACTTATTTAAAATTCGTAAAAATCCCCAGTTGTCTTTTTTTTCAAATTTATTTAACAAATACTCAATATATGAAATAATTTTAACTTTGTAATCGTATTCTATAGAACAAATGTATGAAATAAAACCTAATAGCATGTCTAAATCCTTAATATGATTATTTTTTATTCCGTAATATAATTTTGCTCTAACCATTCGTTTTAACTTTTTGTCTACTTTAATTTCGCCATTATTAACTGTTATACCTGTGATTGTTTGTTTATCTGAGGGCAGTAAAACTTTTGTCTTGTCATAGTTTATTTTAAAACCATAATAACGTATGATACTACTAATTTCTTGCATTTTAGATAGTAATAAATATAAATTGTTAGATGAAAAAGTAAGATCATCAGCGTATCTTGTGTACATTATGTTGTAATCATTACAAATATCTATTAACTCTAAATCTAAATCATAACATATTAGATTTGAGATATATGGAGAAGTTATTGCTCCTTGAGGTAGGTAGCCATTATATGTGCATAGTTTAGTAAATAAAATAGCGATTTCTCTATTTAATTTCATTCTTGAAAATAAATTTTGAACGGAATCAAACCCAATGTTAGTGAAAAAATCTTTTAAATCAAATTCTAAAATATATTTATTGTGTTGGTGTGCTCTTGCATTTATTTTAATACCCTGTTTACCCTTAATAAAGGCTGTTGCACATTCTGCTACAGCATACTTCTCTAAAAAGTTAACAAGAATCCATTTTTGAATAACTTTTAATTTCCCTTTAGGTGCTGTTATTAATCTTTTATCTTCATTTCCTTTTGGAATCGTAAAATGGTAATAATTAAAATTATCCCTTGTTAACTTTGCAATAGTCTTTACATCTAATGATAACTCTTTGGCAAAATCTTTTATGTTTTTCATAATAAAATAGAGCTATATTCCTTACGGTGCGAAGCGCCCGAGGCACCTCGTCTCTGATTTTAGGAAAAAAAATCCTTTTTTTCCTGGTTCTTTTTCTTCTTTTGTAGAATCAAAGTAGATTTTTAGAACAGAAAGTTTAAAAATCTTCTTTGATTCTAAGTATAATTCTTTTTAACTATTCTTTTTTTACTAAAAGAATTATACTTAGATGTGTCCATTCAAATTCCTGGAGTCAGCATATCATTCTCCATTTTTTATAATTATTATTTAAGCTAAAGAATATAGCCCTTTTTAATTGTACAGCTTTTGTTCTAAATTGGCAAGTTTAATAACATCAATATCATCTTGAATATTGTTTACTTTTTCTTTAGTTATATCTATTAAACGTTTTATTTCCTTTATACCTTTTCTTTTAATTTGAATCTTGCCATCAATTTCATTAATATATTTTTCTTGTTCAATTAAAAAATGTATAGAAGCATAGTATATTTTGTCATTTACATTTTTGTTATTGTAATAATTTGCAATCTCTTTATTACTTTTAAAAAATAAATTTAAATCTCTTTTAAGAACATTTATATTAATATTTGTGTTTTTTATATATAAGTAAATTAAGATAAAATATGCTAAGCCAACTAAATTAGTTATTCTTATACAGTATTGCTTAGAAGGACGATTTGTTTTCTTTACGTTAATAATCAATGAATATAAGTTATTGATTAAATTAATTGTGGGATTTATTTTATCATTTTCATCGTATTTTATTTGGTGTTTTTTATATTTGTTCTTTATTCTTTTTATAGGACCAACATTTAAAAAAGTTTGCTTTCTACTATGCTGTTTTTCAGTCATAACTATAATTCTGTCAAAAAATTTAGATTTATTGTCATATGTAAAAGCACCTAATTCTGCAAAACTACCAGGAGATTCATGTATAATACATATTGCATCTGCATTAGATGCCAAAATAGTTTCTAATTCTAACATATCCTTTTTGGGGTTATCTTTTAAATATCCTTTAAAAATATTTTCTGGATAAATTATTTTAATATCAGGGTATAATTTTGGTAATTTTTGATTTATTTTCCTTCTAAAAGAATTTATATCTTTAACATTACTACCACATAAAAAAATATATGAAGAGTGAAATAAAAACTTTTTAAAGACTTTACAATATATAGAATTTAGTATTTCAATATTTGATGATTTTAAGCGTTTATATGTCATGTAACAATTATATAATAAATTGATTATATAAGATATTTATATACAATTTTCAAATTTAAAAATTTGATGTATTTTTTATAAAATAAAACTTCTCAAATATGTATCATCAATTCATTATATTTAGTTATTGCTATTAATTATAAAAACTCCTTTGTCTTTAGGATAGCACAAAAATTTGCAGGATTTATTCTATACCTAAAATTTCACGTTCGATTTGGCGAATGAAGTCAGGGGAAAGTTCAGTTTTTATTTGTGGTGTTTCGTTTTGAGTATTGTTTTCTTTTAATTCAGGAAGGAAGTTCAAAATATTCACAAGGGAATAGTACTCTGCTTAGCTTATTTGGCTATTAGTTTTATTACTATTTGCGATTTTTTCCATAAGTTTCTGAGCAAACTTTTGCAAATCGTCTTTGAATTGTGCTCTATCATACATCGATTCTTTACACTTTTTATCCCAATCATATTGCTTTTTCCAGTAAAACAAAGTTCTTTTGGCAATCCCAAGCTCTAAAGAGATTTTACTAACGGTCGAGCCTTTTAAATACATTTGCTCTGCTTGTTTAAATAATTTCATTTTACTCATTAAAATCCCTCAAAAATTAAGTTTTCTATCCCAAAATGGTTTTTGTCTTGTACTTTTTTAACCTGATAAACGCAACTTCTATCAATTACTCCAAGGTGTTGGAAATATTTTATCAGTTGGTTTAGAAGTGCCATTGTGTTTTTAATTCTGCGGGGTTTCAGGCGTCTTAATTCGCAGACTTTAAAAAGTTCTTTTATCGACTCAATATCAATTTCATGCAGGTAATAGCAGTTTATAAAAGGTATAATATTAAAATTAAAAATGGCGTTATAGTTTCTGTAGGTCTCGAATTTGCAGTACTTTTCGACATAATTTTTCATAAAATATTCTTTTGCATCTTCTATACTAATTTTTAGGTGTTTATTCTTTAGCGGGCTGAATATTTCATAATTTTCACCTGTTTTCGTTTCCTCATTGTATTTATAAATCCCGTTTTCAAAAACTATTTTATTGCTGTTCAAAAGTTGTTCAAGTTTTGTTTTGCAATCGCATTCTGCTATCAATTCAATATCATCAAGGGTAAATTCCTTTAATCTCTTAGCTAATTTTTCAATGTTCATACGAGTTCCTTTATAATTTCAAATGTAATTTCTGTTAGACCATTTTCTTTTGCAATAGTTTCAAGTTTGCATATAAGGTGTACTATTTGCCTGAACCTATTGTATTTTTTGTGGATATATTCTATCGAATCAGGGGTAAACGGTATTTCAGAGAGTTGATTAAAAATTTGGCTCAAATCTTCTATTTCAAAGGTTTCAAACTTTACAATCTCGCTAAATCTGTCATACAGGTGCTTGTATCTCTCAAGTTTTCTAAGAGCCAAGCCCATCCCGACAAAGATTATCGGGCAATCTGTTTTATCGTGGATATCTCTTAGGGTTTCAACACTTTTGTAATTGTTCATCAGGTAGTCGATTTCATCTACAAAAATAATTTTTGGCTTTTGAATAAGTTTGCTAATCACGACATTAAAGTTGTCTGAGGTTAAATATCGAGGAAGTTCGTCCATTTCTCTAACAATTTCTTCAACAAGCCACCTGCTTGTCATAAGGTTTGAGGCTCGAATATAAATCCCGTCATATTTGCAGGCTAGCCAAAGTGCCGTTTGCGATTTTCCAAGCCCCGGCTCGCCATATATAAGTCCCATTTTAGGAATGTTTTTGGGTTTGCTTTTCAGGGCTTCAACTAAACCTATAAAATTCCTTACATTTCGAGTTCTGACAAATGTTTTATTCATATAACAGTTTGTACTCCTTTGTTTGTTTAAATTCTGCAATCCAAGTGTCGCTTGGGTTATGTTTTATTAAATATTCGTACTTTTCTGAATTGTTTTTGAAAATCGGGAGTGATTTTTCTCCGTTGTTTATTTTTTGAACACCATTTGAACGAGCTTTGAACTCTTTTTGAAATTTGTTAGAATTCTCCATTTCTTCTTGGTTCGACCTTGCTTCAATCAGTTTTATTTCATCATTCGTCAATAATTTTTTAACCGAGTTTATTGTTTTCCGTTTAAGTTTTTGTTGTTTTTGGATTTTTTGTTTGTAATCCTCTAGATCCTCAACTGTTCCTAAAATCTTAGCCATTGGATGGGTTTCGGTTACTCGCTCTGCTGTGCATAAATATTCACCTTTCGGGGTAAAAACTTTCACATTAGTTAGATCAAACAGGTTGTATTTTACTAAAACTTTTCCTCTTAACCCGTATAATCTTTCGTCAAAATAGTCACAATTTAAGAACCTTACGCCGTTTCGCTGAATTGTTTTGACTTCAGTTGCCAGCATCAAATCGTCAAGCAAGCTTTTATCAATATTCTGTTTTTTACGATTTTCTAACACCTCTGCGATTGTCATATTCGGGGCGTTTGTGCAGGGCTGAGAGTTCTTGAACTTAAGCCACATATCAATCATTTTGATTGTTTCTTCTATGGTAGGAACATAATCTTGGTGTAAGTTTTTATGAAAATTTTCGTTTCTTTTCAAGTATGCAGGTTTGTTGATAATTGATGAGCCGACATAACTTGGCATTAGTTTTTCAAATCCTTCTTGAAATTCTTTAAAGAACCTCTCAATAACTTTTGACCTTGCGTTATAAGGTCTTGCAAATACCGTTTCAATCCCGAGTTTTGCATAGAGCCCATAAAAGCCTAATTCTCCAAATCCTTTGTCATCTGTAAAATACTTTGCTCTAAATGCTCTGCCGTTATCTTGATAGACAATTTTAGGTATCATATCTAGATTTATTATTGCGTTTCTTAGGGCACTTGCAATGCATTGGGTGTTTTCTTCAAGCATAATTTCATAACCGACCAGTGCTGTTGATTTCCAATCCAAAAATCCAACTAAAGTTGCCCGACAAGGCTTGCCCGTAAACGGATTAATCACTTGAAACGCCAGTTTGTGCCCGTCTGCGACTAATATATCCCCGACATCAAGCAGACTTGCATCTCTTTTAATATAAGGCTCGACTTTGTCTGAAAGTGCTTTTTCGCCGTCTCTAGCAAGCACCCACTTGTCATAATTATTGTCCTTAAACCATTTTGCGTAGCGTCTAAACGTAATATCCGCAGGGATAAAACTTTGCCCTTGCTCTTTGAGTTTGTATTTTGTTAGCGCGATTGCTTTGCCGATACAAATCCTATTCGGGTGCAGGAGCAAGCCCATAAATATTTTGATTTCTTCCTCCGTTAGACATGTTCTGTATTCATTTACAGAAACGTATTTATAATTAGGAATTAGCCTTGTGTAATCCTCAGTCCCGTCTAAGCTTGCTTTCCAACGATGCAGGCTTCCTCGTGAGATTTTGCCTAAAACACTGAAAAGGTAGGAATTTGAACTATTATGCAGTTTGACAAAATCATAGTCTGCTTGAAGTTTGTTTACTGCTTTACGGCGAAATTCTTGCCATTTGCGGATTAAATCAAGTTTTGCAAGAGCATTTTGTTTTGCATTCTCAGGGGTGTATTTGATTGTCTCAACTTGGTTTTCCATTGTCTCAAAATCCTTGTAATGCTTTGTGCAACACATTCATCACTCGTTTTGAGACAGAAGTCAAGTGGGGGTAAATATAAATATTAAAAATATTATTTCCAGTAAACTTTGAAGTTTTCAATTTCTTTAAGAGTTTTATGATAATCCCCTTTGAAACAAATCGTTCTATCATCAATGTAAAGATAAGACGGTAATTTTACATTAGTCACATCTTTAAAAAACTTATCTAAATTGTTATTAATTAGCCATTTAGTTGCAAGCATTAAATTTCTTGATGTAAAAAGATACAATTCAGCACTTTGAGATAATGTTTCTAAAAACTCATAAGCCCCAACTTTAATTTTAGGAATGTAATTTTCATTAAATTTTTCTTTTCCGTACTCATTTAGTACGCCGTCTAAATCTATAAGTATCTTTTTAGTGAACATAAGCCATTTTGTCCGTCTCACAGTTTGTCTATATTGTCATTATAGCGGACAATTTAATTATGGACAAGGTATTATTACAAAAATTAGCAAATCGTATAAAAGAGTTAAGGAAATTACATAAGTACACTCAAGATGATTTAGCGGATTTAGCCCAAATTGCACGCTCTACTTTAGGGAATATTGAAACTGCTCAAAATGATGTAACCTTTTCCAAATTAAACAAAATAGCCAAAGCTTTTAATCTAACATTAGCTGAATTTTTAAATTTTTAGTTAGTATCAAAATCTCATTGATAATTTGTGGTATCTCAATTTGCAAGCAAAAATAAAATTGCACTTTTTTGTACTTAATTGCACTGGGCTAAAATAGGCTTTGTGAGCAGGATAGACCCTGAAATAAATTTAGGGTGACAGAAAATTAGTGCAAAAGAGTGCAAGAAATGAGTACTTAAGTGCAGCGGATTTTCGGTAGGGCGATGCGAAGTTTAACGAGCAAGCCCGTAAGGTGTCGGGAAGCTGAGAACTTTCCGACACCCGAATAATCCAAGATGAAAAGTCCCCTACATCTCAATACTAAAAAACAGCCTCAAATCGGCTGTCTGTTTGATTTTTTATTAAATTTCCCTCGTCTCAATGTCCCAGAAACCTATTAGTTGAACTAATAAAACCATTAATAAAATAAAAGAGACTTTCAATCGAAAATCTCTTTTATGGTGGGCCGCAGTGGACTCGAACCACCGACCTCACCCTTATCAGGGGTGCGCTCTAACCACCTGAGCTAGCAGCCCATATTTGCTAGTCGTTTCGCATGAACAAATGTACTATAAACATTTTTTAAAATCAAGTGCTTTTTTCTCTTCGCTTAATCTTATGTTATATTTCTGCAAATTTGAATACTACTTGCGTTTTAAAACCTATTTCAAATAAATCTTTTTTCCTAACAACTTCCATTATATCAGGACGAAAATCATTCGATTTAAGTTTCAACAAAAATTCTACAATATTATTTTCTTCATCATATTGCAATTTTATATCCTGAATTTGTCCGATTTGTGTACTTTCTAAACCGTCCGCGATTTTTAAAATACCACCCAAACGTTTCACTACTTTGCGCTCTTTTTTATCAAGTTTACAATATATTTCATGCTCTTTTTTATCCGGCAAACCACCTCGATGATATCTACAAATACAAGAAATTATCATCTTTTGACGTGGATCGAAATCTTGTAATCCCTCTTCTAAAATAATTTTTTGACTTAATTTATTATGTCCTTTTTCTTGAATTGAATAACCAATATCGTGTAAAACCGCTGAAACTTCCAACATTTTTCGTTTTTTTTCAGAAAGTTCTTTAATTTTTTCATTAACTTCTTCAAATATTATTAAAGCTAAGCGCTTTACTTCCTCTGAATGTTTTTTATATTTACAATATTTGTCAAATAACTCTTCTGTAGATAATTCTTTCATAACTCGATAATATTAGCATAATATAGAAAAAAAGACTACTGAAAAAAATTTTTCTCAATAGCCTTTCCTTCCTTTAAATAAAAAATTTATTTAAAACTAAATATTGATTTTTCTTTCGAAATTCTTTCTGATTTTATCTTTTGCTTTTTCTAAGTTTTTAATTTTCTTTTCTGCTAATTTAATTTGTTTTTTAGCAGCTTTTCTTTCAGCTTTTGTTGTTTTGTAACGTGCATCAATTTCCGCATATGAATTCTTATAATTTAAAAGTTTATTTCTAACTTCAACTTGAGCATTATCTATTTGAAGCATTGCATTTTGCATTTTTGTACCACCTGTAACTTGGCTTGGATCTAACAAATCAGAACCTTTTGCTTCTGTTGCTGTTGTTGAAGTATAAGTTGGTGTAGATGTTGTTCTAATTGTTGAATTATCATCAAAATTTAATGGTGTAAATTGAGTTTCTGCCATAGCCAATCCTGTTGACATAACCATTAGACCCATAGCTAGGGTAAAAACTTTTGAAAATCTTTTCATTTTATCTTCCTCCAAAATCATAGTTGTAAACTATAACAATATTTTAGTCTAATTTTACAGAAAGAAAAGAAATTTACATAATTTAATATCCGCAATTTCTGTGTTATGATGTAAATTAAAGGACTTGGGAAGATGAAAAAGGAATGGATTTTAGATAATACAGATACAAAAGAAAAATCGTTAATTAAAAGATTACTAATTTCACGTGGAATTACTTCAGAACAGGAAATGAGAGATTTTCTAAATCCGCTTGAAATGACATTAACTTCACCTGATATGTTTACTGATATGCCAAAAGCTGTTGAAAGATTATCAAAAGCTATTGATAATCAAGAAACTATTATTATTTATGGTGATTTCGATGCTGATGGAGTTACTTCAACTTCTGTATTATACAAAACTTTGAAATATCTCAATGCTAATGTTCACTACTTCATTCCTGATAGAGAAAACGAAGGTCACGGTTTTGATAAAAAAGCTTTAATTAAATTAATGACAACTATTAAACCTAAAGTTATCATCTCTGTAGATTGTGGTATTTCTGATGTTGATGCTGTTAAATTTATCAACAGTTTCAAAATGATTGATGTAATAATTACTGACCACCACGAAGCACCAGAAGTTTTACCGGAAGCGTATGCTATCATTAATCCAAAAGCTCCTAATGCTTTATCAGAAACATTAACAGCAAAACAAATTGAATACTTAACATACTTGGCGGGTTGTGGTGTAGCATTTAAAGTTGCACAAGCTTTATTGACTAAATATGGCAAATTAGAATTTATCTATGAAATTTTACCATTTGTCGCAGTTGGTACAATTTCAGATGTCGTACCATTATTAGGAGAAAACAGATATTTTGTAACTAAAGGCCTTGATTTAATTTCTCGCGGAAAACATGAAGGATTAAAAAAACTTCTGGAAAGTGCAGGGTACGACATTACAAAAGGTGTAACTGCTGAAAATATTGCATTTGGAGTTGCGCCAAGAATTAACGCGTCTGGCCGTTTAGATACAGTTGATGCTGCTTTAAAAGTTCTAATTTCTGACAACCCTCAAGAAGTACAAATGTCTGTTACAACATTAAATGAACTAAATAGAGTAAGACAAACTCTTTGCCAAGAAGTCTTTATGCAGGCCGATGATATGGTGCAAAAAGAAGGTAACAAATACCCTGCAATTGTTTTAGCTCATGATGAATGGCATATTGGTATTATTGGTATTGTAGCGTCAAAACTTGTTGAGAAATACTATAAACCAGTATTTTTAATGAGCTATGTAAAAGAAAAAAATGAATACAGATGCTCTGCAAGAAGTATAGAAGGTGTTCCTCTATATGATGTTATTTGTGCAAATTCAGAATTATTTGAAGGTTTTGGCGGTCATAAATTAGCAGCAGGATTGAGTTTTTCAGGAGAAAAAACAAATTTTGAAACTGTAAAAAAAGCTCTTTGTGAAACGGTTAAAGAATATACCGCAAACAAAGAACTTAAACCTTTTGTAAAAATAGATTTAATGTTAGAGCCACAAGATATTACAGTTAATCTTGTTGAAGAAATATCACAGTTAGAACCATTTGGAGCATCAAACCCTAGTCCTATTTTTGCAGTAAATAATTTGAAAGTAAAACAAAAACGCTTAATGGGACAGGATAATTCTCATCTTCGTTTAACCGTTGGAGCAGATGCTAATGAATATACCGCTATATGGTGGCAAAAAGGTGATATCGGATTAGGTTCAGGAGATAATGTAGATATAGCTTTTCATCCTCAAATAAATGAGTTTAATGGAAATATATCTGTACAATTAATCATCGATGATATTCATTCTGATACACTTAAAGAAGAAGAAAAAACTGTTCAAAACTCATATAAAATCTATGACCATAGAACCAAAACAGGAATTTTACCTAATGTAAACGATTATATAAAAACTTCTTCAAAAGACATAAAAGTTTTTGCAGAAAGTAAGTATACTTTAGATACCATAAAACCATTTAAAGAAATATACTCAAAAGTCTTTACCAGAGAGGATATTCAAAAATGTGACGTATTAATGTTCTTTGATTACCCTGCTGATAAAAAAACTCTTGATAAAATACTTGATCAAGCAAAACCAACAATAGTCCATTTTATGAATTATGAGCCTAAAATTCTTGATGAACAAGACTTTTTAAAAACCTTCAATGGTATGTTAAGATTTGCAGCACACAAAAATAGCGGAAAATTTGAACTTATCCGTTGTGCAAGCTTTTTAGGCAAATCCATTGAAATTTTCCAACTACTACTAGATTTATATGAAGAAGTTGGATTTATAAAAATCACAGACAAAACTAACGCATATTATAGTATTGAATTTTTAGGAATAGATGATATCTCAAAAGTTTTACACAATGAAAAATATTCTCAAATTTTTGACAAAACCATTGAATGCGAAGCTTTCCAAAAAAGCCTTTTAGAAGATGATTTAAATTTACTATTAGTAAACTAAAAGTTATTTTTATCAAGCCATTCTGAAAAAATTTGCAAAGCTTTTTTTAATTGTTCAAAATTATTTCCGTAACCAATACGTAAATAACCATCACACTCTAAAGTTTCACCAGGTAAAATCATAACACCTGTTTCATCCTGCAATTTTTTACACAAATCAACAGATGAAATATCAGCATGGTAACCCACAAAAGCTGTAGTTCCACCTTTTGGAACAACTAAAGATACTCGAGGTTCTTTTTCTACCCAATCTAATAAAATCTTTTTACCAATAGAAAGTTTTTCCAAATTTCTCTGAATAATTTTATCTTTATTTTCTATTGCTAAACTTGCAAAATAATCATCCAATATTCCTACACTAATTGTGTTATATTCTCTTTGATGATTAATATCATCAATTATATCTTTACCTGCGACTATCCAACCCAATCTTAACCCCGCAAGAGAAAAGACTTTTGACATACTTCCGGTTGAAATTCCTTTTTCATATATATCTGCAATAGATTTAGAAAAAGGATTACCACAGTGATTTAATCCCCTATACACTTCATCACACAAAATATACGCATTAGATTTTTTTGCAATTTCAACAATTTTATACAACACGTCATCAGAAATAACGGCACCTGTAGGATTATTAGGATTATTCATACAAATCAATTTTGTATCCGTTCCAACAAGTTTTTCCAATTCTTCTAAATCAGGTAACCAATTATTCTTCTCTTTAAGTAAACAAATTTCTACATGCCCGCCAAAAGATTTTGGGATTGAATAATGTTGCTGATAAGTCGGAATAATAGAAACAATTTTATCTTTTGGTTCAACTAAGCTTAGCATAACTAATTGGTTTGCCCCAATAGCACCATGAGTAATGGTAACATTTTCTTCCAATTGGTTTTCATACATTGTACAAATAGCATTTTTTAGCCTGGAACTACCGTGAATATCACCATAATTTAGTTTTCTATCAAAAATAGCTTGCAATGAATCTTTTTGTAAATCCGCTATTTGTAATAATTCATTTATTGATAAAGATTCAACACAAGTATCTGCTAAATCATATTTAGCAAGCTTTTCATACTTATTAAACCACTCTTCTACTTTAAACTTATCAATTTGCATAATACAAAGTAAACCTTAAAACTTATAATTTATTTCATGTTTATCCAACAATGTATTCAAATAATCTTTATTTGTCAAAGTTTCATAATCAGTAAACAACATGTGTGAACTATATCTAAAATTAGAAGGATCTATTTTTACTCTATCCTTTGATAGTTCTTGCAAATATTTACTTGCGACATGACATGCTCTAGAATTTATAAATTCATCGTCATTTTTTACTTTGCCTGAAAGTTTAGGATAATAGAAATTTGCGTCATATCTCAAATTTTCATACTTAGGAGAACGAGATTTAAGTACCATTTTCAAATGATGTAAAATTTCATCAACATCATTGGTTACCAAATTAAATCCAAAACGAGCATGAAATTGTATAGATTCTTTTAAAGAAAATGTTTTAAAATAGTTCAAATTATTTTGAACAAATTCCATTAATGCAGATAATGTTAAAACTTCACCAATACCTTTTTTAGGAGGATCTGCAACTAATGTAACACCTTCCATTTCTCTTTTTGGAATATTAAAATTCAATGTATATGCAGACTCAGTATTTTTAAAATCATGTGCATAAATAGTAGTTTCATCTGGATTGAAAGAAACTTTCAACGGATTTTTAAAACTATCGACGGCATTAAACTTATCAAAAACTTTAATTCCGTTTTTTTCATAAAACTTTATAGGCTGTCTTGTTAATATTTCAAAACTCATATACTTATTAAAGCAAAACAAAAATTTTTTTGCATGTAATTTTAATAAAAGTAAAAATTATTTATCTATTACAACAAACAGCCAATGAAAAATTAAAAGCTCTTACTGTTTTAACAATTTTCAATTTTAAATTTCTTACAAAATATTTTGAGATACAACATACTGTAAGAGTACCAAAAGATTTTCTAATATCATTTCTACAAACCCCTAATTCTGCTAATTTATATTCATCATAATTTTGTTTATCTATTAAATAAGAAACTGTTTTCAAGTTATAATTACATTTTTCTTTATCATGCAATGTTTTCAAAAACTTATGAATATCTTCTGAAGTATATGATAAATTTTTATTTTCCAAAACAGAAGCAATAATTCTTGCAGTAGAATCACCGCCATCTTTTTCATAATAACGAACAGAATCCCCAAGAATAAATTCTAATGTTGGTTGATTTGTTATTCCCAATGATTTCATAGCTTCGTATGGAAGTTTTAATTCTGTCTTTTTAGAATTAAATACATTCCAAACTTCTTTACATTTACGATTTAAGAAATCCTTTGCTACAACAAATTCTTTATCTTTACCATATTTGTATTTTAACTCTTTAATTTTAACAACAGAATTATTATCAATAGCGGAAGCCAATTCCTGAGCAATATATCGAACCTTGGAATTAGATAATTCATCATTAACAACAATATCCTTAAATCCAAAACGAATACCGGCTAAATCCTGCTCAATATCGTTAATTTTAGATAAATACTGAACACAATCAGTCATTGTTTGTGGCTTTGAAGATTTTTTTGCAGAAAAATTTAATACTGGTAATTTGGTTTGAACATCTTTTACCAAAATACCATCAGAAACATTAATATCTAACATTTCAGCCAATATTTTTCCCATTGTTAACATTTTCCCCTATATATAAATAAAGTTTTTTACAACAGAAAAATTGACTTTTTACTTAATCATGTAACAAAAATGTTAATTAACTAAATGACAAGAACCTAAACCTACAGCTTTTCTATTCCCAAATATAGAATTATCATAAGTTATACTGGCTTCAGACTTATAACTACCATCTGCACGGTTTATAACAACAGAAGACAGCATAATAAAATCATCAGTCAAGTGTTCTAACTTAAATTCCAATTTATCTTGTTCATAATAATTTATCTTATAAACAGGTGATTTCTGTAAATAAATCTTTTTATTATCATCATCCAAATTAAACACTCTAAAATAAGTATTAGTTGTAACTACAGAATTATCTTGATCGTAAATAGTTTCATTTACGTCACATTTAATCGTTTTCATAGCTTTAAAATCAGGTACAAATCTATCTGCAAAAGCCATACCTGAAGGCAATATTAAACTAATTAAAACTAATAAAACTCTACACTTCATATTTATATTATACCCACATAATATCAACATAGCAAATTTAGGCAATAAAAAGAGCCGCTCATACGGCTTTTATTCGGTAAAAGGTTAGTGTGTGTAGGAGAAAATAAAGAAAAAGAAAATGGTTTGTGTACATGATATATATTCCCAAATTTTTTTGAAAAGTAACATGTTTTCAGCGATTTTTTACAAATCTTAATGTTTTTCTAAAAATAACACTCTTTAATTTCAAATATCTCTCAACCTGTTGTAATAATTTGCATTCTACACATTTTTTCAGTAGAATGTTACTACAAATGATAAGGGGATAAAATGAGAATTGAGGCAAAAAATTTAATAAAAATTTATGGCGATAGAAGCGTTGTTAATGATGTTTCTTTCAATATAAATAAAGGTGAAGTAGTTTGTTTGTTAGGACCAAATGGAGCCGGAAAAACTACAACTTTTTATATGGTAGTAGGTCTGGTAAAACCAAACAAAGGAAGTATCACTCTTGACGGAGAAGAAATTTCATCTTGGCCAATGCACATTAGAGCAAAAGCCGGAATTGGATATTTGCCTCAAGAAGCTTCAAGTTTTAGAAGTTTGTCTGTTGAAGATAACATCAAACTTGTATTACAAATGAATGATAAATTAACAGAATGTGAAAAGAAGAAAAAACTTGAAGAATTATTAGCAGAATTTGGTGTTGCAAGATTGCGTAATGCTTCTGCAATTTCTCTATCCGGTGGTGAAAGAAGACGTGTCGAACTTGCAAGAGCTCTAGCTGCTAGTCCTGATTTTATTCTTCTTGATGAACCATTCACAGGTATTGACCCAATTGCTATCGGTGAAATTAAAGATAATATTAGAAAACTATCTGAAGATAAAGGTTTAGGTGTTTTAATCACTGACCACAACCCAAAAGCAACACTATCAATTACAGACAGAGCATATGTAATCTTTGATGGTAAAATTAAAATTCAAGGTAAGAGTGAAGAGGTTGCTGTTAACCCTGTAGCTAAAGAATTCTATTTAGGAAAGGACTTCACTTTATAATGCAATTTAAAATTCCTAAAATAACAATCTATGACAGATATATGTTCAAACAAGTAACTTTAGCTTCCTTTGTAGCTATTTTATTGTTTACTATTGTTTGGATTGCTCCTGAGATTCTTTTAAATACCATCAAAGGGGCTTTAGCTGGAGAATATAGTTTAAAAACAGCAGTACTTTTACTTTTTTATGAATTACCTAAAATTTTAGATAAAGCTTTTCCTGTAGGATTACTTTTAGGAACTTTATTTACATTCGATAAAATGAGTAAAGACTCTGAAATAACAATTTTCAGAGCTGTCGGAATGTCTTTTCCTAGAATTGTAGCACCTGTTATTGCTTTAAGTTTAATATTTACATTTCTTTGTTTCTTAACAGGTGATAAAGGAACCCCAATGGCTGCTGAAAAAATGCGAGCTATTAGAGGTTCTGTAAGAACAGCACAATATATCTACACTCAAAAAGATAATACAGGACACCCTTTAATGGCAGTTGTAGTATCTAAGTCTGCTGATAAAAAATTACAGAATGTAATTGTTTTAGATTTTTCTAGTCATGTCTATCAAGATGTACACCAATTATCAAACATTTATTCTGCAAAAACAGGGTTTGTAGAAGATGATAAATGGGTTTTAGAAGATATTACAAATTACAAAATATCTAATGATGGTATTTTTGTTGCAATAAATCATATAAATAAAATGAATATTCTTGAAGGTGAAGCGGCTTCAAATGCATTTACCTTAATGACATATTCAACAATGAAAGAAAGAGATATTACTAATGCTAATCTAAAAAAATATGTTGAATTATTAAAAAAAGAAAAATTATCTGAAGAATATCATGGAACTTTAAATAAATATTTACAAAGATTTTTCCACCCATTTGTATGCGTATTATTGGCCATCTTAGGATGTTTACTAGGATTCAGCAAACCTAGAGAACAACGCTTAGTTGGTTTTACAATTGCTATTGGATGTATCTTTGTTTATTACATAACATTGCCATTTTTTGACCTATTGGCAGAAAAAGAAATTTTATCACCATTTATTACAGCAACGTTTCCAACTATAGCATTTTTAGCTGCTATTTTTGGATTCTACAAATCAAAGGATCTATAATATGAAATTATTAAAAACATTATTTATTCTAATCTTAATGGGTATGTGTTGTACTCCTTCTTGGGCTGCAAGTGATATTTCTATCAACAAAGATAATGGAATATACCATATAGTCCTTAAAGGCGAAAAAGTAAAAAAACGTATTAAATTTGTAGCTTCTGAAGATTTAATCACTAATAGAGAAGCACATATAAAATCAAAATCAACATTAACAATTAATGCAGGTTTCTTTGATCCTAAAAATGGAAAAACAATTTCTTACATTGTAACAGATAGATTAACATCTGCTGATCCTATGTTTAATAGCAGATTATTATCAAATCCATATTTCAGAAGAAATATGAATACTATATTAAACCGTTCAGAATTTAGATTAATGCAATGCGGAAATAAATTTGAATATGCAATTGTTGGCCACAAGGCAGATGTACCATTTGGCTGTACAACAATAACTTCTGCTCAAGGCGGACCTTTAATATTACCTGAACTTCACTTAGAAGAAGAAGGGTTTATTACAAAAAATGAAGCCGGTGAAGTTGTAAGAGAAGCCGCTTTTGTATTACAAAAAACTTCTCGTACAATTATTGGACTTAAAGGTACTGACGAATGTCATATATTTATCATTACTGATGAAAATCCTATGGATATGTATGAAGTTCAAGAATTATGTAAAAGTTATAAATTAGATAGAGCAATGGCCTTTGATGGAGGCAGTTCTACATCTATGAACTACAAAAACAAAATTGAAGTTATCTCTAAAAAAGGAGATGGTGCAGGTAGAATGTTGAAATCATTCATGCTTGTTTACTAAAAATTTCAAAAAATATATACAAATTAAAAGCGAAAGTTAAATAACTTTCGCTTTTTCTATATATATTTACATTCCCTTTTAAAAAAGGCGACACCCAGATTCGAACTGGGGAATAAAAGCTTTGCAGGCTTCTGCCTTACCACTTGGCCATGTCGCCATCCGTATTTATAATATACGTGATACATAACCAGATGTCAAGAATGTTCTTTTTCATTATTTTTTGCAATCATTTGTTCCATTAAATCTTTAGCTTTTTCTAATTGAACATCTTTATTTGCCTTAATATCATTCATTGTAAATTTAACTTCTAAATCTGGAGATATACCTTTTTTATTTATATCTTTACCTTTTGGAGTAAGATATTTTGCAATCGTTAAATTAAGTCCGGTTTGATTTGGCATTGGAATAATCTTTTGTACCATACCTTTACCATAAGTTTTAGTACCAATAATTTTTGCCTTATGATAATCTTTCATTGCTCCGGAAAGAATTTCACTTGCACTCGCACTTGCTCCATTTACAAGTAGTATTATAGGTTTTTCAACTTGATAATTTGTGTCTTGAGCCATAACATCATATCGATAACCATTTCTACCAACAATACTTACTAACTTGCCTTTTTCTATGAATAAATTAGCTATAAATACCGCATTAGTTAATAAACCACCTGTATTACCACGTAAATCAAGAATTAAACCTTTTGCTTTTTGCGTATTTTCTAAGGCTTCTAAAAATTCATTCGGCGTAGAATTACTGATAAAACTTGAGATTTGAATATATCCGATATTTTTATCAACAGAACTTTTAACAGTTTTTATTCTTATTTCTTTACGAATAATTTTTTTGTTGATAATTTCAGAATTTCTTAGAATATCCATATTTACAAATGTATTTTCCGGACCTTTAACTAAATTAGAAACTTCAGCTAAAGAAAGACCACTCACTTTTTTACCGTTAATAGATAAAATAATATCATTTGCTTTCAGATCTGCAAATTGTGCAGGAGTTTCTTCAATAACACTGATAATTCTGATTTTACCTGAATCATTAACAATATTCACACCAATACCTGAAATTTTTGAAGTTATTGATGTATTTTGTTCTGCAAATTCTTCTTTGGTTAAAAAATGAGAATATGGATCATCTAAACTTGCAAGCATTGTTTCTATTGCAACTTTAGCATCTTCTTCTGTTTTTATTTTCCCTTGATAATGTTCTTTCCACTTTGCCCAATGTTGGTGATTGAAGGTTGAATCATAATATTCATTTTTTATAGTTTGCCAATTCTTATCAAACAACTTTTGTGCTGATACTTGTGTATTATCAACATCTTTTATGTCTGCAACCAACATAGGATTGTGATTATTTAAGAAAAAAGTATTAACCGCAAATAATGTTACTGCAGCACCCACTAGAAAAAATAATGCTTTGATTCTTCTTCTCATACCTCAATTTAACATCAAGGATTTTTTATAATCAATATGCTTTTTAATTAAGACCAGTAATTATTCAAAAAACTTTATAAATTATCAAAGCCAGGTGAATATGATGGTAAATTCTTATATCCACTATTTTGTAAAACAGCTTTTTTAATATATCTATTTGTATAATTACCTTTTTCTAGAAGTTTCTTTAATGTATTTTCTCTGACTACTAAAGGATATGATTCTTGGTTACTTTCTGGATACAATTTTAAAATATCATTCCAAACAAAAGCTTCCATTGTCCAAGCATAAGTTTCCTCAGCTAAAGAATTGTATTCATCTTGGTGAAGTGCTTCATGAGCTAACAATGCAGCGATTGCACCTGCCGGAGCATCTTTATGCTTAGAATTTATATATATATATAAATTCTTACCTTTCTTCCAACCTAAGGCATCAAATGTTGCATAATCTTGGTTAATTTCAGAAAGATTTTTAAATTCTATTTTTACGGGACGCTGCGATAAATTATTACCCAAAATTGCATTTCTCGAAAACATACCTTCTGTATCTTTAAGCATGTCTAAAGCAACATAAAAAACTTCATCTTTTCCAACATCTTTATAACCAGGCGTAATTTGTTTAATATACTCTGGCGTATATTTTGCCGGATATTGATTAGGCACAGTCATTTCTTGTTGTGCGGCTTCTGAAAAATTGCATGAAACTCCACATATAAAAGCCATTGCTAATATTATTTTAAAAAATTGTTTAACTTCCATACTCGGCTACCTCTTAATACTATTTCATAGTAAGTATTATATTTATGTTTATGAGCAAATCAAATTAATTTTTGTTAATTTTTATTTTTTCTATTCAATTTAACTAATTCAGAATACATAAATTTGTATTCATTAGAATTATCAAGACTTTCAGCCTCAGATATATACTCTAATGCAGTCTTATAATCTTGTTTATTTTTATAGAATTCACTCATTTTTGCATAATATTTTGAATTATTCAAATCATAAAGAATTGCTCTTTTCATACATTCAATAGCTTCATCCAAATCATTCATTTTTTCTCGAACTAAAGCTAAATAATAATAACCTTCAGAACAGTTTATATCTAATGATATTATTTCTTGAGAATAGTCTTTAGCCTTTTCCAAATCATCTTTTAATAAAGCAACCTTAGCACCAATAATATATCCTGCTATATAATTAGAATTATGCTCAATAATTTTATTTACTATTTCTAAAGCTTTATCATAATTCTTTTCCTTAATATAAATTTCTGCTAAATCGCTTAAATAATCTAAATTATCAGAATTATGTTCAATGATTTCACTCAAAACAGTTTTAGCCTTATCAAAAATATTTAATTCTGCATAAATTTTACTCAAAGAAACTTTTGTAAAATCATCACATATACCTTTTTGAATATTTTCTTCTAAAAGCGCTTTAGCTCCTAATAAGTCTTTGTTTTCGGCAAGCAATAAAGCTTTTAAAACTCTAGCTTGAGAATGATTTACATCTATGTCTAAAATTGCATCAATTTCTTTATTAGCTTTTACAAAATCTTTTTTATCAAAATACAAATAAGCTAAAGAATATCTATAATCTAAATTATCAGGATTTAAATATAATGCTTTGGTATAAGCTTTTTGCGCCTCATCTAACCAACCATTATAAAAATATGCACTAGCTAAATTGTAAAAATATTTTGAATTAGATTTATCAATATTTATAGCTTTTGAAAAATTCTTAATTGCATCAATAAATTTCATATTTTCCAAATCAAATAATCCCAAAAAGTTTAAAACTTCAGGATTTTGAGAATTTTTACCGATTTGATTAAAAATTTCATTTGCTTTATCTAACTCTTGTTCATCAAAATATATTTTACCTTGTAATAACAAAACTTGTTCATTTGTTTCATCACACTGAGATAGTAAATCTTTAGCTTTTTCAATTTCGCCATTATTATAAAACGCATTAGCACATTCTATTTTTACATCAGTATTAAAAAATTCAGAAGATTTAAAACTTTCAATTTCATCGAACAATTTTAGATTTACTAAAATTTTAACTAAACTTTTTAGACTTTCTGAATTTGGATTATTTTCATAAAGCTTTTTGGATATTTCTAAAACAGCACTTAAATCTCCTTGTCTTTCTTTAATTGTTCTGGTTAATTTTAAACTATCAACATGAACAGGATTTATAGACAAAACCTTATCTAAATACTGCAAAGCTCTTGCATAATTATTAATCAAAAAATACAACTCACCTATTTGAAATAATATTTCAATATTATCACCTTCAATTTCCAAAGCTTTATAAAGCATTTCGATTGCCGGTTTATAATATTTTTGTTCTTTCAATTCAAAAGCTTGTTTTATATATTGTAAACTTTGACTATTTTCCATAACTTATCCATTTCTATTCTTCAACAACTTCTTGTGGAATATATATTTTACCCGTTGGAATTGCAGGTTTTTCTTCTTTCTTTTTGAAAGGATTTTTGAACTTCCAAGTTTTTTTCTTTTTCTTAGGTTCTTCCACTTTTTTATTGATTATAATTAAAACCTCGTCTTCTCCAGCCATCTTTAAATTATTTCTGGCAATACCTTCAAGACTGTTATCTGATGTAATCATTTTCTTTTCTGATTTTAAATCTTGATTACGAATTTGTGCTTTCTTTAATAAATTTTCTAAAGTAACAGTTTTCCCTTGGTAAGAAATAATTTTAGAAACATTCAAAATCGCACCATATCCTATTTGCATTAAACAAAAAATCAAAACAAGTGTCAGAAATGAATAATAAAAACCTGTTTTACGACTATGTTTAATATTCTTTTCTGATTGTTCAGTATTCAAATCTGGATTTTGATGTTTCATTGTCAAAATAAGGTCCCTCTTATTTCAATTATAAACAAAACTCTTAACATAGACAAAAATATGTTTATAAATTTACAATTTAAAATTTGTAGAGAACTTAAATTTATTTCTTACTGTATCATCATCCAAATAATAAGTTTGACTCGTACCTAATTCAATTAGAAAACGATCAACATCTTTTTTTCCAAAAGGATTTATAGATAATACCAGTTCAGTTTTTCTTCTATTTTTAGTGACATCAGCTGATAATATTTCTTTTATAGAAAAATATTGATTAACTTTCCACTCTGGAGCCAGATAAAAATTATCATTGTAATTATTATTAGTAGTATTAACTGTTTTCATATAAGAAGTGCTAATTCTAAAATTTTTATAATCATAACTAGAGAAAACACCTGATGACTGTTCTAATTCAGCATAATAAATTTCATGTCCATACTTAGCTCCAGCTCTAAAATGTCCAAATTGCTCATATTCTTCTTGTGATATTGGAGAAATAAAATACTCAGGAGCTTTATACTTAGAGTATTTATTTTGTAAGTTAAGAGATGATGATTTTAAATTAGTATAATCTTTTTCTAAAATAGTTGCAGGTTGCTTAATATTTATTTTAGCAACATTATTATCTAAAAATTCTAACTTTACAGCATCCTCTTCTTCCTCATTATATTCAGCATATCCCTTTAAAACATCAGTATATAAATCATCTAAATGATACTCTTCAATCGTATCATCGCTAACGTCATCTGCATCTACATCTTGCTCTTCTGAAACACCTGAAGTATCAGCGGTAACATCATCTGAAGTTATATCTGTAATTTGAGATTCTTGTTCTTCTAAGATATCTGTATCAGAAGGTTCTTCATCTGGTATATGATATACAAAAACAATATCTTTTGATATGTCATTATTACTACCCAAAGCCAATTCATTATTAGCACAACTTGGTAATACTGATAATAAATAAAATAATAATAACAAACCAACCTTTTTCATATCAGTATTTTACACCATTTAAAAAAAACTTCAATCCTAAAAAATATATATTGTAATATAAGTATATGACTTGACATTAAAAATATTATATGGTAACATACAGGTGGGGTAAATGTATATTTATAAGTCTTATCAATTTGATGAGACTTTCTTTTTCGCTACACATTTTTACATTTACTATTAAACAATAGTTGACTTTCGCTAAAAATACATTAAATTCATGTACAACTCGTACAAACAGATGATTTTTGTCGAAAAAATTGAGAAATAATTCAAAATATCCGACAATAATTAATAAATGTACATGTAGAGGTAGTAATATGAAAATAAATGGCGGAATTCATTACAATGAAAACGGATTAACCACATCTATAAGAGCTATGCACTTGGATAGTGAGTTAATTGGTATTAGTAATGAAAATATTGGAGGTTTTGATAAAATCGGCTATCAAAGAAAAGAAGCCGTAGTATCTTCATTTGCAGAATACCTTGGTGTACATGCACTATCAACAACTAAAGATGATAAAGTTGGACGTATCAGTGTATCTCCAAACCCATTAGATATAGCTTTGGCAAATAAAGGATACTTCCAAACAGAATCAGCAAACGGTATAAAACTAACAAGAGATGGACGTTTTCAAATTAATAAAGATGGTATTCTAACAAACTTGGAAGGTGCTCAAGTCTTATCAAATGCTGGTGTACCTATCAAATTTCCATATATACCACAAGATTTGAAACAAGTGAAAATTGATCGTTCCGGTAAAATTAGTATGTTTAATCCAAAAACAAACAAAATTATGAATATCGGGCAACTTGGTGTTGTTGATACAACAGGCGCATTAGTTATGGACCCAAACGTAAAACAAGGTTATAACGAATTTTCTAACGTATCATTGGAATACGAATTTATTACAATGATGCCAATAATGAAAAACTTTGATGCAAATAGACAAATGTTTATGCTTCAAAACGCTAATTTAGGTAAAGCAATTTCTCAATTAAGTCAAGCTTAAGATAGAGGTTTCATAAATGTATAACTTACAAGCAATTATATCAAAAGGTACAAATAACGCATTAGTTCAATTTGAACGTTTCGGACAAATCGCAAACAATTTGTCTAACGTAAATACTAATGGTTATAAAAAAGTAACTTTTGAACAAATTCTAAAAGAAGATGGCTACTTAACAGGAACAGTTAAGACTGATTATTCACAAGGTTCAATAAGAATTACAAGCAATCCTTATGATGTAGCTATAGATGGCCCGGGATTTATACCTGTTGTATCTCCATCAGGTGAAGTTCAATACACAAGAGACGGAGCATTTAGACAAGGTAAAAACGGTTATCTAACCACAAGTGACGGTTGGCTTGTTGGTGAAGGTATAAAAATTCCATCAAATTGCTTTAAGTTTGAAATTAAAACAAACGGCGATGTTTTAGTTTACGGAGCAAGAGGAGATAAAGCTAAAAAAGTAGGAACAATACCTCTTATCCAATTTGACAACCCTGCAGGTATGCAAGCTTCTGATATGAATAGACTGATTGCAACTGCAGATGCCGGAGAAGCTCATTTAATCAAAGACCACGATTGTATAAAACAAAACAATCTAGAAAGAGCAAATGTAAGTATTTATCAATCAGCAACAGATCTTTTAAGATTAAATGCTTCAATGCTTGCAAGTATGCAAATGCTAAAACTTGCAGACACAATGTATAATAAATCAATTAACATAAGAGAAGGTTAATAAGTAACGAAAGGCGTAAATTGCAATGTATACTTCATTAGATAGTATGGGCAAAGTAACATTAATGATGGACTTGATATCTCAAAGACAAAGAGCTATCGGTTCTAACATTGCGAATATGGACACTCCTGGCTATATCAGACAAGATATAAGCTTTGGACAATACTTGAGCACAATGAATAGTCCATTGGAAACTCGTCTTTCCGAAAAACTTGGACCATCTGCAATCGCAACAGATCAAGAAGAAGGTCCTATAAATCCTGCAAATGAACTTTTACAAATGCAGGAAAATTCAATTCTTTATTCAATGGCAACAAGAAGAATGACAAATATAGTTACTGAAATGAAAACAGTAATCAATGTAGGTAAATAATCAAGGCAGGTGATATAAAATGGGTATATTAGATTCAATGGATATGGGAGCAAACGCTCTACGAGTTCATGGAAAAAGAATTGATATTCACGCAAAGAATATCGCAAACCTTGATACACCGAATTATGTTAGAAAAATTCCAGTATTAAATGCTGTGGATGATGTTTCTTTTCATGGCTTAATGAATACAATGAAAGAAGATGTTTTTGGAGTTGGAACATTACCATATTTACAAGGTGGTGTTAGCTTTTCTGGTGTTGTAGAAGATCCGACACTTGGTCAAAAAATCTATAAACCCGGACACCCTGACGCTGATGAAAATGGTTATATTAGAGCATCAAATGTTAACGCTATGGTAGATATTGCTGATGCTTTAATGGCTCAAAGAGCTTATGAAGCTAACCTTGCATTAGTAAATATTTCAAAATCAATGGCTCAAAGAGCTTTGGAAATAGGAAAATAATATAAATAAATGAAAACAACCAAATGTTTAGATAAATATCAAAATGACTTTGCAATAAATTTTGCAAAGATAATGCAGAAAAATCTTAAAAGTTGGGAAGCTATCCAAAAGGAAGAAAGATTAAGTTTAATTAGCTGGAAAGCTTTTATGTGTTATTTCGGCATATCTTTAATCGGATTTGTTCCTGGAAAACATGAAACAGATTACAATTTAAAAATACATTGTATATTTGCAGTTATAATATTTTTATTTGTAGTGTGGGGAAATATTAGTATTACTAACAAACGCTATCAAAATAGAATTAAAAAAACTTTATTCCAAAAATTAATTGCAACCTTTGGTGATATACAATACATATCCAAAACTGATGAAGATACATTTGCTGATGAAATTTTAAATAAAAAAGAAAATAAAAACAAAGCATATGAAATACCAAAATCAGTTTTTGAAAATTCAAAACTGTTTGATAAACCTGTACATTATAAAAATGATGATGATTGTTTTTGGGGTACATATAAAAATGTATGTTTTGTAATAAATGAAACTGAATTTGGATATATTACTAAAGGAAAATCTAAAGAAGAACAAACCTTATTTAAAGGTATTGGTATGGAATTTAAGATGAATAAAAAAATAAATTCCAGAGTACTAATTTTATCAAAACTATCTTTGACTAAAATTCCTGACAATTTTGAAAAAGTAGAACTTGAATATGAAAAATTTAATAAAAAATATGATGTCTGGGTGGAAAAAGGTTCAAATGGACAAATTGAAGCTCGATATTTATTAAATGCAGCATTTTTAAATAGATTTATGCAAATACAGACAAGTTTTGGTATTTTAAATATGAAATGTTCTATTTATCAAAACTCATTATTGATACTATTAAGTACCCGCAAAGACCTTTTTGAAATGAATCATTTATTTGGAAGAATAGATGATATAAGTCAATATCAACACTTATTTGACGAATTCACATCAGTATTATCTTTTATAGAAGTATTAAATCTATCTAGTAAGACCGGATTGTAAAACAATGAAAATAACAAAATTCAAAAAATATATTAGTTGGAATTTAATCTCATTAATGGGATATTTTAGTATTATATTTATGGTAATTTTTCTTATCATTCTTGGATTATCCTCAACACAACTCAATATGAGAATAGATTTAAATAAATATGTATATGAATTTATATTCAAACACGTTATAAATCCATATATTTCTTTCTATAAATTTCAACTAAGTACAATTTGTTTATTACTCTTAACTTCAGCTGTAGAAAAAAAACACTATGATGAAGAAGGTTCATATGGTTTTAGAATTTTTGAAAATAATGATG
>CAJMPQ010000014.1 GCA_905215335.1 uncultured bacterium | reverse complement strand
AAAACGCGACTGAATGGAACGAGTTATCAGAAACTGCGTTTCCGAACCTTCCTAAATTTTCTTAAAATATGTTTCCTATAATAATTTTTATGTAATAAAATTATTTAATTTTTCCATCTTCATAGTATAATTTTTCTATGAATAAAAAATTATTTGTAATTTCAGGATGTTCAGGTGTTGGTAAAGGCACTGTATTGAAAGAGTTTATGGCTAGAAACTCTAAAGATTTTATGCTTTCAGTTTCTTGTACTACAAGAAAACCGCGACCTGGTGAAGTTGATGGTGTTAATTATTTCTTCTTAACTAAAGAAGAATTTGAAGATTGTATAAAAAAAGATAAATTCTTAGAACACGCTCAATTTGCTGGGAATTTCTATGGTACAAAACAAAAGTATATTCATCAGAAATTTGAAGAAGGTATGAATATAATTCTAGAAATTGAAACTCAAGGCGCACTGCAAGTTAAGAAAAAAATGCCAGAAGCAGTTTTAATATTTATAGCTCCTCCAAGTTTTGAAGAATTGGAACATCGTTTACGTGGTCGTAATACAGAAGATGAAGAAACTATCCAAAAGCGCTTAGATTTTGTAAAAATAGAATTGGAACGTTCAAAGCAGTATGATTATGTAGTTGTTAATGATGATTTAGAACGTGCAATTTCTGAAATCGAAAGTATTACTAAAAAGGAATTAGCTTAGAATGCTTAATGGTAAAACAATTTTAGTTGGTATAACTGGCGGGATTGCGGCTTATAAAATTTGTGAATTAATTAGAAAATTTAAAAAAAATGGTGCAAATGTAAAGGTCGTAGCAACTCCAAACTCATTGAATTTTGTTACTAAACTTACATTACAAAATTTAAGTCAAAATGAAGTTTATGTTCAAGAGTTTGATGTTAAAAATTGGAGACCTGAGCATATCTCATTAGCGGATGAAGCTGATGTTATGGTTATTGCACCGGCAACCGCCAATACAATTTCAAAAATAGCTCAAGGTATTGCTGATAATTTGTTAACTTCAATCGCTTGTGCCTTTTCAAAAAAAATGATTATAGCACCTGCAATGAATTGCAATATGTGGAATAATCAAATAATTCAAGAAAATATTTCAAAGTTGAAAAGTTTAGGGGTAGAATTTTTGGAGCCAGAAAGTGGATTTTTGGCTTGTGGTTATATTGGTAAAGGAAGACTTTGTTCTATCGATAAAATTTATGATTCCGTAGTTGAATCTTTAAATTATTCACATAAATTAAAAGGTAAAAAAGTAGTTGTAACAGCTGGTGGAACTATTGAAGATATAGATCCTGTTAGATATATTTCAAATTATTCTTCAGGTAAGATGGGGTGTGCGCTTGCAAAATCAGCTAGAGATATGGGTGCTGAAGTTGTTTTGATATCTACAAAAACTTTTGAAGGTCCATTTAAAGTTGTTAAAGTGAAATCTGCGATTGAGATGCAAAAAGCTATAGATAATGAGTTTGAAACTTCAGATATAGTTATTATGGCTGCCGCTGTTGCTGATTATAGAGTTAAAAATTATTCTGAGCAAAAAATGAAAAAAACTGCAGAGGATAATTTAACTTTAGAGTTAGTTAAAAATCCGGATATTTTAAAAGGTTTGTGTGAAAAGAAAACTTCTCAAATTGTAGTTGGGTTTTGTGCTGAAAGTGAAAATTTACTTGAAAATGCAAAAGAAAAAATTCGAAAAAAAGGCTGCGATTTTTTAGTTGCAAATGATATTTCGCGTAAGGATATTGGTTTTTCTTCAGAAGATAATGAGGTTACAATTTTAGATAAGGATGGTAATTTAAAAAGAATTGAAAAAGCCTCAAAGAATGTTATAGCAAGGAAAATTTTAGAGTACATATATGAATAAATACGAAATTGTTCAAAGAATTGAAAAATTTGCACCTCTTGAAACTGCGGAAGGTTGGGATGCTTCAGGTTGGTTGGTTGAAACCGGAAGGAAAGATGTTTCTAAAGTAATGTTTTGTTTAACTCCAACTAATGAGATTGTTCTACAAGCAGAAAATTTAAACTGTGATATGATAATCTCTCATCATCCTGCGTTTTTTGTACCTTGTAATTGGAAAAATATAGATATGTATTGTGCTCATACAAATATGGATAAAGCTAAAGGTGGGACAACAGATACTATTATAAAAACTTTAGGTCTGGAAAATAATATTGTTAATATTGAGCATGAATTTTTGCGTTTTGTAGAATTTAAAAATGGAATTAGAGTTAGTGATTTTTCAAAAATTATTTCTAATATTTCTAAAAATGCGCGAATTATAAATAATAAAAATGTCGAAAATTTATATAAAATAGCATTTTGTGCAGGCAGTGGTTCTGAATTTATTTCAGAAGCAAAAGCTTTAAGTGCTGATTGTTTAGTTACAGGTGATTTGAAATTCCATACCGCTTTAGATAGTGAAATTGTTGTATATGATATAGGCCATTTTGAATCAGAAATCTTAATTTTACCTGTATTTGCAGCACTATTAGAAAATAGTGTTGAATGTTGTTTTGCAAAAGAAAAATCGCCATTTGAAAATATTCTATAAAAATAATATTGACAATGAAATTTTACAGAGTAGAATAATAAATGTGACAAGTAAATATTGGGGCGTCGCCAAGTGGTAAGGCAGCTGGTTTTGGTCCAGCCATCTCGGAGGTTCGAATCCTTCCGCCCCAGATTTTAAAACTCTCGTTCTTCGAGAGTTTTTTTAACATCACATTAAGTAATCCCCATTTATTATAAATCGAAAGTCGTAATATAAAATGAAAATTCAAGCTATAAACGTTGTTCAATCTCGTTTTACTGGTAGAAAACAGGCAAAATATAATAATGTAAATAAAAATACAAATCCTGTACAAGAAGGTGTTTCTACAGCAGGAGCATGGTTTGCTTTTGGCGTTGTTTTGGATTTTTTATCAAGAAAAGTTACTTTTTCTAAGTCTCCAATGAAAAATTCTTTAGCAATGAATGGTACTATTGGTGCTTGTGCAGGAATATTTGCTTGGTACAAGGCTATGAGTAGTAAAAATTCTTAGTTTTTATTTAGCTTTGAAAAATTCATCTAAAAAAGGTTTCATTTCTTTTGGTAAATTTTTTCTGATTGTATTTGCAAATTTATCCAAAGTTTTTGTGCTTATGTAGAGGTAATTGTCGCGAAGATTTCTATATTCAAGTTCATTTAGTTGGAATATCAGGCTGCTGATTTTTCCTTCATTTCTTAATTTTAGAGCTTTTGTTTGCAGTTTGCTTAATCTATAAAATATTTTTTCAAAAGGGTTTAAGTGTGGAACTTGATCTGTTTCTATAATTATTTTATATAACCCTTGATTGCTAGTTGATATTTTTAAGCTATCTGGTTTTGTTTCCCCTAGTTCTGCAATGAATTTGACAAATTTACTATCACCATGAGGGCAGCATAGAATACTTTTGGTTACATGGTTTCCCATTCTTCCATATAAATTCCCATTAAAAGAAACTTGCGAGTTCTGTTGTATATTCATATTTACTCCTGTTTCTTTTATAAAAATCATAAATAAAATTTTTTGATAGCTTTATCGCCAATTAGGGAAATAATAAATGGTTATTATGTCTGTGGTTTTAATTTTTGCGTGTCCACCCATAATAAGGTTTGTTAGTGAACCAACAAAAGGAATAAGTGTTAATGACCATTTTAGTGGGTAAACCCAAAGACACCTGTTTTGTCCTTTTTTGACATATGAACTTAGTAATTGTGATTGTTTAACGTTAGGAATTTCAAAATTGTCTACGTGTAATTCTGCGGGAAAACCGTTCATTCCACTTGTTATTATTGTTTCAAGTTTACCTTTTATTATGTCACCTTCTTTTAAAATTACGGTGTCATTATAAATTACATCTTTGATTACTCTGAATTCTAAAGTTTCACCTTCAATGATAGCATCTTTTGTTGAAATTTCTTTTGTTATTGCTAATTTTATTGGTACAAAATCTGTATTTAAATAATTGTAAGGTAATTCTGAAATTTCTTTTTGAGGGTTTGAGGGTGCATTTGTTTCCATAGTATCCGCAAATGCAATGTTTATATGTAATGCTAATGATAGAATAATCAGTAATGTAGATATGAATTTATTCATATTTTATTTCCTCGGTGGATTTATTTTGGATTTTTTCTTTTAATTTGATTCTGTTTTCTAATGATGTAAGTAAGAAGTTTTGATAATATTCATTTTCAAAAAGCTCATTATTTTCTAAATATTGAGGGTATTTATAAGTTATGTATTCGTAAATTCTAGCAAGACGTTTTGAGGTTAAATTGTGTCTTGAAAATCTATCAAATCTTTTTTGAGGACAGGTTTTATTTATAAAAATAATAAGAGCTACTGGGTTGTAACCAGCGTTAACCATATAGTCTACGGCTCTTTTATCTGCGACAGTTTCAAATTTTTTAGAGCCTAAAGCTACTTCTATTGAATCCAGAGTACCTCCCCACATACCATCATAGGATTTTAATGCTGTGGAAATTTCTCTGGCAAGCATTGCAGCTAATTCATCATCAGTTTGTACTGATTGATATAAACCATCATATATTATTATTTGTCTTTTGGTTAGAGCTTTATCAGTAGATAAAAAAGCTTTTTTCTCTTTTTTATTATATGTGAATATAATTCTTCTTGGAATTTTATTTGTATTTAATAAGTTTGTGCCAATTGAATCTATTCGCGTTTGTATATTGTTTTCTTTTTCAAGTTGTTCGCAAGCTAAAATTTGTGTTTGTGTTGCAATAATCAATATTGCAAGGCCTAGTAGTAGTTTTTTTATCATCTTTGCTCCTTCGTGTGATTATTATAATACATTTTTTCTTTCTTGGCATAATTTATTTGGTTGGGAAATTTATTTTTATAATTTCTGTTACAATTATAGTTATTAATTTGAATTTATGTGTAAAAAGTTGTATAAAAAGAAGTATAAGAATATAGAAAGTATAGAGGAAGTTAATGAACGAATATTTGAAAAAAGTTTTTGAAGCAACAGAATGTAAAAATTTACACGAACCGGAATATTTGCAAGCTGTAAAAGAAGTTTTAACTACAATTGAACCTGTTATAAATGTTCATCCGGAATATGAGAAAGCGTCTTTGTTAGAACGTATGGTAGAACCTGAAAGAATTGTTACTTTTAGAGTTCCATGGGTAGATGATTCTGGTAATGTTATTGTAAATAGAGGCTATAGAGTTCAATTTAGTTCTTTGATTGGTCCATATAAAGGTGGTTTGAGATTTCATCCTAGTGTAAATCAAAGTATAATGAAATTTTTAGGTTTTGAACAAATTTTTAAAAATGCATTAACTGGTTTGCCTATCGGTGGAGCTAAGGGTGGTAGTGATTTTGACCCAAAAGGTAAATCCGATAACGAAATTATGCGTTTTTGTCAAAGTTTTATGACCGAATTATATCGACATATTGGTCAAGATGTGGATGTTCCTGCTGGAGATATTGGAGTTGGCGGACGTGAAATTGGTTATTTATTCGGACAGTATAAAAGAATTAGAAATGCTTATGAAGGCGGAGTACTAACAGGTAAAGATATTTGCTATGGGGGTTCTTTAGCCAGAAAAGAAGCTACTGGTTACGGTTTGATATTTTTCATGAGAGAAATGTTAAACGCTAACAATAATAGTTTGAGTGGTAAAACTGTTACTATTTCAGGTTCCGGAAATGTAGCTATATATGCTTGTGAAAAAGCTATGGCTCAAGGCGCTAAAGTTGTAGCTATGAGTGATTCAAATGGTTGTGTGTATGATGAAAATGGAATTGATTTAGAGCTTATAAAAGAAATTAAAGAAGTTCGCAGAGGCAGAATAAAAGAATATTTAGAAGTTCATGCAAATGCAAAATATATAGAAAGAACATCTGAGGATTCTCCTGTCTGGACAATTAAAACAGATATTGCATTACCTTGTGCGACACAAAATGAATTAACATTAAATTCAGCTAAAAAGTTAGTTGAAAACGGAGTTCTTGCAGTAGGTGAAGGTGCTAATATGCCTTGTACTCAAGATGCAACTAATTATTTATTAGAACATAAAGTTTTAGTTGCTCCTGCTAAAGCTGCAAATGCTGGTGGTGTTGCAACTTCAGCTATTGAGATGTCTCAAAATAGTATGAGATATTATTATACTTTCGAAGAAGTAGAAGAAAAATTGGAAAAAATTATGGTAAATATTTTCAATGCTTGTAAAGAGGCTTCTGATACTTATGGATGTAGTGGTAATTATGTAGCAGGAGCTAATATCGCTGCTTTTAAAAAATTAGCAAATGCTATGATGGCTCAAGGTATTGTTTAATAAAATATTTTAATAGTAAAAAGACTTACAGCTTTATTTTAAGGTTGTAAGTCTTTTTTACTTGTCGAAAATAGCAAAAAATATTTTTAGCTACGTTAAATAAATTGTTATGCGTATACAAAATATTACTCCATATAATTATTCAAATAAAAATTCAAATTTTAATAATAAAACTACTCAAAATAATTTTTATGTAGATAAATCTTTATATCAAAATAATGACATTAGTTTTAATGGAATAATTGGAAAAGATTTGCTAATTAAGTATTTTAGAGCTAATCCTATAAATATTTTTGAAAAATTTTCAAAAGACGAATATGCAAAATTATCCTTAACGCAGAGAAATAGATTACGTTATGAATATAGTATATTAAGTGAAACTAACCCTTCGTATTTTGAAAAAGTAGCTGAGATGCATGATTTTGCTGCAAATAGTTTAAAGGCAATTTTTGATAAGCGTTTTGGACAAGATAATTATGTTGTTGTTCCTATAGGACGTTCAGTTTCTAGTGTTGGGAAAGTTTTAGGTTTAAAAATTGGGGAAGATAAAGTTATTAATGTTCCGTTGAGTGATGCAAGGAGATTCTTTAGTGAGGATCCTATAACTTGGCAATATGCTAAATTCTTAGAAAATGTAAAAAAAGAAGATGGATTTGATATATTTTTAAAATTCTTAGAATCTGTGCATTTAAGTAAAAAAGATATTGAAACTTCAGGTAAAAATTATATTTTATTAGATTATTGCTCTTCTGGTGATTCTTTAAAAGGAGCAGAAAGACTTTTTAAATCAGATTTAGTTTGGGGAAATTCAAAGAGAAATATTTATGCCGTAGATTTTATTAATGCTATTTCCAGAGTTAAGGATGTCAATTCAATTGATATAAATGATGGATTAGAAACAACTTATGAAAATGATATTGTAAATAAATTTAGTCATTATTTATTGGTATCAAAATTTAAAAATATATCAATGGTTGGAAAGGCTCATTATTTTAAAGATACATTAGGAGCATTACCTGAAAATGTTATTAAAAATGCAAATAAGGATTCGAAGCTAGTTCTGTTTAATTTATTGGATACTGCATTGTCAAAAAATAAAGATAAAGTACCAAATCTAGAAATTAGACCATTAGTGGAAGATTTGTTTGTGCCTCGTTTTGATAATCAGCAAGTTGAAGTCTGGCATGATGTTAAATCTCAATATAAATCTGATTTGCGAGATGAGTTGGATGATATAAATAAGATTATGATAAAAGTTGAGAAGTTTGGAGCTTCCAGAGTATGTAGTAATGATAAACTCCAAAAAGCTTATAGAGATCTCAACGGTGTTTACAGATATTTAACAGGTTGTTATTGTAATATTGATAATCCTCAGTATCGATTTAACTTCTATCAAATACGTTCTGATGTAAATAAAATGATAGATGACATGAATGGATTATTAGAAAATAGCTAACTATAGAAAAAGTTTTAGTTTTTTAGTTATTTTATTTAACAGATGTTTAAATGAGAAATTTTTATTTCCAATGAAAACTTCATCAGTTTCAATTGCGCAACCTGGGTCTATTAAGTAAATTTTTCCGTTTTTTGCTCTTCCAAATTGTTCAGTTCTGTAGCTGTTATTTTCATAAGTGTCATCATAATGTGTTAGATAATCTTTCATTTTATAGCCTAACGCTTTTATATGTTTTACTAATTCTCGAATTTCGGCTTGTGTAATATCATCTTGTGTCGCGAATTCTTCAAGGTAATAGTGGTAGTGTTGATGTTTTGAACCGATTTTACCATGTTTGAATATTGGGATGTCAAAATCTGCTGGGGTTCTATTCCCAGGGAAGTGTTCTATATCTGTGATTTTTAAAATTTTTCCGTCTTCTGTTGTAAAGCTCATAGCAAAAGCTCCCATTCCAGCCAATCCTTTTACTTTAGTTTTTCCTATTTCGTGAGTAGAAAGAATGTTTCCAAGTTCTTTTAATTCTCCTGAAGAATGTAAATTTAAGAGAAATTCATTCAATAAATATGGGTCGGATTGTGATAATTTATTAAAAGCTTCATTGATGGGTATTGGATTTTTAAATTCTATTGATTTTAATCTGTTCTTTTTTTTATGGATTTCTTTTATAAATGAGTTATTAACTACAAATTCGTCTTGAGTAATGAATTTTGGGTGTGCAGTATTTTGTTTAAAACTTATTGTTGTTTTTATTTGTGTTTGTTTAAATGGATTTATATTATGCGAGTGTTCTATTTTCATAAAAGTATTAATGGTGCTGAATGGATAATTTTGCCAAATAAACAAAAGGTAAGTGTTAAGAATTATTACATTTGTAGCAAAATTTTTAGTGTTTTTTTGATATTTCGAAAGCTTTTACAATCCTGATTTACACGAAATTTTTTAATATTGTTTTATAGTTGAAATATCGCTAATCCTTTATTACGATTGACATTCAGCTGAAAATAATTTAAAATGTATGCATGGAATTAACTATTTTGGTTGACAATAATACCTGTCTAGGAAATTCATTAATTGCTGAGCACGGGTTATCATTTTTAATTGAAGAAGCGAACATGAAATTGTTGTTCGACTGCGGTAGTACGGATGCATTTATAAAAAATGCATATAAAATGAATTTGGATTTAGAGCCATTAACAGATATTGTGTTATCACATAGTCATATTGATCATGTTGGTGGTTTTATAAGATTGCAATCGTTGTATCAAAAGTTCAGATATATTGGTATTAATTTTAAGACAAAAAATGTAATTGCTCATCCTGATGTATTTAAAGATGAACAAGATACTAATGTTGGACCAGATGAGACATTCCATCTATCAAAAGATAAAATTGAAAAGTTCTTTAATCTTGTATTGACTACAAAACCTGTAAATTTAACTCCTAATTTGATTTATTTAGGAGAAATTCCAGTAAGTGGTCCTACTAAAAAAGATTATGCGCATGATGAAACTGCTCTAGCGTATAAATCAAAAGATGGTTTGGTTATAATTTCAGGATGTTCTCATAGTGGTGTTGAAAATATTATAGAACATGCTAAAAAAGTAACCGGAGTTGATAAAGTTAATACAATGATTGGTGGTTTATATTTGATTAACCGTAGTGTTGAGGAAATTAATGCACTAGGTTTGTATTTGAAGAAACAGAATATTAAGCATATTTATCCTTGTCATTGTACAGATTTAGAATCAAAAATTATATTATCAAAATTTATAAAAATTGAAGAAGTTAGTACAGGACGTAAATATTCTTGGGAGTAATTTCATTCTCGCACTCTTCTTCTTATGGATAAGTTTTCTTATCCATTTTTTAGTGTTGCTTGACAGTATAATATTTAGTTTAATAATGGGTATAGTGAAGGAGGGTATAGTAGATGAAAGTTTTAATGTTTAATGGATCACCTCATGAAAAAGGATGTACATATACTGCATTAAATGAAATTGCAAAAGTTTTAAATAATGAAGGTATAGAAACAGAAATTTTCTTTGCGGGTGTTGATCCTATTGGACCTTGTAAGGCTTGTGGAGCTTGTAAAAAACTTGGCCGATGTGTTATAAATGATAAGGTTAATGAATTTGTTGATAAAGCGGAAAAGTCAGATGGGTTTATATTTGGTACTCCTGTTCATTATGCATCTGCAAGTGGTATTATAACAACCTTTTTAGATAGAGCATTTTATGCCGGATCTTCAAGAAATGTATTTAGATTGAAGCCAGGAGCCGCTATTACAAGTGCAAGACGTGCTGGTACAACAGCTACATTAGATCAAATAAATAAGTATTTTACAATTTCAGAAATGCCAATAATATCTTCAAGATATTGGAATATGGTGCACGGTTCAAACCCAGAACAAGTAATGCAAGATGAAGAAGGTATGCAAATTATGCGAATATTAGGTAAAAATATGGCGTGGTATTTGAAATGCCAAGAAGCAGCTCAAAAGGCAGGCATCTTACCTCCGGAAAAAGAACCAGTGCAATGGACAAATTTTATTAGATAATTATAAAAAAGCGAGGATTAATTTCTCGCTTTTTTGATACAATAAAGTGGTACATTATTTTATTGTATAGAATAGGAGAGTTTATATGGATAATGTGATTTTTACAAGACGTTCGATTAGAAGATTTGAAGATAAACCTGTGGAAGCGGAAAAGATTGAAAGAATTTTGAAAGCTGGAATGCAAGCTCCATCGGCTCATAATCTACAACCTTGGGAATTTATGGTAGTAACAGATGCTGATAAACGTGAAGCTGTTTCTAAAATGAGTCCGTGGGCGGGTATGGTTGCTAAAGCTCCTGTAACTATAATTGTTGTTGGCCATCAGGAAAATAAAGATATGCTAAAATTTTTGCCTCAAGATTTGGGTGCTTGTACTGAAAATATATTGTTGCAAATTGCTCACGAAGGTTTGGGCGGCTGTTGGATGGGTTTTTATCCTCATGAAGATAGAGTAGAAAGTGTTAGAAAATATTTTAATATGCCGGAAGATAGAATTCCATTTTCTGTAATTGCATTAGGATATAGTCCTGATCATAATCATTTTATAGATAGAAGTGATATGTCTAGAGTTCATTATAATAAATGGTAAATCCGAAATCTCGGATTTACCACGACAACACCTAGGGAAGTGTTTTTTAGTTATTGGAGTCAACCGTTACAGGTTGAGGAGAATTGTTCTTGTATCTGAACCATAGATACATATCCAGTAGCAGGAATAATGTGTTTAAGATATATAAAATAAAAACATAATCCATGCTATATAGGATTTTATGTATTATTCCGCAAATGTAGCCTAGCAAAATTAAAAGTGAAAAGTAAATACTTTTACCATGTACGCATTTTGCCTTATACGTTTTATAAGCTGCAACGGGCCAGCTTATTCCAAAACATACCATCATACCAGCTTCAAAAACACTCATTTATTATTCCTTTCTTTATGCTTGAGTATCTATCTTATTAACATTATTATTGTTTGCTTTTTGTTTTTTTTCTAATCCTAAACCTCGCATAATCGGGTGTAAGATTAGATTGCTTAGTTCTGAGGCTATTAGAGCTAGACCAATTACTGTTCCTACTAAATAGCTTAATTCAATTGCACCTTTTGCTTCCTCGTATTTTTTTGGTTTATCAAGGGTTAAAAGATTTTCTTTTAATGTTGTCTTAGCATTTGGATTCTCTTTTAGTGTATTAGAAATTGTATCTAGTAATTTATTGCCAATTCTGTTTTCTTTTGGCATATTTGCAAGTTTTAAATAGTTTAAATATTCATCTGCATTTTTGAAATTTGGAATACAATTTTCATTCTTTAGTATTTTTTGAGAAATTTTAAATCCGTATTTTTTGAATACTAAAGGTATCATTGTAAGATATATGCCTAAGCATAGTAATTGATATAAACCTTCTTTTGTTGCTGCATATTTTCGGGTATCTTTATCTACATTATTGTCCATCATTATGAAAGCAGGACGACCAGTAGCTTTAAATAAAGATTCTATAGTAACTGTAGCTTTTGTGTTTTGGGCTACGTTTACAAATGTTGGATTTGTGAGAATACTTGCGACTTTATCTATCATATTATCCTCCTATCCTCATTCCAAAATTTGTAAATGCAGGGCGAACAAATTTTGGGTTTGTATATGTACTATATAATTTATTTCTTGAACCAAATGAAGGTTGAGTTTCTGGTTTTGTTATTTCACTTTTAGGATGTGTATTCTTTTTTGTAAATAAGTCTAAAAGTGGTTTTGTAATTTTGTTGCAAATGTAAGGTATAACAAATAAAGCGGTTAAACTTACGCTGATTAGGGATAAAGTTTTTTCAACTTCAGCTTCTTTACCAACAATATTAGCTTTTTTACATAGAGGTTTAATTAATTTGCTCATACCTTTGTGGGTTACTATGTATGAAGCAAATGCTACAACTCCAGTTGTAGCTTCTCTAAATGCGGTATAACGTCTTGAATCCTTATCTTGTTTCTTATCCATCATTGTAAATGTTGGACGGAGAATCCCTTTTGATGCAGCAATGGTTAAAACTCCATATAGGGCATCATTATTTTCTCCAAGTTTTTTACATAAATTTTTATACTTTTGGGTAAATTTAAAATTCATAATTTTGCTTTCTTTATATTTCTATTATTAATTGTACTTCCGACATTTATTCTGTAAAACATGTATATTTTATAATTGTTATAAGCTTATACTTATAATAACCTTGAATTTTTATAAAAATTATATATAATGATTTGTATGAATATTAATCAACTAAAGTATTTGTTAACAGTAGCAGAAGAAATGAGTTTTTCTAAAGCTGCTCAAAAACTTTTTATATCACAACCATCCTTAAGTCAAAGTATTCAACTCCTGGAAAAAGAATATGGAGTTCAGTTTTTTACGAGAAAACCTTTGAGGTTGACTTATGCTGGAGAAATATTTATAGATTGGGCAAAAAAAGTTTTGGCTTCTGAAGCTCAAGTTGAACAAAGAATTTCTGATATTGCAGTTAATAAAGAAGTTAAACTTGTTGTGGGAATGTCTCCGTATCGTTCAACTTATTTATTGCCACCAGTAATTACACAGTTTAGAGAGGAATTCCCTCAATGTAAACTCTTATTGGAAGAGCATCCTTCAGATATGTTACAAGCATTTTTGGATGATGGCAAAGTCGATTTGTTAATTGATATTCCAAATCCAGATACTTATTTGTATAAAAGTCATATAATTTCGGAAGAAAAAATTTTATTAGCAGTACCTGCATCTTGGAATTTCGAACTTAATGAAGAATGTTTATATCCGGAAATTTCGTTATTACAACTAAAAGATAAACCATTTGTTTTCTTAACTAAAAATCAACAAATTGGTAAAATATCGAGGAATTTATGCATGCAATGTGGTTTAGAGCCAAAGGTTGTATTAGAGTGTCATAATATAGAAACAGCATATTCAATGATATTAGCCGGAATAGGGGCTTCTTTTATTCCGGAATTGTTTGTTCAGCACTATATTAAAGATAATTTGAAAAATGTAAAATTCTTTGAGATTAAAGACTTTTATCCAAAAAGAGAAATTGCAGTTGTATATAGTCGAGAAAAGTATCTTACAAAGGCTGCAAAACGATTTGTAGAAATATTGAAAGATACAATAAATTCGGCTGAATGTAATCTATAAAAAAAGGAAGCTTATAGCTTCCTTTTTTTATAATCGAAATATTTGAGTTTATAAAATTTTCTTACCTGTAATTTTTTCAAGTATAGAAAGGAATGTCTTATCTTGTCTCATTTCCATACAACTATTATATTTTCTTTGATAAGGTAAGAAACCATCACGTCTGTTTACGTCAACGTGAATACCTTTTTGAGAATCACCCCAAGCATCATAATAAACAAATACGTCACCTCTTGGAGCTCTAAGCATAACTCCACCAGTTACTAATTCTGGGTTATCTTTTGTTCCTACATTTTTTAATGTTCTTATAAGCATTAAATTACTATCAAGTTTTTGTGTAATTTTATTCATGTAATCTTTGCCTCTAAATATAGACAAACGTCTTACACCATTAAAATTTTCTAATTTTCTAGTGCTATTTGGTGGCAAATTTTTATACATGTAAGTAAGAGTATCCATTCCTGTAATTGGATAAATTCCCATATGTAAATCCTTTCTACCTAGCTAATAATTACAAAAATGTGCAGATTAATTTGCTTATATAATACATATAAAAATTTTTTTTTGCTATCTTTTTAGTAGAAATATTACAAGATTGTAATAAATGTACTATGTTTATAGTACTAAAAAAGTTTTATATTATGTTATTATTACTTTATGGTAAGAGAAGAGTTAGAAAAATTATTTAGGAAAGATTTGCAGTGTTTTTATTCTGATAATTTAGATTGTTATTTATTGTCAGAATTTGATAAAAATATTTTATCAACACTGAAAGAAGATTGTTTTTCTCAAGAAGTTTTAGGTATATATAGAAAGTTTGTGGAAATGAAGCAGGAAGCACCTGCACAAATGAAAAAACAACTTTTTATAACCATTAGAAATTATGCTAAAGAGAATTTTGAAAATAAAAATTATGTAGAAACTTTAGTTTTATATCGATTTTTAATTGTAAAATCTGAAACTCTAGCTGAAGATTATTCAATAATTGCAGAAGTTTGTGCAGATTTAGGTCTAATTGATATTGCAGAGAAATTTATATCTATTTATGAAAAAAAAGAATTGAATAAAGCAGTTTTATTTATAACTTTAGGGAATTTTTATAATTTAAAAGTAAAAAATTATAAACGAGCTATAAAGTATTATGAGAAATATTTAGAAATTGATAAAACAAAACCTGTTGTTTATACGATTGTTGGCAATTTATATAAAAAAGTTTATGGAGATTCAAGTTTAGAAGATCAAATTTTTTATTATGAGAAAGCAAATAAATTAAAACCAAATGATAGATTGATAAATCATATGTTAGCTTTCAGTTATGAAAAATTGGGTAAAAAGGAACAAGCAAATACTTGTTATAAAAACTTGTTGACATTAAATTCTACAGAAATTGATTTATATAATTATGGTTCATTTTTGATAAGTTGTGGCAATTTTGGAGATGGTCATAAGTATTTTTCTCATAGATTTAATATTGATGATATAAATTTGGAATATCCTATAAAAATTTGTCCAGAGAAAAAATGGGATTTGAAGTCAGATATTTCGAATAAAACTTTGCTAGTCCATTATGAGCAAGGTTTTGGTGATACGTTTATGTATTGTCGATTTGTTCCTGGGTTAACGAAATATGCAAATAAAGTGATTTTTGTTGTTCAAGATGAATTGATAGATTTGATTAAAGCTTCTCCAATTATTTCTGAAAAAGTGGAACTTATATCAGATAAAACGAATTTAGCTGATCTTGAATTTGATGTTCATATGGCATTGTTAGATGCACCTTTAGTTTTGAAAACAGAGATTGATTCTATCCCATATAGTGATGGATATTTGACTGTAGAAGATAATAAGATTATTAACTATGCTAATAAATATATTGAAAAAAGTTGTAATTTGAAAGTAGGAATAGCTTGTTCCGGAGATAAAAATGCAAATTATAACGGACGTGATATAGATATAGAAAAGTTTAATATTTTAACTAATGTTGAATGCTTGGATTTTTATTTATTACAAAAAGATATTGAATGTTCTAATCCGAAAATAAAAAGTTTAGGGAAGACTTTTGAAACTTTTTCTGATACTGCAGCCGCAATAAAAAATATGGATATTGTTATATCAACGGATAATGTAATTTTAAATCTTGCTGGAGCATTAGGTGTCAAAACTTATGCACTATTTAATAAATCAACTAATTATCGTTGGTTTAAACTCGAAGGCAATGATGTAGGCTGGTATAGTAGTGTTTGTCCTTTACAAGTTGATTATACAGATAATTGGAATTCAGTATTTTTAGAACTTGTGAATATATTATCGAGCTGTAAAAATTATAAATAATTTCTAGCAAAAAAAATAATGCTTGGGTTTAATACTTGTATGAAAGTAAGTTCAATATCATTTGGTACAACATATTTAAGACCATCAATCAGAAATTTGTCTGATGAAAATAAAAAGAAGTTAAAATCTTTATATCCGCTAGGTTATATATATCCTGTGGATTTATATTTAGGTGGAGATAGAAAAGGTAATTTAACACTTGAAATAAAACACGCTTCAATGTATGAGTATTTACTTAAAAATCATAAAATAGAGCAAACTCCTGAAAATATTGTTTTGGCAAAAGTTGTTAAAGCTGCTGAAACTACTCATAAATATCTTTATGGAGATAAAACACCTGTAAAAAAAGCAACTATAGAATATTTAGACTTTATCCCTGAAGATATTTTGCCATATTATGTAGCAGATGAGATTGAAGCTTATAATAAAGAATATTTCAAAAAATTTGGAAATTAGTTTTATTAAGAGTAATAACAAAAGCCGATAAGTATCCATTAATTATTACTTAAATAAACAAGTTTTTAAGTTCGTAAAAATATTTATGTGTTTTATGAAATTTTAGAATTATTTTCGATTTTGATTCCGTAATGCTTAAAGAAAGTACTTAAAGTTGCAATCATAAATCTTATGCTACTTTCATTATTCTTTGAAGCTGTAAATATATATTCTATATGTGTGGCCATAACTATTTTAAAATATGTATAGCCCTCATTATCAAAAAACTCTATGCGATAAATATTATCAAGATTATTTTCAATAACTAAATCATTTTGTTTAATAAAAAACTTTTTCGGATTAAGTTCAAGTTTGCAGTCGCCTTCTTGGATTTCATCATCTTGTTCTCGAAATCTAGTAGCTTGTGCAAAATGTAAATCTATTTTAAAATCTTGAAGGTACATTTTAAAAGCCCTTTTTTGTTTTATTACAAATCTAATTATTTTAATTAAAGGATCAACAAAAAGGCAAAAAAAGGCCAATAATATAATTACAAATGAAACTTTTTCCATACTTTTACCTTAACTCTCTATTTAGTCTGTCGATTTACCCGACGTCAAGATTTTGTTCATATTGTTTATTTAATTAATAAAACGAGCTCTATAAATTAGACTTGGTTTGTCAGAAGTTATCACTGTTTCATTAGCATTTTTATTATAACTATAAAACCTGAAATTTTTCAATAGTGCGGTGTGCGCCAACTCAGTATAAAATGGTTAGCTAAAAGCCTTGTAAATAAAAGACAAACCAAAAAGCCGATAAGGGGAATCGAACCCCTGACCTACTGATTACGAATCAGTTGCTCTACCATCTGAGCTATATCGGCAATTTTGTACAGTGTTTTATTGTTAAATTTGAGTATTTCCAATGTATACAAGGAACAAGAATGTTTTGATTGAGAAGATTAACCCTAATATGAATAGGATTAACCATATTCTTACCCAATTAGTTTGAACTTCATTAAATTGTTCAACGCTTTCCCATTCTTTTGATTCCCAAGCCCATTCGTTACCTTTAAAACCAAACCAAATAGCTAAAGCTAATGGTCCAATAAAAGGAATTATGCTAGCAGGTAGAATTAGCAATGTAATGTATTTTTTGTGCATTACCCCCCAAATCCAGTTTAGAAGAAATGCACCCCAGTTGAATTTGCGGATTTCTTTTGGTAGATTTTTTTTGTTTTCATCTACCCATTCTCCACAAAACTTACATTTTTTTGCATCTAAATCAATTTCGCCACCGCAATACGGGCATTTTTTAGTTTCTGTATTGTTGTTTTCCATATAACTCCTCTATTTTTCACGGATTACAAATTTATGATATAACCTTGAGGTTTTTATGTCAATTGTTTTATGCCAAAAAGCCCTGTTTATACAACAGGGCTTAAAATCTTTGTTTTCTTTATAATTCTATGTTAATCCAAGGGCGAATTTATTCATATTAGCTGTGTAATTCATAGCTGTGTACATTGAATTTTGATTTTGTTTTACGCTTGAGTATTCGCTTTGAATAGAGGAAATTTCTGCTTGATATTTTTGAAGTTCTTTTGTATCTGCGTTTTGCTGAGCACTCATTGCACTTATTCTACCAGAAAGTTTATTTAATATATCAGATAAGGATTCTGTGCTTGAAACACTCACACCCATTTGAGAAGCTAATGATTTAGCTTTAGATATTAATTCGCTTTCACTTGAACTAGTTGTGTTTTTAGAGCTACTTTCATTGTTTGCTCGTTGTACTTGTTGTCTTGCTTGAGCTGCATTAATGAGCGTTTGAGCTTGAGCTTCACTGGTAACTGTTGTTGGGTCTATGCCAAGTGCTTGCAATTTTCGTTTTGTTGAATCACTTATCTTAGATTGATTGGCGCAAATTCCGGCATTATTGACGGAAGATATTCCATTAATTGTCATACTTATACTACCTTTCTACTGTATTTATAATAATTGTTTTTATATAGTCAACATTTTGACTATCGACGTTTTAAGTTTCAATCTTTATGAATTTTTAGATATTTTTTACAATAATTTACAGAGTTTTTAATGTTGTTTTAGTTGTATGTTTTTTGTAGAATATCCATGCGGTACTTTTAAGAAGGAGAACACTTATGAAAAAATCAATTAAAGACCTTGGTGATATCAAGGGTAAAAGAGCGTTGATAAGAGTAGATGTAAACGTACCTCTAGACGCAGACAAAAATGTTACAGATGATACAAGAATTCAAGCAATTCTTCCAACTGTTAATTATTTAAAAGATAAAGGAGCTAAAATCATTCTTATGGCTCACTTAGGCAGACCAAAAGGTGAATGGAATCCTGAATTTACTCTAGAACCAGTTGCAAAATATATGTCAAAAGTTCTAGGTGAAGAAGTTTTATTCGTAAAATCTCCTGTAGGTGAAGGTGCTGATAAAGAATTAGAAGCTTTAAAAGATGGTCAAGTTGCTTTATTAGAAAATATCAGATACTACAAAGCAGAAGAAGCTAAAGACGATGATATGACATTTGCAGAAGAACTTGCTAAATTAGGTGATTTCTATGTAAACGATGCATTCGGTGCAGCTCACAGAAAACATACTTCAACTGCAAAAGTTGCTCACATCTTGAAACCTGCTGTTGCTGGTTTATTGATGGAAAAAGAAATCAGATGTTTATCTCAAGCTTTAGATAACCCAGTAAGACCATTTACTGCAGTTGTTGGTGGTGCTAAAGTTTCTTCTAAAATTGGTGTTTTAGAAAACTTAATCGATAAAGTTGATAACTTAATTATCGGTGGTGGTATGGCTTATACATTCGTAAAAGCTAATGGTGGTAAAATTGGTAACTCTATTTGTGAAGATGATCAAATGGATGTTGCTAAAGCTATTGAAAAGAAAGCTGCTGATAAAGGTGTTAAATTAGTTATGGCTACTGACGTTTTAGCTGCTGACGATTTCTCAGGTAATGGAACAAACAAATTTGTTAAAATTGATGAAATCCCAGATGGTTTTGAAGGCGTAGATGCTGGTCCAGATTCAAGAAAAGCATTTGCTGAAGTTTTAAAATCTTCAAAAACAATCTTGATGAATGGTCCTGTTGGAGCTTTCGAAAATCCTAAATTCGCTGATGGTACAAAAGCTGTTTTAGAAGCAATTGTTGAAGCTACTAAAAATGGTGCTGTATCTGTTATCGGTGGTGGTGATTCTGTTTCTGCAGCTAAAAAATTCTGTAAAGCTGAAGACTTCACTCACGTTTCAACAGGTGGTGGTGCTTCTCTAGAATTTATTGAAGGTAAAGTATTACCAGGTGTTGCAGCTTTAGATGAAGCTTAATCATAAGTTATTTGTAAAGAAAGGTAAGGTTATTTTAATCTTACCTTTTTTTGTGGCAAAAAATATATTTTACAGTTTTTAAAAAATAATGTAGTAGATTAGGGAATATATTATAAAATGAATATACATTTTACTGGTATAAAAAATGTGGGTTTTGAAACCCGTCGATATGCTCAAAAGTATGAAGACGAAGAAGATAGAAATAGTTTTAGCGAAGTTGAAGATGAATATTTTTTGAATGTTCAATTGTCTGATGATAAATATGGACAAGATTTAACTGACTTTAGAGATCACATAAGAAAGACTGGATTGAAGAATTTTTCACATCCATATAATCCTGATATGTTAAGTTTGCAAGTTTCGAAAGATGTAATTGAACGTGGTTATTCTAAAGATATTGATTATCAAGTTTATATTAATGATGCGGATGGAGAATTAGAAGTTAATGATAATAATTTGCAGATGTTTTCTTATTTAGCAAAATTAATGAATAAAATTGTTAATCTTCCAAATAAAGATTTGATTGCAGAACGAGAATATTTATCAAGTGATGCGGCAGATTGTGTTATTATAGGTGAAAATTTAAAAGATACTTATGGTCCTGCTTATGATTATGAAATAGAAAGTATTCATTCCCCTCAAGTAGCAAAAGATGGTGCTAGAAAAATGGCTTCTCTTATTACAGAAATAATGATGGATTATTTTAATGGGGATAAGAAATAAATTTATATATTTATTTGACCCTTGTAAAATTTAATGACATAATTGGTTTATGAATTATATATTTTATTTTTTAATAGTTTTTTCTATAGTAATTGGGGCTATAAATGGTAAGTTGCAAGATGTTGTAAATGCTGTTATGTCTGGAGCTGAGTTGTCTGTAAAGATAGCTTTTTCGTTAATTGGTGTTATGGCCTTTTGGCTTGGAATAATGCGCATTGCCGAAAAGTCCGGGCTTGTGAAAATTATATCAAGGTTATTACGTCCAATTACTAAATTGTTGTTCAATGATGTTCCAAAGCATTCTCCTGTCATTGGAGATATTACAATGAATATTTCAGCAAGTGCTTTAGGGCTTTCTAATGCAGCAACTCCATTTGGTATAAAGGCTATGGAAAGATTGCAGAAATATAATAAGGATAAAACTTCGGCATCTGATTCTATGTGCTTATTTTTGGCTATGAATACTGCTGGTTTACAGTTAGTTCCTACAACAGTTTTGGCAATATTAATTGGTATAGGTTATAAAAATCCTACTGAAATTATTGCTCCAACAATGTTGGTTACACTAATTGCTTTTATTTCAGCAATTGTTATGGCAAAAATTGCACAAAAAATTTGTCCACCACAGATTGAAAAAATAGAAGAGGAGGCTTGTTATGGTAAAGCTTCTTAATTTAATATCTGTTTGGGCATTGCCTGTTATCTTAGTTGGAATTTTGACTTATGGATTGGTAAGAAAAGTTCCTTTATATGAAGAATTTACTGAAGGTGCTAAAGAAGGTTTTAAAGTATCTGTAAAAATCATACCTTATTTAGTTGCAATAATTGTCGGAATCTCTATGTTAAGAGCTAGTGGTGCAATTGATATGCTTGCACATCTTTTAACTCCTTTATTAAATAAGTGTAATATTCCGGCAGATGTATTACCATTAATGATTGTTAGATCCTTATCAGGTTCAGGAGCATTGGGGGTATTTTCTGATATTGCAAATAATTTAGGGCCTGATTCATATGCAACAAAATTGGCTGCAGTTATGGTTGGAAGCAGCGAAACTACTTTTTACGTATTGGCGGTATATTTTGGTGCTGTTGGTATTTCAAAAATTCGTTATGCTTTAATCGTTGGTTTATTGGCTGATTTAGTAGGGATTATTGCGGCAGTTTCGGTATGTCACATGATGTTTGGATAGCATCTATCCAACTTTGTGTATATTCTGTCATTTCATTTTTTACTATTTCTCTAACTATTATTGCATAGTTTATATTAATACAATCTATTTTTTTTATTTCTTCTACAATGTATTTTTTGCTGCCACAATTTTGACAATAATGTTCTTCAGGAACTACTTCCCCATTTCTTATTGTTGCTCTTTCTTTTAGTCCACAACAAGCACATCTTGTAATGTACCAATGGTTTTCTATAAGTTCACCGCAATCTGGGCAGTATGCTATGTCTTGTCCTATTGGAACTTTATTGTGTTGACATTTTTTATGTAAATTAAATATTTCACTCCATTGCATATAATGTTTTTAATGACAGTTTTTGTAATGTCAAAATGTTATTTTCTTTGAATGTTAACAAATGTAACAGAATATATCATCTTTGAAATTGGGTAAAATAAAAATACTTTATATATGTAAGAGAGATTAATAAGAAGAGGACAGAGATATGACGATTTCGAATTTACAAGAAAGTTTGTTATTCTATACTAAACAAAAAAGTAGAATTTCATCACAATTATCTGATATTCAAATGAAACAGTTATCTGCTACACGTCAATCAGCTCAAGCTCAACAAGAATATAATGCTCAATTGAGTGCTTTGTATTATGATGAAAATTATGGTTATGGTACTCCAGAGTATTCTGAAATATTATTACAATTACAGAATGATCACGAATTTGAACTGGCGAATATAAATTCCTGGGAATCAGAACTAGAGCTTCAGAAAGAGAATTTAGAAACTCAGTTAAATGAAATTTCCGGTTATGAATCAGCATGGACTAAACTATTAATGGCAAATATTAAAAATGAATTCTTATATGGAGGATCTGGCGGTAAGTAAACTTAAAATTTAAGACATTAGATGAAAAAAGACCTGATACAACGTATCAGGTCTTTTCGAATATTATATTCATTTCTAATCTTACTGTTTAGCAGCACCAGATTTAGAAATAATTTCATCTTCGATATTTTTAGGAACTTGTTCGTAGCATTTGAATTCCATAGAGAATGTACCACGACCTTGAGTATTAGATCTCAAGTCTGTAGCATAACCGAACATGTTAGCTAGAGGAACTGTAGCTCTTACGATTACGTTTCCTGTGTTACCAACAGGTTCTTGGCCTTCAACTCTACCACGTCTTCTAGAAATATCACCGATGATTGTACCTGTGAATTCATCAGGAATTTCAACTTCAACTTTCATCATTGGTTCAAGGATACAAGGTTGAGCTTTTCTAGTACCTTCTTTAATTGCCATAGAACCAGCAATTTTGAATGCCATTTCAGAAGAGTCAACTTCGTGGTATGAACCATCGTAAAGTTCAACTTTAACGTCGATCATTGGATAACCAGCTAAGATACCGCCTTCTAAAGCTTCTTCCATACCTTTTCTAGCAGGTTCGATGTATTCTTTAGGAATAGCACCACCAACGATTTTGTTTTCGAATACGAAACCAGCATTTTCTTCAGCTGGAGAAATTCTGATTTTAACGTGTCCGTATTGACCTTTACCACCTGATTGACGAGCGAATTTAGATTCTTGATCAGCTGTACCTCTGATTGTTTCTCTGTAAGCAACTTGAGGTTTACCGATGTTAGCTTCTACTTTGAATTCTCTCATCATACGGTCAACGATAATATCTAAGTGAAGTTCACCCATACCAGAGATGATTGTTTGACCTGTTTCTTCATCAGATTTAACTCTGAATGATGGATCTTCTTCAGCAAGTTTTTGAAGAGCGATACCCATTTTATCTTGGTCAGCTTTTGTTTTTGGTTCGATAGCTACAGAAATTACAGGTTCTGGGAAGCTCATTCTTTCTAAGATGATAGGAGCTTTTTCATCACATAATGTATCACCTGTAGTTGTATCTTTTAAACCAACTGCTGCACAGATATCACCTGCGTAAACTTCGTTTTCTTCAAGTCTTTGATCTGCATACATTCTAACAAGTCTTGAGATACGTTCTTTTTTACCGTTAGTTGCGTTTAATACATAAGATCCTGAAGTAATTTTACCAGAGTAAACTCTTAAGAATGTTAAACGTCCAACGAATGGGTCTGTCATAACTTTGAATGCTAGAGCTGAGAATGGTTCATCATCAGAAGAATGTCTTTCAGTTTTTGTACCATCTTCTAATTCACCTTCGATAGCTTTAACATCTACTGGAGATGGCATATAATCAACAACGTTGTTCAATAATAATTGAACACCTTTGTTTTTGAATGCTGTACCGCAGCATACTGGAACGATTTTGTTGTTGCAAACTGCTTTTCTTAATACAGCTTTCAATTCATCAACAGTAATTGAATCTGGATCTTCGAAGAATTTTTCCATTAAAGCATCATCTTCAGAAGCGATAGCTTCAACCATTTCATCATGGTATTGTTTAGCTTTTTCAGCTAGTTCAGCTGGGATTTCTTCTTCTTTAATATCTGTACCTAAGTCGTTAGTATAGATTTCAGCTTTCATTGTCATAAGGTCAATCAAGCCTGTGAATTGGTCTTCAGAACCGATAGGCAATTGGATAGGTACAGCGTTAGCACCTAATCTGTTTTTGATTTGATCTACAACTCTGTAGAAATCAGCACCAGTTCTATCCATTTTATTAACGAATACCATACGAGGAACTTCGTAACGGTTTGCTTGTCTCCAAACAGTTTCAGATTGTGATTGAACACCACCAACTGCACAGAATACAGCAACAACACCGTCTAATACACGTAAAGAACGTTCAACTTCGATTGTGAAGTCAACGTGTCCTGGTGTATCGATAATGTTGATTTGGTGACCTTTCCAAGTAGCAGTTACGGCTGCTGATTGGATTGTAATACCACGTTCTTTTTCTTGTTCCATAAAGTCTGTTACAGCTGCACCATCGTGAGTTTCACCGATTTTGTGAGTTTTACCTGTGTAAAACAAGATACGTTCTGTTGTAGTTGTTTTACCAGCATCGATGTGGGCTGCAATACCAATGTTTCTAATTTTTTCCAATGGAGTTTTTCTAGCCATTTTTTTCTTTTCCTTTTTTATTTATATGTACATCGCTATTTTATATTTAGCCTCATTTTAATTATTTCATAAACATGTGAAATTTCAAATAATACCTTACTTTTTATGAATGTTTATTAAATTTTTAAATAATAAAAAATACCTACATTGTAAGCAGGTATTTTTTACTTTTGTTTAGAGTTTATGTTATTTTATTCTTCAGTAGCAAATTTATGTATTAATTCGTCGATTTTTGCTGTTTTTTCTGCATCGGCAGCATTTTTAGCAGCTTCTTCGTATGCTTTTTGTGCTGAAATTTTTTCTAGTTCTCTTACAAATGCGGCTGTTCTATCTAAACCACAAGATGCATTTTTTATTTTATTATATCCTTCAACTGCAGCATCATGATTGCTGTAACCCATATATTTTTGAATAACCTTGCCTCTATCTGCAAATTTTTCACATTTAACTGGTACTGTGAAGTAATCAGTAATAAAGCTTGCATCCGCATCAGGTTTTCCTATCTCTGCGTATTGGTCGCCTAAAGTCCCTTTACCGACAACGTGATATCCTTGTTTGTCAACAACTAGATCCCAATGTTTATAATCTTTAAATTCTTCGCCTAGTTTTCCTAAAGTTTCAAGGGTATTTTTAGATTGTTTTTCTAAATAATCACTAGCAAAAGATCTAAGTTTTAGAGCCATTCCAAAATTTTGAGCAGATACGTTATTGTTTACTTGCATATTTTTCCTTTCTGTTTTTATGTTTGGGGTATTTATTGTTGTTAAAAACTGAAAAAATAAAATTTGCTAGTAAGTTTTTTTCTTTCTTAAAGTTTCTTAATGTTTATATACCTACTGATAGACCTGCACAAAGGTTTATAGATTGTCCTGTTATTCCTTTTGCTTCATCTGAAATTAAATATTTTACTAAACCTGCTATTTCGTGTGGAGTTACAAATCTTTTTTGAGGAATACAAGACAAGATTTCTTCTTCTGAAAATTCACTTTCTTCTATAGAATTTTTTCCTAATTCTGTTTCTACCCAGCCTGGGTTGATTGTGTTTACCGTAATTCCATATTCTGCAAGTTCTAAACCTGTTGCTTTAGATAAACCTATTAGGCCAGCTTTTGTAGCTGAATATATACTTGCATTTGCTTCTCCCATTACGCCTGATATTGAACCTATATTTATAATTCTTCCAAATTTATTTTGTTTCATATGAGGAACAGTTCTATGTATTAAATATATAGGTGCTTTTAAATTTACTGCTAGTGAGTGATTTATTTTGTATAATTCAGTTTCTTCAATTCCATTATAAAAATATGCACCTGCATTATTAATTAGAATATCAATTTCTTTTTCTGCGACATAATCCCCTAATTTTATTAGCTCTTCTTCATTAGAAAGATCACACACAAAGTAGCCGCTTCCATTAAATTCTTTTAATGAATCTTCATTACGTGCTGTAACATAAACGTTTCCGTAAGGCTTTAATTCTTCAGCTATAACTCTTCCAATTCCTTTAGATGCTCCGGTTACTAGTATATTCATTATTTAAAATCCTTTATTAGTTGTTGTACTATATAATAAGCCATGTAGATTCCGGCTGTGGATGCCACAAATGGAGTTGATGCTGGTGTAATTTTATTAAATTCTATATCCAGTCCACTATTTGTTTTAATTTTTTCGTTCTCTGTAATTTTATCTTGTACGAATGGTTTTTCTCTACTAGTTACAAATGTTATACCTTCAGTTATACCTAATTTTTTTAACTGGTAGATTACATTAGATACAAAAGGTGCATTTTTATTTTCAATATCTTTTAGGTCAGATATATAAAGTTTTGTTGGGTCAATTCTATTTCCTGCACCCATAGAACTGATTACCGGAATATTATTTTTATAGCAACTTTCCAAAAGATGAATTTTAGATCGCATAGTATCTATGGCATCTGCAACAAAGTCATAATGTTCTTTAGAAAAATCTATTATTACTTCTTCTGAATTATAAAAATCATCAATAATTTTCAAATTGATTTGTGGGTTTATATCTTTGAGTCTTTGTTCAAATAGTAGGGTTTTCTTTTGATTTACAGTAGAATTTAGTGCAATAATTTGTCTGTTTATGTTTGATAATGACACTGTATCAAAATCAACGATTGTTAAATTTTCAATACCGGCTCTTGCTAGAGCTTCTGCACAATATCCTCCTACGCCTCCCAAACCAAATATTGCAACTTTTTTTGATCTTAGTAGTTTTTGATTTTCTTCACCCCAATATAGGGTGTTTCTTGCAAAAATTTCTGTATTCATAGTTGTATTTTAGAACAAAAATATTATATTGTAGAATTCTTTAATAATTTTATTTTTTCGTCATTGTTTGTAATAGCCTTTTTTAAAGAGTTCATAGATTGCAGATAAACTTTTTCGTATTGAGATTTTAAAGTAAGAGAATCCACAGTATTATAGTATGCTGATGTAATTTTTTTTGTGTTTATAAGTTTAGAGTTTATATTTTGTTTTTGCAAATGCTTATTTTTGCTAGCAGCTCCTAGTCCAATTGAACCTGCGCTGACGATTGTTCCTGTAACTATGAGACCGCTTAATATTGTACTTGTTTTCATATATTTCCCTTTATATTAAGAAATGCCCAATAAATAAATATTTACGGGGCATTTTCTAGTACAATGTTAAATAAGGTTTGGTTATTTTACAATACCGAACCCGATAAGAAATGTGCATAATATGAATATTGCACAAACAATTCCTGTTAATTTGTTTAATCCTTTTTCAGCACTTTTTTGAGAAGCGAAAACGTGTGAAGCTCCTCCAATTCCTCCGATTCCATCACCTTTTGGTGAATGTAACAATATTAGAATTGTTAGAAGAATTGCAGATACTGTTTCAATTGCCCATAATATATTAACCATTATTTAGATTTCTCCTTTTTAATAAAATGTGCTCTTTTTGAGTTTAATTCAATATTTTCAAAAGTATATAGTCTAGCCGGACGTTTTGAAGATGATTTTGTATATTCTTCTAATTCTATCAATCCATTAGTAGAAAGAGCTTTTTTTCTGAAGTTTCTTTTATCAAGTTTTTTACGCATGATAAGTTCGTATGCTTTTTGCATTTCAGTTAATGTGAATTTTTCAGGTAACAATTGATAGGCTACCGGACAAATTTCTAATCTTTCTCTGGTTCTTTTCATTGAATATTGAATAATTTCTTTGTGGTCAAATGCAAGAGGCGGAAGTTCAGAAAGTTTATGCCAACCTAGTTCTGGAGTTGAAACAATTTTTATATCTTCAGATCTTACTAAAGCAAAGTAAGCGCAAGTAATAACACGAGCATCTGGGTGACGAAGTGGATCACCAAATGTGTATAATTGTTCCAAATAAATATTATCAACTGCTGTTTTTTCTTTCAAAACTCTTAAAGCAGCTTCATCAAGGTTTTCAGATAAACGTACATAACCACCAGGGATAGCCCATTTACCTTTAAAAGGTTCATTTGTACGTTTTACAAGTAATACTTGAATTTCATTGTTTTTAATTGTCAAAATTACTACGTCGACTGTGATTTCGTGTGTTTTTGTCTCGTTAAACATTTCTATATAAATCCTTCGCCTATTATAAATATATAATAAACATATTTTTTTTTATTAATCAAACTGTTAAAAATATTAATATTTGTTAACAAAATCTTAAAGTTTATGCAATTATTATATACTTTTTACCTTTATATAAATACAGGGGATATTATAAGCGGGGAAGAAAATGTATTCAGTTTTTCATCATCATATTCATGCATATTCAAATCCATTTGCTATGGGGTGTATGGCTATGAATCCTAGAGCTAATTTCTTTTTAGGATTAGCTTGTGCAACTTCTCCTATGAGTGTAAATCCATTTATGGGTTCAATTTTCACTCCTGTTTTTGGTGCTTATCAAAATATTTTTGGGTATTCAAATCCATACGCATTTAATAATTTTTATTTTAATTTTAATAATAATATTTCACCTGTTGGTAATAATACATTTGTTTATTCAACTCCTGCATTTGGTTCGTTAACAAGTAATATGTTACCAAGCTTACCATCTTTTCCAAGTTTTACACCTTCAGTTTCATCTGTTAATACCTCAACAGAAAAAAATGATTTAAGCAAGGATTTATCTGATGTTGGATATAAACAATCATCAAAGATTAAACCGGGATTATTAAAAGGAAATTTAATAGGTAAAGAAGGGGTAATCACAGAATTATGTCAAAAATATAATGTTGATGTTGCTCTTGTTGTTTCTATAATTGGTCAAGAATCAGGTTTTGGTACAAGCAATTTAGCTAAACATAATAACTTTATGGGTTATAGAGCTGCTGGGGATTTGGGTAAAAGTTCTAATGGATTTGGATATTTCTCAACTCCAGAAAAAGGTTTGGAAGTAGCAATAAGAAATCTTTCAAAATACCCTGAAAGATATGCTTCTGTAAAAAAAGCAGATATGAATAATATTGATGCTATTGGTAAAATCTATTGCGAAGGTGATACATATTCTTCAGCTATTAAGAAGATTTATAATACAACTGTAAAAGAATATTTAGCATAACTAATTAATATTTAATAACAAAAGTAAATAATTTCTTGAAGTCTTATGTTGTTTCGTGTACTTTATCCATGTAACCGAATTTTGGAAAGGGAAAAATGGATAAGGGATATATTGAGAATGGTTTTATCGTTGATTTAACCACAGCAAGAAAAACCTCTGAAATTATTTATGAACTTTCAAGAGTCTTGGATATGCCTGAAGCTAAAGGTAAACATATTTGTTTAAAGTTAGGTTCAGTTGGCTTATCTCAAGCTGAATTGACAAGTATCAAGGCTTTAGTTGAGCTTATGGAATCACAATTGGCTTTTATTAGTACAAGTTCTACTGAAACTCTTGAATCAGCAACAGCTTTAGATATAAAAATTTCAGAATTTACAAATGAAATTGAAGCACCTTCTTTCGAAACTAATGAACCAACAGAAGAAGTTGCTAATGCTTTAGATAATATTTTTGGTGAAGATTCTGCTTCAGCAGAACCTGCTAAAGAAAATTTGGCGGAAGACAAAAATGAACAAGATGTTCAAGCTGAAGAGGTTAAAGATTCTTCAGAAAAAGAAATTTCACCTGTTATTCAGCATAATGATGTTATAGCAGAACAAGTAGAAGCTCAAGAAGTAAAAGAAGAAAATGATGAAGAAATTACTGCGTTGAAAAATGAAGCAGAATCTCTTCCAACTTTGTATTTAAGAAAAACCATCCGTTCAGGACAAAGTATTTCTTCAGATGGAAATATTATTGTTATTGGTGATGTTAATCCTGGTGCTGAAATTATTGCCAAAGGTGATATTACAGTTTGGGGTATCTTGGGTGGTATTGCTCATGCTGGTTCTGAAGGAAATAATTATGCAAGAATTCGTGCTTTAAAATTAAATCCTGTTCAAATCAGAATTGGTGAAGTTTTTGCAAGAAGACCTGATACAGTTAATCTGCCTTATATTCAAAAATCTTGTGAATATATTCCGGAAGAAGCATTTACATATAAAGGCAGCATTGTTATAAGAAAAATTCATGAAGAAAATTAAGGAGATATAAATGAGTGGTAGAGTAATAGTAATCACATCCGGTAAAGGCGGCGTTGGAAAAACTACTACTAATGCTAACATTGGTACTGCCCTGGCAAAAGCAGGAAATAAAGTTGTTATGATTGATACAGACTTAGGTCTTAGAAATCTTGATTTATTACTTGGTTTGGAAAACAGGATTGTATATACAATTGTTGATGTTGTAGAAGAACGTTGTAAATTAAAACAAGCCCTTGTTAAGGATAAGAAAAATCCAAATCTTTGTTTATTGGCTGCAGCACAAACAAGAGATAAAACTGCAGTAACAGAAGAACAATTGAAAGATATTTGTGATAAGTTGAAAAAAGATTTCGACTATATCTTAGTTGATTGTCCAGCAGGTATCGAACAAGGTTTCCAAAATGCTGTAGCAGGTGCAACTGAAGCTATCGTTGTTTCAACTCCTGAAATGTCAGCTGTTCGAGATGCTGATAGAATTATCGGTTTGTTGGAAGCTAAAGAAGAAATTAAATCTTATAAATTATTACTAAACAGAGTAAGACCAAACTTAATTAAATCTAATGATATGATGAGTGTTGAAGATGTTGTTGAAATTCTTTCAGCAGATTTGATTGGTATTATTCCAGAAGATACTGGTATTATTACTTCAACAAACAAAGGTGAACCTATCGTTAATGATGAGAATTCATTAGCTGGTAGAGCTTATAGAAATGTTGCTCAACGTATTATGGGTAACGATGTTCCATTCTTAGATTTAGAAGAAGAAACAAGTGTTTTGAATAAGGTTAAGAAATTCTTCTCACACCTTATAGGTAAGGAGAAGTAAGATGAGTGATAATATTTTAAAAGAATTATGTAATAAAGTCTTAAGCTTATTTAAACAGACTGAAAATAAAGAAGAAAATGCCAAAGATGTTGCATGTAATAGATTACGTGTTGTTTTAATGCAAGACAGAACAAATCTTACTCCGGAATTGTTACAACGTATGAGAAGAGAGCTTGTTGAGCTTTTATCAAAATATGTTGAAATGGATAAGGATGCATTAGAATTGAACTTTGATCAAGAAGGTGATCAAATGGCTTTGATGTTATCTATTCCTGTAATTAGAGCAAAAGATGAAGCTGAAATCCAAGAAGCTTTAAAAGCCGAAGATGAAAATAATTCTTCAGATGAAAATTCTGAAGAAAATACAGAGTCTGAAAATTCTGAAGATGCGGAAGATAATAACTCTTCTGATGATGAAAATCATGAAGAAGATGAGGCAAATGAAGAAGGTGAAGGCGAAATTGAAATCACTGAAGCTGATGAAAATGCTCGCGAAGACGAAGCTGCAGGCATGGCAGATTCTCAAAATATTGAATTTCACGATGAAAATCAACAATAGGATTTAAAATATTAAAGAATAAAAAAGAGATGAAATTATTATTTCATCTCTTTTTTTATAATTTTAAGAGTGTATTTAAATCAACATTTAAAGCTTTTGCAATAGATATAATTGTGCAAAATTTTGGATTTCCTACAGCTCTTTCAATCATGTTTATTGTATCTAAAGATACATCGGCCATTTCTGCAAGTTTTAATTGTGAAATTTATAACTTAGCACGCTCAACTCTCATATTTTTAGCGAGTTCTTTATAATAAACAGTCATATCCATACAAAACATTTTAGTATATTGATTTTTGTTATTATACATGCTACATTCAGTGTTATGCTGAATATATTCAGTATAAATTATAATATAGCAGGAGGTTTTATGAATAAGACAGTTGGGTTTACTCTAGCAGAAGTTATAATAACTTTAGGAATAATAGGAGTTGTTGCCGCAATGACAATTCCTACAATAGTGTCAAGAGTTACTCATAAAAGATTGCAATTTCAATTAAAAAAAACTTATTCTGATTTGAATCGAGCAGCAAGGACTTTTTATGCTGATACTGATAGTTCAGTTCATGATTATGATTTAATTGCAGATCATAAGGAAGATTCGGCATCTCGAAATGATGCAACTTTGAAAAAATTTATGTCTTATTATAACGGCTTTTCTGTTTCTGATCAAAATAATTGGACTAAATTTGATGAGCAATATAAGATAAATAATTTGAATATGAAGGGGTATATTTCTACTGGGGCTTATCCCTGTGATGCAAGTCGAGTATACTTGGATGATGTGGGACGATTGTATACTATGGATGATACAGTGCGTGTCTATAAAAATTTTGATTTTGGACCAAAGATTTGTGTAGATATAAACGGTATCGATAGACCCAATCGTTGGGGATATGATAGATTTGTATTTGTATTTACTTCACAAAATGCTGTAGTTCCATATACTGGTAAAGAATATTGGACTCTTTCTAAAAATCTCTTTGATAAAAATGAGATTGCTCAATATTGTAATAAAACATCAAGTCATGCTTGTGCATATTTTGCATTATTAGATGAAGCACCTGATGGGAAAGGTAGTTATTGGTATAACTATCTAAAATAAATAATAATTAAATATTTCCTGTAGAACTGTTTCTATCGTCTTCCAGTTGTTTAATATCAATATTTTGTACATCTTCTTCTGCGTAATTGTTGATAACAGGAATATCAATCTCTACGTTAACATCAGCATCAACCATTTCTATATCATTTTTATCGAATTCTTTAGTTTTACCATCTTCTAATTTTACTGCAACTTTACCGCTCATAAATTGTAGGTAGCAAACTTTACCAAGACCTTCGGTTGTCATTACAGATGAGCCAATAGGCGGCATACCTTTTGCTGCATCAATATAATTTGAATATTCATAAGTTAAACAGCATAATAATCTGCCACATGTGCCTGAAATCTTTCCGGGAGCAATCGGCATACCTTGATCTTTTGCTAATTTAACATTTATTGTTGCAAATTTTCTTAAGAAACTAGAGCAACAGAATGGTTGTCCACAAATGCCAACACCTTCTAAAATTGAGGTTTCATCTCTTACACCAATGTGTCTTAAGTCGATTCTGACTCTAGTAAAAGTTTGGGTTAAATCTTTTAGCAAAGCTCTGAAGTCAACTCTTTCCGGTGCGGTATAATAAAATGTAATTTTTCGTCTATCAAATGTGATTCGGCATTGAACTAAATTCATACCTAATTTGTGTTGTTTTACTAGAGCTTGACATTTAAAAAATGCTTCAACTTCTTCTTTTTTTATCTCTTCAAGAGTTTGTAAATCTTTATGAGATAATGTTCTAATAACAGGAAGAGGTTCCGGTTTATTTTTAGATTTTTCCCAAAGTTTTTCAACTTCAGAGTTAACTAAAAAAACCTTTAAAGCTTCTTCACCTTTTTCTGTTCTAACAATTACCATTTGTCCATCAGACAATTTCATTGTTTCCGGAACATTTAGAGGATAAAATGTATTTTTTAAATATCTTACTGCAAATTTCATTATACGTATCTTTCTTCTTCTTTAAGTTTTCTGTTCATAAGTTTTGATAAAAGTTCTTCAGGTGTAATATCTGTATAAACAGCTTCATATATTGCACTAGATACCGGAACTTCAATATCAAGTTTTTGAGCTAATTCGCAGATTGCTTTTGAAGTTTTAACACCTTCAGCTACTGAACCTAATTCAGCTAAGATATCATTTATCTTTTTGCCTTTTGCAAGCATAGAACCTACAGTATAGTTTCTAGACATTGGAGAAGAGCAAGTTGCGATTAAATCACCCATACCAGATAATCCATATAATGTTGATGGATTAGCTCCAAGTTGAATACTTACTCTAACGATTTCAGCCATACCTCTTGTTAATAAAGAACCTGAACAATTATCCCCAAGTCCCATTGTGTGAGCAAAACCTGAAGCAATTGCAATAACGTTTTTCAAGCTGCCCCCTAATTCTACTCCAATAACATCTGTATTTGTATATAGTCTGAATTTGTTTGGAACATTGCAAGCTTTTTGTACGAATTGAGCAGTTTCTAAATCTTCGCAGGCAACACAAGCAGCTGTAGGTTTTCCTTGTAAAACTTCTTTAGCTAATGTTGGACCGGAAAGAATAGCTAATCTTTGTTCTGGTAGGACATCTTTTATAACTTCAGACATTCTCATCAAAGATGGTAATTCGATACCTTTTGATGCATTAACAAGGATTTGTTCCGATTTGATACCTGCTTCTTTTAGATGTTCACAAACATCACGAGTTCCTGATGTTGCAACAACAGAAAGAATTATATCAGCATCTTTAATTGCTTCTGACATATTAGATGTAATTTCAACTTTATCTTTTAGTTGAACTTCTAGAGGTTTTGAACAATGTTTATTTTCTTTTAAATCTTGGGAAATATCTTGCTCTCTACCCCAAACTGTAATTTTTTCAAAATTATCTGTTAAAAGCCAAGCTAAAGTTAGCCCCCAACATCCTGCTCCAAGAACTGTTAATTTCATTATTCAAATCCTCCTACGCTACAGGTTCAGAGTTAATAATTTTTCTTAAAACTCCGCCGTGTTTTTTTAATTCAAGTCTTGCATTTTCTGCATCTATTTTTAATTTTATCATAACAATAGATGTTTTAATTTCCCAATCGCATTTTAGAAGAGCCGCAAGAGCTTCACTTTTAGTAACTTCTGCAATTTGAGAAACAATTCTAATAGCTCTGTCTTTTAATTTTTCATTGACAGCTTTTAAGTCTATCATGAAGTTTTCATAAGTTTTACCAATTTTAATCATAGCTCCAGTTGAAAGCATGTTTAAAATCATTTTTTGAGCAGTACCAGCTTTTAGTCTGCTTGATCCTGCGATAACTTCAGGGCCAACTTCTGCACAAATAACGTGACCTGCTTCTTCTGCAATATGACCTCTAGAGTTACAAGTAACAGCAATTGTAGCTGCTCCAACTTCGTCTGCTCTTTCAAGAACTCCTAATAAATATTTAGGGTTTCCACTAGCTGAAATAACTACGCAAACATCTTTTTCTGTCAAAACATTTGCATCTTTCTTGCCTGCATCAAAACTATCTTCAGCTCCTTCTGCTGCGTGTAGAATAGCTTTGTGACCTCCTGCAATAATTCCTTGAACCATTGTTGGGTCAACGCTAAAAGTTGGAGGACATTCAGAAGCATCTAAAATACCAAGTCTTCCGGATGTGCCGGCTCCAAAGTAAAATAAACGTCCACCTTTTAAAAATGCTTTGGCAATGATATCAATACCAGTTGCAATATTGGCAGCTTCATCACCAACGACTTTTGCAACAATCTGATCCTCTTCGTTCATTTTACGAACCATATCAATGGTAGAAAGCAAATCAATGTCTTTTGTATTCTCGTTTCTGTACTCGGTAATTGCTTCTGTCATATTAACTCCTTTTCCAAAATTCTAGCTATTTTGCTATATTTTGGCCTACACTAATTTTACTAAATTTGCCATTTCGATTGCAGTTTTTGCAGCATCAGCACCTTTGTTACCAGATTTAGTGCCAGCTCTTTCTATTGCTTGTTCTATATTATCTGTTGTAAGTACTCCAAATATTACAGGAACACCTGTTTGTAAACTAACTTGAGCTACTCCTTTTGAAACTTCTGCAGAAACATAATCAAAATGAGGAGTAGATCCTTTTATTACTGCACCTAAAGTAATAATTGCATTATATTTTTTAGATTGAGCGCATTTTAGAGCTACTACAGGAATTTCAAATGCTCCTGGAACTTTTACGATGTCTATGTTGTCAGGGTTAGCACCGTGTCTTTTTAATTCATCAATAGCGCCTTCTAAAAGTTTTGAACCGATAAAGTCATTAAACCTTGCAATAATTATACAGAATTTATCTTCTTTTGTTGTAATTAATTGACCTTCGAATGTATTCATTATATTTTCTCCATAATATCCGGTAAAAAGTTTTTATTAATTCAGATACATTCCAAATAAAAAGATTTGGAATGTATATTTTACGATATTATGATACTACATAAATGGTTATTTTACAAGGATTGCACCGAAAATCTTATAAAAAATATATAATGAAACAAGGATTAATAAAACTCCGCTAACTTTCATAATTTTTTCGGAAATATTATAAAAATTTTTGCTTGTTTTTATTTTAGATGTTAGAAATCCTGCAAGTATTAGGATAAGTCCTTGACCAATAGAGAACAAGAATAACATTATTATTGCTGAACTTATTTTTGCTGAAATTGACGCAAATGCCATAATGCTTGCTAAAATAGGAGTAGAACAAGGTGTTCCGATTAGAGCAAAAATTGCACCTAAAATAAGTGGATATAAAAATTCATTGTTTATGTTATTCTTTGGAATTTCTTTAATAATCATTGGAATTTCAAATTCTATAACATCTAGAATTTTTAAACCCATAATCAATATAATAGAAGCAACAATTAGTGCAAAATATGGGTTACCAATAAAGATTTTTCCGGTTAAAGCGCAAATAGCACCAATTATTGAAAATACAATACCTGTTCCAATTACAAAAAATATCATTTGGACAAGTGTTTTTAATGGTTTTTCATCAGAATATCCACCAATATAACCTATGATTAGAGGTAACATTGATAGGGAGCAAGGTGATATAGATGAGATCAAACCACCTAAAAATGATGCTCCAAATAATATATAGATACTACTTTGTGATGTAAAAAGTTGAGTTAAACTTTCCATTATTTTAATCCTTTAATGTATTTTTCCATTTGTTCTTTTGGTAATGCAGATTCAATTCTTTTATACTGAGAACCATCTGAATTTAACATAATAATTGTTGGTACAAGTTGTACATTGTATTTTTTTATCATGTCATTGTTCATATCATCTCGTTTATCTACGATTACTTCTGTATAAGTTATTTTGTTTTGGTATTTTGGTAGTAGTTCTTTAAAAACTTTTTCTACCTCTTTACATTCTAAGCACATTGTTGATGAGAATTTTATTATCTGAGGTTTTCCTTCCGCGTGCGCAGATGTTGCGGTTTTAGTATTAAATGTTAGTCCAAAAAATGCTAAAATCGGTATAATTAAAATTGCTAAAATTGTTATAATTGATTTTTTATTCATAATAATTCGCTCCTCTATTTATTTATATCATATTATTACAAATAAATGAAAAATTTTTCAATAATAAAATGGGTGATTTTCAAATTTGATTTGGCTAAGTTTTATATAAAAAATAATTCTAAAATCTATTGCTCTATTGTCGGATGTCTATAAAAAATATAAGTAAGTTGTTTAATCTGTTTATATGAGGAAAAATGAACAAATATATGCTCTAATCGTTTATATACATGTATGTATTTAGTGAGGATTATAAATTACCAATGCTTAAGCGTTTTATAATAGCATTATGTTTTGTGACAGTTTTATCTTTGAATTCAGCTAGTGCAATCGAAGATTTGAAAGTTGAAAAAGGATCTGTACTAACATTAAATGATTGTATTGCTATAGCTTTGAACAATAATCCGGCAATTAGAAATGCAAGATATAATTATGGAATTTCTAAATCGAATGTAGGGATTGCTCGTTCTGAATTTTTTCCAACAATAGGGGTTGGTACGGGATATAAGTTTAATGATAATAGTACCAGTAAATATACAACAAGTACAAATACTTATTCAGTAGAAGCTACATTAAATCAACTTATATGGAATTTCGGTAGGACAAATGCAAATATTAGAATGCAAAAATTCTATATGATTGCAGATGAATATTTGTTTAATAATACAGTTAGAGAAACTACATTTACAGTTAAACAAAGATATTTTGAAGTGTTAGCGGCACGCGCTACTGTTTTAATTAATAAAGCTTATGTTGATATAAATGAACGAAATTATTTAAGAACTAAGGCTTATTTTGATGAAGGTTTGAAATCAAAAATCGATTTAGTTAATGCAGAAGTAACTTTGAGTGATTCCAAAATTCAGTTAATTCAGGCTGAAAATGCATATAAAAATTCGTTGGTTAATTTGAATAATGCAATGTATATTGCGCATGCACCATCTTACTCAATTGCAGGAACTGAGGGGTTCAATGTGCAAGATAATGTTGCACCTGTAGATTTAACTAAGGTTAGTAAAACTTCTCCAAAAGAGTCAAGTAAATTACCTGTTAATGTAAAAGATGCAAAATTGATTTCTTCAGTTGAAAAATTAGAAGTTTTGACAAATTACAAAGTAGCAGAATTTCCTTATTCATTTGAAGAATGTATGAAGATGGCTTATAAAAATCGTGCAGATTTAAAGGCTTATAATGCAACATTAGATGCTGTAAAACAGAATTTGTTATTTGTAAAAAGGAATTATTATCCTGAAGTTTATGCAACAGCAGGTTATGGATGGAGAGATACCAATTCTACAAATTCATTTAATGTTGGAGTAAATTTATCAAGTTCTTTAAATATAATGAATCAAAAATATCAAGTTGATGCTGCAAAATATCAAGTTGATATAGCTGAAAATTCTTTAAATCAGTTAAACCAAGATATATATTTCCAAGTTCAAAATGCTTATATAGACATGGTTGAACTTGAAAAACAAATCCCTCTTCTAGGAGTAAAAGTTCGTCAAACTTTTGAAAATTATGAATTAGCTGAGGGTAGATATTATGTAGGTTTAGGTGATTATATTCAACTACAAGATGCAAAGGTAAATTATAATAATGCACAAGTTTCTTATATTGAAACAATTTATAAATACAATGTGGCAAGAGCAAATCTTGAAAGTGTAATAGCTTTACCACAACAAGTAACAGTGACTTTAGAAGGAAAGTAATAAAATGCAATTGAATGATTTAATAACTAAATTTGCCAAGAAAAGGGTTATAATACCGTTAGGAATTATTCTTTTTATATGTGCAGTTTCTGGAGTTAATGCATATAAAAATAGAGTTCAATATCAAACTCAAAAGTTAGAAAAATGTACAATTACTCAAGTTGTAGAGGCATCAGGTACAATTAATCCTGTAAATACAGTTAGTGTTGGTTCGACTGTATCAGGTCTAATGAAAGAAATTTATGTTGATTACAATACAGAAGTTAAAAAAGGGCAACTGTTAGCTCAAATTGACCCTGCAAATTTCCAAGCTTCTGTAGATCAAAATAGAGCACAAATTAGAAACGCTGAAGCAAATTTAGCAAAATTAAATGCTGAAATGGTAATGGCTCAAAAAACATATAACAGATATAAGAATTTATATCAAAAGAATTTCATAGCTAAGAGTGAGTTAGATCAGGCAGAGAGTGATTACTTAGCAAAAAAAGCTTCTATTGGCGCACAAAGGGCTTCGATATCACAAGCTAGAGCAACATATAATACTGCAATGACAAACTTAGGTTATACAAAAATTATAGCTCCTGTTGATGGAACAATTATTTCTCGAGATATTGACGTAGGTCAACCGGTAGCAGCAAGTTTCCAAGCTCCTGAATTATTCACAATTGCTCAAGATTTAAAGAAAATGCAAATTGAGGTAAATGTTTCTGAAGCCGATATTGGTAAGGTTAAAGAAGGTCAAGATGTTGAATATACTCTAGATGGTTATCCTGATAGCGTTTTTTATGGTAAAGTTACTCAGGTTAGATTGGATTCAACCGTGACTTCTAACGTTGTTACTTATACTGTAATTGTTAGTGTAAATAATGATGATTTAAAATTGAAGCCTGGAATGACTGCTAACGTTTCTATTGTAACTAGTAGAAATGAAGATGTAATGTGCGCACCATCTATTGCTTTAAAATATACTCCGGAAGTGAATGGTCCAAAATATAAAAATCAAGGTATTTGGATTTTGGAAAAAGGAAAACCGTTGAGAATAGATATAAAATTAGGTGCCAGTGATGATTCTAACGTGGAAATCATTTCTAATAAGCTTAAGTTAGGTGATGATGTAATAATCGGATCTACAGGTGGAAAAGCTAATAAGGCTATGGCTCAAAATTCTAATGGTAGGCGTAGAGGCGGGCCTCCTGGCATGTTTAGATAATTCTAGAAGTGAGATTTTAAATGATGATAAAGGGTCAATATGAACTTAATTGAAGTTAAACATGCTATAAAAACTTATCAAACTGGTGAAGATTCATTTAATGCCTTAAATGATGTATCTTTGACAGTTGAAAAAGGTGAGTTTGTTGCCATTATGGGCGCTTCCGGTTCTGGAAAATCTACTTTTATGAATATGCTTGGAACTTTAGATAAACCAAATTCAGGAAGCTATTTCTTAGATGGGCAAGATATGTTGAATTTGGATAGTAATAGTTTGGCAAAAGTAAGGTGTGAAAAAATGGGTTTTGTATTTCAAGGGTTTAATTTGATATCCAGAACTTCAGCTTTAGATAATGTTTGTTTGCCTATGATTTATAAAGGGGTTCCTGAAGAGGAGAGAATTGAACGTGCTAAATGGGCTTTAAAGATTGTTGGTCTGGAAAAAAGAGAAGAGCATATGCCAAATCAAATGTCTGGTGGTCAGCAACAACGTGTAGCTATTGCTCGAGCACTAGTTAATGATGCCCCTTTGATATTGGCAGATGAACCTACAGGAAACCTTGATACAAAAACAAGTATTGAGGTTATGGAATTTTTTGTGCGCCTTAATGAGGAAATGGGTAAAACTATTGTTCTTGTTACTCACGAACCTGATATCGCAGAATATACAAAGCGCGTTGTAAAATTCAAAGATGGAAACATAATTTTGGATGAACCAAAAGACAAATGGCTTGCTCATAGAACAAGAGAAACTTAGAAAGGTTTTTAATTATAGATGCTAGATTTTAAATCAATATTAAAAATGGCAACCGTGTCATTAAAAATAAATAAAATGCGTTCAATGCTTACCAGTTTGGGTATTATTATTGGTGTAAGTGCTGTAATTATAATGCTAGCGGTGGGTTCTGGAGCTAGTAAGAAGATTGCAAAAGAAATGGAATCAATGGGAAGTAATCTTTTAATGGTACGTTCTGCATCTGCTAAGTCAGGTGGTGTTAGAATGGGTATGGGAACTCGTCCTACATTGACTCTTAAAGATGCAGAAGCGATTGAGGCTAAAGTTCGTGGAGTTCTTGCCGTCGCACCTTATTCATCTCAAACCCAGCAAGTTACTTATGGAAATCAAAACTGGTCAACTTCTGTTGGTGGAACTACGCAACCTTATTTTATGATTCGTAATTATGAAATAGAATCCGGTAGAGGGTTTATACCGGAAGATAATAAAAATAGTACTAAAGTTGCTATTTTAGGGCAAACAGTAGCAACAGAATTGTTTGGAGATGTAGATCCAATTAATAAAACTATCCGTATTGGTAATGTTCCGTTTAAAGTTGTTGGGCTATTGAAAACAAAGGGTTCAAGTGGTATGGGACAGGATCAGGATGACTTAGTTTTTATCCCTATTACAACGGCTCAAAGAAAAGTCTTCGGTACAGATTTCCCCGGAACTGTAAATATGATTGCAGTTAAATCTCAAAATGATCAAGTTATTAGTTTGACAGAAGAAGATATTACAGAGCTTTTAGTAAGTCGTCATCACATTGGAAAAAATCAAGAAAATGATTTTGAGATAAGAAATTTAGCAGAGATGCAAGAAACAATAAAATCAACAACAAAAACTATGTCTTTATTATTGGGTGCAATTGCAGGCGTTTCTCTTATAGTTGGTGGCATTGGTATTATGAATATTATGCTTGTATCTGTTACAGAAAGAACAAAAGAAATTGGTATTCGTATGGCAATTGGGGCTAATGCTTCAGATATTCGAGTTCAATTTTTAATAGAATCTTTCTTGTTATCGATATCTGGTGGTTTGATAGGTGTTGTTATTGGTATTGTCGGGTCTCTATTGATGCAGAAGTTTGCGGGGATGAATGTCGCGATTACTTTATCTTCGATATTGCTTTCTCTAGGTTTTTCTGCGGCAATAGGTATAGGTTTTGGTTATTATCCGGCTTATAAAGCTTCATTATTAAATCCGATAGATGCTTTAAGATATGAATAGTACAAAATAAAAAATCCTGAATTGTAATTCAGGATTTTTTTATGCTTCTTCGGCTTTAGCTGATTTTTTTGTAAATAAACCTCCAATCCATTGTCCCGCAGGTTTTAGTGCGTGATTCCAAAGCCATGTAGCACCTTTGCCAATCATTTTAAATGGCCAAGCTATAATTTGTCCTGCTGTTTTCAACGCACCAGGGTTTGATATTAAAGCTCTTGCGGCCATTCCAGTGCACATCCCTGCTGCAACTGAATTGTTTGGAGGAACCATTCCAAATCCGCATCCAAATATTGATGGTCCAAAGCATCCGCCCATTGGCATCATAGGACCGCATGTTGGCCCCATCATTGGATAACCGTTATTGTGAATTGTGATATTTGTAGTTTTATTAATATTCATAAATACTATACTCTCATGTATATAAAGTTTATATACATGAAAAAATTGCTTAATATAATATATTAGTCTTAATAATTGTTAATATAGAATTTCATCAGCTTTGGATAGAAATTCTAAAAGACTAATAGGTTTTGTTTTTTTATTGTTGGTCAATATTAAACCTTGTTGTAAGCCGATAAGGCAACCGGGGCAAGTCGTAATTACGTAGTCTGCATTTGTTTGTTTTATTTTTTCGGCTTTCTCTTTAGCTATTTTGTTTGAAAGGTTGAAGTTTTTGAGAGAAAAGCTTCCAGCAAAACCACAACAATCATCGTAGTTTTCCATTTCTACAAATTCTACATTTTTACAATTTTTGAGTATTTGTTTAAGGAATGCATCGTTTTTTAGATGACAAGGTTTGTGAAAAGTTACTTTAACAGGTTTGTTAAATTTGAATTTTATTCCTTTTACGGCAATTAAATCTCCCCAGTTTATTGATTTAGATGAGGAGATTTGAGAGTTTTCAATATAATCTTTATAAGCAAGTAGAGTGTTTTCGCAACTTGCGCAGTCTGTTACTATATAGTCATAGTCAGTATTTATAAGTCCCAAGTTGTATTTTGCAACTTCTTCAAATCTTTTTAAATTACCTTCGGATAAGAACGGCAAACCGCAACATTCAAAATCTGGTTCAATTATTTGGATATTGGAATTTTTTAGAATTTTATTCAAATAAATATCAGTACGTGGGCAAATTTGATTTACGCACCCTTTAAAATATATAACTTTAGTTTCAGGGTTTTGTACTGTTTTGAACTTTGGTCGAAAATGTTTTGTGATGAACTTAAAAAGGTTCATTATGTTAGAAAATATTAGTTTACTTTCTAATAGGTTTATTACTTTGCTAATAATTGTTGTTTGCATGTATTCGTATTTTGCAGTATTTAGAATTTGGCAAACATTTATTCCACTAGGGCAAAAGTTGTTACATTTTTCGCATTTTAGACATAGGTCTAAGTATTTATTTATTTTCTTTGACAGTTTTAATTCTCCTTTTGTTACGCCATGAAGCATAATAAATTTGCCTTTACTTACAACGCATTCATTGGGAAGTAATTTATATAAGGGGCAAGCTGTTTGGCATAAGCCGCATTTAGAACATTTGTTGAGTTCGTTTTCAAAGTCTTTTAGTTTTTTCATAACAAAATAATAGCATAAAGCTGTTTGTCGGTTATATTGTTTTGGTTAACATAAGTTAATATTTTAATCGAAAAATTAAATGTTTTATTCATTGAAACCGATAAATATAATATCTGAAATAGAGGGATAATATAATATGACAGATTCAAATTTCATGTTTAATAGACCATATAAACCTTTTGGGTTTAATATAAAAGTTCCAGAAAGAACAATTCAACAAGCTGGTGAAACATTAGAAGGTATAGTTAAAGCTCCGGCAGATCCATTATTCACATTTCTAGAAGAAAATGAAGGTGTGTTTAACGGTGATGTTGCTTTTGAAATTAACAAAACAACAGCTCAAAATTTCACTATAGGTTCTGCGATGAGAATCGAAGATGAAAAAGTGAATGGTAGAATGCCTAGTTTTGACATGCATTTTTAAATTTTGATTTTTCGTTGTGTATAAGAAAAAGTTGTGTATATGAAACAGGCGGATTTTAGAATTTCTAAAATCCGACTTTAGTAATAATTTATATATTTATTTGCCTAAAGCGTTAGCTTTTTGGGTTGTTTTATCTATAACATCAAAGAATAATTCGTCTGAATGTTTATCTTTCATTTCACAAATTCCTACAAAAGTACAGCCGCCAGGAGTTGCAACGTTATCAATAAGAGTTTGTACTGGTGTTTCCCCTTTGTTGAATATCATTTGAGCTGAACCTAGAGCTGTTTGAGTTGCTAAGATAAGTGATTTTTCGTAATCCAAGCCTAATTTTTCTCCGGCTCTAGCCATATCTTCAATTACTTGATAGAAAAATGCTGGTCCTGAACCTGAAATTGCTGTTACTATATCAATTTGACTTTCATCTACAGTTATACATTTACCAATAACAGATAATAGGTTTTCAATAAGTTCAATATCTTCATCGGTTGCTTTTGAACCTTTGCAAACTCCGAACATTCCAAGTTTTACAAGAGCTGGAGTGTTTGGCATAATTCTAATCACTCTGTTGTCAGTTGCTATTTTTTCTATTTTTTCTGTGCAAACACCAGCAGCTATAGATACTAATAATTTGTCTGGAGTTAAACTGTCTTTAATTTCTTCTAATACTTCAGTTACTGCATTTGGTTTTGTTGCAATAAAAATAATATCTGAATTTTTTACAAGTGTTTTGTTATCTGTAATTACAGAGATTCCTAATCTTTCAGTTGCATTCTTTGCAAGTTCTTCGTTATATTCTGAACCTTGTAAAGTGTAGTCTTTTGCCTTATCAGAAGATGAAATCCCGCTTATAATGGCACTTGCCATTTTTCCACAGCCAATAAATCCAATATTTTTCTTCATAATATTTAACCATTCCCTTTCAAATTTGTTGACTAATTACTTTTTTTACTATAACATTTGAATTATACGACAAATAAATAGTAAAAGGAAATAATGAAATGAGACGTACACTAGAAGGAACAAAAAGAAAAAGACAAAATGTAAGTGGCTTCAGAGCTAGAATGTCTACTCCAGGTGGTAGAGAAGTTATCAACAGACGTAGAGCTCGTGGTCGTCACAAATTATCTATCACTGCTAAAAAACGTGCTTAGTTTGTGCTTGGCTGGGTTTGCGTTACTTACTTTTTAGCAGATTAAGTATATCTGTTTAGGCGGATGACAGTGCGGAGATGTAATGTTACCAAAGCAGTATAGATTAAAAAAAAGAACAGCTTTTAAAGCTATATATAAAGTTAAAAACTCCTCCCATAAGGGTGGAGTAACTTTGTTTGCGGGTATTTTAAAAAAAGATGATGCTCCAACAAAGGTAGGGTTTGTTGTTAGTAAAAAAGTGCATAAAAGGGCAGTAAAGCGTAATCGTTTAAAACGTTTGATGCGTGAAAGCTATAGAATCCTTTTGAAAAATGGTCAAGTTGGTGATTCGCAGAGATTTATGTCGTTAGTGTTTGTAGGTACAGAAAAAGCTCTCGAAAAATCTTTTCAAGAAATAAAATCAAGTATAGAAAAAATGTTGGAGAAAATTTAAATGATTGAAGGGGTTTATGTAGATAATATAATGATGCATTCAGAAACCCGAGTTTATCCTACAGAACCCCAAGAAACTGCAGGGTTAATAGTTGGTTCACAGTCTATTTATAAATATTCTTTGCGTGAATCCTCATATCCTACATTATCTTTAGTTGATGAAATATCTGACGGAAAGGGACATGTTATTCCTCCGGGACATTATGAATTGGCTTTGTCTGATGAAAAAGATTTTTTAATATTAATTCAATCAAAGAAAGCTATTGCAATAGTTCCCGTGTTTAAAGTAGATATAGATATGTCTCAATATTCTGTTGTTAGAGATAAAAAGGCTTTAAAGAAAAAGAAAAAAGAAGATAAAGAAATAGCTAGAACAAATAGAAAGCGAGAAAAGAAAGGTCTTCCTTTAATAACTCCAGAAGATGAAATATATCAGGAAGCATCAATTGAATATATAAAAGATGGCGGATATTATTTAATTCGATATGAACGTGGTGATGTAAAGGCGTGGGGTGCTATTAAAGGTTAAAATTCTTTGATATTAGCTTTAGGAATACAAAGATCATCACATAGGATAATATAAATTTCTTCACCTTGTTTAGCGTGGTATTTAAGTCCAGGAGTACAAAGTCCAGTAACAAGACCTATAAAGCATCCAACAGGTAAGCCAATAGCTGCTGCGCCTACTGCAATTTTGTGTGGTTTTGGAATAAATGCAAGCCCAGCACCTGCTCCGGTACCAATAGCTCCAAATCCTAGTGTAGAAGCTGCTAATTTCCCTGTTGTCATCCACCCATTTTCAACAAGAGAAAAATCTTTTGAAAATGGTTTGGCTTGAACTTCAAGTTCGGTATTATCAGGTAAAACAAGTTTGTTAATACTTACATATACTCTAGCGTTTTTGTTGAATTTCTTTTGTGGATAAATTCCTCTAACATATCCTATAAATTTAGATCCCATAGGAATGATTAGAGTTCCACAGTTTGTACAAATATCTTTTGGAACATAGAAATAAACGCAATCACCTTCTTTTGCGCATTCAGATAAAAATTTACATTCAAAAGCAACTTTAAAAACATTACCTTTAAGAATAATGTAATAAGAATCTGTTGTATTAATTATAGAACAAGGTGCTTTTGAATGAGTGTTAGCAATAGTATCAGAAGATTGAACGCATTCATCACAAGAACACTCCGCAAGTACTGAGCAGGGGATAAAACAAGTAAATAGAATAGCTAAAACGATTGAAAATAATTTTTTCATAATAACAATAAAATAACTTAAAATAATATTGAAATAATTGGTATACTGTACTAAATCAGGTATCTATAATAACATTTGTTGATAAATAATAAAAAAAATAAAAATAAACCACTTGCATTTTAATTTTTAGCGTTACATAATACACATGTAGCGAGAATAAAATATCGCGGGATGGAGCAGTCTGGTAGCTCGTCGGGCTCATAACCCGAAGGTCGTTGGTTCAAATCCAGCTCCCGC
>CAJMPQ010000013.1 GCA_905215335.1 uncultured bacterium | reverse complement strand
TGGTCAAAATTACCACTAATCGAATAATATAATTTTGCCCAATCATAGCGAATATCTCCAAGAACTTTTTCTGAACCGAAGTACCCTCTTGCATCAATAAAATATATTTTCCCAGTTTTATCAATCATTGTGTTTGTAAGGGTGCAATCTCCATGTATAGGACAGTATCTGGTTTTAAATAGTTTTTTTTCAACTATTTTCTTTAAAAATTGAGGGTGTATCATTACATTTTTGCAGCGTTTCCCATTTATTGTAATGTAGTCTTCATTAGCAAATGGTATTGCTTGTCTAATACTTTGTATTCTTTTGATAGTTTTTTTATAGTATTCTTCTTCTAAATCCCAATAGTTTTGTTCTTTAGTTTCAAATTCGTGCATTTGATTAACACTGTCTATTAATTTATCAATTACTTGCTGTTTTTCTTCTTTAGTTAAATTTGCATTAAATATATTTGTACCGTCTATTCTACTCATTGTTAGTGGATCAAGAGAATAAATTTCTGGGATTGAGTTAAATCCATATTCAGTCATTTTTTTATACCATACAATTTCACGGTCAATAAGCTTTTTGCCTTCATCAGTCAGACCTGTTTTTATTACTTTATTGCTTTTAAATTCCATCTTATTGTATGGACGACAACGGTTTTCTGTACTTGAAATCTTATTTATGGCTTCGATTGTGCCGACTTCTTTAGAATCGGCTAAGTCTAGTGGTAATAAATCTATTTTTGAATTTTTAAGCCAAGTGGTAAAGGAACCTGTTTCTGGAAAATTATTAAATAGTTTTTTATTGTTGAAGATGTATAAGCCTGCAACTCCACATTCTGTTGATGGTATTTTTTCTAGTTTATTATTTTTGAAACTCCAACTGCATTTAAAATCCTTAGATAGTCCAATATAATTTTTATCAGCTTCTATTTCACTTAAATCAAAACTGTTTCCTAGTAATAAATCGGACCAAATAATCATAAATTGTTCATTTTCAGGAATGTATTTTAGTGCATCTTTTATTCCACAGGCGTTACCTGTACCTTCTGATTTCACTAGTATGTATTTTGCATTTGCAAATGTTTCTAGATAATTTTCCAGTACTTCAAATTTGTAGTCTCCAATTATTACAAATTCTGCTTCCGGAAATTTATTAAACATATGGAATACAATTGGTATATTATTTACCGGTACTATGCATTTTGGTTTATTATGTGTTAAGTGTTCTAATCTTGTACCTTTTCCACCGGCTTGTATTATTATTTTCATGATATTTTTACCCTCATATTAACTATTTCTTTTATCCAATCAATAATCGCAGCTTCATTGTCTTCTTTATATTCAATTTCATAGAGGTTGGTTTTATTTGGCTCTAGTTCTTTTATTGAATATCCTTTAGCAATTTTATTTCCTGATATCTCATCAAATCGGTATCGTTTTTTGAATTTTGTGTATATAACAATTTGTGTGTTGTTATTATTTGATAGAATTTCTGATAAACCACTTCGTAAGCTAATAACGAATTGCGCGTTTTGAGCTAAGCAGTAAGCTTCTTCAATACTTCGCTCAGAGCTGTTTTTAACTATTTTTATTGGAATTTCTTTTGCTAAATTTTCCCAAAATGAATCTTTAATATTTTCACAAGTTGTAGCTTCTGTTGCTAAGAAAATATATTTGTATATTCTTTGCTCTTTTAGGAATTCAGTGATTTTTTTCTGGATTTCCGGTTGTATTTTAATTCTGTTTTTTGCAGGTGTGTTTTCTTTAGAAATTAGAAAATAATTATATATTTCTGCAAGATAGTGTGTTGTTCCTTTTTGAATTTTATGCTCTGTATCTATGTAAAATTTCATAGGAAATGCTGTATAGATGTATTTATTATTAATTTTGATTACTTTATTACTGGTTTCATATTTTAAATTTGGTAAGTAGATTTTTTCTATTTCTGGAACAAGCATATTTATGAGATTTTCATGGTACTTTTTGGTTGCAATAATTAGTGGTATATCATTCTTTATTAAAAGTCCGTTAATGATATATTTTAAGAAGATATATGCTTCGCCAAGATTGGATTTTAAAATGAATATTTTGTTGTACTTACTTTTTATAATTTGTTTTAAATCTTTTTTTAACCGCTCTTCTTTATTTATTTTCCAATTAATAAATTTTAAAACAGAGTATTTTATGTCGTATAGATCTTCTATTCTTTTATAGATATTGATATTAAATATTTTGATAATTCGAGTTTCTTTATATGATTTGTATTTTTTTATTTTTTTATAAATACCTGTTATATTTTTTATTTTGTAATCATAATTTCGGGTGATTTTACAGAGTGTTATTCCAAATAGTTTATATGTTATTTTATTTCCATGTTTTAACTTTTTGATAATTTCCACTTAAATATCCTCTATAAATTATTTATACAGTTGCAAGTTCTTGATTCCTAAATTGAGCCTCATAAAGAGTTTTGTATGCTCCATTTGGAATTTCTAATAATTCTTTATGAGTTCCATCTTCTGCAATTTCGCCTTTATTTATAACAATAATTTTGTCAGCATTTTTTATTGTTGATAGTCTGTGTGCAATAACAAATACGGTTTTATCTTTCATCAGATTTTCTATTGCTTTCTGTACTATGGCTTCTGCTTTATTATCAAGAGCACTTGTGGCTTCATCAAGTACAACTATTGGAGCATTCTTTAAAAACGCTCTTGCTATTGCAATTCTTTGCTTTTGACCACCGGAAAGTCTTATGCCTCGTTCCCCAATTTGAGTTTCAAGTCCTTTATCTAATGTCGCTACAAATTCATCAAGGAAGGCCATTTTTACAGCTTGATTTATTTCTTCTTCTGTAGCATCTTCTTTGCCTAATAATATATTTTCTTTTATTGTTCCTGAAAATAGAAAATTATCTTGGAACACAACAGATATATTTTTTCTCAATGAAGAAAGTTTAATTGATCTTATGTCTTTGTTATCAAATAAAATTGCTCCTTCTGTTATGTTGTAAAATCTTGGAAGTAAATTAACTATTGTAGTTTTTCCACCTCCTGAATTTCCAACCAATGCTGTTGTTGTTCCAGCTTTTACTTTGAAAGTGATGTTTTTCAGAACATAAGGTAATTTAGGTGCATATTTAAACGATACATTTTTAAATTCAATAGAATTATCTAGCGTGTTTATTTCTATAGAATTTTGAGAATCTTCTATTGCAGGTTTTCTATTCAGCATTTCAAAAATTCTGTCTATTGCCATAAATGAAAATTGAACGTCATTTAAATTATTACCTAAATTTTTTATTGGTGTGTATAGCATAATGAGTGCTGTTATAAAAGATACAAAGTTTCCGCTTGTGATAGTTTTAGTTATTATCAAATGACTTCCAATGCCTATAGCTGCACCAATTCCTATAGATACAATAACGTGCATCATCGGTGATAACCAAGAGGTTCTTTGAGTGATTTTTATTTGAAAATTGAATATATTATTCAGTACTTTATTGAATTTATGCATTTGGATTTTTTCTAAATTATAAGAAGTGATAGTTTTATTTCCGTTGAATGTTTCATTGTATATTGTAATAATTTGTGAACCAGCAGTAACTGATTTGTTCATTACTTCTTTAATTAGATTTCTAATTCTTGCAAGAGGTAAAAATGCACAACCTAAGATAGCTATTGCAATTATTGAAAGTTGCCAAGAATTATAAATCAGTACTCCAATTAGAGATATTGAAGAAAATAGTCGAGATGTAAATGTTTTTAGGTTATTTAATAGACCACTACAAGCTAAATCTGCATCTTTGTTAAATCTGTAGATAATATCACCTGATTTTCTTGAATCAAAAAATGCAGTTTCATATGTTAGTAATTTTCTATATAAATCCTTTTTCAAAGCATTTGTAATTTTGCCACCTACCCAAGTGTTTAGGTATGTTGCTAAATAATTTAAAAAACCTTGTAAGCAAGTAAATAAGACAATTCCTATAGGAATATACCATGGAGATTGTATTGATTTATCAATCATGACAATATCCATATATGGCTTTAGTGCTAATGCAATTACAGCATCAAGTGATCCTATTGGTATACATATAAGTATTGCCATTAAAGCTCTAAACCAGTACGGTTTTATGTATGGCCACATTCTTTTATAGTTTTTGATGAACTCTATTTTGTTCATCTCATTTTTTAATTTTCCCATTAAAATTTATCCCAAATAACTATCTCTACTTAGGTAAATTTTAATATGGTCAAATTGAAAATAACCATCTTATAGTTGAAAAATTAGCCACTTGGGTAATGTTTTGGTAACATAAGTTTACAATACCTTATTGGTTAATTATATGCTCAAATCCACTCCAATCAAATGTTTTATTGGAAACTTTTGATGATATCTCTTGTAAATTTTCAGATTTTAATATCTCAAATTCATTTTTAAAATCTTTTTTTAAATCAATTATTGGTAAATTAAATTCTTTTGCTAGTTTTTCAACTTTAATATCATAATTAATTGCAAGAATTTTTGAATTTGCGATAAGACCAATGATTATTGCATGAAATCTCATTGCAATCATGTATTTTGCTCTTGAAATTTTTGATATTATTTCTTCGTTTGTAAGATTTGAATATAATGTAGTTTTAATATCAGAATTAAGCATTTTTATAGCTTTTTGAAATCTTTGGCATACTTCTAAGTCTATTGAGTCTTGGAAAGAATATATTTCAATTGATTTATCCGGAAATTCTTTAGATACTTTTTGTGCTAGTCGATCAATGAAATCTTCGCTCATTGTTCTGAAGTTTCTAAGTTGTACGGCAACAATTTCTTCTTTATTAGACGTGTTAATTTTTGTTGAAAATATAGGGTCGCATAGTAAATCTGCTTTTATTCCCCATTTGTCCATCAAAGCTTTACTTTTATCATCCCTTACACTTACATAATCACAATGACGAAGTATACTTTTGGTTATAAATTGTCCTATTGGATTGTTGATGGGACCTATACCTTGAGCGAATATTATTACTTTCTTTCTTAGTAAAAGAGCAATAAAAATTATAAATAAATAGTAAATAAGACTTTTTAGGCTGGTCACATCTTGTAATAAACTGCCACCACCAGATATCAAAATGTCTGATTTTGATATTGCTCCAATAATGTCAGGTATTTTAAATGTATAGACACTTCTTATATGTTTATAGCTTTGTATTGTATATTTTGGATCAGAAGATATTACAGTAATTCTGTGTTTATCTTGCTGAAGTTTATTTATTAGAACTGATAAAATGGCTTCATCACCAAAGTTCTTAAATCCAAAATATCCGGATAAAACAAATCTTTTTTTCATTAAAATTCCTCAGTTTTATATATGCTATAAACTTCATTGTAATGAGGTATAGATTTTACAGCACCTATTCCTTGAGCTTGTAAACCAGCATCAATTGAGGCTATTTTTGTAGCTTCTATTGGATTATATCCGTTTGCAATTGCGTGTAAATAAGCTCCATTAAAAGCATCACCTGAAGATGTCGTATCAACAACATTTTCTGTATAGAATGGTACAAATGTCATGTTACCTTGAGATTTTACAAAGTATCCCTTGTCGTGACTTGATTTAATAACGATTGTTTGAATACCCATATCTGTAAGGTGTTTCATTATATTTTCTAACGATTCAATATCAAATATACTTTTTGTATCATATTTAGAACTCATGAATAAAATGTCGGTAAGTGGTACTATTTCATCAAAAAATTCTCTAGCATCTTCTGGAGTTGTTATTAAGCTTGAATAGTTAGGGTCGTATGCTGTAATTACTCCATTTTCTCTAGCTATTTCGAAGGCTTTTTTTACAGCTTCTCTTGATTTCATTGATAAAGATTGAGTAACTCCAGATGCATATATTATTGTAGAACTTTTAATATATTCTTCATCAATATCTTCTATTGATAATTGAGCTGGAGCAATTTTTTTACGATAGTACTCAAATTCTTTGTCGTGTAATGAAGTTCTGGAAACCATGTAAAACCCGTTTTGAGCATCTACAACTTTTACATGTTGAGTATCAAGTCCTTCTTGTTCCCAATTTGACAACATAAATTCTTTAAATGAGTCGTTGCCTAAGCAGGTTACAAACCCAACTCGTGAATTTAATCTTCTTGCTGCTATTGCAACAACTAATGAGTCTCCACCGTAATACTTATGAATACATTCTGCGTCTTTTAACTTCTGATTTGTTGAAAATTCAATTAAACTTTCACCAATTGTAATTAAATCAAATTTATTTTCACTCATGTTTTAATTAAGTTGCTCCAATAATTTTTTTGCTCTTTTTGTTATTTCACTATAGTTATCAGTATTTGTCAAATTTCTTCCAACACCTACTGCAACTGCGCCTGCATTGATATATTGTTGAACTTCATCTAATTTAACATTTCCTTGTGGAATAATATTTAAAAATGGCATTGGGCGTAAAAGGTTTTCAATATATTCAACACCGCCCATAGCTGTAATTGGGTATATTTTAACTAGGGGAATTCTAGCTTTCCAAGCATTATAAGCTTCATTTGCAGTTGAAGTTCCTGCTATAAAGGGTAATTTTTTATCTTTTGAAATTTTTAATAAGTTGTGTTGAAAAATAGGTGAAGATATAATCTTAGCTCCTGAATCGATGGCTGTTTGAGCTTGTATTGATGTAATTATTCCTCCAGCACAAATGGTTGCATCATTAGACAATGCTTTAATTGCATTAAATACAGCCGGAGTTTCAACATTTATTTCCATAATGTTTAATCCGCCATCAATAAGTGCTTTTGCAATATTCACAACTTCATGCGGATCTTTACTTCTAATAATTGGTAATACTTTATTTTTTGAAAGTTCTTTAATTAAATCCATTTTTATCTATCCTTTTTTTCGAATTTATTATATCATAAAATAAAAAGTTGACTGAGGGAGTGTTATGAAAAAATTTAAAAACAAGTTATTCTATTTTAATTCTTGTTTATTATATCTTTTTTTAGTTTTTGTATTTTTTATATTTACAATTATGTTTGTGGAGCAGTATGCTACAAGCTTTTTGATTTCGAAGTTTGCTGCAAATCAAACTGTTTCTAATAATATTGTTGAAGTTGTCGTTGATGAAACCTCAATGAGAGAATATAAATGGCCATGGGCAAGAGATTTGTATACAGAAATCTTAGATTATTTTTATTCTTATGCAAAGCCTAAGGTTGTTGGTTTTGACATGATTGTTTCTTCTTTTGATAGTTCAAAACAAGAAGATATTAGATTTGCAAAGCAAATTTCCAAGATGGATAATTTTGTCTATGGATTTGTTCCTGAAACTAGAGATAATCCAGCTGATAATGAGTTTTTAGATGGTTTTAATAAAAATCATTCCTTAAATCTATCTACAAAATTAGGAAATTTGCCGACTCATTATAATTCTTTTGTTAACCCACCTCAATTATTGTATGATTCAGTAAATAATTTTGGTTCGTTAATGCTAGAAGGAGCAAATGGTTCTGGGTATATGTTTTCAACTGTAAGTATGTTGAAAATAGGTGATTCATATTTCCCATCTTTACCTTTAAAAATGTATTTGCTATCAAATTCTACGAATGATGTTATTTTGGATAGTAATCATATTATTGTGCCAAAAACGGGTTTGAAAATACCTTATATTTATAACTATAACGGACTGATTAAGACATACTTAAGGTATTACCCTAACTATGAAAAAGGGGATATCGTTACAGATTATTCTCATCAAAATGTTTCTGCTTCTAGAATTGTTGATACTTATAGAGCGCTTGAGGCGGGTATTACACCTAAAACTAACCCTGAATTATATAATTTGCGGAATGGAAAATATATAGATCCTGCATTTTTTAAAGACAAATCTGTAATAATAGGTGCTAATATTTCTGGGCCTACTGCCGATGTACTTAAGTCTCCAATGGCAGATAGACATCCGGGAGTTGATATTCAGGCTTCAGCTTTAGATAATTTATTGAATAGACATTTTCTTGCCTTTGCAGGAATTGGTGTTGGCTTTTTATCATTCTTAATATTATCATTGTTGGCTTTCATCATTGTCTTGAGATGTAAATTTATAAAAGGGATTTTATCAATTATAGCAATAGATATTTTATATTTGTTGTTTGTATTTATATCAGCTAGTCATGGTTATATTATGAGTTATGCTGTACCTTTAGTCAGTCAGTTTGTAACTGTTGCTTTTGCATATTCCTTTAAGTTTATTTCAGAAAATAGAAATAAGGAAAAAATTAAGCAGGCAATGGGAAAATATTTATCTCAAGACGTTATGAAAAATGTTGTTCGTAATATTGATGACTTGAAGCTTGGAGGAAAGAGAGCAGTAGTGACAGTTTTGTTCTCTGATATAAGAGGTTTTACGAGTTTGAGTGAAAAAATGTCTGCAGAAGAAGTTTCTATGATCTTGAATGAGTATTTTGCAGAAATGGAACCTATTATTACTAAGTATAATGGCGTTATTAATAAGTTTATTGGTGATGCTGTTATGGCAATATTTGGAGAACCTATACAAGATATCAATCATGCTCAAAATGCTGTTAAATGTGCCTATGAAATGTTGAAAAAAGTTGAGTATCTTCGTGAAAAATGGTTATTTGAAGGTAAACCAAAAATAGAAATAGGTGTAGGTATTAACACGGGTGAAGTCTTTATTGGTAATATTGGTACAGAAACTCGTATGGAATATACTGTTATTGGAGATACTGTAAATTTGGCAAGTAGAATTGAAAGTTACAATAAGGTTTATAAAACTAACTTGTTGGTTAGTAGTTCTACCTATGCTGCGATTGCAGATATTGCAGATGTAATAAAGATCAGCGAAGTTCAAATTCGTGGTAAGGCTAAGAAAATGAATATATATGAGGTTTTAAGGATTGATAGAGATAAATAAAAAGAGGCTTTAGGCCTCTTTTTTTATCTATAATTTGTGAATTGTAGCGGACAATCATATTTGTCTTCGTTTTTGCGTAATTCTTGGATTACAGCTTGCAAATCATCTTTATCTTTGCCGCTAACTCTAACTTGTTCTCCTTGAATTGAAGCTTGAACTTTTAATTTAGTAGCTTTGATATCTGCTACGATTTTTTTAGCTAATTCTTGAGTTAAACCTTTTTTAAGATTAAATATTTGGCGCACGTTACCGCCAAGAGCGTTTTCTACACCTTGAGGATCAAGGATTTTAAGGCTCAAATTTCTTTTTACAAGTTTTGATTGTAAAATATCAACAATATTTTTTAATTTCATTTCGTCATTTGTTGTAATTGTTACAGATTTATCTGCGTCAAGTTCAACTTGAGAATTTGAATCTTTTAGGTCAAATCTTGTTGATAACTCTCTTTTAACTTGATCAATAGCGTTTACTAATTCTTGTTTATCGTATTCAGAAACGATATCGAAACTGCAATCTTTTGCCATAAATTTACTCCTTCTTATGTGATGCGCAAATAATATTTATATATAACATAAAAAAGTAGGATTTTTCAATCCTACCAAATCTACACACTATCTTTTACTATTACAGGGAATTTATTAATTAGTTTTTGCTTTATTAAATAAATTTTTTATGAAATGTACGATTTTCTTACCACCTTTATAGCAAAGAACTGCAGCTGTAAGTATTCCAGCACCTGCTAGAATTTTTTTAAACATAGCTTTGTCACGTTCTTTTCTACTAGGTTGATAGATATCGTTTGTTAATCTTCCGTTAATTTTAGTACCGGTTATTCCTTGGAAATAAGTACCACCAGCAAATGTTGCAGGAGCCATTGGTAACATACGATTTAAATTGTTTACGCCAATATCTTCTGTCATTGCAGGATTGGATAAGTTATAACTGCTGCTATCAAACATAAATAACCTTTTAAATAACCTTTTACCTTATATTTATATAAAGTATTTTTTAGGAAAACAATTTACTTTTTTGTAAAAATTTGGTTTAATATTCTTAACAATAAGAGGGTATGAATTATGAAAATGTTTAAAAGATGGTATGATGCGGATTCCGTTGTAAGTAAGGCAATTAATGATTTGGAACATGCTTCTGAAGAAATTCAAGTTCGCTGTGCAGATTATATAATTGACTTATTGAAGGATGTTGAACTTGAAGAATTGAGTCTTGAAGATCAGTATAATTATATTATGCGCAGATGGTATGATAAAAATGTTAAGGTTTCTCATGCTATCGAATATTTAAGACTTTCACCGGTTGAAGTTAGAAGGGAAACTGCGTTAAAAGTTATTAAATTTTTAAAAGAAATTTCAGCTTAACATTTAGACATTTTCTATTTTCTATTGTTTAATAGATGTAGGAGGGGATTTTTGTGTCTGATGAGTTAAATAAAAATGTAATAAATTTATTTTCAAATCACAATAATAACCGTATAACACCTGAAGTCCGAAATAAGATAAAGTATTATGCCGGATTTAATTATGTTAAAATAACAAAGGATACAAACGGTAATAAATTTAATAAAGAACATTTATTGAAGTATCGTGCAAAATGTCATTATATGGTTACTGTAATGCGAGAAATGAATGATGAAGTTGTTTTGTATTCTTATGATGTACCGAATGATGATTTATTTAAGTTTATGAAATCGTTTGATGAAAATACCCTCGATGGAACAATTATCGAAATAGATAAATATTTCCCGGATGACTTAGCCTGAAAGAGATAGAGAAAGATGTGTTTTTTTAAGAAATATCATGAAAGTTTATTCAAGTGTTTTAAGCCTTATCAGTACGTAGGAGGCGAGTATTTATCCCATAATAAAGATTTTGACTCTGCAAAAGTTAGATTTGCGCTTGCTTTTCCTGATAAGTATGAGATAGGAATTTCAAATTTAGGTGTTCGCGTTTTATATGAACTTATCAATCGTGAACCAGACTATATGTGTGATAGGGTGTATGCACCTGAGCCTGATTTTAAACCTTACCCACTTTATTGCTTGGAATCTAAAAGAGAATTAAAAGAATTTGATGCTGTTGGCTTTTCTTTACAGTATGAAATGGCATATCCAACTATTTTAAAAATGTTAGAAATGGCGGATATACCTTATAAAAACTCTGAAAGGACAGACGAACATCCTATTATTATAGCAGGTGGTCCTTGTGCTTATAATCCTTTGCCTGTGGCTGATTTTATTGATGTATTTATGATTGGTGATGGTGAAGATTCAATATTAGAAGTTTGTAAAATTTTAGAAGAAACAAAAGGAATGCCAAGAACTGAACGTATTAAACGTTTGTGTGAAGGTGAAAATTCCGGTAGATGGTCAAAATCTGTAGGTGGAAAAGTTAAAAAACGTATTGCTCAATTAACTTATGATACAGCATTAAAATCTTATCCAATACCATTTTCTTCTTCAATTCAGGATAGGGCAGTAGTTGAAATCCGTCGTGGTTGTGGCAGAATGTGTCGTTTTTGTCAGCCGGGACACGTAACATTGCCTATTAGAGAAAGAAGTGCAGAAGATATTATTAAGATAACCAAAGAATTAGTTAAAAATACTGGTTATGATGAGTATTCTCTTCTTTCATTGTCTTCAAATGATTATGCAAATATAAATGAAGTTATTAAAGAATTATCTGTAGATTTTAATGATAAGAAGATTTCAGTTTCATTGCCTAGTCAAAGAATTGATGGATTTAACTTAGAATTGGCTAATTTAGTTCAAAGTGTAAGAAAATCAACAATGACATTAGCTCCAGAAGCTGGCAGTCAACGTTTAAGAGATGTTATTAAGAAAAATATTACTGAAGAACAAATAATGAACGCCATTTTGACATTGTATGAAAATGGTTGGTCTAGAGTTAAGTTGTATTTTATTTGTGGTTTGCCTACTGAAACTTTAGAAGATATGGACGAAATGGCTGAATTGTTTAGACGAATAAGATATCGTTCAAGGTTGTTGAAGAAGGAAAAAGGTCTAAAACATTCACTAGATTTAACTTGTACTTTATCTATATTTGTTCCAAAACCATTTACTCCTTTCCAATGGTGTCCTCAAATGGATTTAGATACAGTAACAGAACATATTCATTATTTAATGGAACAAGTTTCACATATCAAAGGTGTTAAAATTAATTACCACGAAAAATTTGTTTCATTGTTAGAAGCTGTTTTGACTCGAGGTGATGATTCTTTATGTAAATATGTTGAAGCTTTATATAAGAAGGGTTGTTATCTTGATGCTTGGGGTGAATATTTTAATAAGAATGTATGGTTTGAAACTGCTGAAGAATTAGGTATTAACTTAAACGAATTAGCTCAAACTCAATATTCTATAAATGATGTTTTACCTTGGGAATTCATAGATATTGGAATTGATAAAGATTGGTTTATTGATGAATACAAGAAAGCTTATTCGGTTACGCAAGATTCTGTGCACGTAGTTCCAACTTGCCAACAAAAATGTGTTGACTGCGGTGTTTGTAAGAATTTTGGTATGCATAAGGTTATGGATAAGCCTTTTGTTGCAAGTGAAGCAGGACAACAAATTTTAAAACAAGAACCTGTAGATCCTTCTTTGTGTCCAAAAGAGGTTAAAGAAGTATTTAGATATAGAATTAAATTAACAAAGACAGGCATTTTAAAATATTTTTCACATTTGGATTGGCAGAATACATTCTTTAAATCAATTACAAGATCAGATTTAAAAGTTGCATTTTCATATGGGTATAATCCAACAATGAAAATTTCAATGGGTGTTGCGTTACCTTTATTCTGTGAGAGTACAACTGAACTTGTAGATATTGAGTTGTGGGAAAATGTAGACACAGATTTTGTCAAGTCAGAACTTCAAAGAGTTTTACCCAAAGAGTCAGAAGTTATTTCTGTAAATAAAATTGATAGAAATGCTCCTTCAATTGATCAAACTGCTTGTTGGGCTGAATATAAAGTTAAAATATTTGATCCTACTCTTTACGATTTTGAAAAATTAGTATATAATACAGAAAAAGTTTTATCTTCTGATGAGATTTTAGTCGAGAAGAAAAACAAAAAAGGTTTAGTAAAAACAGTAAACATAAAAACCTCAATTGGTTCATATCGATTTGAGAAGGATTGTTTATTTATAGTGTTAAAGACAGGGCAAGGTTCTGAAATTCCACCTTTGCGGGCTGATATGTTGATGAATATAATAGCTCCGGATGTAATTTTTGATATTACAAGGGTGAAGTTTTTGTCAGAAACATTGCACGAATTGTAGTAAAGGATTTTGTATGAACGACAGAAACAGAAATTCTAATCAGAATGTTGAGAAAAAGATTGTAATAGCTGAAAGAGATAATATTGCAGCTGTTTTAGAAAACAAAAAAGTTACTGATTTCTTTATTCACAGAGGTGAAGTTTTACTTGGTGATGTTTATTTAGCAACAGTTGATAATATTTTACCAAGTATTGATGCGGCTTTTGTGAATGTTGGTACTGATAAGATGGGCTTTTTACACGCTCAAGATGTTATGGGCAAAGGTACTTTAAAAGAAAAATTATCTCCAAAACAAAAATTAGTTGTTCAAGTTGTAAAAGAACCAACAGGTCATAAAGGTCCTCGTGTAACAACTGAAATTAGTTTACCTGGAAGATTTTTAGTTCTTATGCCAAATGAGCCTGGTGTTAGCGTAAGTAAAAAAATTGAAAATTCAAAAGAAAGAGCTAGACTTAAGGCTATTGTGAATTTGATTAAACCTGTAGGTGTTGGTGTTATCATTAGAACCGAAGCTGAAGGTCAATCAGAAGCTGATATTCAAGAAGATTTAGAAATCCTTTTAGAAAAGTGGAATAATATTATTACATCAGCTGAAACTTTAAATCCACCAAGTTTAATTTATAGAGATCAGGATTTATTATATCGTGTTATTCGTGAGGCTTGTACCGACGATGTAAAAGAAATTATCGTTGATACTCCGTTTGCATTAAATAGAGTTCAATCAATTCTTCAAAATTGGCATATGTCTAAAGGAATTCAAGTAACTTTATATAAAGGTACTGAACCTTTATTGATTGCAATGGATATTCACAAAGAAATAAAAGCAGCTTTAAATGTTAAAGTTAATATGCCTTCAGGTGGCTATTTATTCATTCAACAAACTGAAGCTCTTACTGTAATTGATGTAAATAGTGGTAAATTTATTAGTTCAGCTACTCAAGATGAAACAATATTAAAAACTAATATTGAAGCTGTTCATGAAATTGCACGTCAATTAAGACTTAGAAACATTGGTGGTATGGTAATTGTTGACTTTATTGATATGATGTCTAGAGCTGATAAGTTGGCAATGATGGAAGAATTGGAAATCGCATTAGAACCAGATAAAGCAAAACCTCAAGTTGGTCAATTATCAGACTTAGGTCTTGTTGAATTAACACGTCACCGTCAAGGTCAGTCTTTGTCAGAAATCTTTACTAAAAAATGTCCTCATTGTCAGGGTAGTGGCTATTCAATGATTGATTTTAATTTCGCTACTCCTACTGCAGAAGGTGAATATAGAGCTAAAGCTGCTAAATTGAAATTGCCTACAGGTGCATTTAAGAAAAATAATAAATTCAACAAAAATAATCAACAACAAAATCCTCAACCTCAAGAGCAAATCCAAGAACAACCTCAAAAAGTTGTAATTGAAACTGAGCCAGAAGTTGTTGCCGTTGAAGAAGTTATCAAAAAAGAGAATAATAAAAGAAATAAAAATAGAAAAAATAAATTTGATAAAAATAAACAACAACAAGATATTGCTGAAATTCCAGCTACAGAACAGGTTACAGAGGAAAAAGAAGTTCAAGTAAGTGAAGAATTACATGTTGAACCAGTTTCTGAAGTTGTAGTTGAAGAAGTTAAACAACCAGAACAATCAATACAACCGGAAGAGCCTGTTGTTGAGCCTAAAATAAAAGGTAAATCTAGAAAAAGAAAAGCTAAAAAAGCTGCAGAAACTGTTGTTCAAGAAGCAGAGAAGGCTGTAGCAAAAGAAGAAGTTGCATCAGCTCCAGCTGAGATTGTTGAACAAGTAGCTCCGGAAAAAGCTCCTGAGACCGAAACTGAAGAGTCTAAGGAAGAAAAGCCTAAAAAGAAGACTCGTAGACCAAATAGGGGTGCTTCAAAAACTTCCAAAAAATCTAAAAAAGCTGAGGCTGTAAGTGAAGAATAGATTTGCAAAATATATTTCATATGCAATATTAGTAGTGCTTCTTTGCACTACTAACTTTGCTTATGCGATAAATACATCTCATTTAGCTGAAATAAAGACTATTGCTGTGAAATTTGTTTTAGCAATGTTAGGTGTTGCTTTATTTTCTATTCTTATTTTTATAGGATTATCTTTTTATAACAGGTTTTTTGTTGCAGCTCAAATAAAGGATTATAAGTTAAATAAAGACTCATTAAGAACTCCAACAGATTCTGATGAAGCTATTATGTTATTTATTACTAAAAATAGGTTAAAATGATTATGAGAAGAGCATTTGGAGTTTTAGAACTTTTAATTGTTTTAGTAGTTATTATTGTAATATATTTTAGTTTTTTCCATAGTCAGTATGGTAGAAAGAATCCTTTTGATGATAATTCTAGGGTTAATTCTCAGCAAGAACTTATTGATTCAAAAATACAAGATATAGAAAACTCAAAGGCTATTAGAAAACAAATTGAAGATAATTTGAATAAAGGTATTTAGTATGAAAAAATCAACTCTATTTGATATTATTTCACCTGTAATGGTTGGTCCTTCAAGTTCACATACAGCTGGAGCTGTTCGTTTAGGGCTTTTGGCAAAAAATATTTATAAAAACTCGCCCAAGAAGGTAATTTTTAAATTGTACAATTCTTATGCCCACACAGGTAAAGGACACGGTACAGAAAAGGGGCTACTTGCAGGAGTTTTAGGTCTTTGTGTCGATGATAGACGAATTAAGGATATTTTTAATTCAAATTTAGCTAAATCAATTGATTACGAGTTTGATTATGCTGATAATTTTAAATATCATCCAAATGCGGTTGATATAACTTTTATTGGCGAAAAAAATACAATGAAAATTTCAGGGGAATCTGTAGGTGCAGGGGAAATCGCAATAAGAAAAATCAATGATTTTAATGTCAAGCTTACTGGTAAATATAATACTTTAATTCTTGTGTATAAAGATAAGCCAGGTATGATATCTCAAGTTACCTCACTTATTCAGTCAAAAAATATTAATATTGCTTCTTTAAATTGTGATAGAAGTGCAAAAGGTCAAGAAGCTTCTATGATAATTAGTGTTGATGGTAATTTAGATTTAACTGTTGTTGAATCAGTAGAAAAAATTCCTGAAGTTTATTTTGTTAGTTATGTAGAAAAGTTGGAAAATTAGTATGGATATTAGTATAAATACATTTGAACAATTATTTGAAGTTTGCTTATCTCAAAATAAGAAAATTTATGAAGTAGCGCAGGAAAATATGGCGAAAGAAGCTGATATTTCCGTTGAACAAGTTAGAAATTTCGTTAATAGAAGTTTGTACGCTATGAAAGATGCAATTCAAACTGGAATGGCAAGTAAAGAACTTTCAATGAGTGGAATGTGTGGTCAAGATTGTCATAAGGTTCAACAGAGATTTCATTCTCAACGAGCTATGTTGGGTCCATTATTTGAAAAAGTTATAGAATATGCGCTAGCAACAAGTGAAGAAAATATAAGAATGGGTAAAATTGTAGCTTGTCCGACAGCTGGTTCTTGTGGTATTTTGCCAGCCGGATTAATTGCAGTAAGTCAAGAGTTTAACCATTCTGAAAGAGAGCAATTAAATGCACTTATTACAGCTGGTGAAATTGGTAGAATAATTTCAGCTAAGGTCTCTCTTGCAGGTGCAGTTGCTGGGTGTCAAGCTGAATGTGGGGTAGCTTCCGCTATGTGTGCTGCTGCTATTTGTCAATTGAGAGGTGGTACTATTTCTCAAATATTAAATGCCTCAGCTTTGGCTCTTAAAAATTTGTTAGGACTTACTTGTGATCCTGTAGCTGGATTGGTTGAAGTTCCTTGTGTTAAAAGAAATCCATTCTTGGCTATTCATGCTATAACTGCAGTTGAATTAGCTTTGTCAGGTGTCGAGTCAAAAATCCCGATTGATGAAGTTATTGATGCAATGGAACAAACAGGAGCTTTAATGTCTCCAACATTAAAAGAAAGTTCTCAAGCCGGTTTGGCAACAACAAAAACTGGCTTAGAAATTCAAAAACAAGTATTTGGAGAATCAAAAGTATTATAGTAAAATAAAAGCTCTCTTTGTGAGAGCTTTTTAACTAGCGCGTATAGTAGTTATAAGAAGAATTAGGTATTGATTATAACCCTTTATTTATTAAAACCAATAGGATTTCTGCTATTACCTCTATGTTGTTCTTTAAATGTTGCAATTGCATTTAAAAAGTCTTCTTGAGTGATTTTTGCTCCGAGCATGTCAGCATCTTTGAATGTACCGTTTTCCATTTTTTCGTATAATCCTAATCGATTCATCATGTTTTCTCTGGCTAATTTTGAAATGAATTTGATATCACTACCAACAGATTTCATTGCGTAAAGTTTGTCAGATAATTCTTCAAAATTTACATCATTATCTAGTTTTTTATTTCTTGTATGAATTTTTAGAATTTCCTTTATTCCATCTTTATTAGGTGGTCCAACAAAAATGTGTTTACTAAATCTTTCAGCTCTTTTTAGAGCGCCATCAAGAGTATTGTATTTATTTGTCAAGCCAATTATAAATACATCATCATTTTCGTTGTAGATATCTGTCATACAAGTTAAAATTTGATTTACTACAGAATCTCCAGCATGGTGAGCTTCGGATCTTTCTTTTCCTATACTATCAATTTCGTCAATAACTCCTATTGATGGTTGGTTATTTTTTAATTCATCGAACCATGCTCTTATATTAGCTTCAGCTTCTCCATACCATTTAGATTCAAATTCTGTGCCGCTTGCATACATGTAATTCATGCCAGCTTCATTTGCAAGAGCTCTGCATAATTCTGTTTTTCCTGTTCCTGGTGGGCCATATAATATGTACCCTCTTGTTACATCCTCTCCTGCAGTACTTGCTGGAAATTTAATTGGGAACACTATACCTCTTTTTAATTCGTCAATAGCCTTTGCTTGACCTCCAATATTTGCAAATGTAACTGGAGCATTTGGGTTGTTAGCTTTTAATATTCTTTTTGCTACGGTTTTACTATTTAATTTTACAATTTCATCCTGAACTTCATCAGAAAAATCATATACTTGCGAAAATAGAGGTCTACTAAAGCTTAAATTAGCTTTTGGCTTTTCTTTTAGGTGAATGATATCATTCGCATATTGAATGGTATCATTGTTTACGATGTAGAAGCTTGTTCCGGGATCTAGAGTATATTTTTTACCTCCAGTTATGTAAGTTAATTTTTTATCATTGATATTTAGTAATTCTACGTCACCTGCTAGATTTTTTATAAATGCATAGTTATTGTCTAGATTTTTTTCAGGTAAAAATATTTCCTTTTTTATGATCTGTTTTAGTTTCCCAAGATTTTTTCTTAGTGCAGTTTGGGCTTTATTAAAGTCTTTACCTGTAACTATTATTTCATTATGTTGTAGATTTTCAAATAAAGAAGCAAGTCGTTCTTCAAAAGGTAGCTGTTGAGCTAATTCAATTGCTGCTTTTGATATTGTACCTGTGAAAATTGGTTGTTTTTTGTTAATTAAATCCTTTCCATATCCGAAGTTTGGTAAATCTCGCATTTCTTGGTGTAAGACTGAGTTAGATTGTGAATTATCTTTTTTAATTGTATTTGTTACATTTGTTTTTGCATAATAGTTTGAACTCTGAATGTTTGTAATTCTCATCTTAACACCTCACTAAGTCTGATTTCCTAATCAAACAACTAATAATTACCTACTACTCATGTAGCATATTATATTTTTTCTTTCAGACTGTCAAGTCTCGAGTACAATTAGGTCAGTTAGTTAGTAGTGTGATTTTGTCTTAAATTACTATAATGATAGTATTTTTTACACTTAATGTGGTGTTTACAATTTGTAATACAATGAAAAGTTTTGTACTATGTTGATATGGAGGTCATGATGAAAAAGTTATATATCTTATTTGTATTATTAACCTTTACAAGTGTTTGTTATGGCTTTGACGAAAAGTGTCATAGTTTATCTGATTATAAGCGTTGTCCTTCAGGATTAGTTTGTAAACCTGATTTGTTAAATAAAAGCCAATTTTGTATAGATGCAAAAAAAGATCGCGATTTGAAAGATCTTATTGAAAAAGGTGAAACTTGCGAAGAGGCTTTCGATAGGCTATATGGTAGTCTTGTTCGAGAAAACGAGTTAGGATTATGTAAAGGTATACCAATGAAATAATTAATAAAAATAAGGAAACATACTTGATGATGTTTCCTTATTTACGCTCGAAGAGATTCGAACTCCCGACCTTTTGGTTCGTAGCCAAACGCTCTATCCAACTGAGCTACGAGCGCTTATTTACTTTTTACTCATTCATTATATTAGAAACATTATTTTTTTTCAAGATTAATTTAAAAACTTTTTATTACTGGAATTATTATTAAGAAAATTTTGTACTATCCATATACCATATAAATATGGAGGTTAGATATGCATTTAACAGATAGAGAAATGGAAGTTTGTAAGTGTTTAATTTCAGGCATGAATAACAATGAAATTGCAGCTAAGTTATTTATAAGTAGACATACTGTTAAGGCTTATATAAGTAATATATTAGTTAGTCTTAATGCAAAAAACAGAACAGAAGTTGCATATATTTTAGGAAAAGAAAATATTATAGACCTGTAACATTTTTGCTATTTAAAAACATATATCATATAATTATACTAAGGTATAATTTATGAAAAACTTATTTATAAAATTATTTTGTGTATTTGCGTTTATCCTAACATTTGCTGTTAATGTATTTGCAGCAACAGATTTGGGTATAACTTCAGTTGTTTATGACAACTCATCATCTATAGTAGCAATTAATTCTTTTGATAATGAAGATTTTGCCTTTACAACTCAGCCAAAAATACATATTGTTAAAGAAGAGAATAAAGCTTATTTTGATATTGAATCTGCGGTGTTAAAATGTCCTTTGCAAGATTTTGTTATAAATTCTTCTGATATTCAAGAGGTAGTAGTAAGTCAATTCTCAACTAATCCAAATGTTGTTAGAGTTGTAATTGCTTATAAAAATGGATTTAATCCTAATAATATTCAATTGAAAAAATTAAATAATACATTGTTTATTAGATTTGAAAATCCTAAAATGAATAATTTTTATTTTCAGACTATTTATTCAGAATTAGATGTTGCTGAGTTATTTGAACCTGCTTCAATTCAAATACCTGTTCCTGTTAATACTGATTCTGTTTTAGGACAAATTAATTCTGCTTTTAATATTCCAACTCAATCAGATAAAGATTATGTTTTAACAAAAAAAGATTTACAGTTAAAATCGAAGTATTATTTGGATAATGTAAATTTTAAAAATAATTCGATAGTTTTAACAGGAGTTGGGTCTTATACTTTGTCAAAGCCAATGTATTTATCAAATCCATCAAGAGTTGTTTATGATCTGGCAAATACATTTGTAAATCCAGCTATTCGTAATAAAGATATTAATTTTAATCAGTCTGATTCAATTAAAATTGGTCAATTTAACAGAAATACTGCTAGAATTGTTATAACAACAGCTACTCCTGAGATGTATGTGCCGATTTTGTATAGTGACACTCAGAGACTCGTTTTTATAAATAAATTAAATATAAGCCCACAAACTTTGTATAACTCAGTTGGAGATTTATCAACTGTTAATTATGAAAAAAATTCCGATAAAGTACATGGTGTAAAACTTATTTTTACAAAACCAATAGTGTTTGGTGTTGTTCGTAATTATTCTAATATTGAATTGCTTTTATACAATGTTGATAAATATTCTGAAGATTTACTTAAGTCAGCAGTAAAACATACTGTATTCGCTGATGTTTTGGTAAATAGCATGCAAGGTGGAGGGATGAAACTTACTTTGCCAGCTGATAAGTCTGATAAAACTGAAATTATGATTGGTGCAGATGGGAAAACCTTAAGAATTAGAGAAAACGTTAGTAAGATATCTTTGCCAAAACCTAAGGTTGAGCCTGCAGTAGTTGTAACTCCAGTAAAAGTTCCATCTGGGAAAAAGGTTGTTGTAATTGATCCTGGACATGGTGGTTCTGATGTTGGGGCAACAAGAAATGGTATTTATGAAAAGAATATAACATTAGATGTTTCTAAACGTGTTGCAGAATTATTAAAGAAAAAAGGTTATGAAGTTGTTATGACTAGAACAGCTGATCAAACAGTTTCATTACAAGATCGTGTTGAAATTAGTGAAAATGCTAATCCTGAAGTGTTTGTAAGTATACACGTTAACTCTAGTAATAGTGACACTCCAAGCGGATTAGAAACTCATTATTATAAAGATAATAGTTTGGATTTAGCTAAGAATGTACATGCTTCAATGCTTAATCATATAAATTCTAATAACCGCGGCTTGTTCAAATCTAAGTTTTATGTTATAAATCATACGACAGCCCCAGCAATTTTAGTTGAGATTGGTTTCATATCTAATCCTTCTGAAAGAGCTCAATTAGTGACTGATAACAGAAAGCAAGAAACTGCAAAAGCAATAGTTGAGGGTATTAATGATTACTTCAAATAAGATAAATGCACAATCACCAATTGCTTTTTTTGATTCAGGAGTAGGTGGTTTAACTGTTCTAAATAAGGTGAAAAAAATATTGCCAAATGAAAATTACATTTATTATGGTGATACTTTACATGTGCCTTATGGAGAAAAAACAAAAGAAGAATTGTTAGAATATTCTGACAATATTATCAAATTTTTTGAATCAAAAAATTGTAAAGCTGTTGTTATGGCCTGTAATACTACATCTTCAGTTATTTATGATTCAATAAAAGATAAGTATAATGTAAAATTATATCCAATTGTTCAATCCGTTGCTGAATTATTGTCTGCTTTACCGATTGAAAGATTAGGTGTTTTCGCAACTAGGGCAACTATTGCTTCTGGTGTTTATGAACGCGAAATTCATAAGTATAATTCAAAAATGCAAATTTTTGGTCAACATTGTCCAAATTGGGTTCATATTGTTGAAAATAACACATTAAATGAGTCAGAAAGTATTGAAATTGTTAAGTCAGATTTAGATAAAATGTTAAGCTATAATCCACAAAAAATAGTACTTGGATGTACTCATTACCCATTTTTGTTAGAAACGCTTTCAAAATTTGCTCATAAGGATTTATTTATAGATCCTGCTGACATGTTTGCAAATTATATAAAAATAGATTTAGAAAAAGAGTCATTGTTGAATACAAGTAATGATACAGTATCCGAAGAATTTTATGTTAGTTCTGAACCTGAAAAATTTAAAATTGCATCAAAATTGTTTTATGAAATTAAAGATGAACCAAAGTTATTAACTTTCTAAAATTTTGTTCAAGCAATCTTTATAAGTTTGCATTTCAATTATATTGGGTTCATTTTCAAATAATTTATTTTTCTCAATCTCTAATACTGTTGAATTTTCTTTAATAGCAAAAACTTTTATATTATTTTCAATGGCTTTAAGTACTGGAATTCCACCAAGAGAATTATGTGGAACTATTAAATAGTCTAAATTAGATATATTTATTCCTGAATTTAACTTGTTTGTGATTTTAGGAGCTTGGTGCAGCCCTAATAGTATGCAAGGTAAAAATGTTGGAGTTATGTATTCTGCAGCTGCTTTTGGATTAACTATTTTAGAATCAATTGAATAATCGATGAATGCAGGAGAATGAGCGCAAGGAACTTTGTATTTTTTACTAATGTAGTGAGAAATAATAGCTTCCACTCCGCCTACAGGATCTACGCCATATCCATTTGAATAATCTGTATTATCATTTTCCGGATCTGCAAATAAGCAAACTACAGCAATTGCTTCACACCCAGCTTCAAGCAGTTTGCTTGTTGCGTTATCTAATGTTGATATGTTTCTAATATTTCCAACAGAAATTCCTTCATTTGTTATAAAAAATTCAACACCAACTTCTTCTTCTGTAATGACATAGTTTTGTACATTTATTCCATAAATAGTTTGTACTGCGTTTTGAGTATTTATGTGTATATTTAATACATCTTGTGGTATTGCTTTATCATATATTATACCAATTCTATTGTTCTTTGATTCTTTTAAGTTGATTCTATTTTTGAAAAAACTGTCTAGTGTATAACCCTCAACATAAAGCATATTTGGGGTAATTCCAGAAAAGCAACCAGCATTAACAACATTAGGGTTAACTATAAGTTGCATGTGATTAGAAAATTCTCTCGCCCAACAACTTGCATCACCGGCATATCCCCCAATTGATGCCCCTATTCCTGTTGGGACTATAAAAGCGCCTAATTTATTATTTTTGTAAGTCATTTAAATATTTCTCCAGCCCTTTTACTATACCATCAGCAAGTGAGTTTTGAAAGTTTTTATTTATCAGTTTTGAGTTATCCTCCGGGTTTATTATATAGGTTAATTCAATAAGAATACTTGGGCTTTGGGTATTTCTAATAACAGCAAAACTTTGTTGCTTAATTCCGTTATTGTTTGTTTTTGCTTTTGCAGTAATGCCATCAAGTACATCTTCTGCTAATTGCTTAGATTGTGGGTAAAAGTAATATACTTCGCTGCCTGTGCGCTTTTGGTTTGCAAGAGAATCTGGCAGTGCGTTGTTATGTATACTAATAAATATTTGGGAATTTGCATCGTTTGAGATTTTGACTCTATCTGATAGGGAAACATACTTATCATTATCTCTTGTCATTATCACGTATGCACCTGATTTAATAAGTTTGTTTTTTAGACTTTTAGCTATTGAAAGGTTTATGTCTTTTTCTTTTGTTCCAAGACAACCTATTGCACCATATTCATTTCCTCCATGTCCGGCATCAATAGTGATTTTTATGTTTGATAATGGTTTAGACTTGTTGATAGTTGGAATTTTGAATACTTCTATTACTAGTTCATTATCATTATTAAACTTGCTAGTATAACCAAATAAGCTGTTTTCAAAATTTATATGAAATTTATATTCATTATTTGATAAGTCGTTTATATTATAAACAGTTAAATCGAGACCATTATTTTCAATTAATGTATATGGCGTTTTGTTGTCTAGTTTAACCTTAAATACACGTTTAGTATTGTCTTCAATGTAGGTGTAATCTAATATATTTATCAAATTAATATTTCTTAGATTTGTTAAACTGGCATCATTTTTTGCAATGTAAGCAAAATTATTATTAGATAATTCTATTTTGTAAAAGTCTGCAATTTCACCAATTGCTTTTAGTTGAATTCCTTTTTGAAAATGTTGAAGTCTGTTTATTCCAAAATCTACCGGTGTAATTCTAAGTGGCACATTATCTCTATTTGTTTCAATTATTTTAGGTTGAGCATATGCTTGTAATTTTATTTTTGGGATATTTGTATTTATATTTGATGCATTTTTTAATATAGTGTACGTTTTTGTTTCTTTCCCATTTTCTATTTTAAAAATGTTTTCGCCATCATGTAGGTCTACAGTATGCCAAAATCCTCCAGATTTATGTATATCAACTTTCTCGCCATTTATACTTAATTTTGAATGTGGTTTTTCGTTCCCAATAAAAAATGTTCTTGGCGAATTAATTATTACTTTTTCTGTTTTTGGGTAAACAATATTGGCTGCCATAGCAGAGTGACCAATAAATAGGATTAGTGCCAATATGTAAAGTTTCCTGTAAAATAATTTCATATTCATTAGAATAATATACAACAATTTAAAGAAAATTATAATTTCGTAAATTTAATTAATAATTGTGTTATTTACTCCTCATTATGGTAGAATTATAGTTATAAGGGATGTGTGATGAGAAGAGAAAATGACAAAACCCGTAAGAATTCTAGGGGAAAGTATTGTAATAGTGTAACTGATATATTAAGTATTTTATACTACCTTGTTATAGTAGTTTTAATTATACACTTGTTTGTCGTACAAATTTTTGACTTCCAAAAATATCGTGAAAAGGGTAAAATGCAACGTTCAAGTCATGATTTTGCAGTAAGGGGTGATATTTACGATAGACATGGCATAAAACTTGCTACGGATAGAATTTATTATAATATTTATGCGCGTCCTGTAGATTATTCTAAAAAAGAAAATCCAAGAAAAATTGCAAAGCTTTTTGCTCCGGTTTTAAAAATCCCAGAAAGTACTCTTTATAATAAGTTATCTGATAAAAAAATCCAGGTTATCGCTGTAAAAAAAGATGTTGATAGGGATACAGCTAAAAAGATAATGAAAATTATTAGTGATAATGGGTTTAGATCTATAAGTCTTGATAAAAAGAATACTAGAGAATATCCACAGGGAGTTTTTGCTTCGCATGTTCTAGGTTTTTATAATTTTGATGCAAATGTTTCAAATGGTGTTGAGCTAACTGCTAAAGATAAGCTTGAACATGTTGTAAGAGCTACTCGCTATCAAAGAACTCGTGATGGTAAGATTATTTATAATTTTTCGACAGATCCTGTAGCTCCAACAATGAATCCAAAGGGACAAGATATTTATTTAACTATTGATGCTGCAATCCAACACGTTTGTGAAAAAGAATTACAAAAAATAATTGAAGAAAAAGAGGCTCTACGTGGTGCTGTAATTGTTATGAATCCTAAAAATGGGGAAATTTTAGCTTATGCAGTATACCCAACATATGACCCAAATAAATTCCAAAAAGCTTCTAATACGCAAATTAAGAACTGGACATTAACTGATGTTTATCCACCAGGATCAACATTCAAAACCATTACAGTTACAAGTGCAATGGAATTGGGCAAAATTAATGAAAATTCAATTATTGAAGATAAAGGTCGCATGAAATTTGGTGGTTATACCATTGAAAACTATGATTATAAGGAAAAAGGCGCACCTGGTAAAATTAATTTAGTTTATTTATTTGAACACTCAAGTAATATTGGTTCTGTTAATGTTGGATTTTTAATGACTCATAATGAGTTTTATAATATGCTTAGAAAATTCGGCTTTGGAGAAAAATCCGGTATAGATTTACCTGGAGAATCTTCTGGCTTACTTGCTTCACCTAGATTTTGGGATAGAGGTTTACATATGACTATGTCTTATGGTTATGGAACTTCTGTTTCTATTATGCAAATGGTTTCAGCAGTTTCAGCTTTGGCTAATAACGGTGTAAGGGTAACTCCTCACGTTATAAAATATTCCCCGGAAGAAGAAGCTGAAAAAGTTAAACGAATTCCAACTGTGTCACCTGAAACAGCTAGAACTATCACTAAATTATTGGCAATGAGTGTTAATAACGGAAAATCTTGTATTAAGATGGATAAGTATAATGTTGCAGCTAAAACTGGTACTTCAAGAAAACCTTTAGAAAATGGTGCAGGATATTCTGGCGCTATGTATACATCAACAATTGGTTATTTACCTGCTAGCGATCCAAAAGTTTTGATATATGTTGTTGTTGATAGTGCTAAAAAAGGCCCGGTTTGGGGAAATACTGTAGCTGGTCCTGTGTTCCATGAAGTTGCTGAACAAACTGCAAGAATTTTAGATTTAAAACCTGATAAAATTCCTGCAGCTCAAACTAATAAAGTTAATTAGATATAGGGAGAATATATAATGAAATTAGATGAATTAATTGAGTATTTAGAGTACAAAGATTTAATAAACTTTAAAAACGTTGAAATATCAGGAATTTCTTACAATTCAAAAACAACAAAAAAAGGTGACATTTTTATTTGTTTAGTTGGAGAGCACACTGATGGTCATGAATATGCTCAAATGGCAATTGATAATGGCGCTGCAGCTCTTCTTGTGGAACATAAAGTTGAAGGTGTAAAAGTTCCACAAGTTCAGGTTGATTCTACTAGACATAAAATTGCAGATATTGCGGATAGATTTTACTCTAGTCCTTCTAAAGGTATTAATTTGATTGGTATTACAGGTACTAATGGTAAAACAACTGTTACTCACTTGATTCAGAAAATATTTGAGGAAAACAATCAAAAATGTGCATTAATTGGTACCTTAGGATATAAGTTATCTTCGAATGGTGAATACAGAGATGCTAAGCATACAACTCCTCAAGCTCCTGAATTACAAGCAACTTTAAGAATGATTAAAGATGTTGAAAAAATTGATAATGTTGTTATGGAAGTAAGTTCACACGCATTAGACCAAAACAGAGTTGGTGGATGTCGTTTTAATGGCGCGGTATTAACTAATTTAACTCAAGATCATTTAGATTATCATATAACAATGGATAATTACTTTAAGGCTAAGGCTTTATTATTTGAGCGACTATCTGAAAATGATTTTGCTGTTATTAATTTAGATGATGAATATGGTGAAAGATTTATGTCAGTTGTTCCTGAAGGTGTAAGAAAATATACTTATGGTGTAAAAAAATCAGCTGATGTAATGGCAAAAAATATTAATTTCTCATTGAACGGTGCTGAATTTATTTTATCAGTAAAAGGAAATGATTATCCTGTTAATTTACATATGAATGGTATGTTTAGTGTTTATAATGTATTAGCAGCTGTATCTGCAGCTATTGCTATGGGTATTGATATTAAAGTAGCTTTAAAAGCATTACAAAATGTTCATGGCGTAGCTGGTAGATTTGAAGTTGTTAATAAAAAACCTTTAGTGATTGTGGATTATGCACATACTCCAGATGGTTTGGAAAATGTATTAAAGTCTGCTAGAGAAATTACTCCAAAAGATGGTAAATTGATTTGTCTATTTGGTTGTGGTGGCGATAGAGATGCTACAAAACGTCCAAAAATGGGTGCTATAGCTCAGCAGTTGGCTGATAAAATTGTTATAACTAGTGATAATCCTCGTTCAGAAGATCCTCAACAAATTATAACAGATATAATTGCAGGTTTAAAATCTGTTGCTCCTGACATTGTAACAGTTGAACCTGATAGAGGGGAAGCGATAGCACTATTAAAAACTCTTGCAGATAATAATGATGTTGTTGTTATTGCAGGAAAAGGCCATGAAGATTATCAAATTTTGAAAGACAAAACAATTCATTTTGATGATAGAGAACAAGCAAGAAAAGTCTTTGCAGGAAGTGTTATATAATGAAAACAAAACTTTTAGTAGAACAACATTTTCATGGTTGTTACGGTATCGATTTTAATAAGGCAACTGTTGATGATGTTTTATATCTAGCAAAAAATATATTAAAAGAAGGGGTAGGGGTTATTTTCCCTACTCTTGTTACTGATAGTGTTGAAAATACCGTTCGACAAATTAAAGTTATAAAAGAGGCATCTGGTAAAGCAACATCTGATATGGCAAAAATTTGCGGGATTCATTTAGAAGGTATATTTTTAAATCCTGAGAAAAAAGGAATTCATAATCCAAAGCATTTTTTGAAGCCTACGATTGATAACTTTAATCTTGTGGCGGATGACTTTGTTAAAATAGTTACTCTTGCTCCTGAATTAGCTGATATTGACCTTTTAAAATATTTAAGAGCAAAAGGTATAAAAGTTCAGGCTGGCCACTGTGTAGGTAGTGATTTATCTAATTGCGATGGTACTACTCATACTTATAATGCGATGAGTGGCATAACTCATAGAGGGTCATCAACGGCTTTAAGTGCGCTAATTCATGATAATTTATATACTGAAATTATTTGTGATGGTGTACATGTTTCAGATGATGCAATAAAATTATTATTTAAAACAAAGCAAATGAATAAAATATTATTAATTTCAGATTGTTTACCATGTACACACAGTGATGTGAAAGAATTTATTTTTGCAGATGAAAAAGTATATTTTGATGGAAATAAAGCAACTTCTGCAGAAGGCACTTTAGCTGGTAGTACAAAATTATTACCAGATATTGTAAAAATTCTAGGTAAAAAAGATATGTTTAGCAAACAATATATTTCTAATTCTTATGACTACCACAAATTAGATATTGGTGGTGAAATTGAATGGGATGAAGATTTTAATATTGTTAATATAAAGTATTAAAAATAGGATAGTTATAATATGCGAAGTGATAATATAAAAAAAGGAATAGCTAGAACTCCACATAGAGGCCTTTTGATGGCTACAGGTGTAAGTAAGAAAAATATGAAGGCTCCATTTATTGGGATTGCAAGTTCTTTTTCTGACCTTGTACCAGGGCATATTGGAATGAGAGATTTGGAAAGACAAATAGAAAAAGGTATTCATTCCGCAGGAGGGCAAGCTTTTATTTTTGGGGTACCAGCAGTTTGTGATGGTATTTCTATGGGACATTGTGGTATGCGCTATTCTCTCCCTTCAAGAGATTTGATTGCAGACTGCGTTGAGACGGTCGCAGAGGCTCATCAACTTGATGGGTTAGTATTATTATCAAATTGCGATAAAATTACTCCAGGAATGCTTATAGCAGCTCTTAGAATAAATGTTCCGACAATTATTGTTACTGCAGGTCCTATGCTTGATGGTGAAAGTCACTGTGAAAAGTTATCAATGATTAAAGGCTCATTTGAAGCTGTTGGAAAATTTAGAAGTGGTTTAATTGATGAAAAAAGATTGCTGGAATTAGAAGAGGAGTCTTGCCCAACTGCTGGTTCATGCCAGGGAATGTATACCGCAAATACAATGGCTTGTTTGACGGAAGTTATGGGTTTAAGTTTACCTTATTGCGGAACAGCAGCTGCAGTTTCTTCAAAAAAAAGGAGAATAGCATTTGATTCTGGGTTGCAAATTGTAGAGCTTGTAAAAAATAATATTACTCCTGCAGATATTGTTGATAAGGAAACTCTACGTAATGCTATTATTGCAGATTTAGCAATGGGAGGTTCAACAAATTCGTTTTTACATATTTTGGCCTTAGCTAGCGCTGGTAATATAGATGTAACACTTGGTGATTTTGAAGAATTAAGTCATAAAATTCATCAAGTTGTAAAATTAGATCCGGCGGGAGAACCTACTATGACAGATTTTCATAATGCTGGTGGTGTTCCAGCATTAATTAAGACTCTAGTTGATGCTAATGTTGGATTTGTTGATAAAGATACGGTATCAGGATTAAAAATTTCAGAAATTGCAGATGGTGCCTATGTTAATACAAAATTGATCCATCCATATTCAGAACCATTTACGACAAAGCCAGGCTTAGGAATTTTATATGGGAATTTAGCAACAGAAGGTTGTGTAACTAAGATATCTGGAATTGATCCTAGCTGTTATGAATTTGAAGGTGTAGCAAAAACTTTTGATAGTGAAGAAGCTGCAATGAAAGCTCTAGAGGAAGATAAAATTGTTGCCGGGGATATTGTAGTTATACGCTATGAAGGACCTAAAGGTGGACCAGGCATGCGTGAAATGTTAGCTCCAACATCCTTGCTGGTGGGTAAAGGTTTAGGTACAACCTGTGCCTTAATTACTGATGGTAGATTTTCAGGTGGAACTAGAGGTATTTGTATTGGCCATGTTTGCCCTGAAGCTGCTAATGGCGGCAATATTGCTTTAATTCAGGATGGAGACAAAATTAAAATTGATATAAATAACAGAACTATAAATTTACTTGTGGCAGATGAAGTTCTTGCAGAAAGAAGAAAAAATCTAAAACCTTTTGAGTTAAAATGTAAATCAGGCTATTTATCAAAATATGCTAAAAATGTTCAAGATGCTTCGCATGGTGCAATTGTTTAAAGGTAAATAATTATGGAAACAGAAATAAGACAAATAGTAACAGATACAAATTTATCCCATATTGCAATCATTATGGATGGCAATAGGCGTTGGGCAAAAGATAGAAATCTTCCAACTGCGGTTGGACATAAAAAAGGTGTTGAAGCTTTAAAGAATACTCTTCGCGCTTGTAATGATTTTGGTGTTAAATATTTAACAGTGTATGCCTTTTCTACTGAGAATTGGAATCGTAAAAAAGAAGAAGTAGATTTTTTGATGAATTTAGTTGCTGTTACTTTAACAAATGAATTGGAGGAAATGCATAAAGAAAATATACAAATTCATTTTATAGGTGATATTTCAGGTTTATCTACTAATTTGCAAAAAATTCTTAAAAATGCTGAAGAAAAAACCAAAAATAATACAGGCGTTTCTCTTCAAATTGCATTAAATTATGGTTCTAGAGCTGAAATTACTACAGCAATAAAAAAAATAGTTGAATCTAAAGTTTCAGCGGATAAAATAACAGAAGAGCTTGTTAATTCATATTTGTATACAAGAAATATACCAGACCCGGATTTATTGATCCGTACAGGTGGAGAAAAAAGAATTTCCAATTATTTGCTTTGGCAAATTGCTTATTCAGAAATACTAGTTCTAAAAGAGTTTTGGCCAGAGTTTGATAAAAAATTATTGGCAGATTCTATTATCGAATTCAAAAAACGACAAAGACGTTATGGAAAATAATAAAACTGTTAAAATTGTATTTGCGACTGGTAACAGTCATAAGTTAGCTGAGATAAATGCGATATCTCAAGGTTCAGGTATTGAATTTGTTTTACCCCCATCTGAATTTGATCCAATTGAAGATGGAACAACCTTTGAACAAAATTCTTATATAAAAGCTAAAGAAGCGGCAAATTTATCAAAATGTATATCTTTGGCTGATGATTCCGGTCTATGTGTGGATGCGCTAGATGGTGCTCCAGGAATTCACTCGGCAAGATATGCTGATACTCCGGAAATGAGAATTTCCAAGTTGTTATCAAATCTTGCCCCATATGGTAATAGAAAAGCGAAATTTGTTTGTGCTATGACACTTGTAGATGAATTTGGTAATATTTTGGACCAAGAAATCGGAGAATGTTATGGCGAAATCGCAAAGGCAAAATCTGGTGAAAATGGGTTCGGCTATGATCCTGTTTTTGTTGTAGATGGCTATGGTGTAACTATGGCTGATATGTCAGAAGAATTAAAAAACACAATTTCACATAGAAGTATTGCCCTAAATAAAATAATTTCCTATATAAAAAATACTCTAGTGTAATTGTCTGTAAAATTTAAAATTATAAGGGGATATCATAATGAAAAAAAAGATATTATTAATTCTGATAATAGCATTACTTGCAGTCGGTATGCGATTTTTATGGTCGTCTGTAGGTAGCTTAATGAAACAAAAATCAAAAGCTACATTGTTACCTCCGGATGTTACGGTTGCGAAGATAAAAGAAGAAAATGTTATAAGAAGTTTTGATGCTCCTGGACGTGTCGTTTCAAAGTATCAAGTTAGTATTATGGCAAGAATTTCGGGATATTTGCAAAAAAGTTACTTTAAAGAAGGTGATTATGTAAAAGCTGGTGAAACATTATTTTTAATTGAACCTGCAGAATATCAAAATGCTTCAAATGTTGCTGGTGCAAATATTCAAAATATTAAAGCTCAGCTTGAATATGCAAATAAACAATTAGCAAGAGCTGAAGAGTTGGTTAAACAAGACTACATTGCTAAGTCTAAGTATGATGAAATATTAGCTAGCAGAAATTCTCTGCAAGCTCAATTAAAGGCTGCACAATCAAGTTATAGTGATACTAAAAGAAACTTAAGCTATACCTCAGTTAAGGCACCTGTTGATGGTAGAATTGGCTTTATTGATGTTACTGTAGGAAACTATGTTTCTCCATCATCTGGTTCTTTGACTACGATAAACAGTACTAATCCAATTTATGTTACTTTCCCTTTATCATCAGATGATTATTCAGCAATTTCGTCAATTGACCCTAATGCAAATACAAAAAGACGTGTAGAATTGTATTTCCAAAATGGTGATAAATATAATTTAGATGGGGTACAAGATTTCTTAGATAATAAAGTTGATCAAACTACTGGTACTGTTACAATGAGAGCAACATTCCAAAACCCTGATAATAAACTTTTACACGGTGAATTTGTGAATGTTAAGGTATATGCTAATAAACCTGTGAACGTTCCAGTTGTTCCTGTTGTTGCTGTTCAAGAAAATCAAGAAGGTAAATATGTTTACAAACTTGATGATAAAAACTTACCTGTTTTGACTTATATAAAAGTTCAAGGGCAAGTTGGGGATAATTGGATTATCAAAGATGGTTTAACAGTTGGAGATCGAGTAATCACTGATGGTATCCAAAAGGTTACACCAGGAAACCCAGTACATATTGTTTCCAAAGAACAAATGAAGTCAAATAAATCAAAAGAGAGTGATAAACTTAGTAATAAATCAAATAAGTAATTTATAAGGTTTAAGGGATATGTCAGAAGAAAAACACGGAAATTTATTTATACGCCGACCAAAACTCGCAATTGTAATATCTCTTGCGATTTTGTTAGCTGGGATTTTAATGATAAAAACACTACCATTAGAAGAATATCCTTCCATTACACCTCCTCAGGTTGTTGTTAGTGCAACTTATGCTGGTGCAAGTTCTGATGTAGTTGAATCAACAATTGCAGCTCCTGTTGAAGCTCAATTAAACGGCGTTGAAGATATGATCTATATGTCTTCAACTTCTCAAAATGGTTCTTATACTTTAACATTATATTTTGAAGTTGGTTCTGATCCTGATATGGCTGTTGTTAACGTTCAAAACCAATTGCAATTAGTTACTCCTAGATTGCCAGAAGAAGTTAAGCGGTATGGTTTATCTGTAAAGAAATCAACCGGGGGACCAGGTTTATTACTTATTTCAATAAATTCTCCACATAATTCGTATGATAATTTGTTTATTTCAAATTATGCAGATATTTTTATTAAAGATGAATTAGCACGTATCAAAGGTGTTGGTAAGGTTGCTGTATTTGGTTCTTCAACTTATTCAATGAGAATTTGGTTAGATGCTTCAAAAATGGCTAATTATGGATTATCGACAAGCGAGGTCTCAGCTGCAATTCAATCTCAAAATATCCAATCTCCTGCCGGGGATTTGGGGGTAGAGCCAATGAAGAATAAGCAACTTATCAAACTTACGATGCGAACCAAAGGTAGATTAAAAGATGTAAAAGAATTTGAAGATATTGTTGTAAAATCTTTACCAAATGGTGCTCAAGTAAGATTAAAGGACATTGCTCGTGTAGAACTAGGTGCAGAAAGTTATTCATATTTCTCAAGAATTAGTGGAAAAAATGCCGCAATTATTACTGTAAGCCAATTACCTGAAGCTAATGCTATAGATCTTTCCAATAAAATACAAGCAAAACTTGCGGAATTGAGTAAAACTTTTCCTAAGGATATAGAATATAAAGTCCAACACGATGAAACAGAATTCGTACGAGAATCTATTCATGAAGTTATTAGTGCTGTTGCTTTGGCTATATTGTTGGTATCTATTGTAACTTATATGTTTTTAGGTACAGCAAGAGCAGCTTTTATACCATTCTGTGCTATACCGGTTTCGCTTATTGGTGTATTCATATTTATGAATTTATTCGGATTTTCTATAAATCTTCTTATTTTATTCGGATTGGTTCTCGCGGTAGGATTGGTTGTAGATGATGCTATTGTTGTTTTAGAAAATACCCAACGTCACATACAGGAAGGTAAAGATCCAAAAACTGCAACAGAAATTACAATGAAAGAAGTTTTTGGTGCTGTATTGGCAACATCTTTAGTTTTGATGGCGGTATTTGTACCTGTATCATTTATGGGTGGTATTACAGGACGTATGTTTAGACAATTTGCATTATGTATTGCTTCATCTATAGGTTTGTCAACTCTTGTAGCCTTGACCCTAGCTCCAGCTTTGTGTTCTATGATACTTAAATCAGGCGAAGAAAAAGCTGACTTTGTATTTATACAAAAATTTGATGAATGGTTTACTAAAGTTCGTGATAAATATTTGGAATATACCAAAAACTTTATAGATTCGTGGAAATTAACATTTGGCGTATTGGGTATAATTGTTCTATTTACAATTGGCATGTTTTTACTTATTCCTAAAGGCTTTTTGCCAAATGAAGATAGAGGTGCTATATTTTCACAAATTCAATTACCGGATGGTTCATCTGCTTCTAGAACAGATGAAGTTGCAAGCGAAATTGAAAGTAAGATATTGCAAATTCCTGGTGTTAAAACAACGATTACATTGGTTGGGATGAATGGTGAAAATACCGCATTTATTGTTACAAGACTAAAACCTTGGTCTGAAAGAAAATCAAAAGCAGAATCACTTGATGGTATTATGCAAAATATGAAAAAGCAATTTGGTAATTATCCTTCTGCTACAATTGCTATATTTTCTCCTCCAGCTATTTCAGGTCTAGGTATGTTTGGTGGTTTTGAATATCAACTATTAGATAAAGGGGATAGATCGTCTGCAGAATTATATGCAGAAGCCAAAAAGATTATTGGTGCAGCCTTAGCTGATCCTAATTTTTCAATGGTTTATACTTCTTATAGTGCTAATTTACCTCAATTACAGTTGGATGTTGATGTTGATAAAGCAATGGCACAAGGTGTTGAAATTTCTGAAGTTTACAGTGCTATTGCATCATATTTTGCAAAAACTTATGTAAATGATTTTAATAAATATGGTCGTGTATATAGAGTGTATTTGCAGGCAGATTCTGAGTATAGAGCTAAAATATCAGATTTGGATAAAATATATGTAAAAAATAAAATAGGAAAAATGGTTCCATTATCTGCAGTTGTTAAAACAAAAAGTATTGTTGGTCCATATACTAGAACTCGTTTTAATATGTATCCTGCCATTACAATTAATGGTAATACAAGGCCAGGTATAAGTTCTGGTCAAGCAATTAAAATGATGGAAGATTTATCTTCTAAAACATTACCAAGTGATATGGGATATGCTTGGTCGGGTACATCTTTACAAGAAAAGCAATCAAGTGGACAGATTGGACCAATTCTTGCAATGTCATTAGTATTCGTATTTTTATTCTTAGTAGGTTTATACGAAAGCTGGATGTTGCCAATTACAGTATTATTAGTAACTCCGGTAGCGCTAGTTGGAGCATTGCTATTCCAATATGTTACAGGTTATGCTTTAGATATATATTCTCAAATTGGTCTTGTTATGTTAATAGGTTTGAGTACAAAACAAGCTATTTTGATTGTTGAGTTTGCAAAGGATGCTCATCAAGAAGGTATGCCAATAAGAGAAGCAGCTCTACAAGCTGCAAAACTACGTTTCAGAGCGGTTATGATGACTAATATTGCGTTTATTCTTGGCTTATTACCTTTGGTATTTGCATCCGGAGCTGGTGCCGCATCAAGACATTCAGTTGGTATGACTGTATTTGGTGGTATGATGGCTGTTGCCTTTATTGGAACATTCTTAGTACCGGCATTCTATGTTATGATTGAAAATTTCAAAGTTAATTTTGCTCGAAAAGTGCGTGAATTTAAGGAAAAAAAGAAAAATGACTAAGAAGATTATTTTATTATTAATAACTTTATTTTTAGCCACTCCTGCATTTTCTAAAAAATTAGGAAATGAGATAAATCCTAACGAGTACCCAAAATCAGATAATGTTTTACCGAGTGTAGATGTGAATGCTGATTTTGTTATTTCTGGCTCAGTTGAAAAAAATGTAGATATGACCTTAGACAATTGTATTAAACTTGCTCTTGGTAATAATCCTCAAATCAATGCAGCTTTTCAAGATATTTTAGCTTCTGATGCTAGAATTAAGCAAGTTTGGTCGAATTATTTTCCAAGTTTTTCTTGGCAAACAAGTTACACTCATTTGAGACAACTTCAATTGTCTGATGCATTAGGGAAAAATCTTCAATTTAATTATTATTTGGCTGGTCAGGTAACACTTCAACAAATGTTGTATGACTTTGGTGTAACGCAAAATCAAGCTACGATAAAACGTTTAGATTACGATGCATTTAAAAAGACTTTTGAAGCTGTTGTTAATGATGTAATTTATCAAACTAAAAATGCTTATTACAATGTATTGTATGCGTACGAAAATAGACGTGTAGCCCAAGATACAGTTGATAAATTTCAATTATTTTATAATCAGGCAAAAGCACTTTATGAAATTGGTATGAATCCTAAAGTTGATGTTACGATTGCTGAAACTAATTTAAGTAGTGCTAAGTTAAAATTAATCCAAGCAGAGAATGCAGTTAATCTTGCAATTGCTAATTTAAATAACGTTATGGGTGTTCCGTATATAGAAAAATACGATGTTTCAGATAGATTACAATACAAACCTATCAATCTTACATTTGAGCAATCTATTGATATTGCCAGAGAAGCAAGACCAGAATTGAAATTGGCAGAAATTAAAGTTGAGGAAGCTAATCAAACTGTAAAACTGGCTAAGAAATCTTTTTATCCAACATTGTCATTTGAAGGACAATATCAACGAGGTGGTAAATCTTGGAACTCTAATTATGGTTACAATATTGGTGGATATTTGATTTTCCCGACAATCAATGCCATGCTTATTCGTAATGAAATTAAAGAAGCAAAATATATTTATGATAGAGAGTTGGCGAATGCCAGAAATACTCAAAATACTATTTATTTAGAAATTCAAAATGCATATTTGAAAGTTGATGAAAAAAGAAATCAATTGCCTGTTGCAATATTACAGGTAAAACAGTCCAAAGAAAACTATGAGCTCTCTTATGGACGTTATAGAGTTGGTGAAGCTTCTCCAACAGAACTTAAAGATGCTGAAAATACTTACGAACAAGCTCAATTAACATATTATACAGCACTTTATGAATACAATTCAGCGAGAGCACAATTAGAAAAAGCAATAGGTAAAAATATTGTTGATGATGGTGATAGCGTTGACTTAATAAATTAGTTAAGTTTTGTTAACATACCAAATTTTAAAAAAGCAATTTTTCTTCGATTATTTACTTTATATATATGTAAGATATAACAAAGAAGAGAAAGAGCAATAATATGTTAGCAACATCAGGACAAGCATTTGGAACAATGACTAGACCTTCAAGAAGAAAAAATGCTGTTAAAGAATTTAAATATTTAGAAAATAAAGATAGAAGAATGAGATTCAATAATTCTCAAGATCCAATATATTATGTGTTTGATTGTATTGAAAATCGACCAGTAAGTGTGTTGGCAAAAGAGTTTGTAAAAGATTCGATTTTAGAAGTCGCAAATTTCGTTTCAAAAGTTGTTGGATAATCAAATAGGATTTAAGAGAAAGAAATTAAGGAAAAAGGATAGGATAAATTATTATTAAATAAGCGGTCATAAAGACCGCTTTTTATTTTAGAAAATAATTGTTTGTGGATAAATTTCTTCCACATAAGTTGCCCAATCTTTTATGTCAAAGAAGCCAATTGCAAATTCAGCTGTATTTTCACCTAATTGTTGAGCTCCTGGGACTTCAATTGGTGGCCCAGCTGGAGTAGTTCTAGCTGGATTTTTAGGATTTGAAATTACACCTGTACTTCTCAAGAGAGTTACAGAAAGAGAATTTTTATATATTTCATATTCAGTTAAACCTTTTGTAATTACACCAAATCCATTAGCCCAAACAAATCTTTGCATTGGAGCTGTATTTGTTTTTACCTCATGACCTTTTTCTTGTGGCAGGTGTTCTCTAATGTTATAATTAGGGTCAAATTTGCGTTTAACCAACAGATTTAAGTCTTCTGATTGTGTTTCTGTAATATTTTTATTTAGGTTAAAGCGAACTTGCCATAATCTATTTGTAAGTAGGTTAGGCCATTTGATTTTGAAGTTCAATAATTTTGATTTTTTATTCAATGAAACATCAACGTTAAAGAATGATGTTGAAATTCTAAATGTACAACGTAGTGGCCCATTCATTACAATACGTGCAGATTTAATTTTGGCAACTTCACAAATATCATCAGCAACTGGACCAAAATTGTATGTATCACCCTTATCTTTATAACGAACAAATTCAATAAAGTTTTTATAACATTTTGCTCTATCATAGATATTTAATTGCCCATCTTCAATTGCAATACGAATTTGTGAATTAAATAGATTTGTTTCATCAACGATCAAATCAGAATTAGCTTTACCAACATTAAATTCTTTTAATAAGGTATAAATAGTTGTATAATCCTCAGTTACAGGAATTTTATTTGTGTCATGTAAAAGTTTAGTTGGAAACCCTTTTCTTTTAGAAATAACTTGATCATTTTCATTGGTACTTGTTCTCTCAACTTCAAGAAGTTTGTATTTATCTAAATACTTAAATGTAATAGATAAATCTTCAGGTTGATTAAGTCTTATCTCTTCAATGATTGTATTAGCTATCTGAAGGACTTTATTATATCTCACAATATCTTCTTGATGCACCATATCAGTTGAGCAACCACAAATACTGTCATGAGCTTGATTTTGTAACAATAATTTGTAGGCATACTCAATGACAGAATTGTACTTACTACCAAAATTCAATTGTAGCTTATTAGCCAAATCTAACTTATAAGAACATTCGGTATTTAACTGTTTAAGTTTTGTTCTTGCTGAGTAGCATCCAGGAAGTATAAATGTTGTTGTATTGTCTCGTAATTCATCATTATGTTTTGTTTTAAATTCAACAGTATCAAAATATTCAAAAGGTGATCCTAAAACGATTTCATAATCTTCAAGATATGAGTTAACAATTTCGATTTGTTTTTGAATATCATGAGGAATACCCAGATGATCAGCTCCAATTGGTAATAGTAGCGTATTACCGGATTTCTTAGCAATTTTGTCTAAATTATCCTTTACAAATTCAGCCTTTTCTTCAAGAGTTTTTTCTGAAGAAAAAATATCCATAAAGTATCCGCGGATAAGATTAACTGTGTTTATTCCATTAAAAATAAATTCAGAAGGAAGTTTTTCACTGCATCCTCGCCATACAATAGCTTTATCGATGTTATATTCTTTCAAGATAGTTGGTATATTTTTACTATGACCAAATGTATCAGCAAAATATGCTATAAAATCTTCACAACCAAAATCTCTTGCAATATTTAAACCAATTTCCAAATTTTGTCTAAAGCATATACCATCTGTTAAATATTCATCTACCAAGCAGTAAAATGGACCGATAAATAATTTTTTATCTTTAATTAGATTTCTAACTAATTCTTCTTTTTCTGGTCTAAGTTCCAAGTAATCTAATAATGCTGCAACCTGACCATCAAAATAAAAAGAAGGTATTTCTTCTGTTACAAGCAAATCAAGAACTTCATCAAAAACTCTTAGAAGTCTTAGTCTAAATACTTCAAATTCTCTGTACCACTCTCTATCCCAGTGGCTGTGCAAATATGCAATTACTCTTTTTTTATTTTTATCATTATTTTTCATATCTTAATAGTATCATTTTTTACTTTTTTAGTCTAATTGTTAAGATTGTCCATTTGTTGAATGAAAAAAATATATACGCACTTTATCATATCAAAAAGTGGAGAGGTGAGCATGAATAAAACATTATTATTAGGTTTAACACTATTAGCAATTCTGACATTTGCACAAAATGTAAGGGCAGATATTGTAAGATATCCTGATGGACGAGAGGTGTTAATACAGTCATTTACAAGTGATGAGAATCCATATGATGCAGATTTAACACGTATTGAAAATTGTATTTTTGGCAAAACATATAGAAAAGACAATAATGCAGTAAGATTAAATAGAATTGAGCAAAAGTTGTTTTCTAAATCTTATCCAACAATGGATATAAGTAAGAGAATGAACAATGTTATTGCAAATTATCAAAGATGTTGTGATAGAACTTTAACATCATCAAATTATGGTAATTATTACAACTCTCGACGTAATACTTTTAACAATTACTACAATCCAAATTCGTTTAAAAGCAGAATGTATAACAATTTTATAGGTAGACCAACAGGATTTACTCCTTCTATAGTTGGCTCTCCATATTTAAATGGTTCTGGTCCTGCATACACAAATAGTTATTCAGGAACACATGGATGGGGCTACCAAAATTCTTTTAATCCAACTATGACTGGTGCAGGAATTCATATTCTTAACTAAGATGTAAAAAAAATATTAAAATATGAAAAATCTAGTATTTTGATGATACCATATATATTGTAGTTATTTTAAGGAGAGATACAATATGTGTGGTATTGTCGGATATGTGGGTAAACAACCTGTTGTTGATATATTATTAGATGGATTAGAACAGTTAGAATATAGAGGTTATGATTCCTCTGGTATTGCTGTGAAATGCCCAGAATCAATCAAAGTTTATAAAGCTGAAGGTAAATTAAAAAACTTAAGAGAAGAACTAGCTCCACATGCTTATGAATTAGCTAAAGCAACTATGGGTATTGGACATATTAGATGGGCAACTCACGGTGCTCCTACAGTTGTTAATGCTCATCCACACACTTGCAATTGTGGAAATTTAGTTGTTGTACATAATGGTATTATTGAAAATTATAAAGAATTAAAAACAAAACTTGAAGCAAAAGGTTGTGTTTTTAAATCTCAAACTGATACTGAAACTGTAGCTCATTTAGTAGCGCAAAAGTATGCTGAATTTAAAGATTTAACTCAAGCTGTTCAAGCTGCAACAAAAGAAATACAAGGTGCTTATGCTCTTTGTATTATGCACAATGAAGAACCAAATAAACTAGTTGTTACAAAAAGAAATGCCCCATTGTTAATTGGTGTTGGAGAAGGTGAATTCTATGTTGCATCTGATGTTCCTGCCATTATCAAACATACAAAAAAAGCGATTTATTTAACTGATAATCAAGTTGGAACTTTAACTCCAGATTCAATTAAACTAGAAGATGAAAATGGTAATATAATTAATCCAAAAGTTGAAGTTTTACCGTGGGAACCAGTTGCATTGAGTAAAATGGGTTATAAGCACTTTATGCTTAAAGAAATCCATGAACAGCCGGATGTAATTAGAAATATTTTGGTAGGAAAACTTCATACTTCTGATTCTCCAATCGTTTTAAATGAAGTTAAACTAACAAAAGAAACATTAAAAAATCTAAATAGAATCCAAATTATTGCTTGTGGAACTTCATTACATGCTGCAATGATTGGTAAATATATTATTGAAGATTTCTGCGGTATTCCTGTAGATGTAGAAGCTTCTAGCGAATATATTTATAGAAAAACAGTTACAGACCAACACACATTAGTAATTGGTGTGTCTCAATCCGGTGAAACTGCTGATACATTAACTGCTATTAAACAGTCAAAATCAAGAGGTTCACATATTCTAATTATTACAAATAGGCCTGATAGTGCTATGGCTAGAGAGGCTGATAGCTTAGTTCCTGTAAGTGCAGGTATTGAAGTTTCTGTTGCAGCTACTAAATCTTATATTGCTCAGTTAACTTCATTCTATCTTCTAGCATTATATATGGCAGAAATTAAAGGTACTATGACTACAGAAGCATTAACAGATCTGAAAGCTGAAATGCTTTTATTACCTCAAAAAATTGAACAAATATTAGCTCATAAAGAAAATATTCAAGCCTGTGCAAGAAAATATGCTAATACTAGAGATTTTATTTATATTGCAAGAGGTATAAATTACCCGACAGCTCTTGAAGGTGCATTAAAACTTAAAGAAATTAGTTATATTAATGCTACAGGTTATCCAGCAGGAGAGCTTAAACATGGTCCTATCGCAATGTTAGATGAAACAATGCCTGTATTATCTATCTTGATGAAGGGGTCTGTTTATGAAAAATTATTATCTAATAGTGAAGAAGCAAAAGCTCGTAATGCAAGAATGATTGCTCTTACAAATTCAACAGATGCTAAGTTGGAAGATTTATTTGATTATATAATTCATGTTCCTGATGTAATTGAATTGTTATCTCCAATAGTTGCAATGATACCATTACAGCTACTTGCATATTATATTGCGGAATTTCTTGGTAAAGATGTTGACCAACCTAGAAATTTGGCAAAATCAGTAACAGTTGAGTAATTTATAATGGCAAAAGAGATTATTTCAGACATAGTTACAATTCAACTGAATAATGTTAATACAAGTGAAATTGAAAAAAACTTGTTATTAAATTATGGCGAAATTATTCGTTGGGCCATAGTTGATGTTGATAAAAATAATTTAAAAATTAGTGTTACATATGAAAAAGAGGTATAGTTAAGCTATACCTCTTTTTAGTTTATTGATGTATTATTTATGCTAAAATAACTCTTTTGGTTTGAGATTCAATTGCTGCTGAATCTGTATATTTTTGATCAATTTGACCAGCTTTATAAGCATGTTGTTGAATTGTATTCATTAAATAGCCAAGTCCAACTGCTACAAATGCTAGTTTCCCAGCCTTGGCAGGATTTTTGATAATTGATTGTGCGATTTTGCTGTTGGCAATTTTAGAACCCATTTTTCCTAATACTTTGCCAAATACTGTACCTACTTTTGATGCAACATTATTTGTAACTTTAGGGAAAGCAATTGCAGTACCTGCAGTTGCTCCGATTAAAGCATAGTTAACATTTGCTTTAAAATTATTTTTAAAATGCTCTTTAGCACATTCAGCTCTATTTGTAAAACTTCCCTTAGATCCATCTACCATAGCTGCAACTGGGCTAGCATAATTAATTGTTGACATAAATAACCACCTTTCACTATCTACACTTCATCATTAACCTTATGTATTATTAAAGATTTTTTATAAAAAAAAATTGCTCAAATTTTATATTTGAACAATTTTTTTCGCCTATATAAGCATTTTAGAGCTTTACAAAAGTTAATATTCATCAATTTCGATAGCATTAACAGGACAACTTATAGCTGCATCAATACACAAATCTTCGGTTTTATCAATATTTGTATTATTTACTATTGCTTTATTATCCTTCATGTCAAAAACTTCAGGATTTATAATTGCACAAGCTCCACAACCTACACAAGAATCCAAAATACTTACTTTCATAAAAAAACCTCCATTGTTTGTTCTAAAACATTATGAAGGCTTTTTTAATATATTTTATTGGTATTTAATCTAATATAGAAGACTAATCTTCGTTTGATAAAATTTGAGCTCCAACTTGTTCAATATTTAGAGTTCTAATGTTACTTTTAACGTTTTGATCTGTCCATGTATCTTTAACAATACTTCTAATTTTATCAAGATCATTTTTTTCAGAAATAACAAGTATAGAAGATCCAGCACCACTAATTACACAGCCTAAAACACTTTCTACGTGTCTTAAATTATCCATAATTTTGTCTAAACCTGGGATAAGTTTCATTCTATAAGGTTGGTGTAATTTATCTTGTAATGCTAATTTCATAAGTTCAGTATCTTTAGTATGAACAGCATGAACAAACATGCCCAATCTCTGAGCATTAAAAATAGCATCTTTCATAGGTACTTCTTTTGGAAGCACTGAACGAGCAATATCAGTTGATAACTCGAATTCAGGTACACACACAGTTATAGCCCATTCTTCTGGCCAATCAAGTTTTCTGTATACAACGGAACCATCATCTTCTTGAGAAGAAATTACAAGTCCACCAACAATTGCTGGAGTTATATTATCCGGATGCCCTTCTATTTCACACGCAATTGATAATAAAGCAACTTCATCAGCCGGTCTGCCTAATAATTCATTAGCTGCGATTAATGCACCAACAATAACAGATGCACTGCTACCTAACCCTCTAGCAACAGGAATACCAGAATGAATATTTATTTTTAGTTCACTAGGAGTTTGCCCAATTGAATTATATAACAATTCAACAGCCTTATAAACTAAACTATTTTCATCTAGAGGTATATGTTCTAGAGATAGTTCATCAATTGCTGCATTCTCTGCAATTACATTTATTTCTATACCAGTACCTGGTAAAACAGTTTCTTCAATAGTAATAGTATTATAAATTGGCAATGCCATACCCAAACAATCAAATCCTGGCCCTATATTTGCTGTAGTAGCAGGTACTTTTACACTTACTTTCATAATTCTTAATCTTACCTTCCCTTTCTACCTCATTATAACAGAAACACTTGAAAAAGCCACTTTTATAAGATATTTGAAGAATTTGAACTCTGATTAGTATGTAGATATAATTGATATATGTATGAATTTAACCCATATTTCACTAATGACGGCTCTGTAGGGCTATATAATAAGGATTTTAACGACATATATCATAGTGCAACCGGTGCACTAACAGAAGCTTATGAAAAATTTATACTTCCTGTAGATTTTGATAATCTAACTACAGATGGAAATTTAAAAGTTTTAGATATTTGTTATGGAATTGGATATAATACAAAAAGTTTATTAAATTTTCTTTTTGAAAATAATATTTTTGAAAAAAAAATTAAAAATTCTTCAAAAAAAAATAATAATAATTTATATAATACCGACGCGATATATACCAATAATATCTTTATAAAAATAAAGCAAAAAATCAATGAAATATTATTTACACGTATCGATACGATACATACAGATAATGTTCCTAAGATATCAAAACATGAATTTGACCATAGAAGTAAAAATTATGCCGAAGAGATATATACTAATAAAATTTCTAACGTTTATATAAAAGCAGTGGATAATGATGATATCCTAACTTACCTTTCACCTTTTGTAAGAACAGGGGTTAAAAATTATAATAATGATCATTTAACTTTTGAATATAAGCAAATTAACAAATATTTAAATTCTGGTAAAAAATTTTTTAATTATAAAATTAATAATTTAATAAATTACTTAATATTTCTAAAAATTTCAGAGCAGAATCCTGGAATTTATAATAATATCGCATTCAATAATATCTTAAATGACAAGAATTTCGAGCAAATATTTGATAAAGATTTAAAGGCTATATACAAAATTTTTAAATTAAATAGGTATAATGGCTTACCAAGTTGCTTTAAATACCTCAATTTACATAATATATATTATAGGTATATAGCAAATCGTTATAAAAACAGGTTAAAATCCTATAATTTAGAGGATATTATTTTTGAAGTAAAAAATGAAGATGCGAGAAAAACAGTTATCGAAGATAATAATTGTTATAATTTAATATTTTTAGATGCATTTACGCCATCTAAATGTCCTTGTCTTTGGTCGTATGAATTTTTAAAAGAGCTTTATAATCATCTTGAAGACAATGGAATGTTATTAACTTATGCAGCGTCACCATCAATTCGAGCAGCTATGATTGAAGCTGGATTTTACATAGGTTATAATTACAATAAGCGTGAAAATAAATTCATGGGTACTATTGCTGTTAAAAATAAAGAACTTATAAAATATGAGCTCTCAGATTACGATTTAGGCCTCTTAAAAACTACTGCAGGTATATTTTATCGTGATAAAAATTTAACTAGCCTTAATGAGGCTATAATTAAGCAAAGAAATTTAGAAGTGAAAAATAGCACAAGAATGTCAACATCTCATTATCAAAAACTTCACAAGGAGGATAAATGCGCTACGATGTCATAGTTATCGGGGGAGGAACTGCTGGTTGTTCTGCAGCATATATGAGTGCAAAACTCGGTTTAAAAACGCTTTTAATTGAAAGAGGTATGCACCTTGGTGGTACTATGACGTCAGGCTTGGTTATACCGGTTATGAAATCGGGTGAACACCAAATAAATACCGATTTTTACAAAATACTTATTGCTGAGATGGCAAAAGTTGGCGGCCAGGTTACTTATCAAGATAATCCTGGGTGGTTTAATCCTGAGCTAATGAAGATAGTACTAGATAAAATGATGCGCGATGTTGGTGTAGAAGTAAGATTTCATGCTGAAGCCATGGATATTAGAGTTACAAAAAATAAAATCTTGTCATTAGAAGTTAATAAAGAAATATTATCTGTATATAACGAAGAGGTAGATACTGATAATAATAGTATCGAAAAATACAAACCGTTATCGGTATATATCGAAGCGAACTACTTTGTAGACGCAACAGGGAATTGTGATTTCGCAAATAAAATTAATTGCAAATTTTTAGAAATGAAATCAGAATATCAGCCAATGAGTTTACGATTTATGATGAGCGGTATTGATATTGAAAAATTTGGTAAGTGGTTATTGTCTGTGGATAACGATAGAAATACTACTACGGTTGAAACTATTGATAATACAACCCATCTTTCTACTGCATACACCTGGGATACAGATAAACACTGGGCTTTAGCACCTTATTTTGAAGATGCAATAAGGAAAAATATCCTCAAAGACACTGATAGTAACTATTTTCAAGTGTTTACAGTGGCAGGAATGCCTACTACAGTTGCTTTTAATTGCCCAAGAATACCTGAAAATCTTAATCCAAACCTAGTTAAAGACACAACAAAGGCTCTAATTCAAGGTAGAGAAAGCATTTTAAGACTTGCAAATTTCTGTAAAATATACTTCCCAGGTTTCGAGAACGCTTATATTTCTAATATTGCGGACTTTTTAGGCATCAGAGTTTCTAATAGAATAAAAGGAAAATATGTTTATACTATTGATGACTTAAAATCCGGAAGAGTATTTGAACACCCAGCACTGGTTTCAAATTACCCGGTCGATGTGCATAATAAGAAAAAAAACACATCAACGCTTGAAAAAACTGGAGAATATCAATTACCAATAGAAAGTCTAATGTCTTATGATTATGATAATTTATTCGTAGTTGGTAGAGGTATTTCTGCTGATTACATGGCTCAGGGTGCTTTAAGAGTTCAAGCAAGTTGTTTTTCTATGGGGGAAGCTGTTGCTAAATATGTTGCAGAACAATTGTCTAGCAAGGTTTCAACGTCTTCTTACAAAGAATATCCATAGCATTAAGTAATGGGTCTATTGTTGTTGAATACGGTGGTGAATATGTCAAATCATTTTGACGAAATTCTGCTATTGTCAAGTGACCTAGTAGTGCTGTTGCAATTGCGTTAATCCTTTTATCTGCACCAATTGATCCAATTGCTTGAGCACCTAGAAGTAAACCTGTAATTTTATCTGCAATAACCTTGAGGGTAATTTCACCTACATCTGGCATATATGCAACTTTATCCGCTTTTGATACCACTGCGGTTATAGGTGTGTATCCCAATTTAAGTGCTTCAGCTTCTGTTAACCCAGTCATAGACATTGTGGTATTCAAACATCTTGAAACTGCTGAACCTAGTACCCCTTCAAATTCAGTATAAACTCCTGCTGCATTTAAGGCTGCACATCTTCCTTCTTTATTTGCAGTTGAGCCCAATGGCATCCAAACATTTTGACCACTTACAAGATGCTTTTCTTCAGTGCAATCACCACAAGCAAAGACATTTGTAGCTGAGGTTTGCATTAATTTATTAACTTTTATAGCGCCAGTAGTACCTATTTCTATACCCGCATCTCTTGCCAACTCAGAATTGGGTTTAATTCCAGTACACACTACGATCATATCCGTTGTAATTGTTTTCCCAGATTGAGTAATTACAACACTAGCATTTTTATCTGTCCCATTTATTTCAACAGCAGTTTCTCCAGTAAAGATATCAAATGATTTTGGCGTAAATGAATTTAGTCTTTCTAATATTAATTCTGACATATCAGCATCAAATATTGGAATAATTCTTTTGTTTTGTTCAAGAACAGTTACACGTAAACCATTTTTCACAAAAGCTTCTAATAACTCTAATCCTATGTATCCACTGCCTATTATTGTTGCATGAGTTGAAGAAAGCATTTTTTCACGTATCTTTATGCCATCTTCAATTTTACGTAGCGTATAGATATTATCAAAATCATTTATCCCCTTTATATTTGGGATAAAAGGCCTTGCTCCAGTTGCAATGATTAATCTATCATAATCAACTAACTTGGCATTTTCTTTATTGCAAACTAAAATTTGTTGCTGTTGTGTCAAAATTTTATCAACACGTGATTCTAAATATACATCAATTCCTGAAGCTTTAAATTCATCGACAGAACGTACCAACAACGCTCTGTAATCAGTAAAATTACCTTCTATATAATATGGTAATCCGCAAGCAGAATAAGATACATGAGTATCATCAGTGTATATTTCTACTATCGAATCTGGAAGTAATCTTTTAATCTTTGCTGCAGCTTTTGCTCCTGCTGCAACACCACCAATTATAACTATTTTCATAGTCATAATTTAACTTTAGCTATAAAATTTTACATTACTCAGATGACTAATTTACACTATATGTATTTAAAATCATTCCACGCATAAATTCACAATATGAATCTTTGTCCTCGTCTAAATTCTCTGCCTTCTTAATTAAATTCTTCAATTCTACAATGATTTGTTTTCTTAGTAGGTCTTCGTACATGTTTGATACACACCCCGTATTAACTATTACAAAATAATAATCGACATTATTTTTATATTCTTTAGGATAATTTGAGGATATGTTACAAAAATTAATGCAAAAGCCGAAATATAAAATATTTCGGCTTAAATGGTTACAATTGTTTTAAAACACCAATATTTGTAGTTCTTGTTGTATTTTGAGGTTTTGCACCTAAGGCTGTGCGTTGTTCTTGACTTAACTGTTTTAATATCTTACGTCCACCTGTTGCATTTGTCATTTTAACTGTTTTATCACTATTTCTTTGAACTTTTTCGATTGGTTTACCTTCTTTTCCTAATGCCCAGCGGAAACCTGCACTCAATGCTATACCATTTCGGCCTCCATTTCGAACCATTGCTTGTGCAAAACCGGTAAACTTATCTTGCCATCTTTTTTGTATGCCCAAACCATATTCTACATATGGTTTTACACTCATTTCAGGTAAGCGTACATCATTTGCCATTACTTTAGTGTCATCCAATATATTCCATACCATTCCTACACTTGCGTATGGTTGCCAACCATTCTTCAAGTTACTGATAAAACGTATATTTGGATGGATTTGAATTGCATGTAATGGATCACTATTTATTTTTACACCTGCACTATTTCTATAGTCAAATGTATTTATAAAACTGTATGACAACATCAAGCTTGGCTGCAAGATATATTTACCTTCTTTAAACTCGATATTATAACCTGTTTTACTTGCCAATCCTGCCATCAACATACTAAAGTTTTCATGGCCATAC
>CAJMPQ010000012.1 GCA_905215335.1 uncultured bacterium | reverse complement strand
AAAAAAACAAATAAAACTTTTTCGACTTTCCTAAGAATAAAATTTAAAGCGACTAATTATGGTCGCTTTTTTTTTGTATTAAAAAAGCCGTTATTTAACAATAACGGCAAAACTAGGAATTATTTATTATATTACATTTGATCTAAAGAAATAGCTTTAACTCCAGCGTATCTAGCTTTGTCCATAAGCTTTACTACAGCTCCATGAGTAGCATCCCCATCTGTTTCAATTAACAAACCATCTGGGTAATTTTTTATTTCTTGACTTAGTACTGTTCCCAAGCGGTCTGGAGAAATTTCTTCATTGTGAATGTAATATTTATTATTTTTGGTAACCATTACTGTTAAAATTTTTGATTCTTTGTCAACTTTTGTTTGTTCAACATTTTCAGGAACAGTCAAATTGATTCCTTGTTGATCTAGTAAAGGTGCAATAACCATCATAATAATTAACAATACCAAAAAGATATCCGTTAAAGGTGTGATATTTATTTCATTAAAAGTATCTCTCATTTTTATTCTCCATCTTGAGGTGCATTGACCTTTGCTTTTTCGTGTAATTCTTTTTGTTCTTTTTTATTTAAAGGTTCCCCTGCAACTACAAGTTTTTGGTATTCTGCATTCTGTGCAGCGTTCATAATATCCATGATTTTAGCACTTTTTATGTTCTTATCGGCTTTTACAACGACTTCCGGTTTGTCATTAGAACCTTTAACAGCGATTAATTTATCTGTCAAGTTAGAAGCTGTTGTAGGTTCTCCATTTACAAATAGAGCGCCGTCAGCCGTAACTGATACTGTTACTTTTGGATTTTCAATGTTTACACCATTATTTACTTCTGGAACATCAACAGCATTATCCATTGATTGGAATGATGGAGCTACAACCATCATGATAATTAACAGTACTAAGAAAATATCTGTTAATGGTGTAATATTTATTTCTGTGAATAATTGTTGTTTTTTCTTACTGCTAAATGCCATTTTTATTACCTTATAATAAGTTAACTAATTTTTGAAGATGAATATTTTGTTTGAGGTTCAGATTCTGAATCTACGAAACTTAAGAATAGAAGTTTGATAAGTTGGAAATCATCTTCATAGTGTTTTACGATAGATTGGAATGAGTTGTAGAAAACAACAGCTACAATAGCAACACCCAAACCAAATGCTGTAGCGATCAATGCAGAACCGATACCAGAAGCTACTGTTGCAGCTTGGTTACCAGAATCAGCTAAGATGTTAAATGTTAATAGAATTCTAACAACAGTACCGAACAAACCTAGGAAAGGTGCAACACCACCAATTGTACCAAGAATTGTTAAGTGACTTTCAAGTTTTCTAGTAGCAAGCGCTGCAGAGATATCAAAAGATCTAGAAAATCCTTTTCTTTGTTCAGAGAAAATTCTTACGGCTTCTTCGATAACTTCTCCGATAACACCACCACAACGAATTGCTATGTTTTGAGCTGCAGCTAGATCATTTTTAGATAATTCTCTATTTAATTCTCTCATATAAATAGTAATATCACGTTGGTTTTTTTGATAGAATGACCATTTGCTGATGACTACACCAACTACTAATATTGAACATAAAAAGATTGGTAACAGTACCGGCCAGTCCATTTTAATAGATTCTAATAATAATTCCATAGTTTTTTATCCTCATTTCTTATAATAACTTTTCCCTAATTAATATTTTGTTGCTCCAAATACATTGTAGTCAAATGTAAATTGGATATCGATATTTGCTCCTTTATATTCAGGAGGTAGTGGTCTAAATGGTGCGGCTAAATGTACTGCATTTAATGCTGCTTTATCTGCACTTTGTAATCCTGAAGATTTTAGAACACTACAAGATAGTAGTCTACCATCTTTGGCAATCTTGAATAGAAGAACTACACGTTTACTTTCGTTACCCTTAGGAGGATCCCAATTCATCTTGATTCGTCTTTGTAGTTCTCTCATGTATGGACCAAAATCAGGTTCCCTGATTGCGTCAATACCAGGACGACCTCCGCCGCCACCAGGGTTTCCTCCACCTGAGCCTGAACCGCTGCCATAACCAGAACCTGCTCTTGAACCTGAGCTAGAGCCAGAACCTGATCCAGATGCAATTCTTGAACCAGAACCATTACCAACTGGTGCTAATGATGGATTTGGTGCAAATGTACCTCCTCCTCTAGAACCTCCATTACTTGAAGAACCTGAACCACTTATTGGTCCTGTAGCATATTGACCAGCTCTTGTACCTCCAGGTGGAACTGGAACTTTAAATGGTGAAGAGGTTGGTTTTGATATGGTTTTTGGTGTCATTGGTGGTCTAACCGATGGCCTTGCTGTTGGAGGTTGCGGTTTTGCTAATTGAGGTTTAGGTACTGCTTTTTCAACAGTTGGAGACGGAGTAACAGCTCTTTGTGGAGTTGTTACTTTAGGTTGCGTTTGTGTTGGTTTTTTAGGTGCAACACTTTGCGTTATTTGATTAATAAACGATTTTTTCTTAGGAGCAGGAGAAGGTGCTGCCGGTGCCGAAGGTGCCGGTTTTGCTGCTGGTGTTGCGGATGGCATTGAAACAGGTTTTTTAGGATCATTGATTCCACCTGTTCTTGAATTTCTATCTGCTCTGAATCGTGTATTTTTGTTTAATGGTGTTTGCTCTTTATCTACTAATACAAATTCAATATCATTAACTTTTGGTTTTGGTTTTTCAAATAATGAAAGTTGTATTCCTAGTAAAGCAAGTATTGTTAAAATTAGCCATAGAGTAAATAACGTTGCAGGATGAAGTATTGAAGATATTACTATCCCTTTTTTAAGAGAGATAGATTCTTGGTCTGCTCTTGTTACTGCAGGCATTTCATATTCTGTTTTATCTTTGAAATACCCTCTTGTATTATTCTCTCTACTATTATTTTCAGTGTATTTTCCTAATATTGACATTTCATTCCCTAACAACAAAAATTTGTTTAACTATTATTTGTTAATAATTTTATTTTAAATCAAAAATAAAATTATTGGCCAACTTACTAGTTTTCTGCACTCGCAGGGTTGACAGTAATTGGTTGAGTTAGTATAAGATCTATTGTCGCATTAGCTGGAATAGAAACATCATTTCCTTTATCCCAAATAGATTTAACAAGTCCACCACCAGCTCCAACAGCTGTCATTAATGCAGCTCCTTTTCCAACACTACCGCCTGACAACGGTCCTGCGATTGTTCCTAATATAGCTCCAGAACCAGCACCGATAGCAATATCCTTTGCGTATTCGCCAGCAACTTCCATATTAGTACCACCAACTAGTGTACCTGTGTTATCATCTGTTTTTACAACGGCTGATATTGGAATATTCAAACCTGTTGGAGTTATTATATGTGTAAATCTAAGAGTTAATTTACCATTTACTGTCCCGTGTTTTGCTTTTGATACTTCAATTACGGTACCCGTAACAGAACTTCCTGCAGGAGCTATGATTTTACCATTATAGTAAAAGTCTGAACCTAGAGCTAATGAAATGTTTTGTCCAGTATAAGCTGTTTCTGAACTTATAGGTGCCATAAGTACTGCTTTAAATGATTGTCCTGCCGGTACTGTTATAACACTTCCTCTTAATGTGTTGTTATTTAATTTATAGCTTTCAGTATTGTAGTAGCTTGGTTGATAATTTGGTGTTTGTACATTTTGCTGATAACTAAAATTCCCTGCAGCTAAAACACTATTACTTGCTAGTAATAATACTGATAATATCATAAATTTTTTCATATATAACTCTCCCTAAAACAAGTCTTCTATCTAATTATTTTATTATATTATAGTTTTTTGTCAATTTATTAATGGTTAATCTGTTAAGGTATGTGTAATAGCTGCTGGAGCTGTTAGTATAATTATTTGTTGTTCTCCAGCAGAAATTTTGGTATGTTGACCCATGCAACGTTTTCCTCCAGGTCTTAGTTGTAGTGTTGCTCCTCTATGGTTCCAAGATATACCTTGAAATTTGCTTTGGTAATGAGGAACTTTTACCCATTCGGCTGGAGGTGTAAGCTCGCCACCTATGAGATTACCGTTTGAAGTATATAAATAACCTCTTATTGGTATTTCAAAGCCGTCTTTCATAATTATTTTGGTAATTTTTACTTTCATTGAGGCATTAGTTCCAATAACAGGTTCATTTATTTTTTCAATGTAGCCATAGAATTCTGTATTTCTTGGGATAATATTAGTTTCATACATGAATAAATCATTTGTAGCAATAAATTTAACCTTGTAACCCTCAGGACAAGTTTCAGTTGATATCTCTTGAGTGTTAATTACAGGAATAAATGTACCTTCAGGTAATGTTACTTCAGTGTACCCTCTCATTTCCAGCTGAATATTGTCTAATTTTTCTTCAGCTTGCGCAATGTTTGGGCTTAAAACTGTTATCGTTAATAAAAGTGATAATATTGCTATAAGTATTCTCATACGTGTTATTATAACAGTTTTATTAGAGATTTCAAGTAGAATGGATAAACAATCTTAGTTTGTAAGTTGAAGTTCGTTTGAGTTTTCTTTTTTTATGTATTCAATATACTCTAAGATTTTCTTGTAATCTTCTTCAACAACAAGTACCCCTCTGATTTTGGAAGCATTTCTAATCCCTGCAATGTAATAAGGATAAAATTTGCGGAAAAATTTAATGGCTACAGCTTCACCTCTCAATTTTATTTCTTCATCTAGGTGAAATCTCATCATTTCTAATTTTTCTTCTAATGTTGGAGTTGGTAGTTTCTCTCCAGTTTTTAAGTAGTGTGCTATTCTACCAATTAAAGTTGGATCTCCTAAAACTCCTCTACCTATAGCGACGCCATCAGCTCCACTTTCTTCCAGGCATTGGATTGCTTTATCAATAGATGTGATATCTCCATTTGCAAAAACAGGAATGTCTACGTTATCTTTTAGTGCTTTTATTTTTTTCCAATCAGCTGTTCCGGAGTAAAATTGAGAACGGGTTCTGGCATGAATTGTAATAAATTCAGCTCCTGCTTCTTGCATTTGTTGCCCAAATTCAACATAGTTCATTTCATCTTGTGTATATCCTAACCTGAATTTTACACTAACAGGTTTCGAAGTTCCTTCATTAACTGCTTTTACTAAATCTGCAGCAAGTGATGGATTCCTCATTAGAGCAGACCCATCTTGGCCTTTAACAACTTTATTTACCGGACAACCCATATTAATATCAATCATATCTGCAAATTGTGTAAGGTATTCTGCAGAATATTTCATTAAATGTGGTTTGTGACCACAAATTTGATATACGATTGGGTGGTGGTTGTCATCTAGTTTTGTGATTTCTGTTTGAACATTTTGGGCTAGAAACTCAGAACTTATCATTTCTGTTGTTAATAGACAAGTTGGAGAATATTTTCTAACCAATGTTCGCAAAACATAGTCTGTAATTCCAGCCATTGGGGCAAGTGAAACCTTGCTTTGTATTAATTCTGATACTTTATTATTGTGCATATTTCTTCAATTCTTCTGCACGAGCTTTTGCATATTGTTTGTATTCGTCATCTTCAACTTGAGAATTCGCATAAGCTGTATAATAGTTATATGCATCTTTATATTTGCCTAGTGCATCGTAGTCTGATGCAATTAAGTAGTTACAGATTGAGAACTCTTTATTTAAGCTGTATGCTTTTTTTAAGTCTGCAATTGCTTCGTTACGTTTTTCCTTTGTATCATATATCATACCACGATAATATAGTGCGTATGCGTTTTGTGAGTCTTTTGCTAACAATTCGTTAAATTTGGCAAGACTTTCATCCATTTTGTTTTCATCATAAAGTGCGATTGCATCATTTAACAAGTTAGATTTGTCCATATCTTCAATTGAAGCTAAATAGTCAATTGCTTGTTTGTTGTTTTTGTTAAGCGTAATGGCTTTATTTAAATATGTTTTAGCATTCTCGAAATCTTCTTTTTCTCCATATAATATTGCAATATAGTATGGAATGTCTGAATCTGCAGGTTTTAGTTCAAATGCCTTTTTATAATAAAGAATAGCATTGTCTTTATCATTCATTTCTTGGTAAGCAGCTGCAGCTCCAACCATTGAATTAGCAGTTGGTGGATTTATACTTAGGTATGTATTTATCGCATTTTGGTAATCTTTATTGTTGTAATATTCAGCAGCTTTTGCAAGTTTGTTATCTGACTGCATATTAGAAATTGTTTTTGCAGTTTTTGTTATGTCTGTGTCTTTTGGAAATTTTGTTTGAGCTGTTCTTAAAGTAGATAGAGCATCATCAAATTTTTGCCCTTGAGCTTGTGCAAGCGCCATGTTTACATACATTTCAGGGTCTGTTGAGTTTAACTTGATAGCTTCTTGGTAAAGATATACCGCGTTGTCAATTTTTCCGTTTTTATGTAATTCAATTGCATAATCGTATAAAATTCCTGAAGGGTTTGATTTTGCCATATTTTGATTAATATACGCCACAAATTGTTCTATAGGCATAGTTTTCTTTGCATTTTCTACCATTTGAGTTTTTAGGTAGTCATTATTGGGATCCAATGCCATAACCTTTTTGTAGCCTTCTTGGGCAATTTTGTGTTCGCCTAATTTATCATAGCATTGAGCTCTGTATAGATTTGCATTGATATTATCAGGGTATAATATTAAAACAGACTCGTAAGCTTTGATTGCTGTTCTGTAATCTTCTTTTTGTTGGTAAAGCGTTCCAACATTCAATCGAGTGTTAATATTTGAAGGGTCTAAAGTTTCAGCTTGTTTGTAATAAGCTAATGCTTCATCTAATCGACCTTCTTTTTGAAGAACTGCACCCATGTTTGCATTTAAATTCCCGTTTTTAGGAGAATCTTGAAGCTTTTTCTGGAATGTTCTTTCCAATGTATATAGAATATCTTTATTATCAGATGTTGATTTTTCTAATACATAGCTATATTCTTTCAATGCTCCTTCTGCATCTCCAGTATTATCTAAAATTTTTGCATAGGACAATCTTAAATTTAAATCTGTTGGACCAACTGCAACTGCTTTTTTGTAATATTCTGCGGCTTTTGGTTCATTCCCCAAGACTTTCATGATGTCGCCAATTTGTTCAAAACTGTCTTTTTGTAAGTTTCTGTTGCCCAATGATTGCGCAAATTCGTAGGCTGCAGCTGGGAAATTACCTTCTGCTCTTAATTTCTTTGCGGTATTAAATCTGTTTTGAGGGTTACTATCGAAGTTAATTACGTCAAGACATTTATCAAGATTGCTTGTAACTTGGCTGATTGCTTGTGCTGAATTTTGTACCGCGCTAGGGTTTGGATAGTACATTAAGTAAAATAATGCGCTTCTATAATCATCTGCAGCTTTACCCCAAGCTTTATCTTTGTTAGCGTATTCTGTTCCTCTTGCTAAATATGAATTTATTAAACCAATTCTTGCAGAGTTATCAAGATAATTAATTCGTAATGCACTTTTAAATTCAGTGATAGCTCCTGAATATTGATAATTTGCCAAATAATTTTGACCCAAATCAAAATGTTCGCGAAAATCGGCTAAAGCGATTGAATTTGTAGATACTAACATCAATGATAATAGTGCAACTGTTACAAATGATTTCTTCATATTAGTCCCCTTCTCAGAAATCATTTTATTACAACTTTGATGTTCTGTATATACACAAGTAGTCAATTGTAAATTTCTGTATATAAAACAAAAAGAGTAAGATAATTAGCTATCTTACTCTTTTGTTTGAAATTTAGACATTAAAGTCGTTTACTGAAATAAAATTTAAACACTCGTCAAATAAATCTTGTAATGGTTTTGAGACATCTACTAATTCTAATGAGACTTCTGCAGCTTCTAATTCTTCACGGTTCATCATTGTGTTCATCACTTCAGCCTGTGTTGTTACCATACCTTAATACTCCTTATTTAATTATTCTGGGTAAATATCCTTAATCTCAACAATTTATTTATCGGTTATTGTTGATGAAATCTTTAAAGATATTTTTCTGATTTTTATTTTTGTTTTTGAAATCCTTGATATAAGGCTTTTTGACTTAGTTTACAAATCTTAATAATTCTTTAATGCCAAAGTATAGCATATTTTTAGTTTTTATGTTAATATAATTCCGTGGTATTACTTTAATATAGGAGATAAAACAATAGCTAACGATACTAGATCCGCAAAGGATAGGGACAAAACAATAATGAATGAACGTATTCGTTCAAAAGAAGTAAGATTAATAGATGAAAACGGTGTAAATCATGGTGTTGTTCCAACATCACAAGCCCTTGAAATGGCAGAAGATGCAGATTTAGATTTAGTATTGATTAGTCCAAATCAGGCTCCTCCAGTTGCCAAAATCATGGATTATGGCAAGTATAAGTATGAATTAGCTAAAAAAGCAAAAGAAGCTAAGAAAAAACAACACGTTGTCGATATTAAAGAAGTTAAAGTTAGATATAAAATTGACACTCACGATTATGAAGTTAGATTAAAGAGTGTAAGAAAATTTATATCTCAAGGTAATAAAGTTAAAATTGTGGTAATGTTACGTGGTAGAGAAATGCAACATTCAAATTTAGCATTTGAATTAGCTAACAGATTTATTGCAGACTTAGCAAATGATCCTATCCAAGTTGAAAAGAAACCTCAATTGGAAGGTAGAAATGTAACATTATACTTGGCAGCTCAATAGTGAGCTTGCCTTGTGTAGGTTATTACAAATTTAAGTTCAACGGAATTTAAATAATAGATATTGACTTTAAATCTTGAGCAAGTACAATAAAAGAGTGGTTCGCATGAGTCACTAAAAATTAAATAACTAGCCGCAATAGCTCAGTTGGTAGAGCAAGGGACTGAAAATCCCTGTGTCCTTGGTTCAATTCCGAGTTGCGGCACCATTTTCAAAAGAGTCGTTTGACTCTTTTTTAATTTATGTGGATATATTTTAGTTGTGCTATTTATGAGAGTCAATATATATTGACAGACATTGCAGAAATTTGATTTTTTGAACTAATAGGGGTGTGTTTCAAATATATCTTGATTTTTTTTTAGTCGGAAATCGCTAAAAATGAAATTTATGAACTGGCAAAAAGTCCGATTACTGTCCGTCAATGTCTAAAATAAGGCAGTATCTCAAAACCTTAAATGACGGGAATTTAGACACAGTTCAGGATTTTTGGGACAGGACAGTTTTGAAAAATTTTTTAAAATTTTAAATTTAGGTGGAAATTTATTTCAATTTAATTCACTTGAAAATCTTTCTACAATTTATAATGAGATTGGTTATATTTACAACAGACAGGAGATAACCCAAAATTTTACCCAAAATTTCCCCGTAAATACTAAATAATTGCCAAGTCCTATTTTAATTCGATTTGTAAATTTAATCTACGAACTAACATATTACATATTGTAAATAATATTTAATATCTTAAGTAAAAATAGTAAATTTGTATCTGTTTAAATTTTAATATAGATATAGGTGAATATGTCTATTGATACAATAAAAAATATTAGAACTAATATTGTTAACAATAAAACTTTTTTTACTTCTGATCCTGAGGTTAAAGCGGAGGAAAAGAAAAACGGTAAAATTTTGTTAATGGCCGGTTTAGTAGCACTTAGTGCTGTTGGAATTTATATCGCAACAAAAGGTAAAAAAGAGCGTGGAACTTCAAGTATTACTGAAGAAATTTCGCACCCTGTAGAACAAATAAAAGATATGGCAATTGATGCTTTCAAACAAGCTGGCAACAAGTTTGAAAGAGGGATTGCAAAACTGTCAAATGGTGAAAATTATACTGGTAAATTAACACAACAATTAGGTGATGGAAAAGTTATTGTAATCGAATACAAAGATGGTATTTTACAAACCGCTAAAAAAATGAATGGTGAAGAATTAATTTCTTCAAAAACATATATTTATGATAATAATGCCAACTTAACAAAAATAGTTAATATGCGTGATGCTGATCTCTTTGTTAAGAGAACTATTGGCAATTATACCAGAATAAAAACAAAAAAAGGTGTTTTATTTTTGGAAGATAATACTTTAAAATATCATCACGATTATAAAACGCGTAGACTTATTGCATATGATGAACAAGGTAAAGTTTCGGGATGTATACATTCCTACGATGTAAGTCCAACGAGAGTAGGTTGTTATACTTATGAAACTCCTGATGGATGGTTCTTTGATTTTGATATTATAGGAAATCATTCCTTCGGCTTTTCAAAATGTTTAAAATATTATAAATTATCTAAAGGTGGAATAAGTTATTGCCTTAAGAAAGAGCAGCCTTTAGATATTAATTATAAAGATACAGGTGAACCTTTTTATGATTTTACATTCAGAACAGACAAGAAAAAAAAAGGAGCGTTTATAGTTGAGTCTGATGGGAGAATTACAGAAAATGATATTCCATTAGATGAAGTTAACAATTTACTTTCTGATTTTGGGAAACGAATAAAACCTTTGCATAAAAAGGCTTTAAAAATAATATATGATTTTGAAGAAATTAATAATCTTTTTTACCCAAAAGCTTAAACAAATTTTTGTTAAAATCTATAAGTTTATAGGTCCAATTTATGAATCAGACAAAATTCAATTTTTGACGTAGCAATATCAACTTACATTTTAAAATGTAAGTTTTGGAAATATTCAAACTTCCTGTTTAAAGTAATCAACCCAAGTGTATTGTTTAGTCAAGTTTGATTATAATTCACTTCTTGTTTAAATTAAATAGATATTAAAAAGTCGAGGTATTTTCCTCGACTTTCTTATTTACGATAACTTGGTATTCCCTATTCGTGCAGAGTTATTTCAATCTATTTAATCTCTAAGTTCAGGACAATTTTCTGCATAGAACTTCTTAACTTCTTGTTGAACAGGATAATCTGTAACATTTTCAAAGACTTTTTTATTTAATTTGCCTTCACTATTTCTTCCAAACCAGAATGTTTCAGACATAGTTTCTTGTCCTTCTTTAGTAAACTTATCAGTGAATTGGTAAACGGCTTTTACTTTTCCATTTTCAAAGCTTGATTTAAAAAAGTCTGAACCTCGATAGGAACTTATACCAACCTCTTTTGCTATAACTTGTCCACTATTAGTATCTTTTGCTGTTACAACTTTTGTTCCGTTAAAATTAAGAGTATCAGTTACTACAAAATTATCTTTCTTGATGTTTCTAACCCAGTTAATTAGTTTTCTACCTTTATCATCATTTAAGGTAATTCTCTTTCCTGTTGCTTTATCTATACCTTTAACTGCAACAGGCTTGTATCCATCAATGATATTCCAAACAGAATCTCCAAACCTTTGTAATTGAGACCATTCTTTAGGTTGTCTATAAAATTGAGCGTTGAAAGGTCTAATCAAAGTATCCATAAAACTTGTTGATCTAATTCTAAAACCGATTCGTGTAATCATACTCATAATACGCAACTCCTTAATCTAGAGAATAAATTATGCTACAAAGGTAATTCATTCTACCCGCTTTTATTTTTTGTAAGTTGGTAAATTATCAATCATACCTGCGAGAATTTTAGCTTCTTCTTTTTGTTTGTCAGTATATTGATATTGATTTTTTGTAAATAAATCTTTTATATTTGCTAAAAATGCCCATTTACTTTTTGGTTTGGTTCCATCAATTGTATAAATTGATTCAGATATAGCTTCTGCTTTATCTTGAATTTTTTGGGATAGGTCTTGAAATTTTTCGCTTACAAAATTTTTTACTTTTTGCGGTTGTGATAATCTATCATTTTCAACAATAGCACTATTTGCTTTTAGGATAAAATTGTCGGAATTTACAAAAGCTGTAAGAGACTCAAAACCTTGTGAATCTTTTACTCCTAATGTATCAACTGGGATATCTATTTTACTAAAGCTATTAACTTTGTCAAATATATTTTTTGCATGAACTTCTAATCTACCTATACCAAGTTGGTCGACATCTTTAAATTTTAGTATCAAATTATCTTTACGTTTACCTGTTTGTGCTAAATTATTGATTGCTTTTTGTGCAAATTCAAAACCTTCTTCGTTTATTATTTCAGGAATAAATCTTTTTAAAAGTTTTACTGAGCTTTTTGTATATACAGCTCCAAAAGATGGTGAATTTTGAGAATAATAATTGTTTGAATTCCTATTTAAATCATTAACGATACGCATATAACCTCCTAATATTTTTTTATTCTATTATAAATGTAATAATTTGCAATATTGAGTATGTTTTTAAGACGTTTGTTTGGATTCGGTCTTTTATTCTTTTTCAAAGATTTTATATAAGTATTTCTCACTTAGAGTTTGAGCATACAAATATTAAAAATGTTTATGTAGGCATAACTATTCAAAGCTACAAATTATTTCTTCAGATGTAAATATTCCTTTATTTATAAATTGTTCAGCATCTAAACTGGCTTTTTGAATAATACAAGCTAATTTACTTAAATTGGAGCTAATATTATTCTGAAAATCTGAAGAACTTTGTTGTATCAGTTTTATTTCTTCAGGTGTTATTTTCTCTCCTGTAAATTTCTTTTTTAATATTCCGATTAATCTATTGTCAATATATTTTAGTTGACACGTATTAATGGTTTCTTGCAAAATCATTTCTTGTTCTTGAAGATCTGTAATTCCTTGACGTTTTAATGAATTAATCATAGACATAAAATTTTTAGGGAAGGTGTCTCGAGTTGTTTCTGTAGGTAAGCCTAAAATTTTATTGATTTTTGATTGTAAGTTATAAGCAGAAATTTCTAATGGATTGTTATAATACTTATATTGATCTATAAATCTTGGAGAAGTTCCGCTATATTCTCGAAAGGCTTTACTCCATTTTTTTACGTCAAAATTTTGAATATTTATTCCTTCACTCATTTTTCTGTAGAAATCATTATTAAAGGCTGAATTTCCTAGTATTCCACATTTTGTTATCGCTTCATAGAAGGGTGAATTTTTTATAAATTCATTCAATAGCTCTTGAAAAGTCTTTTTTCCTATAGTTTTATATATTTTTACATGTTTATCAAGATGATCCATTTCGTGATAAATTAAAGGTATTTGCTGTTCTATAGGTGAATTTATTATATGATTCGATAAATATAGACTGCCCAGTTCAGGTAAGAAACCTGTAGTAATTCCTAACTTCTTTGTAATAATAAAGGCTGGAGATTCCTGTTCAATTTTTAGGGCTTCAGGATGGTTGTATCCCATTTTCCTTAGTATCGTGTTTATAATCTGTATTGTTGTGCCTAATTTGTCTTTACCTTTGATTTGGGTTAATGATTTTACAAATGGTTCAGAAATGTATGATGTGTTTGAAAATTGTGTACTATCACAAGTTAGTTTGGGTGCAAAATGTAAGTTTTGTACTTTAGTTTGTGTAATTGGTTTTAACCCAAAAAGGCTTGTTTTACCTGTGCTTTTGGCAAGTGATTTATAACTTATAATTAAATTTTCTAATCTCATAATACCCCTTTATTTATCTATTTAAATTTTGTAAAACTCCTAAAAAATAAATTTGCTATGCTATTAAATATTTTTTGATGCTTGATTTATGTCATGTGCTATAATGACTTTGTTATGGGTGAAATTTTTTTAGAAACTAGAAATTTTACTTTAGAAAAAATTACTCAAGATGATTTTGAAGAATTAAAATTGATTTTACAAGATCTTGAGGTTATGTATGCGTGGGAATATTCTTTTAGTTATGAAGAAGTTCAAAGTTGGATTGATAAATTTGTAGCTAGTTATAAAAAATATCAATTAGGATATTTTTTGGTTAGAGCTAAAGAAAATAAAAATGTTATAGGTCAAGTAGGTTTAATGCCTACTAAATTGAATAATAATGTTGAATATGAAATCGGTTATATCCTCAAAAAGAAGTTTTGGCATAAAGGGTATGCAAGAGAATGTGTCTCAATCTTGCTTGATTATGCCTTTAATAATTTAAAACTTGAGAAAGTTATTTTTGAAATCAGACCCAATAATTTACCTTCAATAAGAGTTGCGGAGTCTTTTGGTGCGGTAAAGATAGATTCTCTATATAAAAATGTTAAAGGGAAAGCTATGCTCCATTCAATATATGCACTTTATAATTATAATTAAATTTTAGTTTGTAGGTTTTATTGAAGTCTCATCAAATAAAGGTGCATCTTGTCCAATTTCAACAAACACTGCTTTATTTGGCAGGTTATTAAATGTAATAAAGTATCTTGCTCCACTGTTACCAACGCCATAACCTCCACAAGTGTAAGGAATTGGTTCTTTTGGACTTAGTTTTTCCATATCAATTTTTGCTTGATTTTTGGGTGACAATATAAAGATTTTGGAGCTGTTATATTGTTTTACCTGAGTAAATTCACAGTTTTGTATATTGAACCAATTATTATTTGTTTCTAGTTCTGGTATTGGTTTTAATGTAGTTAAAAGGTTATTTATTTCATTATTTCCTATATTATAAACTTTGATTACAGGATGTGTTATACCATCTTTTGGTTTTATAAAGATGGTGTCAGTGTTAGAGGTAAATTTAATTTTCTCATTTTCTTGGACTTTTAGAGATAACCCCGCGCCTTTAAAGTCTTTCCATTCAAAACCGGTATATGGTTCTCGGGATGGAATCTTGCTATAAGTACACCCGCAAAATAATATTGCTAAGAAAAATATGCTAGTAAGTAAATTCTTCATAATACCTCTTAATTATGTTTTATTATTGAATATATCATAATACAAAGGAAAATGTTTTTGTTTTTATTTAGAGGATAGTAGAGGTTTATGAGATGTTAAATTTACAAAATGTCTCAAATATGCTATAATTCAATCATATTTTACACTTTAGTTTATGCAAGCGAGGATATAATATGAGTTTAAAAGAGAGTGAAACTAGTAAGAATTTAAAAAAAGCATTTGATTTTGTTGCTAAACGTAGAACAGAATATGATATATATACATTGATTGCGGAAAAACAAGGTGATGCCGAGTTAACAAAATTGTTATCAATGTTTGCCGAAATGGAAAAAGAACATGCTAAACTTTGGTTTAAATGGATAAATGATGGTAAAGTTCCAGAACTTGTTGACTGTTTAGAAAATGCTTTAGAACAAGAACGTAATGAAATTGAAGGTGTATATGAAGCATTTACTAAAACCGCTGAAGATGAAGGGTTTGAACATATAGCAGGGCTGTTTAGAAAAATTGCATTCTTTGAAGTTTCTCACTTAGATAGACTAACAAAAGTGATCGCTAAATTGAAAGATAATGTTGAACCTAACGAAGATGGTACTTATAATTGGGTATGTTCAGTATGTGGTTGCGTATTTAAACAGAAGGAAGCTCCAACTTATTGTCCAATTTGTGTAAAAGAAAATGTATTTTTCTATAAAGATGGCGAAGAAAGTGAAAAATAAATTATCACTTACTAGGAGGTAGTGTGGAAGAAATTAGAGTTGATATGAGTAAATTAACTCCTGAAGAAATTGAATTCTTTCAAGAAGAAATTAAAAATGTTTTTCGCTTAAATCATACTATGCCATTTACTTCAGAGTATTCAGAACTTTTGAATAAAGTTTTTCCAAATAGAGGAGATAATGTCGATATTAGAACACCTGTCTCTGGAGTTAATTTAGCTAAAGTCAAAATTGGTAATAATATTGTAATAATGTGCGGAAGTTTAATGATGGCTTCAGGTGGTATTACAATTGAAGACAATACAATGATTGCGGCTAATGTACAATTGATTTCTAATAATCACGATTTGAAAGAGCGAGCTGTAATTACCTGTAAGCCTATTCATATTAAAAAGAATTGTTGGATTGGTGCAGGTGCTACCATTTTGCCTGGAGTTACTGTTGGTGAAAATTCAGTTATTGGGGCAGGTTCTGTTGTAACCAAAGATGTTCCAGATAATTCTATTGCGGTTGGTAATCCGGCAAGAATTATAAAAAAAATAGAAGTTTAGTTATTTCGAAACTGCGCATTGTCGGGAATTATCAGTATTGCTAACGGTTTGTTAAAAGATGATAATAGTCCTTGGATGAAGTATCCTTTACTTCAAAAGTGTTAAATCTTCCGATAGCTGATTTTTTATTTCTTCATAATGGAAGTTTTTAGCAAGTGTTTTTAATTGCTTTTTGATTTCATTGGTATATATAAGCATTTGAGAATTGTCATATTCATTTTCGTAGTCAAATCCAAATTTATAATAAAATAAATCTGAATTGAAAGCGGGAGTAAGATTTATATTATTTTTGTTTTGAAATTTGTTAAAAATAAATGATATTAATTCGCTACCTCCATTTTTTATTTTTTCAAAATTATGGTCTTTCCAAGTTGCTAAATATTTTAAATGTATATCATTGTTGTTATTTTCGTTTGAAATTGATAATAAACCAAAGGGTTTATTATTTTTTATCCCAATAGCTGCATAATCAGAATTGTTTAAAGATTCAATGGCCTTTTTAATGAAGTTTTTTATATTTGGATTATCTATTGGCATTCTCTTAATATCTGCTCCTGTAAGATTATTTAGTAAAGCTCTACAGAATTCAGTATCTTTATGCTTCTCTATTTTGTAAATAGAAGTTGTATCTTTTGGTGTAAGTATTGAATTGATTTGTGCAACTTTAATTGCTCTAAATGATGGGGTATATTTATTTCTATTGTTTATACTTTCGATTTTCATTTCTTTTTAATACTTGCTAACAAATTTTAATATAACTATTTTATCTTAAAAATAGTTTTGTAGTTGAAATCGTTGGCAAAAAGTATTTTATTTGTTGAAAATTTTGTAGAACTGGTCGTTTAGCCATCCCATCGGGCTGAATGGCTTAGCAACAGAAGTTATACCATTTATTGTTTTAACAGGAGTTATGTATCTTGATTTGTCGCCTTTACGTAAAAGATAAATAAAACCATCAGGTTGTATAGAATTTTCTCCAGTTTTATCAAAAGCTCTAGACATTGATGAAGACTCATTGATTTTAACCGTGCTTAGGTGTACTCCTTTGTTTTTTGAGTAGTCCCAAGTGTCAACTACTGCTGAGTTGTTTTGTAAGTTTGTTTTATTTATTTTTTTTGTAATAATTCCATTTTCAGAAAGTTGTATTGCATAATTTCCGTTTGGTGCAATTGTTTTTTGAATTAATAATTTAGGATTCTTTTTCCCGAATTTATAAGTATATACACAGCCATTTTCTAAGATTTGTCCACCTTGTTGAACAGCTTTATTAAAAAATTTTGATACTTCCATTGATGCCTCCGAATATTTATAAAGCCGTCAAGATTTTATTTTGCTATTGTAATATTATTTTTATCTGCGACTTTTAATTTAAATCCGAAAGTACAATTTCCGTCTTCGCTACTGCAAGCAAACATTTTGCCATTGTGCATTTCGATAATTTGTTTTGTTAAGTGGAGACCTAATCCCGTGCTTGCATTATTGAAGTGGGACATTGATGTTTTATTAAATTCATCAAATATTGTTGATAATTCTTTATTGCTTATCGGTTTACTTTTGTTTGTTACAGAAAATTCTATTATCGAATTTGAAATTTCTAAGTTAACTATGATATTTGTTTGGGCAAATCCGTATTGAATTGCATTGGATAATATATTTGATATAACTCTTTTGATTTGAAGTTTGTCAGCATTTATAAAACAGTCATTTGTTTTTATGAATTGTATTGTTTGTTGTTTTTCTGTTGCTAATTTCTCAAAATCTTTGCAAACAAATGTGATTATATCACTTAAGTTTGTTTTTTCTAAATTTAAAGATATTTTTCCGTTATGTAATCTATATGTATCTAAAATTGTACTAATTAAATCTGCTAAATATTTACAAGATTGTTTGGTTAATTCAATCATTTCTTTTTGTTCAGATGAAAGCTTTCCAAATGTACCTTGTGATAATAAACTAAGTGTATTTATTTGTGCGAATGTTGGGCTTTTTAAATCGTGTGCCAAGTTTGCTATAAATGTTTCTTTTGTCGCCTCAATTTCTTTTTCAGTATCAATTTTTTCCAATAAAATTAAAAAGCCAAGTATTTTATTTTTATTCGAAAATATGGGCTTTTTGGTTATTTTGTAATAATGAGGTTCTTTTTCATTGAAATTTAATTTTATTTCTTTTTGAAAGACTTTGTGTTTTGCAATGAGTTCTTTATCATCATTTTGAATATTACTTATTAAGTGCTCTGGGTAAATGTTATAAATGTTTGTATTGTTTTTAATCCCAGAAAATTTTTTGAAAGTATTGTTAGCAAATACTATATTACCTTTCGTATCTTTTATGTAAATACCAATAGGAAATTCTTCTAATAGGTACTTTTTGTAGTAGTATTCTGCTTTGTAATTCTTGTTTCTATTAATTTCCCTATATAGTAATATTGTAGAAAGAATACTTAGTATAAAAATAAATGTATAAATCATAATCTCATTAACCCACTTCATAATAGTACATGTTGCCAAATTTGTTATTACCCAGTTGTGCAGTTTATTATTAAGAAATATTTCAATTTTGATTTATTTTGTAAATTATTTTTCTTGAGCAGTATTTACACTGGTATGATGATTAATAATATTCAATATTCTCCAATCCAGTTCCAATATCCATCTGCCAATAGGGTCGCTAAGTCTTCACCATCTTTTAAGGGTGGGTATGTTGAAACATTAAAATTTACCAATATCGGTAGTTGCTTAGAAGGGTACATTGGTAAAGTCCGTGTTAGAAGAGCTTCTGATAATCAAGAATGCTTTTTGAATGTTTTCAAAAAATATATTGGCCATAATGCTGAAAATTATTCAATAAAAAATGATAAAGATGAACTTGTAGGTGAAATTGATGTATTTATCAAAAAATACCAACCTGGTTCATATAGTCAGTTTGAATATAAAGAGGATCCAAGCCATGTCTTTGTTGATAATTTAAGAAACTATTCTGCTCCTGATACTCCGTATTATAGACAAGGTTTGGAACATATGAAAGATATAGGAACAAGACTTTTGCAAATTGCACAACGTAGAAGTGATGAAGCTCAGTGCGTTGGAAATATTAAATTGATTTCTAAAAATGAGTCAAAAAACTGGTATAAAAACGTTATAGGTATGGTTGAAGAATATCCAATTACATCTGTATCAGGTAATTCCAAATTATTCTTTGCTATTCATAATCCAAATTCAATGATTCTTCCACCTCACGCAAAAGAACCTTTATCAAGATTAACCGGTGGTTTGTAATTCTTTACAATATATCAATTTTTATCTCTTTATTTAGTTTATATATTTAAGGGGATATTTATTTATGATGCAGAATACAATGTTAGGACCATATCTTTATACTGCAAATCCAGCGGTTATTTTGCAAGGAGTTAATGCTTGTTTAAATTTGGATTGTCCTAATGCAAGAAAATTATTAAATATATCCTTGGAAAAGCCTTCTAATGTAGGTGATAATAAAGAATATAAAGTGTTAACAAAGGATGCTGCAAAGCATTTGTCAAATTCTTTAAATTTACCACAATCTACATCAGATAGAATTTTAGTTTATTCATCAAATAGTGATTTAGCAGAACTTTTAAATTCTTCAAAAAATATCAAAAAAGCTGTTTTAGATTGGAAAAATGGTAAGATTGTTGATAAAAAAGGTAATAAAAAATCAAAGATTGTAGTAGCAGCAAATGATAATCCCGATTTAATGCGAGCTATAAATGGGTGTACTTTAACTGGTTTAAAAGTTCATCCAGATGGGTCTGTTACCGGATATGTTTATGATGTTTATAACTTTGATTCTAAATTTACAGATATGAAAAAGGGTAAAAATCTGAATTTTGTAAATAAAGTGGCTTGTTATTTACAAAAAATTGGAGTAATACATAATTATCAAATACTAGTTCCTATAAAAATACAATTTAATAACAAGTCTTAGGTGATTTAAGCTTGAATGTCTTTTGTCGATGGTGTAGGAACACCTTTTGCATCTTTTATAATGTATGGTCTTACAAAAGCCCAAGTCCCGTATAAAGAGCTTAGTAAACCTGCTATAGTTAGTGGTTTTGATAATATTTTGACTTTATTTAATAGTGATCCTAAAGTTATAAGTGTTGTACCTGCCATAATGCCAAGGTATCCTTTGAATATTGTTCTAGGAACAATTAGGGTATCTGTCATATCTGCAGAGTTTTGTACGTTTGTGTAAAATTTTTCAAGAACTCCATTTTTATTTTGTTGTTGAGCTTGAATTGGTTGAGGTTGTGAACTTTTGAATCCTATTTTATCTATAATCATATTTATCCCTATTTCTATCTTTAACTATAATATCTGTTGAATGGTTATTTGCAATACATAAATAATATATCGTTGATTAGTTATTTATTATCTTTCTTTATAGTAAAACCGATTTGAATAATATTTTTGCCAAATTTTGATTCTAATTTATCAAAACATTTAGTTAAGTTACTTTTTTTAGATTCTAATTCAAAATCGTTGTATAAAGAAAGTTGTTCAGAACCTTGTTCTCCTATTTTTTCTAAGATTATGCCTGTGCTTCTGTATAAAATATTTGGTGTATAAATTTGTTCCAAGAGTTTTATTGCAATGTTAGAAATCTCAAGTTCAAAATCTGTAGGGGCTAGTAAGTCTTGTTTTATATAGGCAACTTTAAAGTCTTTAGTTTTTAGCATAACACCTATTTGGTTGCATTTTGTTTCATATTTTCTTAGTTTTCTGCAAGATGTGTGTATATGTTTATTCAATTCATTTTTAATGTAGTTAAAATCGCTTGTGAATATACCAAATGACCTTGTGTTTTGGATAGATTTTGGAATTCGTTCAGTATTTGTTACAGGAGAAACCATTTCTCCAATGAGCTCATGTCTCATCTCAATTCCGTGTATACCAATTTTAGAATCCAGCCATTTATCACCTTTTGATACTAATTCTTCAGCGTTTAATATGCCATACCTTTTAAGATTTTTGGTTAATCTTCTACCAATACCCCAAATTTCTTCAATCTTTGTATTTTTTAATTCTTTTTTTATTTTACATTTACCAATTAGATATATTCCATTTTTGGTAGATTTTGCTTTATCCGAAGCTAATTTTGCTAAGGTTTTTGTTGAACTTACTCCGATAGAAACCGGTATATCAGTTTGTTCCAAAATAAGTTCTCTTAAATATTTTGTTAATGTGTAATAATTTTTTTTATATAGCCTTGTTAATCCCGTTAAATCTACAAATGCTTCGTCGATAGAATATATTTGAGCATAAGGGCTAAAATCTTTTAGTATTTTCATAACAGAATCAGATACGTTTTTATAGTATTCGTGATCTGCAGATAGATATATCGCTTTTGGGTAATCTTTTTTAGCCATAAAATAAGGTTCACCCATTTTTATGCCCATCTTTTTTGCTTCTTTTGAACGTGAAATTACGCAGCCGTCATTATTCGATAAAACACAAACGGCTTTTCCTTTTAAGTCGGGATTTTTCTTTTGTTCGCAGGAAACAAAAAAAGAATCACAATCAACAAGTGCTATAACTTTTTGTTTTGGCATAATATTAGTATTTAACACTTTTAGGTTTTAGTCAATTGAATTTTGTAATAAAACTATAAAAACTAGCAAAAAAAGTATTGATGTTTTTTTACACATAGTATATTATTAAACTCGAAAGTAGGTAGATTTTATGTGTGCTAAAGAAGAACGTTATATTTTTCCTGAAAAATCTAAGTTAGATGCTATAAAGATTGATGATATAGAGATCGAATTACCTGATTTGAAAAATATTTATGAATCAAAATCAGTTGTAATTGGTAAATGGCTTATCAATTGGATAGAACAAGATTTGAAATGTGGAAAAATAAGAATTAATAATCTTCTACCTTCAAAACCTGAATTCGCTTATCATTTAGGTGTAAGTATAGGAACAATTCAAAATGCTTTTAGGTATATTGAGGATTTAGGTTATGTTGAATCTAAACAATGTATTGGCACACTTATTAAAGATCCAAAGAAAAATACAGCTTCTTTTAGAAAATTAACTTCAAAAAGAGAAAAGGCTGTAGAAGCTATAAAACGCTATATATTAACTGATGGATTTAAAGTTGGAGAATTTTTGCCATCTTCAAGAACTGTTGCTACGATAATTGGCTATTCTGCTAATACAACTCGCTTGGCTTTGGAATTTTTAGCAACTCAGAATATTATTATTCATAAATTTAAAAATGCTAAAGAATCAGGATGGTTGTTAAATAGTTTAGATTTTGATATAGAAGAACATGTTGGAAATAGTCAAAATACAGAAACATTAGTAGATATGGTTGTAAAAGATTTGGAAAACTATATTATTAAAAATTTGCGTGTAGGTGATAGAATTCCTCCTCATTCAGTTTTAGCAAAAGGAGTTAAAGCTAGTGTGAAAACTGTTCATGATGCTTTAAAGGTTTTAATTGATAGAGGTATTTTATTAGCTCGCCGTGGAAGATATGGAACTTCAGTTATAAAACTTCCAAATACAGAAGCTTCATTACAAAAACCTGAAACTTCAATATTTGCATCAGCTCAGGAAACGGCATTTTATCATTATGAAAAAACTCAAAATCATATTAAGCGTATGATTGCTCAAGAATATGAAGTTGGTGATAAATTACCATCTATTATGGAATTGTCTAAAGCTATGGATTTGAGTCCTAATACTATAAGAAAAGCTTTTCATAATTTGGCCAAAGAAGGGTATTTAGTATTTTCAAGGGGCAGATATGGCGGAACTTTTGTAATAGACATTCCTGAAGTTGAAGCTCAAACCTTCAAATGGTTGGCTGTTAACCCTAAATATGCCCAAGAATATCATAATGTCCCTTCTAACTAGAATTAATTGTAAATAATACTACATATTTTTGACATGACATATATAAAACTGCCATAATAGTTTAAAACACTATACTAGGTAGAATATATGTACATTAAACAATTAGAGATCGATAATTTTAAATCATTTGCAAATAAATCAGAAATTCCCCTATTAAAAGGTTTTACTACAGTTTCAGGTCCAAATGGTTCTGGGAAAAGTAATATCATCGATAGTGTTATGTTTGCTTTGGGGTTGCGTACCGGTAGTGCTTTACGTATTGAAAATTTATCAGATTTTATCACTACATTTAACAATAAAAATGAAGCGATGGTAAAGGTTGTTTTTGGGGATGTGGACGGAGCAAATGAATTATCTGTTGCTCGTAGAATTAAAAAAACTAACCAAGGTTATGCTAGTACATATTATTTGAATGATAAAGTTGATACCTTAACTAATATCAGGTCAATTTTAGAAAAATATAACATTACTCCTAATAGTTATAATGTTATGATGCAAGGAGACGTTAATAGTATTGTAATGTGTTCTTCTAAAGTGCGTCGTGGTATTATTGATGAAATTGCAGGAGTTGCAGATTTTGATAGACGTATAGATCAGGCAACTAATGAACTTAAAACTGTTGAACAAAGAGTTGAAGCTGCGTCATTAATTTTAACAGAAGTTGAAAAGACTTTAGAACAGTTAAAAGCAGAAAGAGAAGTTGCTCTAAAATATAAGAAGTTACAAGAAGAAAAATCAGGACTTGAATCTCAAATTAGTACTGTGAAATTCTTTGATTTGAGACGTAATTTAGAATTAGCTCATGAAAATATTTTGCAATCTAATAAAAAGTTAAAAGAAGAACAAGTTAATAAAAAAGATTTAGATGAAAAAATTCAACTTATCAATGAAAAATATAAAGAATTAGACGCTAAATTGAAAGAACAAGGCGAAGATGAACGTAATAAGTTGAAGGATGCCCAAAGTGATTTGAGTGCGAGAATTCAAACTAAGAAAAACGCTATCGATTATTCAGAAACTCAAATTCAAAAAGGGTTACAGTCTATTGAAAATGCGAAAAACGGTATTCAATCTTATAAGAAGAAAATTGAAGACGAAAAGTTAAATATAAAGTTGGCTCACGATAAGATTGGTATTATCGAAACGCAATTAAAAGAAAAGAAAGAAGAGTTAGCTAAGAAACTCGAAGATATTTCAGGATTGAGTTCAACAGCGGATAAATACATTCAAGAACGTAATGACGTCTCTAGAAATTTAGATTCATTAAAAGATAAGGATAATGAATTATTAAAGATTTCATTACCAAAAGAAAATGAACTTAAAAATCTAAAAAAAGAAATAGATGAAGCTAAGGTGTTTATTGAAAATGCAGAGAATGCCAAGGCTAATTTTGCTGATGATAAATCATTAAAAGAATTGCAAGTTGCTGATTTGAAAAAAGAGATGGATGAGTTGAAAGAAATCCAGACTAAGACAATGAAAGAACTTGATGATACAAAAACTGCAATTGAAGATTATGAACATGATGTAAGAGCTGCATATAGAAAGTTTACTGATATGGAAGCTCAACGCAGAGCAATGTCAGCATCAGGTTCAACTTTGCCTATAAACACTGTTATGCAGGCTAATTTGGAAGGTGTACATGCTCCTTTAATGCAATTAGGTACTGTAGATGAAGAATATTCTTTAGCTTTAGATATAGCATTTGGGGGAAGATTATCTCACATTGTAGTAGATGATCCACATGCAGCTTATGTCGCTATGGAATTATTAAATTCTTCAAAATCTGGTAGAGCGACATTTATTCCTTTGAGTAAGATTAAAAAGGCTCCAACGAAGTTACAACTACCTAAAAATAGAGGAGTTATTGATTTTGCAATTAACCTTGTAGATTTTGATGATATTTATTTAGATGCGTTCTTCTATGCTGTAGGTGATACTTTGATTGTAGAAGATGCGGAAGCTGCTGAACAACTTATGGGTAAATTCCGTATGGTTACATTAGATGGTAAACTATATGAAAAATCTTCAGCTATAACTGGTGGTTATGTTAAAAAATCTATGTTCGGTTTTGGGCAAAATGATGATAAAGAATTAGAAAGAGCAAAAGCTAAATTAGATGAGTTACAGAAAAAATTTGAATCAGCTAATGCTAAGAAACGAGAATTGGAAGATAAATTAGATAAAATCAGAGTTGCATATTCTTCATCTTCAACTGAGTATTCAAAAGCTAAAATTGAACTTACAAATATGAATTCTCAATTTGAAAACAGTCAGGCGCTATTAGAAACAAAACGTACATTTGTAACAGAAAATGAGCCTAAGGTAGAAGCTCTAAATTCTGAATTAGATAAAATTGAATTAAATCGAGTAGAGTTATCTGAAAGTATTCAACAAGCTCAAGATAAATTAGCAGAGTTAGATAGTCTATTGAATGATAAAGACTTGAAAGATTTGAAAGAAAAAACTCAAGGTATTGAAGATGAAATTAGACATTTGCAAAATAAATTGATGAATGTTAATAATGAAATTCAAGGCTTTGAAAATACAATAAAATTCAATGAGCAATTGATTACATCAAAAGAAGATGATATCAAAAATACTACAAAGAATAATGAGTCTTTAGAAAAAGATAAAGAAACTTATAAAACTGAAATCGAACAATTAGAGGATCAATTAAATACCCTATCTGATAAAATTGCTGTAATTGATGCAAAAATTGGTGAGTTAGTGAAACAAAAAGAAGAAATTCATAAGAGTTTAGTTGACTTACAAACAAGTAGTGCAGTAAAAGCTTCTGAGATTGATAGGATTAATGAGCAAATTGAATCCTTCAAAGCTCGTCGTCGTGAATTAGAACCTCAATTAAAAGAAGCTACAGAAGTTCTTACAAACGCTGGGGTAGAAGTTGATAAGCTTGAACCTGTTCAGATTTCTATTGATGAGTTGAACGCAAAAATCCAAAGATTAGATAAACGTATGCAAGAATTGGGTGATGTTAATATGCGTGCAATTGTTTCTTATGAAGAGAAGGCTGCACGTAAAGAAGAGTTAGATACTCAAATTAGAACATTATCAACTGAAAGACAATCTATTTTAGATAAGATGAATGGATTTGAGCAACAGAAAAAAGAAGCATTTATGACAACATTCACAGCCATAAATGAAAACTTCAAGGATATTTATCATCAATTGTCAGAAGGTGAGGGAAGACTTATTTTGGAAAATGAAAAAGATCCGCTATCTGCCGGCATGACAATTGAAGCTAAACCTAGAGATAAAACTACTAATAATAAATTAGGTGCTTTATCTGGTGGTGAAAAAGCATTGACAGCTTTAGCGTTAGTATTTTCTATTCAAAAGTATTTGCCTGCGCCATTCTATGCTTTGGATGAGGTTGATGCAAGTTTAGATACTATGAACGTTGAACGTATTGCAGATATGGTTAAAAAACAATCATCTGATACTCAATTTATTGTAGTTAGTCACAGAAGACCGATGATTGAAGCTGCAAATAGAACAATTGGTGTTACCCAAAAAGAAAAAGGTAAAACAAAAGTTACAGGTGTTAAGTTAAGAGATGACGACAATGAATAATAATCTTATGAATGCTGAAGATCTAGAATCTTCTATATATGGAAAAACAGGAGAATTTGATGCCAATGATGGTATTGGAATCCTTGTTGATATGGCAAAGCAGGGTAAAATTGATCCTTGGAATATAGATATTCTTGATGTAACAGAAAAATACTTGCAAAGAATGATTGAACTTAAGTCTTTAAATTTAAGAGTTGCAAGTAGAACATTATTGTTTGCATCTATTTTGTGTAGATTGCAATCTAATGTTTTAGCTGGTTTGTCGTTAGATGATTTTCAAGATGAGCCACAAGATGATGTTATTTATGATGATGACGGATTTATTGTTGAATATCCTGAAGATCAAGAATTTATTCCAACAAGTAATGTGGTTAGTTTTGATGAAGCTCTTCAAAGAAGAACTAGTATAAGATTGAATCGTAATCGTGTAGTTACTTTGAAAGACTTGATTAAACAATTAGAATTTTATGAAAAATTAGAAAAAAGAGCTTCAATGAAAAGTGCTCACGAAAGAGCAAAACGACACGTTAGAAATTATTCTCGTCTAACTCCAGAAGAAATTGTTTCTATGGCTCACGAAGAGTACATTGAAGAATCTGTTTTAATTTTGAAAGATAATTTAGAGCAAATTTTTAACAGAGTAGAAAAAATTGAATTAAATGAGTTAACAATGTTGGGTATGGATAAAATAAGTGCTTATTTAGCATTGTTGTTCTTGAGTAGAGATACAGATTATGAATTAGAACAAGAAGAATTTTATTCTGATTTGTATGTGGTAAAAGGTGGTAATCGTGCAACAGCTTAAGTCAAGAATTGAAGCCGTTTTGTTTGTTACCGCAAAGGCTTTAACATTAGAAGAAATTGCAACATATTTAGATAAAGAACCTGAAGAAATTGAAGAAGCTATTTTAGAGCTAATTATGGACTATGCTTCTAGAGATGGTGCTTTGGAAATTGATGATGAAAATGGTTATATTTTACAAGTGAAAGAAGATTATTCTGATATTGTTGAAAAAATATGCCCAATTGATTTATCTCCGGCTGTATTAAGAACATTATTGGTTATAGCATTAAAAGAACCAATTAGACAAACTGAATTGGTAAAATTGCGTTCTGCTGCTTATGAACATGTTGCAGAACTTGTTGAAAAAGGTTTGGTCTCTAAGCATAAAGATAAAAATGGTAGAAGTATTAATATTAAAACGACTGCAAAATTTGCTGAATATTTTAAATTGAAAGGTGATACAAGAGCTTTGGCTCAACAGTTAGAACGAGATTTAGCAGAGAAGAATAATGCGTAAATTTTTATTATTACTACTTTTAATTTTACTGGTTGTAATGATGCTTTTTAAGTCTCCAGTTGCTGGGATGTATTATTACAATAGGGCAAAAGATTTGTATAATGCAAAACAATATGACCAGTCTTTGCCGTTATTTGAAAAATCTTTATTAGCTGATAATAAAAATCTTTTAACACGTTTTTATTATGTATTAGCCTTATCTAAGTCTAAACCAACTTACGATGTTCAAAAGAAGCTTTATATGATGGGGAATTCAACTCTCGAAGACGAGGCTAAAAAGTATGCAAGGTATCAAGCCGTAGCATTGAGGCATAAATTGTTAGAAGGAGTTGAAGATAATTATATTTATAATGCAACGAGTGGTAATGAAATTATACGTTGGGATATAAGTTCATTTCCATTAAAAGTTTATTTTGAAGATGTTTCTTCTGTTCCAAAATATTATAAGCAGAATATTGATAAGGCATTTAATCAATGGACTATTCGAACTAATTTTGTCAAATTTAGAGAAGTTACAAATCCTGATGAAGCTAATATTATTGTAAAATTTAAGGATATTCCGGAGGATGTTTGTTCCGGTAATATGTGTAAGTATGCTGTAGCTTATACTGATCCTATTATTGGACCCTCTGATAAGTTGTTGAAGAAGATGAATTTAACTTTTTATAAAACTAATCCTTTAAAACGAGATTTTTCATCTTTAGAAGTTTATAATACTGCATTGCATGAAATAGGACATACTTTAGGCATAATGGGACATAGTGACAATAAGTCAGATCTAATGTATTCATCGAATGAAAATAATATGAATATGTATGCTCTTTATCGTTCAGATTTTCAATATCTTTCTTTACGAGATTTAAGAACATTGGCTTTACTTTATCGTTTAGAACCAACTATTTCTGATGTGAAGATTTCTAATAAATCTCATTTATATTATTCTCCATTAATTTTGGGAAGTAATGATGCAAGGTTACGCCAAAAGCTGCTTGAATTAAAAAAATACATTGAGTCATATCCAAATCTTGCTTCTGGATATATAAATTTGGCGGCAGTGTACTCTGATAGTGGTAATTTTAAAGAAGCTCTGCAAACGTTGAACTCAGCTTCAAAATTGGTGAAAAGTTCCGATGAAGAGTTTTTAGTTGCATACAATCGGGCTATTGTATATTACAATATGCAAAACTATGATATGGCTATGCAATTTGCACAACAGGCTAATAATATTAAACCTAATCAAAGTGTTGCAAGTTTAATTTCAGATATAAATAGGTTACAGAATTTGAAATAATTTAGATAAATAAGATTTGATATTTACCACAAGTTTCAAATACTTTAAAAATATCAGCTATTGTTTTTTCTAGAAATGACCAAAGCATTAGATAGTGCGATTCCTCCAGGTTGGTGCGGACGATTTACAATTTGTCCATTTACATACATAACAGTTGACCCACCGCCATCAAGATTTATGGCGTTAGTACAACCAAGGGATTTCATAAAGTTTGCTAATTCTACAAGAGTCAAGCCCACAGAACTTCCTTCTCTGCCATCGACAGCCACTAGGATTAAATCATTATCTTTTGTGTAGCCAACAGCAGTTCTTGGATTTTTCCCACCTATTGCATTTAGTCTTTGGGCTGTCATATCAATAAAAATTTCATTATCTTTTATTAAATATGGACCTCCACTTATGATGTGCTTAACATTATCCCATTTAGGGTTAGTGTTAATTTGTACATCAACATATTCTGCGCCAAACAATTTCCCTAATTTTGATTTAGGTCCAACTAGAACGTATCCGTTTTCAGGAATAGAAAGGGGATTGGCAGAAGCAGCTGTGATTTTGTTTCCAACGATTTGAAGTTGAACACCATACTGTGGTGAAACAGGCGCATATTTCCCCCAATCCCTTGTATAAGCTAAAATATATGAGGATAACATTCTTGGCTGATTTATATTATCAATTTTAATAACTTGATTATTACCAATAATTTTTGCATCAAGTTGCACTCTACCAACTTCGTAGTGATCATCGAATATGCCTAGAGCAACTCTATCATATATTGGTCCGGTATAAACTTTTTTATCAATCATAAGAGTGCCAAGTGGTACTCCAGTTTGAGGTTTAAAATAACCGCCATTTATTGCAACAATTGAATTCGTGTTTTGTGCAATTGTTCTTACTGTTCTTTTGTTTTGTAATGTATATGATGAAGCTGTTGCTGGTTTTATTTCATATTCTTGGGAGATCTGTTGGTTTGCCTCTACAATGTTTATTCTTACAGGTCTCCCGTTAAAATATTTTGTCATTCTTATGTGTTTAATACCTTTAGCAACAGTTTTAACAGGGTATCCTTTATATTTTGCTGCTATTCGAGTATTAAATTCTTCTTCTTTTATTTGAGGATTTATTTCTTCTTTTAATTGCTCTTTTAAGTTTTCTAACATTGGAGTTTGCACTGCAGAGTTAGCAATTTTTTCATTTGCAAAAATTGGAGGTAAAAATAGTGTGTGTGTCAGAACTAATGTTACAAAAAGCGAAATTGTTAGGACATATTCGCAAGTCCTGAACGGAACTGTAATATTTTGTTTTTCAATAAGCGTATCCATGATGTCACCAATTTGTTAGTGTAACCGGATACCTTTTTGTTTTTAGAGTGGTGTGGGGAATAACACTCGTCAGAGACCTATGAGGGCAAATAGGGTGTTCCTATCTATATTGTAACATATTTTAATAAATACCTCAATCCTTTTTATAGCAAGGGTTTTACAAATCTAAATAGTGGTAAAATTACACTATTTTTAAAATAACAACCAACTAAAAGGATTAGCTTTCGGTTGGTTGTGTATGGATCATATTTTAATTTGTTTTATTATTTTAAGTCTTTAAGGTATGATTTAACTGCATTTTTAGCTTCTTTTGATGATAGGTTTTCATCTAAAGCTGTGATTTTAATAGGTTTATTAATTGTTCTTGAAATTTCAAATCTTGAAAATTTATTGTTATCAATAACACTTAATTCAGCTTTTTTACCTAGAGAAGTTTCTTGTAAGTGAAAATTAGTTTGATTTAATTTTCCCATAAATTCTCCAAGATTATTGTTTTTTCTATTTTGTGCTAACTTAGAAAAAGCTAAATCTATTATTGTTTTTAATTCATTACGTTTTCCTGTGAATGATACAGTATCCTTATTTAACCTAGGACCAAATGTAATAACATTCTTTATATTTTGTTTATTGTTTGAGTTTTTTAAATTTCCCATAGCAAAATTTGTTGGGGTACTTGTAATTTTTGTAATCATCATAATGTAATCCTCTCCTGAAAAATAAATGTATATTATACACTTATTAAATAGCAAAAGAAATATTCAGTCAAGTTTATATTACAAATTGTTAGTTTATTTTGAAATTAATCAACGTCAACAGGAGCTCTGAGTATTTTTTCAATAGCTTCACGAGCTGTAAAGACAAGAGCTTCAGGAACATTATCTATAGTTGTAAGTTGTCGTAACACATCAACAACACGTTTGAATGCTCTTACAATATCGCCTTCTCCGATTTCAATTTGTTCCGATACAGTTTCCCATTCTGCACCTTCAACCCAAAGTTCTATTAATGAGCTAAAATAAGGATTGATGTTCAATGGTGCTTCGATATCGTATTTCGATTGAACTTTTTCAAGTTTTCTTTTTATATTTCTAATTTGGTTAAGTGTTTTTCTAACAGGTTCAGAAAATGGAATATAAGGTATTTCCATTCTAATTTCTTCTGTTGTTATTGCACAAATAACACCTGCAAGTTGTGATGGTGTGAGATTTTCTAGAACACCAGAGAATATTATTTCAGCAAGGAATAATTCATTTTCTGATCTTATTTGAGATGTAGTTTTTCCTTTTGCTGTTGGATAATCATTTTCTAAATATCCGTAATCAATAAGTGCAGCTCTGTGAGCTAAGAATTTATTCCAATAAATATCTTTTTGTTTTTCAATTTCTTTTTCTAGTTTATGTTTTTTACTAACAAGGCGTTTAATTACTTCTAAGTTTTTAGCGTGACGTTTGTAATGTTTACAATTATCACAAGCAAATTCTTGAAGTTTATGTAATTCTTGTTTATTTCTTTCTCCAAATTCAATAACTTCTGGAGAAAGAGGTCTGTGTTTTGCTTTTTCTTGTCTTAAAATCTTTTTGTATGTTTGTCTGTTTTGTACATATAAAAATCTTAGTTTGTCATATTTTAGCATATCATCATCTGATAATTTACTAGGACAAACAAAGCTTCTTTCTTTTATTTCATTTTCATATTGTTCTAGAAGTGACAAAATTGGTTTTAGTCTAAAGTCAGAAGAGTAGTATCCAAAACTTTTTAAAATCAATTCTTTGGCTTCTTCTAAATTAAATCTTTGTAGTAGATTAAGAACCATAGAATAGCTAGGTGAAAATCTACTTTCAAGTGGATTTGAATCACTTAATACTAATTCTGCAACTTCTTCAGGAGATTGGAATGATGTACCAACAATTGTAACATATCCCACTTCATCCATACCTCGTCTACCAGCTCTTCCTGACATTTGTAGAAATTCGTTAGCTGTCAGCATTCTATGACCGGTGTCGGTACGTTTACTTGTTGCGCTAATTACAGTTGAACGTGCTGGCATATTTATCCCAGCTGCAAGTGTTTCTGTTGCAAATACGACTTTAATAAGTCCTTGTTGGAATAGCTTTTCAACAAGATTTTTCCAAGCTGGTAATAATCCTGCATGGTGAGATGCAACACCTTGTATTAAATATTCAATATGTTTGTTACCATAAAGATGTGGGTTTTCTGCAATAAATTCATCTATAAAAGTTTTAATTTTTTCTTGTTCAGCTTTTGTATTTAATCCTAATCCTGAGCATTTTTCCATTTGTTCATCACATTTTTTACGTGAGAATGTAAAATAAATTGCAGGTAACATGTCATTTTCTGCAAGGTTTGAGATTATTTGTTTAACATAGGATTTTTTTCTTTTATCTCTGCCTTTAGCCCATTGCGGTTTTTCCGGTTTTATTTTTTTATTTAACCTTCCATCAGGAGTTAAAAGCGGAAGTAATTTAAACGGTTGAGAGCTATCGAAGTAGTAAAACTTTAAAGGAACTGGTCTAAAATCTGTATTAACAAGTTTTGTTTTGGAATGAACCGTATTTATCCAGTTGGTTAATTCATCGCAGTTTGCTACAGTTGCAGAAAGTGCAATAATTTGAATATTTGTTGGGCAATAGATAATACTTTCTTCCCAAACAGTTCCTCTTTGTTCATCATTCATATAATGCACTTCATCAAGAACTACATATTTTACATCTTTTAGATTATCTGCAACAGCTCCAAAGTTTGTTCCATATAGCATGTTTCTGAAAACTTCAGTTGTCATTATGACAATTTGAGCATTTCGGTTAATCGATGTATCACCTGTTAGTAGTCCAACTTTGTCTTGTCCATATTTTTCACCAAAATCATAAAATTTTTGATTTGATAAAGCTTTTAGAGGGGTTGTATAAAAAATTCTACAACCATTTTCGAGTGCTCTATGGATTGCGTGTTGTGCTATAACTGTTTTCCCAGCTCCAGTAGGAGCGCAAACTACAACACTTTCTCCTTTGTCAATAATATCACAAGCCTCTTTTTGAAAATCGTCCAATTCAAATGGAAATCCGTACATCTTTTATCCTTTTAAATGCTATTCTATTTATATTATATCATATTTTCTTAATTTTTTTTAAGATATTAGCAAAAAATCTTTTTTAGTGATTTATAATAGACTACATAAAATATTATAAGGAGATTATGATGCAAGTAAATTTTAATTCAGCTTCACCAGCAAAAGCAAATCCAGCATTTGGTCAAATTAATCTTTATGCAGGTTCAAGTTATATTGTAAAAAGAGTTCTGAATCCTAAAGAAATGGACGAATTTCAAAAATTAGTTGCTAAGCAAAAAGATAGTACAATTGATCTTCAATTTTATTCAGTAAAAGAAAACTCTAATAAATTGAGAGCTATCCTTTTGCCTGACAGTGATATTATGGGTAGAGAAAAAATATCTCAAAAATTCTTCGAAGGTACAATGGCTTTTATAAAAAGATGCTGTGATAGAGCTGACGTATTAGATGCTTGTAACAAACGTGCAAGACAATTAGAGATTGAATTATCTAAAAAGAAAATTACAGAGTTATAGACACATACATATAGAGAAAGGTTTTTATGCAAGTAAGATTTACCCCGGTTAGTTTCTCTGGAGGACAGAGAATAAAGATAAAAGTCGCTAATAATATGGAAGATTACAAAAAAGGTTTTGAAATCGGTTCAACTTATCCAAAAGATAAAGTTGATATTGAGTTGAGAAAACATTCTTCTAATCCAAAGTTTGCGAGTTTAGTAAATGGTATATTGGATGGGTTAGCAAGTTTATCAGATTCCGCTAAAAAATTAGGAAAGTTGGAAAAAGGAAATTATAAAGGCAATGTTAAATAAACAAAAAAGCTCCCTTATTCAGGGAGCTTTTTTTGTATTAGTTTATTGTTTAGATTTTATCAAATCCTGTGTATTTTCTTAATACTTCTGGAATTATGATAGTTCCATCTTCTTGTTGATAATTTTCAACAATAGCTGCAAATGTTCTACCAACTGCAAGACCTGAACCGTTGATTGTGTGAACAAATCTTGTTTTGCCTGTAGCTTTTTCTTTATAGCGGATATTAGCTCTTCTAGCTTGGTAATCACCAAAATTAGAGCAGCTTGAAATTTCTTTGTATGCTCCATAAGAAGGCATCCAAACTTCTAAATCCCAACATTTGTTAGCAGAGAATCCGATATCTCCAGTTGAAAGAGCTTCTCTTCTATATGGAAGTTCTAATAATTGAAGCATTTTTTCAGCATCTTCAGTTAATTTTTCGTGTTCTTCTTTACTTGTTTCCGGAGTACATAATTTAACAAGTTCAACTTTATTGAATTGGTGAACTCTGATTAAGCCTCTGGTATCTTTACCTGCAGAACCAGCTTCTCTTCTGAAACAAGGAGTATAAGCTGTCATATATTTAGGTAGATCATCTTCAGAAAGAATTTCGCCTGAATATATATTTGTAACAGGAACTTCTGCTGTAGGAATTAAATATAAATCTTCATCTACACATTTATACATGTCTTCAGCAAATTTTGGAAGCTGACCAGTACCGGTCATTGTTGCTGCGTTTGCCATAAATGGAGGTAATATTTCTTCGTAACCTTGTTCATTTGTGTGATAGTCTAAGAAAAAGTTAATGATAGCTCTTTCTAATCTCGCACCTTTACCTCTATATAGAGTAAATCTTGATTGAGAAATTTTAACACCTCTTTCAAAATCTACAATGTTTTTATCTTCACAAAGATCCCAGTGAGGTTTAAATTCAAAGTCAAATTTTCTTGGTTCACCCCATTTATAAACTTCTACGTTATCGTCTTCAGATAACCCTATAGGAGTTGTTTCGTCAGGGATGTTTGGAGTATGTAATAAAACATCTCTTTGTTTGTTATCAAGCTCATTTTGTTTTTCTTCAAGAGCTTTTATTTCATCACCTAATTGACGAACTTCTTCCTGAATAGCATCAGTGTTTTCACCATTCTTTTTCATTAAGCCGATTTTTTGAGATTCAGATTTTCTTTTTGCTCTTAATTCATCAGCTTGTGTTTGAACTTTTCTTCTTTCTTCGTCAATTTTTATTACTTCATCGATAGATAAATCCGGATTTCTTCTTTTTAGAAGTTCATTAATTTTTTCTGGGTTTTCTCTAATTAGTTTAATATCAAGCATTTTTCCCTCTTTTCTTTTTCCTAATCAGTATTTTTATTTTAGTTTAAATATAAATTATAATCAAGTTTGTGTTTATTTGGGATAATCTACCTTATTGGTGATAAAAATTTGCAATAATTTGATAATAATGTATAATGTGTATATAAAGGGAGATGTGATGTTTAAAAAATTAGCTCAAAAATTGAAGAATGAAAATTCTGTAAACTCTTGTTTCCCAATGAGTTCCCCAATTGATGCTACAGAAGATATCTCTAAAAAAACTTTTTTAAAATCTTGGTCTCAGCATGCTCTAAATTTGTATGAGCGTAAGTCTGATGTGAAAAATTTTACTAAATTAGTGCTTTCAGATCCCGAAAATGTTTCTCATAATGAAATTGTGGATGATTTATTTGTAAAAGGAAAAGCTATTGATCCTTTTGAAAATGATAATTTATTTGATCTTTCTGAGAATGAAAAATTTTTAAAAGATTTAGGGTTAAAAGACTAGTTTTAATTCGATAAAAACAAATTTACTCTTTCAATTTATGTATTGAAACTTTTTATGTTTTATGTATAATTTGGTTATAAGAAGAGATAGGAGTAAAAAATGTTCGAACGTTTTACAGAAAAAGCAATCAAGGTTATAATGCTTGCTCAGGAAGAAGCTCGAAGGTTAGGCCATAATTTTGTAGGAACTGAACAAGTTCTTTTGGGTTTGATCGGCGAAGGAACAGGTGTTGCTGCTAAAACTTTAAAATCAATGGGAGTGAATTTAAAAGACGCAAGAACTGAAGTCGAAAAAATTATTGGTAGAGGTTCAGGTTTTGTGGCTGTTGAAATTCCATTTACTCCTAGAGCAAAAAGAGTTTTAGAGCTTTCTTGGGATGAAGCAAGACAATTAGGTCATAATTATATAGGTACTGAACACTTACTTCTTGGTTTAATTAGAGAAGGTGAAGGTGTTGCAGCCAGAGTACTAGAACAACTTGGTGTTGATTTAAATAAAGTAAGAAGTAATGTAATTAAGATGTTAGGAGAATCTAAGCCTCAAACTACAGCTGGCTCTTCTGGTTCTTCATCATCTTCTTCCGGTTCATCATCTTCTTCTGGAAAAACAAAAACTCCAAGTTTAGACGAGTTTGGTAGAGATTTAACTTTAGCAGCTCAAGAATTAAGACTTGACCCTGTTGTGGGTAGAGAAAAAGAAATTGAACGTGTTATTCAAATTCTAGCAAGAAGAACTAAAAATAATCCTGTATTATTAGGGGAACCAGGTGTTGGTAAAACAGCTGTTGCAGAAGGTTTAGCAATCAGGATTGTTAATGCTGAAGTTCCTGATGTTTTGGATGGTAAAAAAGTTATCCAATTAGATATGGGACTTTTAGTTGCAGGTACTAAATACCGTGGTGAATTTGAAGAACGTTTGAAAAAAATTATGGATGAAATTCGTCAAGCAGGTAATATTATTCTTGTAATTGATGAAATGCATACATTGATTGGTGCAGGTGCAGCTGAAGGTGCTATTGATGCAGCTAATATTTTAAAACCTGCATTATCTCGTGGTGAAATCCAAGTTATTGGTGCTACAACTTCAGATGAATATAGAAAATATATTGAAAAAGATTCAGCTTTAGAAAGACGTTTCCAACCAGTTCAAATTGATGAACCATCTATTGATGAGTCTATTGAAATTATCAAAGGCTTGAAACCAAAATATGAAGAACACCACAAATTGATTATTTCAGATGAAGCTATTGTTGCAGCTGTTAAGTTATCTAGTAAATATGTGAATGACAGATTTTTACCAGATAAAGCTATTGACGTAATCGATGAAGCTAGTTCAAAAGTAAGATTGAAAGTTTCTAATTTATGTCCTGAAGCAAAAGAACTTGAAAAACAATTAAAAGCTTTAATCAAAGAAAAAGAAGAAGCTATTCGTAATCAAGAATTTGATACAGCATCACAATTACGTGATGATGAAGCTGATTTGAGAGATAGAATTCGTGAAGTTTCAGCAAAATGGAGAGAAGAACACGAAGCTAACAAAGCAACTGTAACTGCTGAAAATGTTGCTGAAGTTATTGCGATGATGACTGGTGTACCTGTTACTAAATTAACCGAGGGTGAAAGTGAAAGATTACTTCGCTTAGAAGATACTCTTCACCAAAGAGTAATTGGTCAACACGATGCAATTGTTGCAATTTCAAAAGCAATTAGAAGAGCTAGAGTTGGTTTAAAAGCTCCAAATAGACCAATTGGTAGTTTTATCTTCTGTGGTCCAACTGGTGTTGGTAAAACTGAATTAGCAAAAGCTTTGGCTGAAGCTATGTTTGGTTCTGAAGATAACATGATAAGAGTTGATATGTCTGAATTTATGGAAAAACATTCAACTGCAAAACTTATTGGTTCTCCTCCAGGATATGTTGGTTATGATGATGGTGGACATTTATCAGAACTAGTAAGAAAGAAACCTTATTCTGTTGTTCTATTTGATGAAATTGAAAAAGCTCACCCTGATGTGTTCAATATTATGTTACAAATATTGGATGATGGTAGATTAACAGATTCTAAGGGACGTCATATTAGTTTCAAAAATACTGTTATTATTATGACTTCAAACGTAGGTGCTAGTATGATTACTACTACATCTAAGTTAGGTTTCTCAACTTCTGATGATGAATCTAAAGATAAATACGAAAAATTAAAAGAAACTGTTTCTGAAGAAATGAAAAAAGCATTCAGACCAGAATTCTTGAACCGTATTGATGAAACTATTGTCTTTGCTCATCTATCAAAAGAAGAAATTAGACAAATTGTTGACTTGATGTTGAAAGACTTATTAAAACGTTTAGTTGAAAAAGGCTTAAACATTGAAGTAACAGATGAAGTTAAAGATCATTTAGCAGAAAGCGGATATTCTGAAGCTTATGGTGCTAGACCATTAAGACGTTTAATTCAACGTAAAATGGAAGATAGTTTAGCTGAAGAAATTCTTTCTGGTAAGTATACTACAGGTGATACAATCAAAGTTACACTGGTAGATGGTAAAATTTCTTTTGAAAAAGCTTCTAAAAAGAGAGCTAAAAAAGAAAAAGAAACTGAAGATATGGTAGAAGAAACTTCTGCTAATTAATAATTTTGTGGGCAGAGCAAAATGCTCTGCCCTTCTTAATAAATTGTAATAAATTCTGCATTATCTATTCAAAAATTTTTTTATGGTTTTTATAAATATTAAATGGGACATGTTTATATAAAAGGTAGGGACATTTATGCGCGTAAATTTAGTTCAAAATTATTCTGCGGTAAATAATATAAACCGAGGATATGTTGTTAATGCGAAAAAAGATTCACATGTTAGCAAAACTAATCATAATGGTCTAGTTCAGCTTACATTTACAGGTGCTGATAAAAATATGTGGCAAGTTGCATCTTTAACTCCGGAAAATAACGGTTTAGGTTTAGCTGAAGCTAAACAAGGAGGAGAAGGTGTTGTGGGGCACCAGATGGCAAAGAGTATGCGTCACAATGAAGTATTTAAAACTTTTATGATAGAAAATGAACCTCACAATGTTATGTATGATGTAAGAAGTTTTATGCCATTTTGGGAGCATAATAACCCAAAAGGTGGATTTAAGTTTTTATTACATAAGGGGGTAAAAGCTGCAGATTTAGCCGATGAAATGCCTGCAAATATGTTTTATAGTGCAAATATCGGAGAAGATTTAGAAGGTGTAGCTAAAAAATTCAATCTGAAAACTGATGAAATTAGTTATGTAATTCAAAGTAAACCGGATGGTGTTGGTGAAAATGCTAAATCTAGATATTGTATTATTGAACCAACATCTGTAAAAGGACATATTACAAGATTGTCTGAAAAAGTATTGGGCGAAACAGAAGATGTTCCTTATGTATTATTTAAAATTTCAGCTAATAACCCTTCATATAATGAATTAAAAGGTGAACCACATTACTTTGTGTATACGCCACAATTAGCAAGAGCTTCTAAACCATATTCTTATGATGCATTTGGAAATGCTCCATTTGAAGCTGAAATTATTAATTCTGATTGGATGAGAATTCAAGCAGAAATTCTGAATAAGAAAATGAATGTTGCAGAATTTGGTAATTATAATCCGGCAAGTGTAATTGCTCATGATAGAGTTGCTCATACTTATGGTAACCATATTGCTAATATGTCTGCCTTTGGTGATGATTCAGTTAATGGCTCAAAGGTTCATATTATTGCACATAATACAGGACGTAATTATCAAGGTATGACAGGTGATCCATTTAAATATCAAGTGGTAGTTGGTGACGCAAGAGATGCTGAAGTTATGAGAAATCTTCCAGATTTTCCAACTTTGCAAAAAGCAAAACAATTTGGTATTGATTCTGAGATGTTATCACCAAGAGAAAGACAAATTGCACATGCTGTAATGGATCCATATTTGGCTAACTTTAGAGATGGTGCAGGCACATATAATATTTTAAAATCAGGTATTTCTGCTGCAAGATTAAATCCTGATAATATTTCAACAGGTACTGTTTCTTATACTTTTGATAAAGAAATGAAAAGTAAAGAAATGTATGATGCAGCTAAATACTTGACTGATGACTATGCTCAAATAGAAACGAAAAGTGTATTAAATGGTTCTTCTCCTGCAGTTTTGAAATTGAATAACCCGAAAGCAAATTTTGGTGCTGACGCAAATAATGGGATTTCTAAAGCAAAAGCTGGATTTACTACATTTGAATATAACCCTCAAGTTGGTAATATTAACGAAGTTATTGCTGCAAGAGAAAAGAATTCTAAATGGTTTACAGATTTAGTATGGAAAGCCGGAGAAAAGGGACAAGATGAGTTAAATAAATTGTTCTTTAATGAAGCTCAAATTGCATCAGGCAATAATGTAGTTGGTTATTTATCTCCAACTAAAAAAGGCGATATTATAGTAATGGGTTGGGGACGTGCTGATGAACAAAAAGGTTTCCCTATTACTGTCAAGGGCTTTTTAGATTTCTTAAAAAGAGATGATGTTCCAAAGGAAATGAAGCAAAAGGTAAAACTTGTTATAGGTGGTGGTCCTTGGTATAGAGAAGCTGATGACTATAAGGACATAATGAAAGACTATAAGCTTATTACAGAGTTAGATAATGGTGCATATAAACATAATATTATGATTATCGATGGATGGTTTTCAAATAGATTTGTAGGCTGTGCTCAGTACGGTATCTTTACTTCACGTAGAGAAATGTGTGGTATTACTCCATTAGAAGCTAAGGCTGCAGGTGTTCCTTATGGTGTAACTAAAACCGGTGGACCTGTTGATTATACAAATAGCTTAAATGGCTTTATGACCAAAGAACCAGTAGAACGAAATCCAGAGTATTATGGTTTATCTTGGAATAATTCACATCAAGAAATTGATGCTGCTAGAGTAAAACGTCAAGCAACTCAAGTTTCTGATATTTATAAAGCCATGATTGAAGAATATACTAATAAGAATGATGTTTATGTAGCTAAATGTAAGAAAAATATTGAAGAATTAATTGATTGGAATAATAATAATGAGTACAATTTAGGTAAATCTGCAAATAGACGTTATTTGGAAGATATTTTAGAAACTGATAAAGGCTGGGATGCTCGTAATAAAAAGACTTTGAATAGAGTTGTTGGTAATTTCGGTGAATTCAAAGAAGAATTAGAAACAATGATGACTCAAACTAAGTCAAAACCTATGAAAATGGTATTAGCAATTGCAATAGGTGCAGTAGCAGTAGCTTCTGGTGTGTATCTATTTATATCAAAGAAAAAAACAAAAGATCAGCCAAAAGTTGAAAATTCTACTTCTGAAACACAATTAAATCAGAAGCAAGAAGAAATAAAAAAGGCAGCATAATTAAATAAACACAATCGAAAAAAAGGGGACTAAGTTATAAAACTTGGTCCCTTTTCGATTTCTATCGAAAAATTGGCTTGTTAAATTTTTACATGCTAGTGCATGAATGTAGATATAATGACCATTAGTAGAAATGCAATTCCCATAAATATAAGGGAACCTGCAACGCCTGTTCCTGATGTTTCCGTAAATTGAGCATGATTATTTTTTGTATTGGAAACATTATTATCTAAATTTTCCATTATTTTCTCCTATCTATTTTGATATAATACTAATTAGTCCAATATTTCTATTGGAACGAAAAACAAAATAAATAGGTACATTTATGGTGCGTTAGGTGAAATTTCAGTTAATAAATATTCAGTTCGGAATTTAGATTTATCTGATAAACGGGATTTATTATAGATGTATGATAACAATAATAAGAATTGATTAGAATCAGGGGTTAATAAATTTTTATAACCGCCAAATGATGAATAATTATTGTTGTTCTTTTTGGATAAAATTATAGATTCCGTCGTTTTGTGTGCCGGAATTATAAATTTATGTGTGTTATTAGTTAAGTTATTATAAACTTCATTATTTTCGGTTTGTGAAATAATATTATTGTATTGTGTAGGTACGACATTATAAGTATTCATTGCTTTTTTTGATATACACAATGAACAAATAAAAATAAATGCGATAAATAATACTTTTATAATATTTTTCACACTTTTATTATATCTGAAATTAAGAAATAGTAAATATCTTTAAAGGTTTCTGTTTGGTTATAATTTGTTTTTCTTTTATTTTTATTATAATTTATTAGTATGGGAAGAATAATTGGAATAACTGATATTCACGGTGAGCTGGAAAAGTTGACTAGTGTCCTTGAACAAATTACCCCAACAAAAGAAGATACAATTGTTTTTATGGGGGATTATATTGATAGGGGCCCTCATTCGCGTGAAGTTGTTGATAAAATTATTGAAATGCAGAATTCTTGTAATTGTGTATATTTAATTGGGTCTCATGAATATGCTTTGTTGCATTCTAAATCTGATGATTATTTTAATTATCTGTTTTGGAATTATGGTGGAGATGCAACCGCGAAAAATTATGGTAGTTATGATAATATTTTCAAAGTTCATGGTGATTTCTTTGCGACATTGAAACCATATCATATCATTGATGATTATTTATTTGTTCATGCTGGAATTAGGATTGGAGTTCCATTAGAAAAACAAACATTAGAAGATATGGTTTATATAAGAAGTGAGTTCTATTCAAAGAAACATGGTTTGCCATATAAAATAATATTTGGTCATACAGAATTTGCAGAACCATTAATCAAAGAAGATAAAATTTGTATAGATACTGGTTGTGGTAAGTATGAAGCTTCACCATTGACTGCAATTGTTATAGAAAATGGTAAAGAATCATTTGTAGCATCATAAAATATTAATGAGCTAGTTTTAAAAGAGCAACCCCAGCTATTATAAATAATACTCCTAATGCACGCATAAGGTTTATTGTGTCATTGAAGACTATTACTCCAATTGTAAATGTGCATGCTGCTCCAATACCTGTCCAAATGGCATATGATGTACCGATTGGTATATGTTTTTGTGCAATGTAGAGAAAAACGCCACTGAGGGTCATTGCAATAATCGCAAAGATTATCCATAGTGTTTTGTATTGTGTGATTGATGCCATTTTTAAACCAAAAGGCCAACCTACTTCAAATAATGCTGCAATAAATAGATAAAACCAACTCATTTTACAATCCCTGAATTTTTCCAATAAAAAATTGCGCTTGGCGCGATTCGAACGCGCGACCTATCCCTTAAAAGGGGAGTGCTCTACCTGCTGAGCTACAAGCGCAAATTATCTATTTATATTTCCTAGCTATCCGGTTCGTTCACCGTGTGTACTCATATTAACAAGAACAAAATTAAATGTCAACACTTTTTTTTATAAAAAAGGTTCACTTTTTGTGAACCCATTTTTAGATGTCTATATATTTCCTTGCACATTCAAACATAGCGTTGACTAAAGCCGCATTATTATTTAAATTCATTCCATTTGTTTCGAGTACTTGTTTTACTCTTTCTTCCCAAATATTGTATATGTCATTTTTATCTAAGTCTAAAATTTGTCCTATCATGGCAAGTTCTTTGAAATCGATCGGAATTGGATATGCTCCTCTTAGCATGTCTACAATTTCAACTCTTTTTTTACGAGGAAATGCTTTTAGAAAATTAACAACGCTCATTTTCTTTTCATGCAGCATGCTTTTTAAAAGTTCTATAGTATCATCTTTTAGTAATGGCTCTTGTGGAATTTTATATTCTTCAAATTCAATCGGATCAATTTCCATTACTGTTGCAATTCTTTCAAGTGTTGTACTTCGTGTTGAAAATGGTATAGTTTCATCAATTAGATTGTAAACGTATGATAGAGTTACGCCAATCATTTCAGCAAAGTCTTTTTTATGTAAAGAGTTTTTTTCTAAGAAGTTTGCTACTTTTTGTGAGCTTTTTTCACTGGTTAATTCATGTTTCATTGTGTCACCTCATTTTTGTATTTAATTTAGTTATTATTTATCAATTTGTTAAGCTTAATCTTTCTATACCATTATGGTAATATTTATTTACGTTAAAATACTAAATATAAGTATTATTTGTAATTGAAGGGATTTTATAAAATGAAATTGATTGTCGGCTTGGGAAATATTGGTGAAAAATATTGTTTTACAAGACATAATGTTGGTTTTATGGTCTTAGATAAGTGGGCTTTAGAAAATAATATTACTTTCCGTGAGGAGAAAAAGTTAAAATGTATGCTTACGAAATTTAAACGTAATGGTGAAGATTATATGTTAATTAAGCCAACTACGTTTATGAATCTTTCAGGTGAAGCCGTAATTGCTGTGATGAATTATTATAAGATACCGGTAGAAGATATTATTATTGTTTATGATGATTTATCTTTAGAAATCGGAAGAATGCGATTTAGAGCCAATGGTTCAGATGGTGGACACAATGGGATTAAGTCAATTATAAAGCATGTAGGAACTTCTAATATTGTAAGATTGAAAGTAGGTATAGGCCCTCAACCTCCGATACCTGCTGAAAATTTTGTGTTGCAAAATTTTAGTAAAGAGCAGTTGGAGGTATTGAAACAAGTATTACCAAGAGCAATTGACGGAATTGAGTGTTATTTTGATAATGGTATTCAAAAGGCGCAAAATGACTTTAATTAAGTTTTTGTCTATATTTAACATTAATGTTATAATTGAAAAAGCAAATATATAGTTATAAAAGGAGTATAAAATAAATGAGTTTACAGTTAGCAGAGCAGTTTGAAGCAAATGAACAATATGAACAAGCTTATCTGGAATATCAAAAAGCATTTGAACAAACACCTGAGGATTTAGGTATTTTAGAAAGATTAGGGCATTTAGCATTAATTCTTGAGAAGACCGAAGAGGCTGCTAATTATTATCATAAAATTTTAGAAAGAGATGTGACAAACTCTTTGGCTTACGAACAATTGATGTCTATATATGAAAATACTGACAGATATAAATATTATGTTTATAGAGGTAATAAAAATTCTCTGGAAGGTAAATTGGAATTTGCGATAAATGATTTTAAAAAAGCTTTATCTCATGCTTCAGAGGAAACTCAGATTGTTATGACAAGGTTAACTTTGGCTAATTTATATAATCAATTAGGAAATACATTAAAAGCTATTGATGAATATAATTTTATCTTAGAATATGATAATTTACATGAAGAAATATTTTTACAACTTGCAGATATTTATATGAAAGATGGAGCTTATCCTAGTGCAATTGACGCATTGATGAGAGCGAAACAAAAAGGATTTGATACTGATAGGATAAATGAAGCTTTAGCTGCTGTTTATTTGAAGAGTGGAAATCCTGAAAAAACAATAGAATTTACAAAAGATGAGTTGTTGAAAATACAAGCCATGCTAGAAATTGGTAAAGTAGATGAGGCTTATAGTAAGTTGCAAGCATTGCCTGAAGAGTATAAAAAAACTCCAAGATATTATACATTGCAGGCTCAGTATTATTATTCAGCAAAAGAGTTTGATAAAGCATTAGAATTTATTGATGAATTTGATAAAATGGTTCCAAATTCTCCATTAACTTATCAAATGCGAGCTTTAGTTTATGAAGAAAAAGGTGATGAATATAATGCCCATTTAAATTGGGGTAAATATAATATTATAAGAAAAAATATTGATATTGCTATTAATGAATTCTTAAATGCAGTTCAAATGAAAGATGATGATGTTGATTTGTTATTTACATTGGCGGCATTGTTAACAGATAATGGTGAAACTAATCATGCTGCGGAATATTATGAAAGAATTGTTGAATTAGATCCAAATAATAAAGAAGCATTAAGAAAATTGGCTGCATTTAGAGAAGGTATTGGTGATTATAAAATGCAAGTTCAATATTTAGAGAAAATTGTAGATGTTGATTCTAAGGATTTAGGTGCTTTAAAAGACTTAGCTCGCGGTTATGAAAGGATTAAAGCTAATAAAAAAGCTATTGAAGTTTACAATAAGTATTTGGAATTAGTAAAAGATCCGGTTGATCATAAAATGGCACAAGAAAGATTAAACAAGTTAACAGCTTCAGTTTCTGAAGAAGAAGATTCTGTAGGTTTGCTTGATAAAATTATGAATTTCTTTGGTCCAAAGATGTAACATTAACTTTTATCACATTTTATAAAAAAGAAGTCTTTTGGACTTCTTTTTTTTGTATAATTATAATGTAGTGAAGAGTGTGAAGAGGCATAATGAGTAGATTTATCGGAATTTTGGGTATTATATTTATATTTGGCTTAGCTTATTTAATGTCAAATAATAAAAAGGCTATTAACTATAAGACAGTTGGAATGGGTTTTTTACTTCAAGTTTTACTTGCCGTATTTATTTTTAAGGTTCCATTCGGACAAAAATTATTTATGGCTATTGGATTGTTTATTCAAAAATTATTAGTTTTTGCTAAGCAAGGTGGTGAATTTGTTTTTGGCGGATTGATGAGTGCTAAGTTTACCGAGATTTTTACAAGTGGTGGTTCTATTTTTGCACTTCAATTAATTTCATCAATGGTATTTATGATGATATTAGTAAATATGCTTTATCACTATGGCATTATGCAACGAGTAGTTGCAGTTTTAGGTAAAGGCATGAATAAATTGATGGACGTTAGTGGTGCTGAGGCCTTATCTAACGTTGCCAGTGCTTTTGTAGGGCAAATTGTTGCTCAGATCATGATTAAACCTTATTTGGCTAATTTAACTCGTTCTGAATTGTTGGCTTCAATGGCAGGAAGCATGGCTTGTATTTCGGGTTCTATTATGCCTATTTATATTGCAATGGGGATTCCGGCGGAGTATTTATTAGCTTCTTCAGTTATGGCTGCCCCAGGTGCTTTAGTGATATCTAAAATTATGTATCCGGAAACTGGTGTTCCTGAAACTAGTAAAGATTTCAAATTGTCTTTTAGCAAACGTAATCGTACCCATGCTAATGTTTTTGATGCAATATCTGCAGGTGCATCTGAAGGTATGAAAGTTGCAATCAATGTTGTAGCTATGATTTTGGCTTTGGTTGCATTAGTTGCGATGATTGATTGGTTCTTGGCGGGTATTGGATCTTTAGTTGTTAAATATCTTCATTTTAATTTAACTTGTATTGGCATGGATTTAACTCATTTATCTATGAAAATGATATTAGGTAAAATATTTGCAATATTTGCACTTTTGATGGGTGTGCCTTTAAAAGAAGTTACAGCTGTTGGTGGCTTAATGGGGACAAAACTTGTTCTTAATGAGATGGTTGCTTATATGGATTTGACTAATCCAGCATTGCACTTGTCTCAAAAATCTTTTTTAATTGCAAGTTTTGCGTTATGTAGTTTTGGTAATTTTGGTTCTATTGCGATATTACTTGGAGGTATTGGTGAACTTGCACCAAATCAACGTAAAAACCTTGCAAGATTAGGTGTTAGAGCTTTAATTTGTGGTACATTAACTTGTTATATGTCCGCTACTATTGTAGGTATTTTATTCAACTAAAAACATTAAATTAAGTTACAATTTTTACATTTAAAATTTTTGAGATATAATAATACTATGGAGATTGTAAGAGAATTAAGAGAAATTCCGAATTTATCATTGGCATTAGGCTTTTTTGACGGCGTACATTTAGGCCATCAAGCTGTCATTAGTTGCGCAGTCGAATTTGCAAAAGCTGAAGGTTGTCAGTCTGCTGTTGTTACTTTTAGGGAACATCCTTATTGCTATTTTAAAGGTGTTTCGCCTAAGTATATTTTAACTCTAGAAGATAAATATAAATTTATCGAAAGTCTAGGTGTAGATTATATTATAGAGTTAGATTTCGGTTCAGTATGTCATATGACACCTTTGCAATATTTGGAAGAAGTCTTAGTAAAGTATTTTTCACCAAAAGCTATTTCTACTGGTTTTAACCATCAATTTGGTGTAGATAAATCTGGTAATGTTAAGTTCTTATCAGATTGTCAAAATAAATTTGATTATTTGTATTTTGCAACTCCACCTCAATCAATATATGGTGATGTTATTAGTAGTACAGCTATTCGTCAATATATTAAAACTGGTTCTGTATATATGGCAGATACAATGCTTGGTAGAAAATTCTCAGTATCTGGTACTGTAATCAAGGGTAAAGAATTAGGTGCTACAATTGGTTATCCAACGGCAAATATTATTTATCCTTTAGACATTGTTGAGCCACCTTATGGTGTTTATGATGTTGAAGTAGATTTGGGAACTGGTAAAATATATAGAGGTTTAGCTAATTTTGGAGTTTCTCCAACAGTATCTAATTCAGGTATTTGTACTTTAGAAACTCATATCTTTAATTTTAAGGGTAATTTATATGATAAAGATATTAAAGTTTCTTTCTCTCGTATGGTTAGACCTGAAATTAAGTTTGCAAATTTAGATGAATTAAAAACTCAAATTGATATAGATATTCAATCTTTATAGTTTTTGTTTGAGTTTTGTAATATTTATAAAAAATAAAAAAGCTATTGATTATCAATAGCTTTTTTATTTTTCTATTCTATATTTGAAATGAATTATAATTCAATATTATTTGATAGAATATCCATTTCTTCAGCTGAAGCGTATGCAGAGTGGCATCCGCAATCTACATAAATAACTTCGCCTGTAGTACCTGTTGAAAGGTCAGAAGCTAAATATAAACCAGCTTTACCAACTTCTTCAAGTGCAACGTTTCTGCCTAAAGGAGCTCTTGCAACTGCAGCTTTTAACATTTTAGAGAAACCACTGATACCCATAGAAGCTAGAGTTTTAACTGGTCCTGCTGAAATACAGTTAACTCTGATACCTTTTTTACCAAGGTCAACAGCTAAGAATCTCATTGTTGATTCTAATGCAGCTTTAGCAACACCCATTACGTTGTAGCTTGGAACAGAAAGAATTGAACCTAAGTAAGTTAGAGCGAAAATAGATCCGCCTTCATTCATAAGAGGTTCAGCATGACGAGCAATTGTTACAAGTGAATATGCACTTACGCCAAGTGCTGTATCCCAACCATCTTTTGAAGTTTCAATAAATCTTCCCATTAAATCTTCTTTTTTAGCAAAAGCAACAGCGTGAACTACGAAATCAAGTTTTCCGTAAACTTTTTCGCATTCATCAAATACAGCTTTTACTTCATCTTCTTTGGTAACATCACAACTCATAATGATTTTTGCTCCCATGCTTTCAGCAATAGGTTTAACTCTTTTTTCCATTGCTTCACCAGCATAAGTAAATGCAATTTCAGCACCAGCATCGTGAAGTTGTTTTGCGATACCGTATGCTATACCGTGAGTGTTAGAAACACCAAAGATAACACCTTTTTTACCTTTCATTAAATCCATATTAAAATCTCCCTAACTTCGTATATAAAACTACTTACTAATTTTATCAAAAATAAAATCTTATGGCAAATTTTACAAATTTCTTATTCTAAAGTTAATTGTTAACAATTGTAAATAAAACCTAAAGTGCTGAAATTAGGCAGTTTTAAAAGTTTTTATATATATAAGAGAGTATAATTTTGGAGAGCTTTTACAGTGAGCATTAACAATGTAAATCAAAATACAGACATTCAAAAGCTACTAAAATTGATGAAAACCAATAAAAGTGGCAAAACTGCAATGTCTTCAAAAGTTCCAGCTCATATGACTATGAATGGATCTATTTTTAATGCTAATGCTAATACTGTAAGTTCAGTAGGTGGCAATAAATCTGCTGCCGCAACAAGAGGAACTCAATCTGCTCAAACTACAAATGGTGTAGTTCAAGCTAATACTGCAAAATCAGTTTCAAATGTTTCTAATACTCAATCTTCTCAATCAGCTAGAGAAACTCAAGGAAAAGAAGAAGATTCAAGAATTAATTTAAGTAATTATGATTTTGATAATTTAACTGGAGTTACAGATACTGAATTAAATAGTTTAAAAGCTGAATTAACTGATTTAAAAGATTCAAATATTCCAAGATTTTTAGAAAATAGTGTTGATAAAAAATTAAGTAAAGTAAAATCTGAAATGCAAAAAAGAGCTTCTGGAACAACAGGAACAGAGCAAAATGGTGCAGCAGATCAAACTAAGAAAAAAGATGATCCAACACAACAAGATGGTGATGCATCTGTAACATCATCAAAAGAATCTCAAAATGATGCAAAGGCTGCTACAGTTCAAACAGAACAAGGAACTTCTCAAATGAAAGATTCTGCAGCTGAAATGAAATCTTTGAATTCTAAAATGAAAAAAGATGAAAAGACTTTCAAAAAGCAAATGCAAGCTGGTGAAAAACAAATAAAAGCTAGTGAAAAGCAAATGCAACAAGAAGCAGCAAAGATGGAAAAACTTTCAGCTGAAAGTGAAGCTTTAAATTCTGAAATTGAACAAATGAACAATATTATGAGTTCATCTTCAACTTCAGATGATTCAAAAACTCAAACTCAACAACTAATTCAAGATAGATCAACAAGACTTGAAGCAAACCAAACCGCAATTGGTAAAAGTAATGTTAACTTGAAAAAAATTCAAGTTTCTACAAATAAAAAAGTTAGAACATTAACAAGAACAGCTAAGTCTTATAATAAAACAGCAAAAGCAAACCAACAAATGGTTGTTCAAAATAGATCTGTAGCTGATGATGTTTTAAAAGTTGCAAATAAAGCTGATGAAATTGCAGGATATACTGTAATGGCAGGCCAAGGTACTCAGTATGTTGGTAAAGGTATGATTGCTGTTGGTACAGCAATGGCAAGCAACCCATTTACAGCAACTGCAGGTGCAGCAATGATACAGGCAGGTGGAACAGTTCAAAAAGTTGGTATAGCTGTTGAAACTGTTGGTAACTATGGTAAGATGGCTGCTAACGTAACTAAGACTGCAGTTTATGCAGCTCAAGGTAATATTGCAGGTGCTTTAACTTCAGCAGGTGCAGCTGTTATGTCTGGAACTTCTGCAGTAAAAGGTACTAAAGAAATGGCAAGTGGCTTTAAGAGTGTTAACCAAGAAGTTGCAAATGCTTCAGATAAAGCTTCTAAAAAATTGGAAGCAAAAGCTCAAGCAAAAGCTCAAGAAGCAGCTGCAGAAAAAGGTACAGAAGCAGCAGCTGGAAAAGGCACAGAAGCA
>CAJMPQ010000011.1 GCA_905215335.1 uncultured bacterium | reverse complement strand
TGAATCTAATTATATTCCTTAACCCTTTATTTGTCAAGCTGACAAACTAAAGCAATTTTTTGCACCACGATATAATACACAATAGGTCAAGTCGGGTAGGTTGGTTTTACTAAACCGACAATAAATTTCTTATTTTACCTGTACAAGAACAACCAGTTCAGGAATATTTGACAACCAGTTCGGGAATTTTGGGATAGGTAAAGTTAAAAAGTTAAATTAATGTTATAAGTTTTTAAATTAACAAAATAACAAAATTTTTTTTACAGTTTTTATATTTTCATACACCAGAAAAGAGGAAAAATTAATAAATGAGAATAGATATAAAATAATATTTAAACTTTCTATAAAAATAACTCGGAAGTTTAGAATACAATAAATCTTCCGAGTATATTCTATTTTTTTTATAATAAAAATATTCTATTAAATAGTTTTATTTAGAAGTAATTAACAAAGTTCAGCATCATCCATTGCAAATTGCTCTAACGAGCCTGTTTTTGCTTGAATACAGATATATATAGTATCTGTATCTGTTTCCATTGTTCTTTTAACTTGCGGTAAAACTTTAATGCAACTGCCTTCTTTAAAGTTTATGGTAGTGTCATCAAGAACCATTCTTCCTTCGCCTTTTACAAAAATATAGATTTCTTCATTTTGTTTGTGTTTATGACTGAACGGCAGTTTTGTATTTTTCTTCATTGTGTTTAGCGAAATTTCACATGAAGTTAAATTTAATGCATCATGCAAAAATGCTTTTCCTTTTTGATAGCTGGTTTCTAGGTTTTCCAGTTTTCCAAGTTCTGATTTTGTGTAATTTGCCATAAGTCCTCCTTTTTGTTCGATGTCTAACTATTACCATAAAAATTTTTATCTGTTTTTTAACATTTTTTCTAACAAATAATCTAATTGTTTTGCTTCATCTTCAGTAAAATTTTTATACAGCATTGTATTTAAGTCATTTGAGATAATTTCAAATATCGGTTTAAATTCAAGCCCCTTTTCGGATAGACTAATATAAGTAATTCTATTATCATCTGAAGCTTTTTCTCTTTTTACAAGCCCATTTTTTTCAAGTTTGTCTATTAACACTGTAACTGTAGCTTTTGTTCTACCTATTTTTTCAGCTATATTTTTCATTGTTATTTTTTTATACTTATACAGGACAACGAGAATATCACCATGCGAAGGTGCTAAATTCCCATAGTTGTATTCTTTTAATTTGGATATAATGAATGCATTTCCTGCTTCTGAAATTTTTGATGTTAATGAAAGTGCTTTGTACATAATAATATTATAGTTAGATGTCTAACTAATGTCAATATGTTTTTTTTTGATGTAAAAAGACAAATGGTTTGATTATTTTGGTAAAGCTCATTGTAAAAAAATATAGCTTATAAACAAATTTTAACTTTGTTAAAAACTTTAAAAAAATAAATCATATAAATAGCATTAAAAAATTTCACATTTTTAATTAGTGAATATGTTTTGGGCGTAATAGTAACATCTTTGTATCTTCCACAGCTTTAAGCCCATGGAGAGTTTTTGCAGGCATTACAATCATTTCTCCAGCTTTCAATCTGTAAACTTTATCACCTACTGTAATATCTGCTAATCCCTCAATAATTTGAGCAACTTCATCTTTTTCATCACAATGCAGACTTCTTTCTACTCCAGCTTTGAACGAGAGCAGAGTCAAAGAACTCTGCTCGTTGTCAAATACAAGTTTTTTATTAATTTTATCTAAATATTCAATATCTTTTAAACTAATTATTTCGCTCATCTGTTCAAAATTTCCTTAAGATCTTCTTCAGGTGTTGTAACAGGCTTTATTTTATACTTATCAACTAAGATATTCAAGACATTTGGTGACACAAATGCTGGTAATGTAGGTCCAAGTTTTATATTTTCAATACCCAAATATAAAAGTGTTAATAAAATACAAACTGCCTTTTGCTCATACCAAGAAAGGACTAACGATAATGGTAACTCATTTACCGAACAATTGAAAGCTTTAGATAATTCTACTACAACTTTTATCGCAGAATAAGCATCGTTACACTGCCCCATATCCAATAATCTAGGAATACCATTTATTTCACCTAAATCCAAATCATTAAATCTGTATTTTCCGCACGCTAAAGTCAGGATAATAGAATTTTTTGGAGCTTGTTTTACAAAATCAGTATAATAATTTCTTCCCGGTCTTGCACCATCACATCCGCCTACCAAGAAAATATGTTTTATATCTCCTGATTTGACAGCTTCTATAACTTTATTAGCTACAGATAGAACTGTACCATGTCCAAATCCGACAGTTAAAGTATCACCGCCATTTATACCAGTCATTTTTTTATCTTCTTTATACCCGCCAAGCTCAATCGCTTTTTCTATTACAGGAGTAAAATCTTTATCTTCTCCAATGTGAACCATGTCAGGGTATTCAACAACTGAGGTTGTAAATACTCTATCTTTGTAACTGTCTTTGACAGGCATAATACAATTTGTTGTAAATAAAATTGCAGCAGGGACATTATCAAATTCTTTCTGCTGATTTTGCCAAGCTGTCCCGAAATTACCTTTTAAATGAGGATATTTATTTAATTCAGGATAAGCATGGCAAGGTAACATTTCTCCATGTGTATAAATATTTACACCCTTATCTTTTGTCTGTTCAAGAAGCAAGCTCAAATCTTTCAAATCATGACCTGTTACAATAATAAAAGGGCCTTTTTCAATATTTGTTGTAACTTTTCTAGGTGCAGGAGTTCCGTAAGTTTCAGTGTTTGCCTTATCTAAAAGCTCCATACATTTTAAATTTATTTCACCTGTTTTCAAAACTAAATTTAACAACCCATCTGCTGATAAATCTTTTGAAATTTCCTGTAATGCTTCATAAAAGAAATTGTCAACATCAACATCTTTATAGCCTAAAACTTTTGCATGATGGGCATAAGCTGCCACCCCTTTTAATCCGAATAATATTAACGATTTTAAACTTCTAATATCTTCATTACAATCCCAAATAGTTTTTATATCAAATTTAGAATTACAATTAATATTTTTTTGAACTTTTTCAATAAATTCCTTAATAGATTTATCATCAAAATTCACATTTGTAATTGTTGTAAACAAACCATTAATTAGAAGTTCAGTATTTATATCATTTTTTTCTGCACAATTTGCAAGCTCAATTAATTTGCTTGTAAGCTCATCTTGCAAATTTGAAGTATCAGCTTTTTTACCACACACACCTTGTACCGTGCATCCTTTTCCCTGAGCAGTTTGCTCACATTGAAAACAAAACATATTCATAATTTTCTCCTACAATTTTAAATTACTAATACTGTTATTTTTCATAAATTCTTCAAACGTATTATTGATTGAAGAAATAAGCGGTTTCATAATACAGCAACAAGATGTTATATGTCTTGATGAGAACAGGCAATCTTTACGGATATATTTCCCTTCAATAGCTTCATAAATGTCCATAAGACTTGAATTTTCTTTTCCTTTAACAATGCAAAAACCACCTTTAGGCCCCTTGACGGAAGCTAAAAAACCACTTTTTACGAGTCTTTGCAAAACTTTAGACAAATGATTTTCCGAGATTGAAAAAACTTTTGCAATCTCTTTTAATGGAACAATTTCACCTTTTCGATTTGCAATATAAATCATTACATGTAGACCTATTGCTGTCGCTTCTGAAATATTAATCATATCAATCCTTTTTAATTCCTTTTTTAGATATTGTATAAAGTAATTTAGCTTTCATTAATTAATTTCCCTGTAATATGCTCAGGAATTAACTCAAGACAAGCTACAGCATTTGCGAATTTTTTAATTTCACCTTCTATAAAATCTTCATCTGCAAAATCAAATTGGCGACTTATGTTTCGACAAATGTTTAAAGTTTTTTCTCTATCTTCAATAAATTTTATACGACCAAAAATAATTACACTTCTGACATCTAAACCTCTTTTTGATTCTACAGGTATTCCTTTTTCAAAGACGGTAAAAGATACTTTATCATTCATTTTTATTGCATCAATTTTATGTCCCTTTTTTGCCCCATGAAAGTAAATTTTATTTTCAGTTGTAGAATATTTATAGTTTATTGGTATTCCATAAGGATAACCATTGTCTCCAATAACTGATAATACTCCTCTTACTTCGTTATTTAAAATTTCCTGACATTCTTCAAAAGATAGTTGTTGTTTTTTTCTTCTCATTTCTCTAAACATATTAAAATCCTCAATTTCCTATTAATTTCATCATTTAGGTCGACTAATAATACATAATATGTATTAAGACTTAAACTTAAATAAGTAACAAAAATAATAATTTTAGTATATTGGTATATTAATACCAATATACTAAATAGTCAATTGCTTTTTACAGAATAAAATATATTTTATATTTGTATATTATTTTCTTTATTATTTTATGTATAATAATATCAATGAAAACAAATATAATAATATTATTATTATTCGCATTAACATTTAGTGTAAATCTTGTATCTGCTGAAGCAATTTCCCATAAAGTTATCAAGATTATTGATGGTGATACTGTATATATTGATTTTAATGATAACGGAATTCCTGAGCAAAATGAAAAAGTTCGTATCAATGGAGTTGATACCTTTGAAACTAAATTAAATGACAGTTTAGAATGGCAAATGAAACTTTATGGTTTATCGCAAGACGAAGCTCTTGGCTTAGGTTATTACGGAAAAGAGTTTGCTAAAAAAGAATTGCTTAATAAATCTGTAAAAGCAGAATATACCGCAGAAGAAAAGTTTGATAAGAATAACAGACACTTGATGTCAATATATTATAATTGCAATAAAAATGGTAAATGCAAGAACTATGAAGAAGAAGTTTTAAAAGCAGGGTTTGCAACAATTTATACGAAATCGAACCTTGCGGTTCAATTAAAACCTTTTGTGAATTTAGATAAAATAAAAGCCTATGCGAAAAAATCACATAAGCTCAATTTAGTATTATTAAATAATAAAACAGGAAAGTTCCACGAGCCTGATTGTGAATATGCTCAATATATGGGAGGAGCTGAACTTGTACAAAAAAAAGGTGTTGGAAAAGCTGTTGGCGGTCAGTGTTGTATAAATGTTAAACCTGATGTAATCAAACAGAAAAAAATGTCTGAAATATTATCAGATTTAGAAAAAAATAATATTGCAATATATTTTGTTGATCCTTTAAAAAATAAAAAACCAGTAAATGAGCCAGATAGTGATGCTGCACTTGCATTATTAGCATTAATAAATAATGCAAAAGATAATATAAATTTTGCTATTTATGGTATTGGTGGACAAGATGAAATCTTCAGAGCCTTAGTGGAAGCTCAAAAAAGAGGAGTAAAAATACAAGGAGTAGCGGATGTTGATAAGGAATACAAAAATGTTTATAGTGATACATTTCGCTTAATTTCTATTATTAAAAATTTTGCAGTTGATTTTGAATCTACAAAAACTACTGAAGAAAAAGAACGAAAAAAATACTACGTTAACAACATAAATATTCCATATAAACAGAATATTAAATTTGACTTTGATAATAATTCTATTGATAAAACTTACGTTACTCAAACTGGTATTGAAATTCAAAAAGGCATAATGCATAACAAATTTTTTATCATTGATAATCAATATGTTTGGACAGGCTCAACAAATGTAAGTTCTGGTTGTATGACCTATAATTCTAATGTTTCTGTTGCAGTTAAATCAAAAGAACTTGCAAAACTTTATACTGAAGAATTCAATCAAATGTATTTCAATGGTAAATTCCATCAAAATAAACTTCCAATAAAAAACAATGAAAATATATCAATTAATAATGAAACTAAAATTTCAGTTTATTTTTCACCTAAAAATAAAGTTTTTTATAATGCAATTATTCCATTAATAAACAAATCTAAATCTAGTATTGATATCCCAATGTTTTTCTTAACTCATAAAGCAATTACTCAAGCTCTTTTAGATGCACGTTCACGAGGCGTTAAAATTAGAGTAATATTGGATGCAGTTGGAGCGAAGAGTGCATATAGTAAACATAATGTTCTAAGAGAAGCAGGAATCCCTGTAAAAATTGAGAACTGGGGTGGTAAAATGCACATGAAATCTATGATTATTGACAATGAAATTATCGTTGTAGGTTCTACAAATTGGACAAGTACTGCTGCATATACTAATGATGAAAATTTGTTAGTTATTTATAATAAGAATTTGGCAAATCTTTTTGGAAAAGAATTTGAACGATTGTATAATTCAATTCCTAATAAATGGCTAAAGAAATGCCCTGAACCAGAAAGTCTTGATTCAAGGTATTCTTGTAGTGATGGCATTGATAATGATCATGATGGATTGATTGATAAAGCCGATGATAGTTGTAAGATTTTCTTCAGAAAGAAAAATCTTGAATTAAATCCAAATCAAATAGAAGATGTTGACTAAATTAGATTAATAAGTTTTGAAGATATATATTCTTTCGTCTGAATTTGTGTCTTTTGAGCAAGACGTCTTATGTTTTCAGGCTTAATTATATCCTTAAGAGATTTTTCAATATTCCAACCAAAACGACCTTGTTTTTTACCTTCGCCACTTTCAAATTCATATTCCATAGCTTTTTTATATAAATCAGGATGATGTTTATAAAGATTAATCCAATCTTCTTGCGATTGGTACATGCAGAAGTAACACCCTGAACGGTCTCTCCATTTATAGTAATCTGGGTAATCTATCCCTACATTTTCAAGAATTGCGGTTACATCTGATTTATAAATATTATAATCTACAAATGGATGACACTCTTTTAAATTGTCAGTATCTTTTGCAGTTTTTAATCTCCACGCTTCATCAGCTCTTATGCCAATATACATTTTTACAATACCATCAGAATAGTTATTTTTAATAAAATTCCTGAAAGGTTTTGTTTTTAATTCAACAGTACACCAACGGCAATTTACTGCTGGGATTTGATTATATATTTGATAAATATGGTCAAAACTTCTTTCAGGTTTTATTCTAATGATTGTTTTATTTAGAAAGACCTCAATTTTATTCAAATAATCATAAGTTTCAGGTAAATCGCATTCTGTATCACAAAAAATAAATTCTAATTTTTCAAAAATCTCCGGCATGTTATCTTTCATAAAAAAAGCAAGAGCAGTGGAATCTTTTCCCCCACTCAAACTCAATATGTGATATTCTTTTTTATTTTCCATTTAAACAAATCTCCTCTAATAACAACTAACCATTAACCACTTTTCTTAAAATAACACTCTGCTCTGCTTTTGATAATGATAAAATTTGAGAGAGTAATTTATCAAAACTTTTACTTTGACCAACATTTGCAGTTCCGACAGTAGCCTCTAAAGTATAGAATTTCAAAGCTAGGTCTTTAACTTTTATTTTGAAATCGGCTACATCTTCATCTGTCCAGTCCTTTGGAACTCTTGATTTATTAATAAATGTAGCAATTCTGTTAATCCATAATATGTCGTCAGCATCTTTTTCAGTAACATTATTAAATAGAATTCTAAGCTCTTTTTCACCTATAAATTCTTCAACGGATTCAAATCTTTTAGTCAAATCCTCTCTTGTTTTTGAATTAAAACTTTCAAAAAAGAAATCGCTAATTTCTTCAACCATATTTTTAGTGGCATTTTTTAGCTCATCAATAGCCGTTTTATAGGCGTTCAAAAATTCTGAATCACAATCCGGTAGGAACTTACCTGCAAGAACTTTTGGAATGTCTCTGTTAAAAAGACTTATTGGGTCTTTCGCATTCATAATCACATTACGGAATCTCAGAGTTTTTTTAGATAGTCTTTCAGTGTTTAGAGTGTATTTTTCCAAATCTCGGATAAAATATATGAGCGTTTTTGTAATATCTAATATGTTCTTTGATGGTTCTTCTGATAACACAAGAGAGATGTTTTCCAATATCGGTAAATCATCCATCACTGTTTTTTGTATTTCAAAGTTCTGAGGACAGAATATCAACCTATCAAACATAAGTTGATTGAGTTTTAGTTGGAATTGTAATTTTTCATAAATTGCTAAGATGTCTTTGTTTTTAGCAAGTACATCAAGCAATAAAATTCCAACGATAGATTTGGTGAGACCATAAGCCATAAATTTTTCAAATAAATCTGTAAGTTTGATTTTTTTGCCTTGCAAAATATATTTTTCAATTTCTTTTTTTAAAACCTTGCAGTTAGAATTTTCAGCGAGCAATTCTTGCATAAGATATGATTCTGTAGAATTTTCTTTTAATTCTTCACCCTCTAGCAAGTGCCTCGCTAAACATCTAATTGCTTTAGTTAGAGTTGGTGGCATTTTATCAAGTTTTAAATATTCAAGATTTATCTCAGGACGTTGTGGGTACTCTTCACAACACCAAGATTTGATAGGATTTTCTTTTAAATATTCTTGACCTTTTGCAGTTAAGAAAAAATCTCGTTTTTCTTCCTTAATTAATTCATTTGTAATTGCGTATTTTTTAAGGTCTTTAACCTGAGTATTTGTAAGTCCTACAATAAAATTCAAATTTGATTTTCTGAAGATAGTTGGGTCTTTTTCAACACACACTAATAGTTTGTTTAAGTATTCCATTAAAAATTCCTTTCTTTTGTATGAAAAAGCGAATATCCCAGTTGTTTATAACAACTAGCATTTTCATACAAATTAAACTAATTCCAAGTCCGATACAGTATTTGAGATTCGGGGTATCTCTTTTCTTATTAAATTTACTTATTTTGTTTAAACGATATTATTAGAAAACAATACAAATTTGATAATAAAAAATATTCAATTGTCGAGGGGAGAGGATACAGCTATTCTACTACTTCGCATTCGCTACTCCCTGTAAACGGCATAATCATACGAGGATTAAACCTTACAAGAGGTGTTAAACACCTTTTTTATTATTATTTAAAATTTGATAAAACATGCGAAAATTAATTATTTTTTAACAATTTAAAAAATATAAGATGATAAAATAATATTTAATGAGAAATTTAATATCCATATTATTAGTATTAAGTATAGCAAGTTGTGCATTCGCTCAAACACCAAAGAACCATCAATATTTTGAGAAAGATTATCAAAAAGTATGGTGTGATACACACTGTGGAACTACAGAGGTTATTCTAAGTGATAGAGCAAGGGTTGATTGCGTTACAAAAACTCATGCAATAGAATTTGATTTTGCTCCTAAATGGGCTGAATCCATGGGGCAAGCTCTTTATTATGGTGAAGTTTTACAAAAACAACCGGGAATTGTTTTAATAATTGAAAATTTAGAAAAAGACCAAAGATATATAAATAGGGTAAAAACTGTTGCAGGTAAAAACGGAATTACTTTATGGCTTATGTATCCTGAAGATATGAAAAACACCAACTATCTATCTAAAATTCATCATTAGGAATATTTTCATTAATAAGAACAAGTAAAAGTTGCGTAATCCGTTTTACATTCATTTTTTTTAGTATTGATTTTTTTAGTTTTACATATTCAGAATAATCTATACACATCCAAAGTGATATGCCGTTGTAGTTTTGTCCACGTATTAGCATATACATCATTTCTTTTTCGGATTTAGTTAAGGACTCTATCATTTTAAATATTCAACAATTTTTTCTTTGTTAATTAAATTATTTTTAATTGCAAAATATACAAGATGTCTTCGGTTTGCAATGTTAAACTGTTTCATCAATTTTCTTACTTGGTATATAAATTTATTTGTATTATGGTAATAAAATTTTATTCCAATTTCACGATATGATAGCCCAGTTAATAGATAATAGAATATTTTTAAGTCTGGTATTTCATCATATACTAATTTTTCTTGTTCTGTAAGTTGCATATATATTACCTATTTAACAAATTCCCAGTGATAGCCATACGCTTTTTGTTTCTTGCCCTTACAAGCATCTTTTATCTGAACATCTGCACTATAACTACTTGTTAATTTTATATTATAAAGCCAATCTGCAGCTTTTTTTGCACTTGGAAAAACTTCGCCTGTTTCTATGCATCTTACAGGTTTTGCCTTTGATCCAATAGAGCGATATGGTTGAATCATTTTCTCTATTTCATTGAATAAATTTTCTGTTAAACGATAAGTTTTTATCGCATTTTCTCCAACTTGTAGTCTAATAATAAATTTTGATGTTTTTTTAGTGGATTTCGATGTTGCATTAATAGTCATAACTACCTTCTTTCATTTATTACAATACAATTTAACCATTTTGTAAGGTAATTTTTTTTTTGCCGTAAAATCTAGACATTTGGGGAATTGAATTATAAATTTTTACTGTTACATTATATTTTGAAAATACATTAAAAAATCTTGAAATCTTGATGATATAATCATTTTAGAGATTATTTTCTTTAATGTTTTACAAAATGGTTATTTTGTAAGGTAAATAAAATGTAATGCAATTACTTTGATAGAGAGTGTTTTGCACTATAATATGAAGTTGCTATAACTATAATCAATTTGGTCTTGCTCTATCCCAATATACCTCAATGTTATTTGAGGACTTGAATGGTTAAAAATCTTTTGCAGGATTACTACATCCTTAAATTGCTGATAATGATGATATCCAAATGTTTTCCGCATTGAATGAGTTCCTATTTTTTCTTGTAATCCTGCTTTTTCACAAGCAGCACGAATCAAGTAATATGCAGTTACTCTATCAAGACGATGTTTCCAATGAGATAAAAATAATGGTTCAGCATTTCTTCTACCTTTGACAAATTCTTCAATCATAGGTTTTAATCTCTCGTTAATTGGAAACTTTTTAAATTTTCCTGTTTTCTTTTCAACAATTTGAATATGAGTTTTATTCCTTACATCACCGACATCAAGTGATAGTAAATCAGAAATTCTTAATCCACAATTTGTTCCAAGAACAAAAAGCAATAAATTTCTCATACTTTGTCCTGCTAAAACTTTTTCCACCTTTTTAATATCTGTTTTGTTTCTAATAGGTTCTACTGTTGTCATATTCCTCTCCTTTCTTAAGACTTACTAAATATTAGGGAACTATTCCCCTAAAAAATTTTCGGTCATACTAAGGATTTCTTCAAAGTCTTCATTATTGAGTTGTAAATATGGTCTTGCAGGTATAGTTACAGATTGATTTTTACCAGCTTGCCCTCCAAGTTGATGAATTGCGGCATAATCAAGATTTGAACCAATAACAGCGGAATCATTGTCATAATAAGTACTTATTGATGATGCCAGTTGACCTGAAACTTGTAAAATTTGTCCGGGGTAATGTCCTGTTTTCGTTCTCTGTTTTTTTGTTGATTCGGCTAAATCTGTCCACTTATCAGGTCTGCCCTCTTCTTTAAAGTTTTCTTCGGTAGAATATGCGAAAATACCTGCGATATTTTTCATTAGTGGTCGCAGGTTTTCGCTTCGTTTTGCCAAATCAAGTAATTTTGATTCAACATCTTTATTATCAAGTTTTATTTCAATTGGTTCAGTCATTTTTGTGGTAATATTTTTCTAAGGAGTTTGTTATGATAAAAAAAATATTATTATTATTTTTATTTTTAGTTTTATCTTGTCCTTGTTTTGCTAATAACTCACAACAAAAAGAGGATGAAGATTTTATTCGTACAATAATTAATAGTCCATCTGCACGTTTATCAAAGCATCAATTATCCTTAAAACAAGATTATGAACTGTCTAAAAACGGAAATAAACAAACATTATATTCTCAAATTGAGGCATTAGAATTGAAATATAAAAATGCCGATGATAAAATTTCAAAGATAAATTATAAATATGTTGAAGAATTAAAAAATCTTTATCTGTTTGTTATAGAAACACCTTATACAAATTCTTTTAGTGTAGATTTTTATAATAACTTTGAAAAAAGAAAATTAATTATTCCTGATAAAGATTATGAAAAATTAGAAGAATCATTAAAGGAAATTATTCCACTTGTTAATGTGTATTATTAAATAATTCTTTAATAGGATAATTAGCAATCAAAAGTTCTTTATAAACTTTATTAGCTCTGTTTGTGCCTTCTCTGTTGTTGATTCCGTTTTGTCTTTCAACTTCAATCATTTCGTATCCTTTATATAATTCTCGAACTTTTGGAGAATCATCGTATGAAAGCAGAAAACGACCTTTGATGTCTTTTAAAACATCTCTTAAACGTTCGTGGTCGAAATCAGTAGTTGATGTTACTTCATAACCACAACCTGAAGTATAAGGTGGGTCACAATAGAAAAATGCATCTTCAAAGTCATATTGTTTGATTAATTTCTCAAAATCTCGATTTTCTATCATAACTTTATCAAGGCGTTCATGAATTGCATCAATTTTAGTTAAAATATTGCGTTGAGATTTTGAAGCTCCACCACAAGATTTTTTTACAGTTCCAAAAGTATCACCACGACCACCAAAAGAACGTGTTATTAAAAACAAGAACTGTGCTGCTTTTTGAATATCGGTAATAAAAGTGCCATTCAAAAATTGAAAGAACATTTCACGAGAGCCAAGAAGATATTTTAATTCTTCTTTTAAAGCATTAGGATGATATTTTACGATTCTAAAAAGATTAACTAATCTTCCATCTAAGTCGTTGTAGATTTCTAAATCTGCCCATCTGTCCTTATAAAATAAAACCCAACCACCACCACCGAAAGGTTCAATATACGATTTTATATCTTTAGGAATAAGTGGAGCGATTGTTTTTCTTAGTAATCTTTTTCCACCAACCCAATTAATTAAGCACTTTCTATCTACAGTCATTTAATACTCCTTTTATACTTGTTTTAATAGTGTTCAAATATCATTCAAACCGCTTGCAGGATTATGAGACCAACCAACATCCGGGGCAATTTTTTTACCGGTCAAGGGATCTGTATAAACTGTAACCGGTTTGTATTCTCCTGATTTTTTCGAGACGAGTCGCATCTCTTGAGAGAGTGTTCCTGTTGAATCGCTTGGTTTTATATTCTTTTTTTGCAGGTTGTAATTAGATAGAGCATTTACTCTACATCTGCATCTCCAACCGTTTGGTGGGTAAAAACTAGCCCAAAACGGGTCATCATACCTGTAAACCAATCCATGAAGCTGTGCGTGTTCAGGTCTTGTTTTGCTATCTAATACTGCGACATATTCCCAATAAGGACGATTGTCTGTATTATCCATTTGCGTTTTATATCGCCCTGTCATATATGAAGTTTGCATATTGACGGCATAGATTGTTTTTAGGCGATACATTGAACCAAGTTGCACTTTTTCGGCATTGCCTTGAGTATCAACTACAATCTGTTCGCCCCACCAACCTTTTTTTTGCAGGGTAGGTTTAAGTTCTTTTTGAAATTCTTGAAAAGTTTTCCCTTCTTCAAGAGCCTTATCTAATGCAGAACGAATATCTTTTAATATGTCTTCTCGCATAACTTTGGCAACAGTAAAAGTCTTTTTATGTGCATCCTGCCACAGCTCATACCAATCCCAAGTATATGTTTGTCCTTTTTTCTTGAAATATTTTATTGCTGCAGTAGGAGCGAGTTTAAATAAACCTTTAAGTTGAACCATTTTCAACCTCTGCAATTTTTCTTGCAACAGCTTCAGCAACATTTACAGTAATTGCATTTCCTGCCATCTTATATAATCTGCAATCAGCCAGACCAATATCTCTTGCGACTTTTACCATTTCATCAGGAAATCCCTGTAATCTAAAGCACTCAAGAGGTGTTAATCTTCTTATACGATAATCATCAATTGTTCCCATATTGCAATTTGTATCAAGAGTTTGCGAACAACCTTTACCGACACGTCCCCTTCTTGTTTTAGATTGAGGATAAGCTAAATTAATGCCATCACCAATGCAAGCCTCATCAAACCCTTTTTTAGTTCCGTTTCGAACTTTCATTAAGGGAGTATCTCCTGCAACTTTTAGAGTTTCAACAATATCTGACTGTTTATATTTATCAAATCTTGGCTTATTGATAAAATACAAACCTGTTTTCCCACCTTGTCCTCCACCATTTGATGTTAAACAGGTGCTTAATCCATCAGTAAAATAAACTCTATTTCCTTGAGAATTACCTATTGTCGGTGGGATTTGTTTTATTCTGACTTCGCTATAATTTTCTGAATTGCTTCCGGAGAGAGGAAATATTTTTCCGGTACATTCTTTTCCATAACATCCAACAATGTACACTCTTTCCCTGTTTTGAGGTACTCCGAAGAACTTAGAATTAAGTAATTGCCATTGTACGCTATACCCAATGTCGGAGAGAACTTTAAGTATTGTTTGGAAAGTTTTGCCTCCGTCGTGATTAAGTAAGCCTTTAACGTTTTCGAGAATAAAATATTTGGGTCGTTTGTCTTTAAGAATCCGTGCGACTTCAAAAAACATTGTACCTCTTGTGTCTTCAAATCCTCGTCTTTTTCCAGCAATTGAAAAAGATTGACAAGGAAATCCTGCACATAAGATATCGAAATCGGGGAGTTCTGATGTGTTGATTTTTCTGATGTCATCGTAAAATAATTCCTTATCATTTTTGAAATATGCTCGATATAGTTTATTCGCATACTCATCGTTATCGCAAAAACCTATACTCTTGAAACCGGCTCTTTCAAGTGCAATTTTAAAACCACCAATACCTGAGAATAAATCAAGAAAAGTTAATTGTTTATTCAAGACCATCACTCCTTCCTTGCAGTTCACACAAGAACAAAGCCTTTTGAAGAGTTTGCTCAAATTGTTTAGAGTGAAGGTTCTTATCTGTTAATAGCTCATATGCTTCGTTAAAATCCTCACAATCATCAATTAATGCAATTAAAGGAGAAATCATTTTTCGAGCTTGTTCAGATAATTTATTGTCTGAAATAAACTTGTATAAATCTTCAATTTGTTCTTGTCCGGGACCGGAAGTATCTTCTTTGAATTCACTAAACTGAGAATTTGTTGCAGGTATAATATCTTCTCGGATATCAAAATCCTCTTCTTCAAGACCGTATGCTTTTATGAAATATTCTTTTGTAAATTTAACTCCTGTTTCAGAAAGTATTTTATCCCTTTGAGCTAAAGTTAAATCAACATCTTCCGGTTCGTACATCTCAAACACAGGAATGTCTTGATTTGAAAAGTTTATTTCATAAATCCATTGAATAAGTTGATTTATTACGCTTTCAACAAGTTTTCTATCTGCATCAATAATATCTTGTCTTATTGCAAAGTGTGTATTTGAAGCAGCATAACTACCTGTTGAGCCTATTTCAGTAGTTAGAGTTTGACCTAATATAGCTTTCGAAATTTCAGCATTCATTTTATCAATGAGCTTTTCATAAATTTCTGCTGAAGAAGATTTATTAGCCTCTTGGATTTCTACTGAAGAATCATCAGGAATTACTGCAATTGCATCCTGAACCATATCTTCTAACATATCTGCTAGAGTGTTCGTTTCATCCTTACTTGCACCCCTTGGGTGTTTCCCTATTAAGTGAGGCATTCCGTATTTTTCTGTAAATACAACCCAAAACTTAAGTCCACCCTTTTTAAATGTTACAGACCAAAAAACACGAGAAAGAGTTCTTTCACCATATGGATTGTTGTAACTTGGATTATTTTGAGCAAGTAAAAACTTTTTATCCGGGACTATTTCTCCGTAATAATTATCTTTAGTTCTAAATTTAAGATTATTATCGTCATCAAAACAGAACCATTCAGGAGGTTTTGCAATAATCTTTGCAGGCAGAACGTGACCGGAAGAACTTTTCTTCCATATAATTTCAAGTGGCTGATAACCGAATGATGTAGCATCTAAAATATCAGAGATTAGTTTATGGATATTTAATTTTTTTAGCAATTCTTCTATTGCTTCAGCATTCTTGTCTTTATCTAATCCCCTGTTTATCTCCCAATTTAAAGATAAAACACCCGATTTTCTAGATTGAATACACGCAAAAACGTGAGGGTCACAAAGAAGTTCTTTGTAAATTCTAATATCTTTGCCTTGTTTGCGTAAAACGATGTCAGGATCAGGAAGAATATTAGCGAGCGAATAAAAATTCAAAGCTCGCTTGCGTGTTGCAATTTCTTCAGTCAATCCTTTTTTAGAATTGGCTTTATTAAGTATAGTTTCTTCGGTCATTAAGCCCCCGTATTCTTTTTGAATGTTGAGAGCATATCAACCATTCCAACTTTATAGATATTTTCAAGAACATCTATTTCAAAAATTTCTACACCGTCAACTACTAATTTTGCATAAGTAACTGACATTGTTGTTTCATATTCTGCATTTTCTTGAGGTTTTATATTTCCAAGCGGAAATTCTTTAAAAGTACCTATTAAAAATGCAGTAGCAGGAACTTCCTTAATTCTTCCTGTACCGTTGTATGTTTCTAAGTTTGCACGAACCTGAATCATCGTAGCTAAGAAAGGATTTGAACATACTGCCATAACAGCAGGATAAAGTGCATTCCATTTTATTTTGCACTCTAGTTTATCAATACCTGCGAAAAACTCAGCTGAGCCAACCATACCGAGAGCTTTATGCTCAGCCATCTTATGTTTTATCTGTGGCAGTTGAACTTCTTCTGCTCTTCCTAATAAGTTAACACCATTCATATAAACATTGGCGTTAGTTAATTTATTAATTTCTATTTTTGACATATAAACTCCCTAAGATTTTTTAAATAGACCGCAGTCTCTAATTTCAACGTCTGAATAGTGCATAATAACGTATTCCTTGCTGATTGCTTGTATCAGCGGACATTTAAAGAGGTTTTTGCAGTTAAAACAAATATCTGCCTCATCCGTATGAACCTCTAAGGCTCCTCGTTTATTAACAATTGCGTACATTAAGATGCTCCAAGTGATTTCAATAGTTCAATGTCAATGAATGACTCAAACGTAATTCTCTCAGCAGGAGTTGGAGGCATAAACTCAATATCGAAAGTTAAATGTCCGTTTGCAATTTCTGTTGCAGGGTTTTTATCTGTATTAAAAGAACATTTTCCATCAATCAATGCACCTCTTCCGATAAGTGTTCGAATAAATTGATTAACAGTTTCACAGATAGAATCAATTAAACCGTTATCAATTGGATAATCCATAAACTGAAGCATTGAATATTCAACTGATTCATGAAGAATATCAGCAGTTCTTCTCACGCAAATAAAGTTTGTAGGATTTGTAGATGTCGGATAAGCAGCTGAACGGTTTCCCCAAGTTCTAAAACCTGAACCGTAAGAATTAAATACCGTTACAACACCACATTCATTTAATGCGTTTACTTCGGAAGTTGGGTCATTAATCATAGATGTTAGTTGTCTTTCGACTCCAACAATTCCTTGTATTTCTGTATTAGAAGGCGACCAGTGATAACCTTTCTCAACATCTTTCGCAGCAATAACTCCTGCTAATCTTTGAGAATAAGGTTGCAGTTTTATTGAATCGGATTCTGAATCGTACACTTTTAAATGCGGATAACACAAAATCAAACGTTCTGAAGATGTATTAAAATTAATCGTGCCTTCTGGACCACGACCACTAATTACATCTTGAACAGTTGCTCCAACAGGTGCATCAACAATACCCATTGCTCGAATTTTATTGCAAAGAGTGTTCATTTCAGTCATAACTGCTGCATCTTCACAATAAACAGGAGCAATGATTGTTTTAGGGTAATAGCCAAACAAAGAATAACAATCTTCAAAGGCTTTCATTCCGGTTCGTTTACCGGTCTCTGCATCAATACCACCGTTTATATCACTAACGGCAACATCTTCAACAGATTCGTGTTTATCCGGGTCATAAACGTTTATAACAATCGCAATTCCTGCACCTTGGTCAAATATTGCTTTTAAGGCTTGAGGTATTGTGTATCCAGCCTTATGGTTACCAAAATATTTAACAGCTTCGACTTCATTTAATATTAAAGTCGGTGCATTTATTGTTTTATATTCTTCTTGTACATCTTCAATCGGTGCAGTTCCGACAATTCCAACGACAGCGGTTTTTACTGTTGAAATTGTTCTTGCACCTGTTGTTACTTCAATGGTTTCAACACCATGTAAAAAACTTGCAGGCATATAAACTCCTTGGGGTAAATTAAATATCTAAGTCTTGTATGTTAGGGGTGGTGAGCACAAAATTAATACCGTACTGCCAAATTCCACCATTTTCAGAAATGAAAAAATCTTTTGAGGCTGATAATTTAGAACATCCGTCAGGTTCAAAACCAGTTAAAACGGCTTTCACTTTATCAATATATTCATAAGCACCTGCGTTGAAACGTAGGTTTCTTGTTACGACAGTGATTGAGAATTCTTTTTTGTTATCTTGAGAGATAAATCCAAGAGCATTGGTTGATGTGTAATTGCTTCCCTGATAATGAACCAACAAAGCTCCAATTGGATGGAGTAAGATAAATTCGGCAGGTTTATCCGGGAAACCTTGAACTAAAACTTCAGGGAATGATGTTTTTAATTTTTCAATAATAGCATTTTCAATCTCTCTAATATTCAAGCATTCTTTCCTTGCTAAAAAGCCTGTCAATTATATCTTTATTGGTTTTATATTCCTCAGCATTAAAAGATGCGGTTTCAAGAGAATCATTTTCGCTTTGCAGGGTAATAACACCTTTTTGAATATCTCTTAAAGTAGCAATTGCATTTTTGTAATTATTTTCAATTACTTCAGGCATTTCATTTCGCATACGTCTTGTATAAAGTCTGTATATGCTTAAATCAATGGCAAGAATTCTCAGTAAAGGAAAATGGGTATCTAAGGGTAGAGTATATCTGCCACGCAGATACCCATCGATGAGCGTAGAAGAGTAAAGGATAGCTTCTTGAGCAACAACACGATCGACCTCTTCTTGCCCATCATCAGAGGTGAGCTGTATCAGAGTAGGGGTAGAAGTTTGTGTTTCAATATCTTCGATCGTGCAATAATCCATAACTATATTCCTCGTACAATTCTGATTTCTTGACCTTCAGTTCCTGCATCTTTTGCATATCCGTTTGCTATTGCTGAATCAGCAACTTTAACGGCTCTACCTTCTCCATCGGATGCAATCGCATCCCCGACAGCAATAGTGCCACCGGCTTCAACGAGAAGAGTACCAAGAACAGCAACAGGAGCGTATTGTCCTTTTTCAGTTGTTACATCAACAACACCAAGTGCTTTAGCACCTGCTGTACAACAATTACCGTCAAAGCCTACAAATCTTTTTTGTTGCAGGTCTGCTGCTGCTAATACTGAATCAATCAAAATAGGTGTATAAGTTTTATTTGTTGTCATCAGTACCTCCAGCTTCTCCGTCTTTAACTTCATCTGTTTTTACGGTTTCTGTTTTAGTTTGGGTTTTAGCTGTACCTGCTTTTGTTTGATTATTTGCAGGGGGATTGTTTTCAGTCTTCTTGGTGTTATTTTGAGACTGAGTTTTTGTTTTTGAAGGAGTTGATTGATTTGGAAGAAGTTGTACAAAATCTTCAAGACGTTTTGCATAATTATCTTCAAGTTCAATGGTTGCTCCTTCTTTGTAAAGTTTCCCATTGTGCATAATGGAGGTGTGTTTAACTTTGTATAATTTAGCCATTAACCTTCACCTCCCTTGTCTTGCTCTGGGTCATAAGCAGGGTCATTTACACTTGAAATCAAGTAGCCTGCTTCTGGACCAACAAGGAATGGTGTATAAATATCAGTAGCTCTGATATATTTAACCTTGTTACCTTCTTTCTGATACTCATCAACTTGAAGAGCATCTTTTTTGCGAACTGTATAACCATATGAAGGGTCATACTCTGTTCTTGAAGAGCCAAGTGCAGGAACATATGCTAAGACAATATTGTCTTGCCATACTCTGACAAAATTACCATCTTTGTCTGAGAAAATAGATTTTCCGATGATAATATTTTCAATTTCAAAGATTTCTTTTAATAAATTAAGAGTTACTAATTTATTTAAATTGTCAGAGATTAACCCTTTTAATTGAGGGTGTTTTCTTAGCAATTTCCAAGCTGACTGCCCAATAATCATAGTATTAGGGTCTTGAGCAATTTTAGCTGATACTGCATCTTTTGCATCTTCAATTACACCTTGAGGGTCTGAATCTTTCCAGTTGAAACAAGATTTTCCTGATAATATAACCTTGTTTTCATTTGGATATTTTGACTGGTCTTGAGCTAAATCTGCACATTGTTTCTCAAGTTTTAGTTTCAAACCTTCAGTTACAACATTTGTAGCGTGCAATTGCAACTTAACTTTTTCGGCTTCCTGTTCTTCACGATAATCAATCGGATAGGATAAGTCGTGTTCTGTTAAAGTAGTTGTATGCTTTTTGAAACCTTGCGGTGAAATAACATTTGAATTAGCTCGAATAGCACGTTCAGTATCATAAAGATTGAATGCTTCTTTGTTAAATTCAAAAATGTCAATTTTTTCTTTCTCAGAAGTGATTTCAGGGAATAAATATTGTGCAACAAATGCATTATTTTTGTACCCACGAGCGACCTCTGAGAGATACGCATTTATGCGTAATTCTTCAAGTCTTCCCATTTAAACTCCTTTATTAACTGTAAGGGTGATTTACTTGTTTAACTTTAGTAGTGCCTCTTTGAATGAGATGTTGTTTTTTGCTGCCAAGGCTTTTGCCTCTTTAAACACTTGCAGGCTGTCCTCATCTGCATTTGCAAATTTTTCAACATCCTCATCTGTTGGGTCTGCTTGCTTTTCTTTAGTAGCAAGCTCGCCATATTTAATTTGATTTGGTAAGGACTCAATAAAAGATTTAAAGTCAGTAATGACTGCTGAGTCCTCGCCAAATTTCTTGACATTGTCCAATTCCTGTAAAACAGATAAAACAACATTTTTATTTGCAGGGACTAATATTCCCTTATCAATCTGTTTTTCAATGAATTCTTCGAATTCTCTTTTCTTAATGGAATTTTTAATGTCAGATAATTCTTTTTCAATTTCTTCTTTGCCTTGAGCTTTTTCTTTAAATGTTGCTACTTCATCATTCAAAGCTGAAATTTTGTCCTTCAAAGATTTAATAGTTTCAAGTTTTTTGTTATTTTCCTTGAAATTAGCAACTTGTGTTTCCAAATCAGAAACTTGCTTTTTTAAATCTTCAATGTCTTGTTCTGAAAAATTTTCAGTCTCATCATCTGATTCGAATTCGTAAGTGTCAGATTCAGCTTCCATAAATTTAATTGCTTCTAAGCCTTTAACTTGTGGCATTGCAGCACCTAAGAATGAAACAGCTTTAAGGTATGCACCTTTACCATCTAAGTTTCTGTACAACTCTACAGATACTTTTTTGTATTTCCCATCATTGACAGCTTGCTCAAATTCTTTTGGAACTTCTTTAAAACTTACTTTAAGTTTTTCTCCGTCTGCTTTTACATCATCAACCCAACCATATGCCGGTCCGGATTGTTGATGGTCGATAGTAATTGGAGCTTCACAGAATGTTGGGTCATAATTTTTCGCAATTTGTGCGATTTCTTTCTTTGTGAACTTTCCTTGAGGATAAGTTCCTGCTTTAAAAACTTCAAAATACTTCATTTAAAAAACCTTTTTCTTTTGTATGACAACTTTAAAAATTGCCCTATACGAAATTCATATATTCACAGTCTAACCCTTGTGCGATATGGGTTTCAAAAGATATGTGCAAAAATTTTTTCTTTGCACAGTTCAAAGAATAAAAACTTGTATATATCTTTTGAAAAGCAGTCATAGAAAGATTTAGACTGCTATATATAAACAAAAAAGAAGGACACGGAGTCCTTTCTTTCGTTTCTTCTTTCTAATCAATAAATAAGGAGTTATATGGAATTTTTAAATCAACTTTCTCCATTTGTAGAAAATGTCGGTTTCCCGGCACTTATCTTCGCAATTTGGTATATTTATCACCAATCTCAAGTTAAGGCTTTTGAGAAGATTATTCAGAATAATTTTGAAATCTTAAAAGATTTACTTGAAACCAACCAATATCACGCAGCACTTCTTTCAAGAATTGAAAGTAAAATCGACAACAATCTCTGGTGTCCGATTTTAAAAAAGGAGGTTTCATAAATGAATCCTGAAATACTACAAATGAAAGGAATGCTTGCCGAAGCAAAAAAGAAATACCGCTCTCTTGACACAGAGGCATCAGGACTTGTTATTCTTATTCGCTCACTTTTAAATCCTTATGAAGAAATACAAAAACTTGATATGGATAAAGTACTTGTGTCTGTAAAAAGACTCAAAAGTGTAACTGTTGAAATGCAAGCTCTGAATGACAAAATTAAAAGATTGGAGTCAGAACTTGAATAAAAAGAAATACTTATATAATGAAGCCGAAAGGCTGTATATTTATAATTTTCTGACTATTGATGAGTTGGCAAGTAGACTCAATCTAAACAGAAAAACCATTATGGATTGGAAGGATAAAGGTGATTGGGAAAAACAAAAGAAAGATTTTCTAAGTTCTAAACAATCTTTCCATGAAGAAATGTATGAATTTGCACGCAAACTAATGTCAGGAATAATTGCAGATATGGAAGCCGGAGAAAAAGTCGATCCCGGAAGAATGTATGCTTTTTGCAGGATTATTCCAATGTTCACTAAAGTCAAAGATTATGAAGATGCTACTGCTAAAAAAGATGTTCCAATAAAACCTAAAGGTCTGACGGCTGAGTTAATAAGACAAATTGAACAAGAAGTTCTTGGAATTGTACCTAATGACGACAACGAAGAAGAATAAACCCCCATTTTTTCTACCGTATCAAATGCGGTGGATAAACGATAAATCAAAAGTAAAAATATGGGAGAAATCCCGAAGAATAGGAGCAACTTATGTACAAAGTTATGAAGATGTAAGAGATTGTGTTTACAAAACAGTTCCTGCTGTTTGGTTTTCATCAGCGGATGAGTCTGCTGCCAGAGAATATATTGATTATTGTAAGCAATGGGCAACTTTATTCAATATTGCAGCAAAAGACTTAGGCGAACAGATTCTTGATTCGGATAAGGATATAAAAGCATATGTTATAGCTTTTTCAAATGGTACTAAAATTCATGCACTATCTTCAAACCCTAAAGGTTTCAGAAGTAAAGGCGGAAAAGTTGTACTTGATGAATTTGCATTCCATAACAATCCTGAAGAGTTATGGAAAGCGGCCCGACCTTGTATTACTTGGGGTTATCCTTTAAGAATACTTTCTACACACAACGGTCAAAGCTGTTTATATTATAAATTCTTGGATCAGGTTCAAAAAGGTAAACTAAAATGGGCTCATCATAAAACACCAATACAACTTGCAGTTGAAGAAGGTCTGATTGATAAAATTTATGGAAGACCAACGACACCTGAAGAACGTGAAGAATGGCTGAATGAAGAACGCAAAAACTGTTTTGATGAATACACTTGGTTGCAGGAGTATTGCTGCGTTGCAATAGACGAAGCCTGTGCGTTTCTTCCTTATGATTTAATCTCTACCTGTGAGATGCCGGATGTTTTAAAATCTCTTGATGAGATAAAGGGCGATTTGTATGTTGGAATCGATATCGGAAGAAGAAAAGACTTAACAGTAATATGGTGCTTAGAACGATTTGAGAATTCCAAATATACACGAAAAGTTAAAGTTCTTGAAAAAACTCCATTTCACATTCAATACGAAATCATCTCGGAAATTCTTAAACATCCAAAATTAAGACGTTGTTGCATTGACTCAACAGGCTTGGGTATGCAGATAGCTGAAACAGCACAAAGAGACTTCGGACAATATCGAGTAGAAGCAGTTATGTTCACAAATAAATCAAAAGAGGAAATGGCATACAACCTAAGAACCAATTTTGAAAGTAAAACTGTATTTATTCCACAAGAACATGAAATAAGAGAAGACTTGCACTCAATAAGAAGAATTGCAACTAAGGCAGGAAATATAAGGTTTGATGCAGAAAGCTCAGAAGTAAACGGACACGCTGACCGATTTTGGGCTTTAGCACTCGCTCTAATAGCTTGTAGCGTACCTTATAGTCCGGTAGAAATTACAACAAGAAAAAGATATGAAACACTAAAACTCACAGAAGCCTTTTAAAGGGCTCTAAAATTTTTCGGATGATAATTTAACCACCCCCAACATAAAAATTCAATACAGAGCTTTTTGAACACTTTTTGAACACTATCAAAATATATTTAAAAGACAAAAAATTTAAAGGAGAAAAAATTATGCCAAAAGAATTAGTTTTACCATCAGGAAAAATTGCAATTATTGAAAAGGGCAAAGGCAAGGATTTGTTGCAGGCTCAAATGAAAGCAAAGACTTCAGACGAGATTCCATACGCACTAATTGCCGAACTTGCTGAAATTGACGGACAAAAACTAGTGTATGAAGACATCTTAGAAATGGACTTAGAAGATGTAATTGCACTTCAGGGCGAAATTTCGGGAAAGTTGACGACAGGGAAAGCCAAAGAGGTTCCACCGAAACAAGAAGAAAAGATGGAAGTAGTTACTCCAATAACAGAGACGATTACTGCTCTAGCCTCCCAGACAGCCAAAGCATAATTCATTTATGCAAGATAACGGGATGGCAGTATTCCGAACTGTGCGAAATGTCCATCCCTACCCTTGCATACTGGTGCAATCAAGCAATTAAGTACACGAACAATCGCAATGAGGAACTTGAAGAACAATGCTCGACACAATGATGAAAGTATCATTAACTCTTGTAGCCTTTGATAAAATGTCAAAGGTTATCAAAGATGCTGTTCGCAAGTCCAACGATGAATTTGCAAAGTTGCAGGATGAAATCAAAGATACATCTGAAATGTTGGATAAACTCGGTCAGAATATGACTAAGTTAGGTGCAGGATTAACTGCTATTGGTGGTGGTCTTGCATATAAATTAGGGATAACAGAAGCAATTCCCGAAGCCTTTCAGATGGAACACAGATTAAGAGAACTCGGCAATGTCGGACAATTATCCGCAAAACAATTAGAAGATATGGATAAACGTCTTGCTTCCATTTCAAGATACACAAACCAAATGCGACCTGAAATCGCAGAAGGTTTGAACGTTCTAGTTGCATCAGGTATTGACCCGCAAAAAGCTCTTGATTATATGAACGTAATAGGAAGAACTGCTACAGGTGAACAGGCAGCCATTGAAGATATTTCAAGAACAGCTTTTGCTGTAAGCGATAACTTAAAAGTTCCTATTGATGAGTTAGGAAAGTCAATGGACATCCTTGCAATGTCAGGTAAGGAAGGACGATTTGAATTAAAGGATATGGCAGCAGCATTTCCAAGTTTAACCGCCGGTGCTGCTATGCTTGGAATGAAAGGCACACCTGCCGTTGCATCTTTAGGTGCTGCGTTGCAGGTTGCTATGAAAGGTGCCGGAGAAGCTTCTGAAGCAGCCAATAACTTAGAAAACTTTATCCAAAAGGTTACATCTCCGCTTGCTGTTAAAAACTTTGAAGAAGTATTTGGAGTTAATTTAAAACAGGTTCTTTTAGATGCAGCAGCTCAAGGGCGTGATCCTATTCTTGAAGTTATAGAAATGATGACACAACTCTCAGGAGGAGATGTTTTCAAAGTATCAGAAGTATTCCAAGACAAGCAGGTATTAAACTTTATTAAACCTATGATGCAAAATCTTGACGAATATAAAAGAATTAAAGCATCTGCTCTAAGTGCGGAAGGTGTTGTTGATTCTGACTTTGAGAATATGATGCAAACTACAAACGAACAGTTTAAACTGCTCAAAATCAATATGAAAGAGCTTGTATTCCCTCATCTACACGAACCGATTCAAAAAATTAATGAATTACTCACTAAAATAAACAACAATCCACTACTTCAAAAAGGCTTATTTGGTGCAATTATAGGGACAATCGGATTAGGAATACTCCTCACAACCCTCGGTACTGCGACAATAATTATAGGAAAATTTGTTGGAATGTACGGCAAATTTTTAGGATATGCTCGTGATTTAACACCTGTTCTTACTAAAAATGCAGTTCTGTTGTTACAAAATGCAGGATTAACAAGCACCTCTCACTCTCTTGATACAGCATTTAACGTCTTTAAATCGGGAAATAAACTTGGTTTAAATCTTCCGAAACATACTTTATTGGGCTTCGGTGCGGATATAAGGCGAATTGATAATGAGATGAGAAAAGGTCTAATAAGAACTTTCACTGAACTGCCTGCAAATATTTCAAAGTCAGCTATATCACTAAAGGATTGGACAGTTACATCATTAAAAGCACTGCCGACAAATTTTATAAGCGGTTTAAAGGCGTTCAAAACTGGTTTTCTATCCATTCCCGGCATGATAAAAAATGCAATTGTTGCTTTTAGAGCTTTCTCTGTAACGCTTCTCACTTCTCCATTAGGTTGGATTGCCTTAGCAATTGGAGTTGTTGCTCTTGTAATTTACAAATACTGGAAACCAATTTCAGCTTTCTTTAAAGGTATGTGGCAAGGATTAAAAGAAGGTTTACAACCGTTGATGCCATTATTCCAACGAATCGGTAAGGCTATCTCTCCTATACTTGCACCTATCAAAGCAATTGTTGAGTGGTTCAAAAAACTTATAAAACCTGTTGATGATACAGGAGGAGCCGCAGAAAAAATGGGCATTCGTTTTGGAAAAGCGATTGCAAATATAATCGTTAAATTAGTTGAACTTGTAACTAAAGCATTTGAATTTGGCAGTAAAATCACGACTATGCTTGCAAGCGGAATAATGTCAGGACTTGCAAAAGTAAAAGGTTGTATTGCAAAAGTTGCCCAAGTTATAAGAGACCACCTGCCACATTCACCTGCTAAAACAGGACCTTTAAAAGATTTGCACAAAGTAAAAATTGTCGAGACTATTGCATCAACATTAAAACCGTTGCCACTTCAAAATGCGATGAACAAGACGTTGGGAGTCTTTTCAGGGGGATTAAAAGCCCACACAAGAGGAGTGAATAAATCAGCTTCTCCATCATTTGTCATTACCTACAACCCAACAATCACAATATCAGGAAGTGAATCTAAGGATGAGTTTCTAAAAATGCTTAAAAAACATAAAGATGAAGTTGTGAACATCATTAAAAGAGAATTTGAACGCAAGGAAAGGGTAGCTTACTAAATGTTCGCTCAACTTGGAGATATAAAATTTGAATTAATCACTTACTTTAACGGTTTAAATGAAACTGTCTCATACCATTATGCTCAGCACGAGCGGATTGAAAACAAACCCATTCTTCAATTCTTAGGCAAGAATTTGCAGGAAGAAGATATTAAACTTAATTTTCATCGTTCTTTTTGTGTCCCTGAAGATGAAATAAAAAAGCTAAAAGATGTCGCAGATACAGCAACACCTTTGAAATTTATTAAAGGAAATGGTGAATATGTCGGAGTATTCATCATAGAAGAAATCGGACAAGCAGTAGAACAAGCCTCTTCAGAAGGTGATTTGATGTCTGTGCAGGTCGATGTCCGGTTAAGAGAATATACAGGAAAAGTCCCTGAAGATAAAAAAAATGAAAAAGGATTTAAGAAAAAATGACGGAATTTTATTCCTACATAACAAAAGACGGAGACCGTTGGGATAGTATCTCATACAAGTTTTATGATAACCCCAATCTTTATGAAGAGATTATAAAAGCGAATCCAACAGTACCCAAAGACCCCGTTATTGAATCAGGAATAAAACTAAAAATCCCAGTTTTAGATACTTCTCAGACTATACAATTTGAATTGCCCCCTTGGAAAAAATAATGCTAGTCCCAATTTTTGAGTTATTTTATGACAAAAAGAATATAACACGAGATGTCGCTCCATACGTTACTTCTATTGAATATACAGATGTTGAACATGGAGAATCTGACGAACTTGTAATTATGTTTGAAGATGCCGAAAAAATATGGCAAGGAGCTTGGATTCCAACTAAAGGGGATTCCTTGCGTGCATATATTGGTTATGAGGCAGAAAAACTTCTGAATTGCGGAGTATTTGAAATTGACGAACTTGAATACGACACTCCTCCGGACACAATTACGGTAAAAGGTCTTGCTACCGGAATAAAAAAGCCTTTAAGACAAAAAAATTCTGTCGGATATGAAAATAAAACTCTAAAACAAATTGCAAAAGAGATAGCAGATAAGCACGGATACACTCTCGTTGGAGAGATTGCAGATGTGCGAGTTGATAGGATAACGCAAAATCAAGAAAGAGACTTATCATTCCTCACAAAGTTAGCAGAACAATACGGTTATATTTTCAAAATAGCTGAAAATAATCTTGTTTTCTATGATGTACAAAAACTTAAAGGTTCAAAACCAACACAAATATTCTACAAACAAGATTTAATTCACATAAACCTCAGAGAAAAGACATCACAAAAATACAAAGCTGTTCAAGTTTCTTATTTTGATCCAAAGAAAAAGAAAACTGTTAAAGCAACTGCTAGGAATGAGAAAGTTGCAAAGGGTGATACTTTAAAAATCACAGCCCGTTGCTCTGATAGAAAACAAGCAATAGTAAAAGCAAAAGCAGCACTAGGAACTGCCGATGATAAAATCGAAGGTTCACTTGAGTTTATCGGGAATCCGTATTTAATTGCAGGTACTAACATTGAACTCAAAGGAATTGGGCATTTTTCAGGTAAATATCACATAAAACAAGCTCGTCATGTTTATGACAGGTCAAATGGTTATAAAACATATTGCGAGGTGGTATCGTGCTAAGATTTGGAATCGTCTCTCAAATTAACGCTCTGAACGCTCAAGCTCGTGTAAGTTTTCAAGACGACGAATCGACTTCTTACTGGTTGCCAGTCCTGCAAACAAAAACACTCAAAGACAAATTTTATGTAATGCCCGATATTGGAGAATTAGTTGCGTGTTTAATGGATGAAAATTCGGAAGACGGAGTCATTTTAGGAACAATTTATTCAACTGAAGATGTTCCAGTCACACAAAGTGAAAAAGAAATATCAATGAATCTTGAAGACGGCTCATACATAAACGCTAATAAGGAAAGTCAAACACTTACCGTAGCTTTTTCCACAATGAAACTTATTGGAAATATCGAACACGAAGGGACTTTCACAAATACCGCAGGAATAAAATCAAATGCTGACATTACGGATAAAACATCCTCTATGCAAGCGATGAGAGAAATATATAATCCTCATACCCACAAAGGAAATCAAGGAAGTCCGACATCTGCCCCTAATAAAACAATGTAATATCTATGACAAATTTAAATGAAATCACCTACGTTGATTGGCAATTAAAACTAAATTCAATCGGAGAAGTTGCAGAAGGTGTTGATGATATAAATCAATGCATCGCAATAATACTTCTGACTAAAAAAGGTACAGTTCCGCATCGTCCGACATTCGGCTCAGATATCTACAAATATATTGATTACCCTATCAATGAAGCAACCCCAAATATAGTCAGAGAAGCAACTGATGCAATCACGATGTGGGAAACCCGAATAAAAATAAATTCTATAAAGGTCGAAATAGCAGAAACAAATTTAACAGTAAAGGTTGAATGGACATTGAAGAATACAAGTACAACAGGTATAGCGGAGGTTACTTATGACACAGCTGCCTGAACCTAATTTTATAGAACGAGACCCCGATATAATTACAAAAGAATGGATTACAGCTTATGAAGAAAAGAGCGGTAAAGTTCTTCAGCCTGCACAAATTGAACGGCTAATGATTGATGTAGGTGCGTATCGAGAAACCGTTTTAAGAATGAAAATTCAAGAAACAGCAAAACAAAATCTCTTAAGTTATGCACCCCTTGATATTTTGGAACATATTGGAGAACCTCTCGGTGTAACTAAATTGTTGGCAAATAGTTCAACAACAACTCTAAAATTCTCACTGGATGAGCCATTAGATTTTACTTGTAGCATCCAAAAAGGTTGTGAAGTAGAAACAAAAGACGGTCTTTTTATTTTTCAAACGCTCGAAGATGTCAAAATTCTTGCAGGAGAATTATCTGTAAGTGTGGATGCAATATGCGAAACACCCGGTAGTGCCTCAAATAATTACTCCTTAGGTTCAATCAATAATTTAATCACACCTTTAGATTATATTTCTACCGTAGAAAACACAACAGTAAGTTCGGGCGGTGCTGATGATGAAGAAGCGGACAGCTTAAGAGAAAGAATAAGACAGGCACCTGAGAAATTCTCAAACGCAGGAAGTCGTGGAGCATATCGCTATCATACATTGTCTGCACACCAATCAATAATTGATGTCGCAATAAATTCACCATCAGCCGGGGTTGTGAACATTTACCCTTTAACTAAGGATGGGAATCCGAGCGAAGAGATTTTAGAAATAGTTGAAAAATACTTAAACGAAGATAAAATTCGACCTCTTACAGATAAAGTTCAAGTTTTATCACCAGAAAAGAAAGATTTTTCAATAATAGCAACAATTTATTTGTATCAAGATGCAGATGAAACAAGCGTTATGACAACGATAAATGCAAAATTAGAAGAATACAAATTATTGCTCAAAGAAAAACTTGGAAAAAACGTTGTTCAAACACAGATTATTGCCATTTTAAACAGTGTTTATGGAGTGTTTAAAGTCGAAATTGAATCACCGGAAGACATCGAAGTTTCAGAATTTCAGTGGGCAAATCTGTTGAAATCAGAAATAAAAATGGGAGGATATGCCGATGAGTAATTCATTAGCACCTATTAATGACATTAATTTAAAAATATTTGATGAAATCTGCGAAGAAAGGTTTGGCAATATAGACTTAGAGGCTGTCTTAGTTTCTATTATTGACAATGTACCTGCTGATGCCTTGCCACATTTAGCTGAACAATATCACATTACTGGGAATGAGGGTTGGTTGCAGGCTCTTAGTGAACAGGAAAAAAGAAATTTAATAAAATCCTCTATAAAAATGCACAGATATAAAGGTACTAAATATGCCTTAGAGGAAATCTTTAAAACCTTAAACATCGTTGGAAGTGTTGAAGAATGGTTTAATTACGGCGGAAAGCCTTATTACTTTAAAGTTATTCTTCAAATCTTTAATCGTTCAATCAATGAAGAAACAGAACAAAAGCTGCGAGATTTGATTAACGAATATAAAAATGAACGTTCTTGGCTTGAGGAGATTCAATTTCACCTGACAACAAATGCCAAAATGCATGCATATTCTGCGTGTCTTACAGAAGAAATCATAACAGTAAATTCTAAGGAGGCTGTGTAATGGCTGAAGAATTTTATTCATTAGTTACTGATTACGGTGCAGAAAAACAATTAAAATGCCTTCAAGAAGGGATACCTTTTGATGTTTATCAAATAGCTCTTGGAGATGGAAATGGACGATATTATGAACCAACAACGGATCAAACAAAACTTGTTAAGGAAGTTTGGCGTGGACTAATTGATAAATGCGAATGGGCAGATGATAGATTTTATTGTGTAACAACAGTTCCGGCAGATGTCGGAGGTTTTACAGTAAGAGAAGCCGGTGTTTTTGATGATGAAGGACATCTGATTGTTATTTCAAAATTCCCTGAAACTTACAAACAAACACCTGATAGTGGCACTGTTAAGCAACTTACAATAAGAATAGAACTTTTGTTATCAAATAAAGAACTTGCTGAGTTAGTAATTAACCCCAATATGCAAATGGTGACAAAAGAAGAATTGGATAAAATTACTGAAGATATAGATGCTACATATCAAAAAATAGAAGAAAAAGGAAAGGCTAATGGTTATGCTCCTATTGGAGAAAATGGCTTAATACCTTTAGAATTTATTCCTGAAATTAGCACTAAAAGTATATTAACTCCTTTCTGTTTGAATTCTTGTAAGTTGGATACCAGAGGAAATCCTGATTTATTAAGTTCTGAGACGGTTAAGGTCTTAAAATACACATCAAGTCATTTAGGAGTATTCTATACAGCTTTGGATACTGTTTTAGAAAAAGATACAATTGTTTATTCTGATACAGAATTGTCGCAAGAATTAAATACGATAGTTGCTATAAATAATGAAACTAAGCATATTTCATTTGGAGAAATAGAAACTCTAAGCGAATTTGAAGATGAGCCTCAACATTATTCAGGCTCACTTACGGGAGATTTTTATGTAAAAGAAACTCTTGCAGTCGGTGTGGAATGTTATTCTGATGCGGAATTTCTTAATCGAATTGGAGTTGTAACTTATTTGAACCTTACCAAAATATGTATAAGTGAAGACGAAACTTATACAGAAAACGGTGAAATCACAACTCATATTTATATTACAGCACATGCACCATTCACATATACGACAGCATCAAGTCAAACTCACAATGTTGAAGAAGATTTGGTAATAGATGTTGTTGACTTGTGTCCTGAAGCAAGTCAAACAAAGAACTTTAATCTTTTTGTGAATTTTGAGGATGAAGAATACTCTTTAACAGCATTATCAAATCAAATATTTACTCAAATGCTAGAACCGGAAGATTATAACCCTAATGATATTTGGTTCAAGATTCTTGAACCATTAGCAAGCTACATTTACCTATTAAATATGTGGCAAGAAACTAATCTTGTCCCGGTCGGAATATTTAGTCTTGAAGGAGAATAATGCTCAAAAACCTAAAAACTAAATTATTAAATCAAAATAACTATAATTTGAATATTAATTCAGATTTAATTCCAACAGCTACAATTATACATTTTTCAGGCATAGAAATTCCTAAAGGATTTTTAGTTTGTGATGGCTCAAAGTTACTAATAAAGGATTACCCTAAACTATACAACATTATTGGGGAAATATACGGTAATGATGGTACATATTTTAATCTTCCAGATTTCAGAGGTTGTTTTCTTCGAGGTTATAAAAAAGGAGAAAGTTCTGAATTAGGTAAATTTCAAGATCATGCATTACAGAGTCATACGCACACATATACAGCCCCAAATACGCAGAATATGCCAAGAGGAGATGATAGAACAAATTGTGTAACTTATACATTATCACCAGAAACAAGTACGCCCAATAAGTGTAATGTTGCGAACGAAACAAGACCTAAAAATTATGCAATAACATATTTAATTAAATATTAGAGGAAAAAGGAAAATGACAGAGACAAAATACTACTACAGTTACAACACAGAGGAAAAAGCTTTTTCAGGTAAATATCCTGCAATAAAAAATCCAAGAAGACAATCTGAATATCTTTTACCTGCGATGGCTACATTTAAAGAACCTCCAATAACAAATGAGCATGAGGTTGCAATTTGGGACGGTAATGATTGGGTTGTTGAACCTGATTATAGAGGCGAAAAGCAGGTAGAAATTAAAACAAAACTTATATCGAACATTGAATATGTCGGAAAAATAAAAGCAGGATTTCAAAGAGTTTCTGATGCAATAGCTGAAGATATTGAGTTAAATCCTGATAAATACAAGGAAATCAATGGAGCTTTAAGTGATATTTCAAACACTGAAGAATACAAGAAAATGATCGAGCAAAATCAATTAAAAATACGAAAATCAGAAATAGAGCGAGCTCTTTATGAATTAGACACAAAACGAGTCCGAGCAATGTGTGAACCTTCTGTAAAAGATGATGCTACAGGAGAAACGTGGCTCGAATATTACAACAATCTAGCAATTGAATTAAGAAATGAATTAAATCAATTAGAAAGGAAAATTAGTGAAAATTGAGGAATTGAGTTCCCCGTTAATCAATCAGAACGGCTATCACAAAAATACTCTAACTAAAGAAAGAATAGGAGCTTTATTCATCTATCCTATAGATTACACCCCTGATGATTGTCTTTCTTGTGATGGTTACTTACTAGATATTCTTGATTATTTGGATTTGTACAAAGTTATTGGCACGAAGTTTAATCAAGAAGGAGATGAGGCAGGTAAATTTAGGATTCCTGATTACAATGTAACAGGGAAATTTTTACAGCCTGGCGAAAATGTTGGTATAAAAATCAATGCAGGTTTACCAGATATCACAGGTGTAATTGGTACTGGAGCTTGGGGCTTTTCGACTGGGCAAACTTTTTCTGGGGCATTTTACAGTGGTGGCGGAAAAACTTATGGAAACTATGGACAATCTGGCGGTCATCAATGTAATTTCGCCGCATCAAAATCAAATCCTATTTATGGAGCTAATTCAACAGTTCAACCCTCATCACAAATTGTACATATCTGCATTAAATACAAATAAATTATGGAAATACTTAGTCTTTTTACAAATGAAATAAACCAAAACGGTTATAATTTCAATCTTTTAACTAAAAACAAAATCGGATTTTTATATACAGCCCCTGTAAATGTAACTCCAGAGGATTGTTTAGCTTGTGATGGCTATGTTTTAAAGATTGAAGACTATAAAAAACTGTATAACGTAATTGGAACAACGTTTAATACAGGTGACGAAGCACCTGACGAATTTAGAATCCCTGATTACAACATTACACAAAGATTTTTGCAACCCGGTAAAAATACAGGTTCTCAAATAAATGCAGGCTTACCCAACATCACAGGTGGTAACACCATTGTAAGTCCATATCAATCAAATACCTATGGAGCTTTTGCAAAAACCACAGGAAGTCAGAATATTCATGGAGGAGGAGAATGGTATAGCATATCAAATTTTGATGCTTCCCGTTCATCCTTAATCTATGGTTCTTCAACAACAGTTCAGCCTCCATCACAAATAGTTCATATTTGCATCAAATATAAATAAAAATTATGAAGATTAATAATTTAGCAACAAATCAGTTAAATCAAAATGGTTATAATAAAAATCGCCTTACAAAGGAACGTATAGGAAGTTTATTCACATACCCAACTGATTATACTCCTGAAGATTGTCTTGCTTGTGATGGTTATCTTGTAAGCATTGCAGATTATAAAGACTTATATGCAGTAATTGGTAAAAAATTTAATAAAAAAGATGATGCGGCCGGAAGTTTTCGCATCCCCGACTACAACATAACAGGTAGATTTTTACAACCAAGTTCAAAGCCGGGAGACCTTATTGCAGCAGGTTTGCCCAACATTACAGCAACAACAGATGTTGGTGGTGTTGGTTCAAAACCAATTTATATAGGGAATCCAAAAGGTGCATTTTATTCAGTATCAACAGGCTCAATAATGACACGTTCTGAAAATACGTCCAACAAACCCTATGGTTTAGGTTTTAATGCGAGTCGTAGTAATGCAATTTATGGTGCATCTTCCACTGTTCAACCTCCTGCTCAAGGTGTTCACATTTGCATTAAATATAAATAAAAATTATGGGAATCAAGAATTTAAAAACAAATCAATTAAATCAAAATGGTTACACGAAAAACACTCAAACAAGAGAGAAAATAGGTGCACTATTTACTTTTCCTATTGATTATACTCCGAGCGATTGCCTTTCGTGTGAAGGTTTTGTCTTAAAGATTGCTGATTACACACCACTTTATTCAATTATTGGAAAAAAATTTAACAAAGGGAATGAAAAAGAAGACGAATTTCGAATCCCCGATTACAACATAACAAAAAGGTTTTTACAACCGGGAACAACCGTTGGGAAGCAAGTCGAAGCAGGTATCCCAGACCATACACATACAGTTACGGCTCTTTACTGGGATGCAAATGGAATAGTTGAAGAAGGACGTGGAAACCCTGATTATGGACATCAATTAAAGTTAACAACAAGCAAGGCTTCTGCAAGTAATGCTGTTTATGGGAAATCAACAACAGTTCAACCTCCATCACAAATAGTTCATATCTGCATCAAATACATTTGAGGTAATAATGGGAATTGTTTCACTCAAAACAAATCAATTAAATCAAAATCAATACAATCGAAATTTACTAACGCCTGAATTTATCGGATCATTAGTAATTTATCCAATTAATTACACTCATTATAATTGCCTTCCTTGTGATGGTTATATTCTAAAAAAATCTGATTACTCTTTACTATATTCTGTAATTGGAAGTAAATTCAACAAAGGTGGCGAGAAGTCTGATGAATTCAGAATCCCTGATTACAATATTACAAAAAGATTTTTACAACCGGGAGAAAATGTTGGAGCTTTAATTGAAGCTGGCTTACCAACTCATACTCATACAATAACAATGAATAGGACTGATAAATCAGGAAATGATACTGATTGCGTTTGGTCATATGGAGAGAATCGAAATGGAGCAGCTAAAGTTACATCCTCAGCTCCAAATAATACGATTTATGGAAAATCAACAACCGTTCAACCCCCATCACAAGTAGTTCATATCTGCATTCGTTATAAATAAGGAGAAAAAATGACATCATTATCAAAAATTTGTTTGCACTGGACCGCAGGTGCTAATAGCCCTTGTGATACTGATTTAAAAGCATACCACTATTGTGTAGATAAATATGGGAAGATTTTTGCAGGCACACATAGACCTGAAGATAATCTAAATTGCTATGACGGCAATTATGCAATGCACTGTGGTGGTGGAAATACTGGTTGTATTGGTCTATCGGTATGTGGAATGGCAGGTTTTACATCAGATAAAAAACAAACAAAATACCCCTTAACACAAAAACAGATTGAAGCACTGTGCTGCTTAACAGCTTATCTGAGTGTAAAATACGGAATTTTAATATCCGAAAAATCAGTATTCACACATTATGAATTTGACCAAAGGCGTGCAAAACAAAAACGTGAAGGCAAAATAGACATCACTTATCTTCATTATTTGCCTCACTTATCAACAGATAGTGTCGGGAAGTACCTTCGACAAAAAATATCTTGGTATAGAGACAAGATAAAAGCCAACAAATACAAGTTCATTAAGAAAGGAGACTACTATGAGTTTATTCTCGTGGCTTAAAGATTGGAAAGTTTTGAATGAGCTATGGGACGTTATTGAGCCATTTGTCATCAATTTGGCAGAAAAGAATGTCCCAAAGTATGTCACAAAACTCTATGAGAACCTTGCTAAGGTTGCTCAGCCTGCAATAGACAGCTTGTATAAGTTAAAGGAGAAAATTAAAACTTCTCCAAATGCATTGGACGATTATTGTTTTAATCAAGGAGTTAATGCAATTGAATCCTTTGCTAAACATCTTCTAGAGGCTGTTGAGAAGTTGAGAGCTTAATGCTTGGACTATCAGCAATAATTAAATCTTTTCTTGACTGTATTTCGCAATTTGCGAAATATGGTCAGGTTAAGATTGAAAATCAAGAAACAACAGAAATTATAGAAGATAAAGAAAACTTAGAAAAAGCCGGAAATATTGCAGAACAAATTATTGAAATAGCACAAAAATATAAATCCTCTATGTCTAAGAGGGATCAAAGAAAATTAAAATCGTTAATTAAAAAATTTAATAAGGTAGATTAGTTATGTCTTGGAGAAATTTATTAAACGTACAAAATGTTGAAAAAGGTTTCTTTTCCTCCTCTAATTCCTATGGCATACCTGATATAAAAAAGGATGAGTTCGAAGTTAAAGAACTCATCCCATATCGGGTAGATTCTAACAGAAATGGCACAGCCCACTTCTTTTTAGATGATTATAGGTTTGAAAGATGTTGGAAAAACGCTGATTCTCAAATTAAAGAATTAAAAAAATATGATGGAGTCTTATCCCCAGACTTTTCTATGTACACAAACTATCCTGAAGCGTTCCAAATTTGGCAGGTTTACAGGAATCGTTGGTGTGCTCGTTACTGGCAAATGCTTGGGATTAAGGTTATTCCATCAATCAGTTGGTCTGATGAATCCAGTTATAAATATGCATTTTTAGGTGTTCCAAAGGGTTCAATCGTTGCAGTGGGTACTGTTGGAGTGCTTAATTCCGAAGATGCTAAAAACCTGTTCTTGCAAGGTTTTAAAGAAATGATAAAACAACTTGAACCAAAGCAAATTTTGATTTATGGAAACAAGCTACCTGAACTTGAAGGGTATAAAAACCTCAAGTGGTTTGAACCGTATATGAATAAATTTGAAAAGAAAGGTAGGTAAAAATGGGAGGACGTGGTTCAGGAGGCGGAAAAGGTGGCGGAGGTGCTGCTTCAAAAGCCCCTAAAAATATCGGGGAAGGTATTACCGATAAAAACGAGCTTATAAGGTTGTATAACAGTATTTCAGGAAATCCTGCTTATAGTATAGACCAACGAGTTCGAGAGATGGAAGCAATAAGAAAACGAATAGATGAACTTGATGCTAAAAAAGCCGCAGATTTAAAGCAAAAACGTCTTGATGCTCTTGCTAAAGCTCGTGCTAAACGTGCAGAAAATCTCAAAAATGGTGTAAAACCTGAAAAGAAACCAAGAACACCAAAAGCCAAAATGTCTATGGATAGCACAGTTTCTAATTTGAAAGATGAATTAATAAGTAAAGTTTCAACTGATGGATACATTAGACGTAGCGACTTTAGGGTTGAAGATTACGGAGACTTTATAAACGTATCAGTCCGTAGCCTCGGAAAATGGAAAAATCCTTCTGATGCAAGAGGTGAGGAAGATTATGATTGGCAAGTCCTGCACAAATCGAGTCGTGCTCAAATCGACAAAGTAGTTAATAGAATAGCCAAAAAATCAGGAAGGAAACTTTCTTGGTCGCAAGAAGAGAAGAACTGGATTGGCGTAGATATTCCGAAAATGAAAGGAGATTAATATATGGGAGGACGTGGCTCAGGCGGTAGCAGAGGCGGAGGCGGAGCAAGTAAATCAATTAATGCTAAAACTGAGAACGAATTAAATTACTTGTTAAATAAATCATATAAATACGATGATGATGCCTACGAATTCTCAAGAAGAGCTGCCTCTGAACAAGCTATTGCGAGAAAGTATAAACAAGCCGGTAAAAAAGAATTGGCGGAAAAATATACACAATACGCAAAAGAGGCACAGGCAAAAGCCGATGAAGCAAAAGCACAGTCTAAAAAATTTAAAACAGAAGCTTCAAAATTAGCAAGTAAAAAAGTACAAGATATTCCAAGGACATACCAATACAAGGGTGAAAATGGTGTAAGAACCGTATATAAGAGCCCTCAAAATGCACGAAAAGCCTACGATCAAGCAAGAGAAAATTTGGTTAGTACAGCATATAGAGACCACCCAAGTATAGTGAAATCTCCAAAAGGGGGATATAGTGTTGTTCCACATGGAATAGCAAAATTGAATAACTTAAAAGAAATCAGCCCATATAGCATTGATATGAGCGATTCTTAATTGTGTCAGAATGATACGGAATTGGAAGAAACGACTTCCAATTCTTCGTATTCAGAGTGATTAATGTGGTTGTAAAATAAAGGAGGTCAATATGACAGAAGCAATCACAGCACAAGAAGTTTTAAAAAGCAGACAAAACTTCAGCAATTACATTGAAAAATACAAAGATGATGTAATTACTGAATTACTTAAGGATTATCCAAATCGAGGCTTACACATTATTTGCCCTCAATTAACACAAAATGCAGATGGTTTAATAGAGGCAGTTGGCGAATTAAGAGGAAATCAAAAAGCCTATATATTTTGGTTTATCGCAAACGAGAAAGAAGATTTAATTAATATCGCTAAAACATTAAATCATTGTTTTAATCAGAATTATTGTGGACTTTTTGTAATTAAAACTATTTTGAACGGGGATAAAATAGAATTTAAACCTATTTTAAAACCCGAAATCCCAACAAAACAAGTTAGAAATAATAATACACCTGCAAAACAAATACAAAAAGAATACTGGGATAGATACTTTGAAGTCTGTGACGAATTACAAAGCGAAATGCAAATCAATCCTGCTCCACAGCATTATCAATATATTTCAATCGGTAAAAAAGGTGTGCAGATAATGCAAACAGTAAATACCAAAGATAAATATGTTGCAACCGAGCTTTTTATCAATAGCGATAAAGACATTTTCAACAAATTACTTAAATCAAAAGATGAAATTGAAACAAAATTAGGATTCTTAGATTGGCAGGATTTAGAAGGTAAAAAATCTTCAAGAATTAGACAGGTTCTGCATTATGACATAACCGATACAAGCAATCTCGATGAAACTATAAAATCTCACATAAAAATGGCAGAAGATTTTAGAGAAACATTTAGAAATTATTTATAAGGGGCAATCAGCCCCTTTAATTTATAGGAGTATCAGAATGGCAAAATTAAGCAAAAAAGATATTGAAATCCTTGAAGAATTACAGGATGAAATCAAAGCAGATATAGAAATGCTAGAGGAATATTTTGGGCAAATAGAAGAACTCTTAAAAAAAGATAACATCCAAGAAAATGAACTTGGTGATGACATTGAAACAGCACTACATAGAAAAAAGAACCGTAATTTTGCACTTGCAACTGACATTATAAATTTAGAGACCGAATACAACATAAACATTGATTATAACGAACTAAACAGGTGCATTATTGGACTTAATTTAAAATAAACAATCGGGTAATAGACACAAGAGCAGTAAAGGACTAGGATTCAAATATGGAACAACGAATTATTGTAAAAAACAAAAGAACTCGTGAACAGTTAGAATTAAGCCTGTCAGAATTCAAAAAGAAGTTTAATTCTGAAATAAGAACGGCTATAAATAATTTAGAAACACAAGAAAATAAAAAGAATTTTTTCCCACCATTTATAAAATCAAATAATAATTTTGAAATGGACTTTTATCATAATCTACGTTGGAATTTCAATAATTTACAAAATTCCAATTGGTACATAGAACGTATCCTTTAATCTATGTGTCTAAATGATACAAAATATCCACGTTGACTTCACTTTTAGACTAATGGGAGTGGTTAATGTCAATGTAGATAAATTAGAAAGGACGCAATATGAACAATTTTTTAATTAACTTTGAAACAAATGCGATACTAAGTGGTATGGTTCAATTTCAAGCAGAAAATGAAACAGAAGCCAAAAACATCGCAAAAATAATTATTGAAAAAAACTTAAGTCTTGAAGATTGTCTAATTGAATTAGGAACAGAAAATAACAAAAAAGAAAATATCACTATTAGAGAAATGGAAATCAACGGAAAAATTAATATTACAGATATAATGCATCTTCAAGATATTGTGTCTGAATGATTCAAAACATCAACAACAAGTTGATGTTTTGACTATTCAGAGTGATTAATGTTTGTACAAAGCGGAAGTTAATAAGAGGTAAATTATGACAAACAAAGAATTTGAACAAGATTTAATTAAAAGATTAAAAAACGAAATTGAATACCTAGAGTTAAAACTTAAAGATTGTAGAAATTATGAAAAGGAATGCATTATCAAAAGTCAAATCAGTTATAAAAAAGGACAAATTAAATATTACATAGAAAACCCATTATAAGACATAAGGAGATAAAATTATGGCACTAAAAAACAAAAATGATATGTTGTTCGGAACTAAAATTTACAATAATAAAACTAATGAAATAGGGTTACTTATTTATACTTGGACAAATTCATTTGCTGATAGAGATATTGAATATGCAACCTGTGTTGATAAAAACGGGAAAAGATATAACATTGAAATGGACGAAATAACTCCTGTTGATACTATGGAATAACATTAGGATAGATATATGGATGAGGAAAAACGATACGAGAATTTTTTAATTGAACTTAGAGAGTTATGTCTTTATCATGGATTTACAATAGATGGGACAATTACTCAATATGAAGATTTACTTGATGTTAATTATAAAATGGATATGAATAATAACACCATAACCCCAACTATGATTGCATTTGTTGGTTTACCTTCTGATTGTAAATAATTTGCCTTATATAAAAAACTTGAGTATTATACCCATGATTTGATTTGTCTGAAAAGAGTCTCTTCTCCGAATAAAAAGAGGCTCTTTATTTGTTTTCAAGATATTCTAAATATCTTCTGTAGCACATTGCAAAAACAGTGTCTTCAGCTAAAGCATTACTTGCTAGTCCACTTTTTACAACATCTTTCGGCATACTAAAATAATCTTGAGGATTGTCTCCCAATCTTATTATAAGTGTTCCTTCTGATGAAAAAGAACGTTTTTTACAAAAATAATAATCCCTCATTTCATCAGAACCTAAATATAAACAATCATCACAATCGTGCTTATATAATGGTTTTTCAGCTTGTAATACAGGCATGTTTTTCTCCTATACATGTATTATACAAAAAAAACTTCAATAACATATTAGCTATTGAAGTAAAGAAGTGATGTATCATAATTTATAATTTATTTTTATTTTTAAGGTGATTTTCAATAATTTTATAAATATATCGTTGAGAAAAACCACATTCTAAAGCAAGACGGTTTATCGTATATTTCCTGCCATCATACTGACTTATAATGTATCTTTTCTTTACCTCTGTAAAAGCATTTCTCGGTATTGTAACAGTTAATCCAGGAGTTAAAAAAATTAAAGCCAAAGCTGAACGTATACCAGCTGACTCTGCAATTGTCTTTAAATCGTCATTTGGCATATCTTCAGGTTTTATATAATCCATCCAAGGCTTATATTCCATAATCTCCTCATACTTATTTATTTGGTCTCATCAGTTAACGCATTACGTTAAGACGGTCAGCTTGCACCGTTAGCCGACCGTTTCGACCTGAATCTAATAGATAGAACTCTCAATTTCTCTTTTAGACTGTAATAATACTTCTAGTTGGTTTTCATATTTCCCCAAAGTTAAAAGTAATGGAGGCATTTTATCCATCTCATTTATTTTATCCATAAAATCACTAAAGTCGCACTGCATTAATGGTTTAGATTTATGTATTTTTATGAATAAATCTGCAATCTCGATTTTACATTGAGAAATTTTTTCCGTTACTTTTTTAATTTGTTGTTCTAATACAGCTGTAGCTTGTTGTTCCATTTTTTCTCCTTTACTTTTAAATTGGTCTCATCAGTTAGAGCCTTACTCTAAGACGGTCAGTTTTACTGACCGTTTCGACCTGCGTTAATCTTAGCAAGGAGGCATATTGGCAGGTGTTAACATATCCATCAAATCTCTCTCCATTTTTGTTAGAATTGCGATTTGACCTTCAATGACTTTGCAATCCATTTCTCGTTCATATCTGCCGCTCCAATTGTCTTTTTCAAGAGCCACATCTGCGTATTTTAATTTAGCAATCTTTAATTCTTCTTCAAGAACAATTTTTTGATTTTTAATTATACCCATCATTGCACACTCTTTTTTGTCATTTTCATCATGAGTAATCTCTCCAAAGAATTGATTATCTCTCATTTTTGACATTTCTTCGTTTGTTTTTTCCATTGTTAACATAGTTTTTCTCCTTTACTTTCTCTTCTACTACTCAAGTGTGGCCGCACTTTTTTCTAAATTCTTTTTTATAGCCGTTATTGCCTGTATAACCTTGCAGGCTTTGGCTCTTGTTAAAAACATAATGTCGTCAACCCTAAATTTAGATTTTAAAAATTTTCTAAGAGATTTTTTCGCATATTCATCATTATTGAAATAGCAAATATCCCTCCATAGTCCTTCAATCATCCTTAATTGAGCATTGGTAGCCATTTCTACATCTCGATTTAAATTTTCATATTTTTTAGGTTGTTTAACCCATTTGTTTGATGCAATGGCTCTTTCTTCGAGAATTTCAATAAAAATTCTGGCTTCTGTAAATGTTAGATTTTTTGAGCTTTGTACTTCAAAAGACATAAGCATTTCTCTGTACAAATCATCGTCCATACCTAATATATTTTTTAATGTATGTATTTTTCTAATCTGAAAAGTCGTAGCCATATTTAATTCTCATATCGTCAAGTTGTAATTCTCGACCGTGTTTAATACCGATTTGCACTCCCAAAATAAAAATGGCAAGAGCTATTAAAAAGATGTTTAACCATAATGAAGTGTCGGGTCGGAATTTCTTACCTTCTTGCATTTTAATACCTCCTTATGCCATTAATAATTTGGAAGTTTCTTGAATCACAGCACTATCGACCTCAGCCTTGTCGTTAAAACGAGCAATGCTAATGCTGTGTGTTATTAAATGTTCTAATCTTCTTGTATTTCCATCTGAATACTGAAGATATGTATCTGCTAAATCAGGATTTTGACCAACTGCTCTAAGAATGTCTTGAATATCTACAAGTTGAATTCTCTTAAGAATTTTTGTATATTTAACTCTTGAATAGAGTTGGTCATACTGATTGTTGTAGCCTTTTAAGTTCTCAAGTAGAATAGACCTCCCTACCAAAAGAACTCCAACACCAGTTTTATCGTGTATTCTACGAGCGATTTCTAAAGCTCTGTACGGTAAATTTTCAGCTTCATCAATAATCAAAAGTCTGCCAGATTGATTTAACTTTCTAACAACTTCGTCCATTAAATCATATACAGAGCCTTTACCTGCAAGACCTAAACGTCTGTGAATCTCTTTTAAAAGTGATTTTGCGGTATATCCTGAATCACTTTCGATTAAAATTGAATCCATAAACATTTTGGTATATCTTTTTACCGCAACTGTTTTTCCAAGTCCGGCACATCCAACGCAAACGCCAATTTTACCCTGTGTATGACACAATCTACCAATCTCATTTATATAACGAGAAGTTGAAATATCTACAAATGGTAGGTCATTATTACTAATACGTTCACGTTCACGATTAATGAAATTATTTATAGCATCAGTGATTTTGTCATTTTTACCGTTATAATTGTCATTAATCCACATACTTATTGTTGATTTAGCAAGACCTGTAGCAGTCGCAACAAAAGCAATACTGTAGTTTTTTGATTCCATTAACTCTTTTAATTCTGCTCTAATATCCATTTGCAACTCCTTTGGCTCTTTCTGCTAAAATTTTGTCTGTTTCGTATAAATAAAGTGGCTTTTCTTCCTTTTTCTCTTCATTAAGGAATATCGATAAATCATATTGTCCAAAAGCTTCCATTTCTTTATTTTTACGAATAGCTTTGTCCATATTTGTATTTGCAATCCTTGATATTTTAGGCTTGCATTCTTTTTCTACACTTGTATAAGCTGCCTTATAGTTTTCGCATTTTTCTTCGATACTTATATCTCGAGTTTGTTTAATATAAGATTTTGTAATCTTCAAACTACGTTTTTTAATTGCCATTGCTTCTTTAAAGGCATCTTTTGAAACTTCATCAGCGTGTAATGCTGCTACAGCTTTTACGGCTGTAACTTTACCGATAAACTCGTTATTTTCAGCATTAAATACCCAAGCATCTTTAAAATTATTGATGTCCCGGCGAAGATAAACTTTTAATCCGGTTTTAGATATTAACCAATCAGCCCAATATGTTATTCCTAGCTTGTTATCTTTAATACCATTTCGTTTAATTGTGTAATTCTTTGAAGTTCTCATGCAGAATAACTTTAATGCATCATTGCTAACTTCAATTTTTTCTTTAAATTCAACATTAAATAGTTGATCCGGGGATAATCCATTATGATTTTTACCTTTAGAAGGTCTTTTATTCAAAATATTAACGATAAAATCATCAAATACTTTTTTGAATTGCTCAAAAGGTATAATTTTCCCTTCTTTAATTTCCTTTGCTAACTTCTCTGGTCTTTCAACAACATTGCCACCTCTATATCCTACGCAATGTTTTGAAAATAATTCTTTAACCTTTAAAAAATCTCTTTCGATTGGTTTTGTTTGAGCATTATACGGAAGAGCGAAATTCGCTTTTACTTTTAACTCTGAAAGCATACAAGTTGTTTTAAATTCATCTGTTTCAATTTTAAATTGTCGCCCTCCGGCAAAATCTTTTGAACGATAATCTTTACCATTATCAATAATGACATCTTTAGGCAGCCCAAATACTTCTGCAGCATAGTAAAAAGATTGAAATATGTGGTCAGAATTAGGATGTCCACATTGAAGTAACCAACCAAGCCATTTACCAGACTTATAGTCTCTCCAAGCAGTAACCCAAGGAAATACAACATCTCCATCTGGTGACAAACAAGCTACATCTATTTGTGCGTGGTCAGATACCCATACTTCTCCACAAACCACATTTGAATAATCTCTATCTATATAATTACCATATTTTTTATTCCAAGCAGTTTGTCCATATCTAGCTAAATATATGCTTGGTTCAGGAATTTCACGTTTTAATTTTCTTTTAAATGCTGCGTAACTTGGAAATTCGGAATTATTAATACCATATTGCCTAATTGCATAACCTCTTGTTATATCCCAACAACTTCTTAGGGATGGTGCTCCTTCAACTAAGTACAGGTTCTTAAAATACTCAAAATAGAGGTTATTTACTGTCGATTTTTCAGCATTATTTCCATATCTTGATAGTAATCCAACAATTCCATTTTCATTGTATCTTCTACGCATTCTAATGACTGACGGATATGATGTTTTAAATTGTGGATTTTTAATATTCCAATCAATTATAAAATCCTTTAACTTTCCACCTTTTAAATATTCTGATTCTTGTATTATTCTAATGTATTTTTCTGCTTGAACTTTAGCCCAGTCAGGAGCTTCTGAATATTTGATTTTATTCTCAGAAGATTGTGGAACCACCTTGTATTTTGCAAAATTAGGCAAAGATTCAAAATGAATTAAATATTTATAACTTTTGTTATGAAGTTCTATTTTATAATTAATTTTTCCGTTTCTACAATAATCTTTAACTGTCTTCTCTGTTAAATTTAAGAGTTGACAGGCTTCTTGAATAGAAATCCATGTTGGTATATTACTTTTGTTTTTTAGATTTTCATCCATTTACGCTATAATCCTTTATTTTTATCCCAAATACTTGTTCAATAATATAAATATCAATTTCGGGACACTCTCTCTCGCCTGTCATATAACGGCTTACAACACTTTTTGAAATATTTAGTTGTGTCTGAATATCTTTTGACTTTAAATTCAAAAGTGAAATAACAAATTTTGTAAAAATAATTTTTTTGCACCAAACACAATTTTGCATAGATTTCAATTCCTCTCTTGATATAGTAAGTTGTCCTATATCAAGCTGTATTTGATCTTCATTTTTTTTGTATTCTCTAGTTGTCTATATTTTTTGCACAGCAGAATATTGCCTAGTAAGGCAATACGACTAGCTCTACAGGAAATACAGTTAACTTATAATTTCATTATATTCAAATTTCAAATATAAAAAAGAACTCGAAATTTAGTAGCGGGGAAATTTCCCCGCTTTAAAAATCTATAATTCAGTAATATCAATATTTTATTTTTTGAGAATAATTTTTAAATTTGTTTGAAATCTATATAAATAAATAGTTAGAAACTAATTTAAAAATCGGGGAAAAGTTTATTAAGAAATGTTAAGCAAATAACATCTTATTTAATGCTGAATATTCTTCCTCAAAAGACTTTCCATACTTCCATATCTCCTCAGCCAAGTGAAGGTGAAATTTATGAGCAAATGAACGGCTCAAAACCTTTCTATAACTTCGTAAATAAATATTTTTAATTTCTAGTCGCTCTTGCTCTTTATGTTTGCGAGCATCCTTATTTACAAGATACTTTTGAGATACATATAATTTATGATTGTATAAGTACAAATAAACCTTGGTGTTCATATAAACTCTCTCTTGTGGTAATTTCGGACATTTTTCAAAGTATTTTAAAAGCTCTTTGTATTGTTTGTTGTAGATTACTGTCCTAAAATAAGCATAAAAAGTATTCATAACATGGTTCGAAAGACCAAATAAATCAATCATTTTTAAGACTTCAACATTTGTGCAAAATCCTCTGATAATATATTCTATATCTTGCTTTTTGTGAAATTCAAAAAATAATGGTAATTTACTTGTTTGTTGTTTTTTACAAACTCTTTTATTGTAATAATAAGTTCCATCACAATATGTTAGCCGTTCTTCATGAATTAAACCATCAATTATGGGCTTAAGTTCTTCCGAATCAATTTCAGATATTGTCTCAATCTCATCCAACGAGAACTTGTTTAAACGTTTGCATAGTTTTAATATTCGTTCTTTCATTTAATAATCCTTTCATTGTGTATTCGTCTAATTCTTCAATTTGATTGGTTTTCATTAATTTTTCAATTCTATTGATAAGTTTAACTAATTGTCTGAATTGGTTTGTACGAGTCGCAAGGTATTCAATAGCATCATCCTTAAACTTCAAATCCGTTAACTCTGTGAGAATTTCTTTAATATCATCTGAATTAAATTTTTCGAATTTCAGCTTTTTATAAATCCGATCCATTAAATGTGGATAACGTGCAAGTTTCTTATCTACTGCTCCCATCCCAACTAGAACCACTGGGCAACCCGTTTTATCGTGTAAATCTCTTAAGGTTTCAATAATACTTTTATCGATTAAATAATCAACCTCATCAACAATAATTACCTTACTATTCTGCCTTAAATTATTCTCAATTAACGTAAAAGTTTCTTGGGAATGATAAAATGCCTCCTCTCCTAATTCTTCTGCGATTTCAGATAAAAGCCATCTGCTTGTCATTCCTTGTGTGGCTCTTACATAAACCGAATCGTTTTTGTCTGCCCACCATTGAATCGTCTGCGATTTTCCTAGCCCATGTTCTCCATAAACTAATGCCATTTTAGGTATATTAGGTGGCACTTTTTGTAATTCGTCCATCAACGATACAAATTGTTTGACATTTTTTGTCCTAATAAAAGTTTTTTTCATAATTTAATCTCCATATAAATTGTAGTATTCATCACTTCGAATGTAGTTTGTAAGCCATTTTCTATCTTCAGGATTAGTGCATCCATTTGTCATTAACCACTCGTATTTTTCATAATCTGTATTAAAAATAGGTCTATACATCTGAAGTTCACGAGGGCTTAATTTTCTTTCCCGTTTTGGTTTTTCAATTATTGGTTGCTCCGTCATAAGACTTTCTTGCGGTTCAATTTCTATAACTTCAGCTTTTTCTTTTGGAAAGTATCTGAGGAAGTCTTTCTTAGCTTTTTTAAATTGTCTTTGTTGCTTTTGAATTTGTTGTTTATATTGTTCCATATCCTGTACTGTGCCTAAATGATTTGCCATTGGGTGAACTTTTTCAACTTGCCTTGCGATACATAAAAACTCGCCTTTAGTTGAATAAACGTGTATTTTAGTTAAATCAAATAAGCTGTATCTAATGTAAACAGAATCTCTTAAACCTAAAATTGAATCGCTTCTGTAATGAAGTCCGAGGAATGTTATTCCGTGCTTATTAATAGTTCTAACTTCAGTTTTCATCATTAAATCATTTAAGATATTTTTATCGATTTCTTGTTTTTGAACACTGTTTAAACATTGTTTAATTGATATTTGAGGAGCGTTCGGACAAGGTTTTGAATTGTGAAAATCTAACCAACAATCAATGTATTTTATTAATTCTTGTACAGTTGGTATGTAATTATTAGTGAGTTTTTTATGCATCTCTCTATGAAGTTTTTCTCCTCGTTTCATCCAAGCAGGTTTATTTTCAATACTTGTTCCAATGTAGCTTGGCATTAACTTCTCGAACTCTTCTTGAAATTCAAGGAAGAATCTTTCAATAACTTTTGCTCTTGCGTTATAGGGTTTAGCAAATACTGATTTGATTCCGAGATTTGCATATACCCCATTAAATCCTTCTTCGTCAAAATCACAGGATTGAAAATACTTTGCTTTAAATGCCCTACCATTATCTTGGTAAACTACCTTCGGAATCATACCTAAATTAATGATGGCATTTCTTAATGCCGAAGCTATACATTGAGTGTTTTCACTCATCATAATTTCATAACCGACCAATGCTGTTGATTTCCAGTCTAAAAAACCGACCAAAGTTGCTCTGGTCGGTTTTCCTGTAAATGGATTAATTACTTGAAAGTTTAGAGTATGTCCATCAGCAATAAGTACATCACCGACTTCCAATTTTGAAATATCTCTTTCAATATATGCTTCCACTTTATCGTGGTATGCTTTTTCACCTTCTCTGAATAATATCCATCTTGAATAATTATTCTTTTTGTAGTGTTCTGCATATCTTCTAAATGTAATAACATGAGGAATGCTTTCAATTCCTTTCTTTTCAAGTATATGTTGAGTTAATTTTATCGCTTTTGTTACACTGAATTTATTTGGATGTAGAAGAAATTTAATAAATATATCTTTCATTTCTTGAGTGAGGATTGTATTATACTCACCCTGTTTTGTATATTTGTAATTAGGTAAAAGCACTCTATAATCTTCGTTATCTTCATATGCCCAAATCCATCGATGAAGTGTGCCTATCGAAATACTACCCAAGAATTTATAAACCTTTGGTAGAAGCATTCCCGAATTATACAAATCCAAAAATACTGAGTCAGCCTCTTTTTTTGTCTTATATTTGGTTCTTATATTTTGAAGAGCTTTTACAATATCTACTCTAGCAAGTGCCGTTAATTTTGCACTCTCTGAAATAAATGTCGGGTATTTAGTTGTTGAGTTTAAAGGAACTAATGCGGTGCAATTTGATTGAGTTGCTTCTTTAATTAATTCATCTTGGAGTTTTTCCTGTATTTCTGGTTCTAGTGATGAGTATAATATCTCGTATGATTTACCTCCAAAAACTTTAACTTCACGAGCAATATATTTACCTTTTTGAATTGCCAATCTTAATGAACGGTTGCTTTTTAACCCTTTTAATTCTGCTATTTTATTAATATCTATATATTCTTCGTTTTTCATCGCAGACACACATTAGCTCGGAAGTAAATGTATTGGAACATCACTTCCGAGCTTTGTGTCGTTTTCGTATCAATTATGCTATATTTAACTTATGCAAATTAAAGAAATAACTACAAATAAAACTGATTATATGGATCTTCTATTAATAGGCGATGAAGATGAAAAAATGATTAATAAATACATAGATTATTCAATAATCTTTGCATTATATGAGAATAATATATTAACCTCTCTTTGTGCTGTTATAACAATAGATAATGAAACAATAGAAATAAAAAATCTTGCAACATATCCTGAATTCCAAAATAGAGGCTATGCATCAGCATTGATTAATTTTGTATGTAATAAATATAAAACAAATTATAAATATTTAATTCTAGGCACTGGAGAAAATAACAAAATATTAGAATTTTACAAAAAACGAGGCTTCCAAGAATCTCATAGGCTACAAAACTTTTTTATAAATAACTATGAACATCCAATTTTTGAAGAAGGAAAACAACTGATAGATATGATTTATTTAAAGAAAATTTTATAAGATTCTACCCTTTAATAAAAATTTTTGACTAAATATTTAAATAGGCTCTGTCACAACAAATGGTTGATTTTGACGAGAAATAGCGTATAATAATAGTAAGAAACAGTACCACCGAAGGAGGT
>CAJMPQ010000010.1 GCA_905215335.1 uncultured bacterium | reverse complement strand
AAAAGTTATTGTTTACAAACAAAGACCTAAAAAAGGATACAGAAAAAAACAAGGCCACAGACAAGGTTTTACAAGAGTAATGATTTCTAAAATCAGAACTTCTGCTAAAAAGTCTGCTGCTGAAGAAACAGCTGCTGAATAAGTAGTCTAATTCGTTATAAAGTACAAAAGTAAAAAGGAGAAATAGAAAATGGCACACAAGAAAGGTATGGGATCTACCCGTAACGGCCGTGACTCCGAAGCTAAACGTTTAGGCGTTAAAAAATTCGGTGGAGAAGCTGTTAAAGCTGGTAATATCCTTGTTCGTCAAAGAGGAACTAAAATCCATCCTGGTAATAATGTAGGTATCGGTTCTGATGATACATTATTCGCTTTAATCGATGGTGTTGTTAAATTTGAACCACACAGACGTGACAGAAGACAAGTAAGTGTTTACTCTGTATAGGTTTAGATAAAAAGCTAAAAAAAGGCTCTAAGTTAATTACTTAGAGCCTTTTTTTATTTATGTTTCACATAATTTGCATTCTTCAAATGGTTGATCCGGAATATAGTCCTTGTCTGCAATAGTTAACTGAGCAATATTTTTGTTATATTTTGGAATTTCAACACTTTCAAATTTTGAAGCAAGTGCTTCCGGAACAACGTTTCTTTCTATTCCAGTACTGTATACTGGAGGATCTGGACCTTTAAATCCAATATTAGGCGGTCCATTGTTTGTTTTCGGGATTGTTTTACTCTCAACCCGACTAATATAGCTTATATTATTAAAATTAATGCCATCAACCATGATAAACTCTCCTTATTATACTCTCTATTTTAATAAAGTATTTTAATAAGTCAGAATTTACTTTTTGAAGTCGTTAATTTACAAAACTTAATTATTCTGATAATAGTTCATATAATGTTGGAGCTTCCTGAATGCTAACATTATTAGTTGGTACTTTTAATATTTTTGCTTTTACGGTTTTATTTGCGTATTCAATTGTAATAATATCATTTTCTTTTATTTGTTTTGCTGGTTTTGCGGGATTTCCGTTGATGAGTACTCTCCCCATATCAGAAACTTCATTTGCAACTGTTCTTCTTTTTATTAGTCTTGAAACTTTTAAAAATTTATCTAATCTCATAATCCCTCTATTTGTATATTTATATCATGTATTTTAATTTCATGATATAATTTTTGCAAGGGAGATTGTGGTTAAGTATGAAAAATTTATTATTTAAAATTATTTGTTTGTTAGTATTTTTATCTTCTATTTCTGTTCAGGCTTTTGCAGAAAATATTAAGTTTGTTCAAGTGACAGATTCTCATGTTTCTGTCGATTCGGATTATTCTCAAAAAGTATTAAAAAGTGCTGTTGAAGATATTAATAAACAAGCCGGCATTTCATTTGTTGTTTTTACCGGTGACAATATTAACAATCCTACTCCCGAAAATTTAAGAAAGTTTGTTGAAATTGTATCGAAGCTCAATGTTCCTTATTATATTGCTGTAGGAAATCATGATGTTTATAAGTCAAAGGACATGTCAAAAATTAGATATTATCAAATTCTTAGAGAAAGAAATCTTTTGTATCCTCAACGTAGTGCAAATTATAAGTTTAAAAAGGGAGAATTTGTATTTCTAATTTTAGATGGAGCAAAAGAAATTATTCCAGGGGCAGGGGGATATTATAGAGAAAGTACTCTTGCTTGGTTAGACAAAGAGTTGACAAAATATGCAGATAGTCCAGTAATTATATTCCAACATTTTCCTGTTGAATATCCAGAAGGTGCAGGAAACAGGCTAAGAACTCATAAAACTTATAGAGTAGAAGATTATAATGAAATTTTAGAAAATCATCATAATGTTTTAGCAATAATTTCCGGACATTTTCACATGAATTCAGAAATAATGAAAGACGGTGTTTATCACATAAATTCACCTTCATTATTGGCATTGCCTCAGTCTTATAAAATTATTGATATTGTAACAACAAAGGAATTTTCTCCAATAATTTATACTCAACTTAGAGAGTTTGAAGTACAAGATTAAGGCTATTTTTTAAAGATACTTTTTATATAGTTAAATATTTGTTTTTTAAATAAAATCACGCTAGATATAACCGTCAATCCTCCGATAATTTTTAAAATTGTTGGGAATTTTTTACGGTCATGAGGAGGTTTAGCCTTTTGTTGATTTACAAATAGATCGTATTGCATTTGATTGTATTCTTGATTAGCTTTTTTTGTAGAATACAATTCAACTTTTGGAAGTTTGTTAGGTGGTGTTAGTACGCCAACACTAATATTTCCATAATGCATGGATTTATTCGCAGGATTATCTACTTGTTCTACCATATATTAATAAAAACCTATTTCTATAAAAAATTGCCAGTCTTTTGTAAATAAATATTACTATTTAAAACTTTTTAAAATCTTAGTGTTGCAAAAATATTATGTTTAATATATATTGAACATATAGCCGCAGACAATTAGCAGGCGAAAGCCTTTAAAAGTAAAGCTAATCGAGGTTACACGAAAGTAAATAGCATATATAGACTGTTGTGTAAGATTTTGCGGTAGAACTAGAAAAGCAAAGTCTTTTTTAGTTTTATAAGGTCGATAATCATATTAAACGATTAATTATTTAATCGTCGCAGAAATCAAAGGAGCTACAAATGGCAACAAAAGCATTTAAATCAGAAAAAATAGATGCGATTAAATCAAAAATTGAAAAAGCTCAAGTCGTAGTTATTACTGAGTACCAAGGTTTAACCGTTGAAGAAATCACTAAATTAAGACGTGAAACTCAAAAAGACGGTGGCGACTACATGGTTACTAAAAATACATTAGCTAAAATTGCTGTAAAAGGCACTCAATATGAAGTTTTAGCTGATAAAATGACTGGACCTATCGCTTTGGCTTTTGGTTTTGAAGATCCTGTTAGTCCTGCAAAAGCTGTTACTAAATTTATCAAAGAAACTAAAAAAGGCGAAATTTTAGGCGCTGTTTTAGATGGTAAATTATTATCAGTTGAAGAAACTAAAGCATTGGCTGCTCTTCCATCAAAAGACGAGCTATACGCAAAAATGCTTGGATCTATCAATTCACCAGCATCTGGTATCGCAAATTCTATCAATGCAGTTATGTCTCAACTTACAAGAGCTATGGCTGCTGTCAGAGACCAAAAAGCTGCTTAGTGCAGTTCTTGGTAAACGCGTTTATGCGTAATTTTTATTTAAGCAATTATGCTTAATATGTATTAGTAAAAACTCAAATTATAATAAAGGAGAAAAACAATGAGTGTAGAATCAATTTTAGAATCAATTGAAAAATTAACATTATTAGAAGCAGCTGAATTAGTTAAAGCTATGGAAGAAAAATTCGGTGTTTCTGCTGCAGCTCCAGTAGCAGTAGCAGCAGCTCCTGCAGCAGCAGCTCCAGCTGAAGATGCTGACGCTGAAGTTTCTGTAGTATTAGCTTCTGTTCCAGCTGATAAGAAAATCGCTGTATTAAAAGAAGTTAGAACTTTAACAGGTTTAGGTTTAAAAGAAGCTAAAGATTTAGTTGAATCAGCTCCTAAAGCAGTTAAAGAAAATATCAAAAAAGACGAAGCTGAAGCTATCAAGAAAACTCTTGAAGCAGCTGGTGCTGTTGTTGAAATCAAGTAGTTTGATTTTCAAACAAGAATATGATATTATGAATGGGCGGTCTATGATCGTCCATTCTTTTTAGTTTAATGAGGGCTTTTTTATGAATATGTTTTATTTATATGCTGCAGTTTTAATTATGTTAATAATTATTGTGTCTGACTTCTTAAAAAGAAAATATAATATTGATTTAAATAATGTGCATGCATCTGATTTTAAATTGATAGAGAAAGTTCCTACTCCTGTGAATAAAGCACAAGTTGCAAAGTGTGTTATCCAAAAAGGTACAGGTGAGTCTTCTTTAGTTTTAGTTAATCCTGGAAAAAATAAAGCTACAGTGATGGCAACATTAAGACAGATTACAGGTTTGGATTATAATTCAGCAAAAAGTATTGTTGAAGGTGCTCCTACTATATTTATGGAAAAAATATCTGTAGAAGAGGCTAATTTAACGAAAAAGGCCTTGGAATTTGTTGGGGCAAAGGTTGATTTAAGATAATAAAAAAAACGCTTATTTATAATAAGCGTTTTTTTATTTATTGTTAGTGTTTGTATTATTAAATAGTTAAGATAAAGCCGCCTTTATCTGCATTTTTTAGAGCTTCGCCTTCAATTTTAGCTCTTAAATTTTTGATATATTTGTATACATAATCTCTAGGTAAATCTAATAAAGTTGCAAGATCTTTAGCGTATACAATTTTATTTCTGTTAGCTGCAAAATAATCAAAAACTTTTTGTTCTCTATCAGTTAAACTTTTTTTGAAAACTACTCTGATATCATCTCTTAAAGCATCTCCAGTTTTAGTTTCAGAGATTATTTCTTTTTTTGCTTTAGCTAAAAGTTTATCTTCTTTTTTTACTTTAGTTGAAGCTTTTTTAGGTTCAACTTTCTTTTTAGTATCTTTCTTTTTATTTTCAGTTTCAGTTTTTGGAGCTGCAGGTTCGTCTAATTGTAAGTTTTTAGCTGAAAATGGAGATATATACAATTCACGTTCTTTTTCATAAGCTCTATCAGCAATAGTACTAAGTCTTTCAGCTTTACCAGACCATTCATTTTCATTAGATATTACAGGTTGACCGTGTAATACAATATCAATTAAATCATTAGTTTCTTTTTTCTCTTCTACTTTTTTCCCTAATCTAGCTGCAAACTCTTCTAATGTAATCTTTTCTAATGAGCTTCTCCATTGCTTAATCTCTTCCTTGCTCAAATATTCAGACATTCAATATCTCCTTAATAAAACTATTCCTTAAATAAATCCTTTTATACCCTATAATTTAGCATAAAACATGCTCCATGACTCAAAATGTTTCACAACGTAAATTTTTATTTATTTTGTTAACATTTACCTGAAATATATTGATTTTTCTACCTTGTAGTGCTTTAGTCTAAAATCCCAGTATCTAATATTTTTTGTACTTCTGCGGACATAATATCGTGAATTTCAGAAATGGTTTTTGTACCATCTATGCTAATAAAACCATATTCAGATTTCATTTTATTATATTGTTCAAGGCATTTATTTTGGTAGATTCCAAAACTTTTATAGAAATCAGAAGAAAAACCAACATCTCTTCCACTTTCATAAAAATCAAGACCTGTGGTTCCAATAATTCTTTTTAAAAGAGTATCTACAGGCATATCAAGGTAAAATACCAAATCAGGTTCCGGAGCATAATCATAAAGGTTTTTTACCCATTCAATGTTTTGTCCTCTAACAACATCTCTAGCTAGTGCTGTATAGTAGTATCTATCTAATAAAACTACAAAACCTGCTTTTAAAGCTGGGATAATTTGGTTTTCAAGACGATCTGCAAAGTCTGCAGCATATAGAAGACTATATGTTGTTGCGTTTAATAAATTTCTTTCTTTTGCATCGTCAATAACATTTGCAATTAATCTTGAGGTTTTCCATTCTGAAACCATCACTCCATAGCATTGATCTTGAAGTGATTTTTTTAGTAATTCTAATTGAGTTGATTTTCCGGAACCATCGGTCCCTTCAATAACTATTAGGAGTCCATTATAATTGTGTTTCTTTCTAAATTCTTCCATTATATTTCAACTCCTTTTTCTTTTAGAATTTCTCTTAACATTGTTCTTATAGCAACTTGCTTTTTGTGAATAGTGTCGTTTGCGTCAAGTTGAACAATCCCAAATTCATCAATCATTTTTTTATATTCTTCAACTACTTTTGATTGAAAAATTATGTAACTTTCATAAGGATCACTACTTAATTTTAAATCCATACCTGCTTCATAGAATTTTGGAGCTCTATTAGAACAAATTCTTTCTAGTGAAGTCATAGGATCAATATCAAAATACACAGCCAAATCAGGTTTTATTGCAAAATCATAAACTTCTCTAACCCAATGAGGATCAACACCTCTTGCTACATCTCTTGCAAATGCTGTATAAGCATATCTATCAGCAAGAACGATAAATCCAGCTTTAAGAGCGGGAGCAATGACTTGTTTAAGGCGGTCTGCGAAATCTACTGCGTGAAGAAGACTAAATGTTCTTGGAGATAACATATTTTTTTTCTTAGCCAATTTTGTAGTTTGAGAAATTAATTCAGATGAATTCCATTCTGTAAAAATAACATCTTTACCAATATCTTTTAGCCAATCTCTTAGCAATGATAATTGTGTAGATTTTCCGGAACCATCAATTCCTTCTACGCAAATTAGTGTGCCTTCATAGTTATGTTTTTCTGTTAATCTTCCCAAAATTAATCCTCTTTCTTAGATAATAATCTTGTGTTAATCTTACCAAATTTTGCTGATAAATTATCAATAAAATGAATTAAATATAATTCAGGTTCTAAGTCTTTTTGGTCTAAATCAATAATAGCACCCCATTCTGTTCTGCCGTGGTGAGCTGCAATCATTTTTGCTACCATTTTGAAACCGGCGTTCATACAAATACAGAATCCGTATTGAGAATGTGAAATCCATTCTTCTCTGAAGTTTGGCGCATAATCGATTAAACCAGTTTCTAAATCTACAGTATATTCAAATATTTTACCAAAATCGTGTAATAAACAAGCTGCATAAACTTCGTCAGGATTAGCATTATATGCAAATTTTGACATATTTAATTCGGCGAATTCTGCGCATTCAACAGTGTGAACAAGTAAGCCTCCAATGTAATTGTGATGCATTAATTTTGCAGCGGGTATTACTTTGAATTTATCTGAATATTTTTCAAATTGTTCAGAAACAAATGTTCTTAATTTTTCATCAGATATTTTGTTAATATATGATTGAAGTTTTGCATAGTATTTATTTATTTCATTTTCATCAAGTCCAAGTTTTGCTTCTTTTATTAGTTCTAAAGCTGAAACTAGACAATTATTATATTTTTCATTAAAACTTGCAGATACAATTCTAACTAAATTACCTGTTCTGAATATTTTACTATCAAACCTATTTAGTGTTTCTTCCCATAGTATGCAATTTAGTAGGGTATCGTCTACTGTATTTTTTAATTGCAGTTTACCCATTTTGGTTCCTGCTTTTGTATCTCCTACTGAAAATATAATAACTTCATATGTATCTTCTGTATTAAACATTTTTATTCCTTTTATATTAGTTTTTGTTTCTGTCTATAATTTTATCTTTATTTCCCCAAACAAAAGAAGATCTGATTTCTTCACCGACTTTTTCGATTTGGTGATTAGCATTTTCTTCTCTTAATTTATTGAAAGTGTGGCAACCTGTACTCATTTCATTTGTAAATTCATCTGCAAATTTACCTGATTGAATATCTTTCAATATTTCTTTCATTGCATTTTTAGAAGCTTCTCCGATAACTTTTGGACCTCTTGTCATATCACCATATTCAGCAGTGTTAGAAATTGAATATCTCATATCTGCTAAACCGCCTTGATTTACAAGATCTATAATAAGTTTCATTTCGTGTAAAACTTCGAAATATGCCATATATGGAGAGTATCCTGCTTCTGTTAACACTTCAAATCCGGCTTTCATAAGTGCTGAAACACCTCCACAAATAACTGCTTGTTCGCCAAATAAATCAGTTTCAGTTTCTTCTCTGAATGTTGTTTCAATAATTCCAGCTCTTCCTGCGCCTATAGCTGAAGCATAAGATAATGCCATTTCTTTAGAGTCGCCAGTGGCGTCTTGATATATTGCAACTAAGGATGGAACGCCCTTTCCTTCTAAATATTCGCTTCTTACAGTGTGACCAGGACCTTTTGGTGCTACCATAATTACATTTACATTGCTAGGTGCAACAATTTTTTTATAATGAATGTTGAAACCATGTGAAAACATTAAGTATTGTCCTGCTTTCATGTTTGGTTTTATTTGTTTTTCATAAACTTCCGCTTGTAATTCATCAGGAATAAGAATTTGCACGATGTCAGCCCATTTTACAGCTTCTTCGATAGGCATAGTTTTAAATCCATAATCTTTAGCTTTTGTATCAGATTTTCCACCCTGTCTTAAGCCTAAAACAACGTCGCATCCAGAATCCTTCAAATTCATGGATTGTCCGTAACCTTGAGAACCAAAACCTATAACTGCAATTTTTTTAGATTTTATTAAATCTTGATTAATATCTTTATCAAGATAAATTTTTAAATTATCCATACCCACCTCGATTTCTTTGCTTTCAACTTATACTAGCACGAATACATATTTATTACCATAATATAAATATTTTTATGATAATATTTTTAGTTTGATGTAACTTGGTTTTCGCCTAAAATAAATACTTTCCAAGATGCAGATTCTTCTGTTATTGGTTTATAGAAGTCTTTTACGAGGATTTGTTGGGTTTGTATTGGTACATAATTCTTACTTTTTAAATAGTTTTCAAAGTTTTCAGAATTTTTTGTGTATTTTTTTTGTTTTATTAGTGGGTAAAAAGCTTTTTTCTTTCTTGCAATATCGCAAAGCATTATATTGATTATATTGTCATAATTAAATTCGTATCCACTATTTGTTGTAATATCGAAAATATAATTTAAATTGTCAGTGGTTGTGCAAGAAAAATATCCAAGAATTTTATTACATTCTTCTATTACGTAACGAATTTTATAGTAGTCTACAAAGCCTTGAAATATTGTATTTTGAAATTCTTTTTCGTGCCTGATTAATGAGGGTTTGTACATATTTATTAGTTCAGAATTATAAAGCTCAGCAATTGCTTTAGCATCTGAATCTTGTGCATATCGCCATTTTTGGTCAGATTTTTCAGGCATTGGCTTTTCTATTTTCCATAATGTTTCTGATGCACATTGTCTAAAGCCGCATCCATTTATGAATAGATCAAATAATTCATCGTGGCATTCATCTATAGTTACAGTAAATGATGTAGCACCTTTACTGCCGAATTTTTCTATAACAAATTCTACTAATTTTTTTCCTATATCGTATAAATTTTCTTTAAAAATTAGTCTGGTAATATTTATTTTATATGGATTCCCTGGCGTTCTAATCGTAGTGATTAAACCTAGAATCTCATGATTCTCTACTAAGATAAAGGATTCTGATTTAAACTTTAAAGATAAAGGTAATAACGCATTTACATATCCAATAGGTTCTTCCATAAGAGATTTTGCTAATTTATCATTCTCATCTGTGCAAAGATATGATATTAGGCGTTTTAATTTAGGATAGTCAAAATACGTTAATCTTCTTATTCTAATCATAAGTATATTATACTCGTTTGCTTTTATTCGTGCAAGTATATAAAAAAAGAGAAGAACAATTGTTCTTCTCTTTCCTAAAAGCTATTAAACTTTTATCATCAACTAACTATTTAGAAGATGTCAAGATATATTTAGCTGCGTCTGATGCTGGTTCAACAGTTGCATCGTGGAATACGATTGGGAATACGTCTGTCATGTGTTTAGCATCGTTTTTAACTGTACAAGGGAATTGAACAGTATTTGAAGCTTTATTTACAGTACCACCACCGTTAATAGCTGAACAAGTAACTTCTTTGTTTGGTAATGTTGTTCCGTTTACGTCGATGAAACCATGACAATCTTTAAGTTGATTATCTAAAGCATCATCATCCATTCTTCTACCGATAGGCAATTCACAACCTTTAGCTTTTGAGTCAAATGCTACGATAGAACCATCAGCTAATGTGTAAGCTAAGTAAGTTGTGTATGTATCAGGGATAACACCATCACCTTGGTTAACAATTGTGTATGCACCAGCAGAAGATGCACCAGTGTTATCTGTTGTGTTACGTTTTAAGTTTGAAACAGGTCCGTTGTATGTTTGACCAGTTAAAGTACCATTTAAGATAGCACAGAATGTCATTTTTGAATCTGGGTTTTCAGTTGCAGCAGTTTCAATGTTTGTATTACAAGCTGTTTGGCCTTCACCAACTGTACCAGCATAGTCAAAGTCATATTGAGCTTGAGCCATCAAACCAGCTTGGTTTAATGTTGATAATGTTTTCTTAAATTGAGAACGGAATTTTGCACCGTTAGTGTTAGAAATCAATGTTGGGATAGTCATTGCAGCTACTACACCAATGATACCTAATGTGATTAATACTTCTGCCAAAGTAAAACCGAATCTTTTTGTCATAATCTTTTCACCTTTCTTTTAAATAAAACTATAACATACGCTTTACATAACGATTATATTACTATTTTTTCTAAAGTCTGTCAACCATTTGAATGATTTTTGTTCGAAATCGACTCTTTTTGCGGTTTGGTATGCGTTTTGGGGTTGCATATCTATCGGGGTAAACAGACTTTTATATTTATTCGGAATTGATGTTTTCTTGAATTAGCATATTATCCTCATACTTATATGAGTTTATTAAACCCAATTTGATTAGTTAAATAACATTAATCTTCTAAAATTAATACTTTAGGATTAATTTATATTCTTAGCAAGTCTGTAAATCCTTGTTATTTCTGCATAAAAAGAAATGTTACATATTGTAAAATAAAATTAATATTTTGCAACTATGTAACATTTTCTTAATAAACTTGTAATTATTTCGGATTACTACCCTCTTTCTAGTTCAAAAATTCTAAATTCGCCAGGTTCTAATTTGTCAAAATGTATGCTTTCAGAATTTTCAATTTTTTGAGCTTCATAATCTTTGTCATTTATTGTATATTCATATTTTAGATTAAAATCTCCAGGGATATGTATTTCTTTGTCAAATATTGCATATCCTTCTACGATTTCTTTATATGATTCTCCGGTTATGGCTGTTTTTGTTATTTTTTCTGTTGGATATTTGTAGTTAGACACTACAAGGTATGCTTTTCTTGAAGGTTCTCTTGTTATCATCCAAGCACAATAACCGTCTTCATCTTCTATTATTATTTGGGCTTCACCGCCTGTTATTATACTATTGTTTTTAACGAAACGATCAAGTGCATCAAATCTTGTATAGAAATTTTCATTTGTAGAACGTTTCATTGCAACTTCTTCGCCTATTGTGTACTCAACGCCTCCGCAAGTAAAACTTTCATCTCCGTCTACGTACATCATTGGTCTTTGAGCGAATTTACCACCAGGAAGAAGTTTATATTTAGCCCATTTATATAAGGCTCCGTTTTCTCCAAGTTGTCCAGGGTATTGATCTATACAGTGGAATTCTCCGTCTTGGTTATTATATGTTTTTAAGATAGATAGCATATTACCTTTTTTAAATTTAGTGTTGTAATTTGTAAGGTATTGGTTATCTTCCATAATTTTTTCAGGAGTTTTGTCGAATTGAGAAATAATATCATTTCCCCAAAGAACATCAAATTTCATATCTTGATGGTATTCCTTGTAGTAGTTATCCCAAAGCATATATTCTGCTAGTGTTGCAAAATATGGGATTTTCTTTTTCATTGTAGAGTTAAGTTTGTTTAAAACATAGCGTGGAGCTCTATAACTTATAGGTCTGCCATTTTGTTCTGAAACTTCATCTACAATGTGATCTATGTGGTCAATTCTAAAACCGTCAAAATTGTAATCTTTTTGTAGTTGTTTCATGTTATTGATAAATAGCTCAATAACGTCCTCGTTATACTTGCCATTTTCAAGATTTACAAAATAATATGGAGTTTGGCAATCTAGGTTTGCAAATGCAGTTACATCATCACCTTTGAAGTCGTAGTGTTTAAAGGTTGGGTAACCACCGCATTCGCTCATACCGTCATAAATTGGAACTCCAGCTGAGCACCACGCTCCGCCTGGTGCTGGCCATAGTCCTTCTGCCATAAGTAATTGTATTGTTTCTATTTGTTTAGTTATGTCTTTTTCTTCTAAAACTTTTTTATCGTTTTTGAACTCGTGAACTTTAGCAACTAAATCTTTTACTCTTTTATGTATTTTTTGTTGGTAAGATCTTTCTAGCATAGCATTTGAAAATGCTTTTTTATGCTCAATCATAATACCTTCAAAGTTGTTATACAATTCTTGAAATGCAGGGCTAAGATCACCGGAATTTCCTTGTAGTCTTTGGATATAAACGTCTTTTGCAATTTGTATATCATCCTGATCGTGATCTTTTGATAAGAATTCTGCAACTTCATCTACTTTTGCAAGTAATTGTTTTTGAAGTTCCGTAATATCGTACCAACGAGCTACTTGAGGATTTGCAAGTACGAATTTAGAAAATCTTCCAGTTTGAGGAAGTATATCATATATTACAGGATGGCCTGCAAGTTGAGCCATTGTTATAAATGTTTGCAATTGTTGTTTTGCATTTAGACCTGTAATTTTTTCGATTTCTGTATCTTTTAGTTTTTCACTAACTTCACTACTTTTTGGAAGATATGCGCAACCAAATTCTCTTGGATGAAATGGTATTAAATAAATTGTAGTATTATAGATTTTATTGTCTAGATTTCCAGTTGGTAAGATTAGTAATTGTTTTAACCAATCAAAAAACTTTCCTGGTTCTTGAGATTTGTTACCATTACCAAGAGCTGCTAGGTTTAGTAGTTTTATGTTATGACCTTCTTTTTTAAACCAATCAGAATTCTTTTCTTGATTTCTTGCAAGAACACTAATTTGATTTGATTTAAATGAGAATTTATCATTTTTAAATACGTTATTTTGTTTCCATTTTTCTTCAAGTGCGAATAGTGTTTCTTCATTTGTTAATTCGTCTTGAGCTTTTTGGAATGAGTAGGTTAAATATCCGTATTTTTGAATGTGCATAGATAAATATTTTTTTCTAATTTCCGGAATATTTTCAAACGGATATGCTTTTTTTAGTTCATCATAAACTCTGTTAAGCTCTACATCTTTTGCAGCTTCCTGCTCTCTCTTTGCAAATAAAAAATCTAACATAAATATCTCCCTATAATAAAAAATTATACCATAAGAAAAATTTTATTTTGCAACATGTAATATTACCTACTTAGCTAATAGTATAAAAATGTTTAAGATATACATTTGTAGAAGATAAGTCAGGCAAACTTAATGGTAGAGTTATGGAGAGTAAAAATATGGTAACAAAACAGAAACAAATTTCAATTGTAATTGTAGAAGATTTTAAATTAACACGAGTTGGGCTTCGTTGTGCATTAAATGCAAATGAAGATTTAGAAGTTGTTGCAGAATGTGAAGATGCCATAGAGGGTTTGAAACAAATTGAAAAACTCCACCCGGATGTTGTTTTAATGGATTTAGGATTACCAACAATGAATGGTATTGAGGCAATGGTAAAAATTAGGGAAATGTCAAAAGATATAAAAATTGTAGCATTAACTTCTCATGACAGAGAAGAAGAGGTTGTGGCAGCTTTGAGTTCTGGAGCTAATGCTTATTGTTTAAAAGATATTGATCCTTCAAAGTTAGCTGATGTTATTAGGGATGTTTTTCAAGGTGTTTGTTGGATAGATTCAGTTGTTGCGAATTTAGCATTGAAAGCTTTTCCAAAGGTTGAAAATGTTGGATTATTAGGACCAAAAATTTCTGATCAAGCTAGAATACCTTTAACAGAGAGAGAATTTGAAGTTTTAAAACATTTAGTTGCGGGTAAAAGTAATACCGAAATAGCAAAAGAATTAATAGTAAGTGTTCATACTGCTAAAGCTCATGTTTGTTCTATTTTACAAAAGATGTGTGTTAATGATAGAGTACAAGCTGCAGTTAAAGCTGTAAAAGAAGGAATGGTTTAAAGTACCATTCCTTCTTTTTGTTATAAATAGAAAATATATTACAACTTACTTGTGTCTAGAACATAAGATGCTGCTCCGGATGCAGGTTCTACTGTAGCATCATGGAACACTACAGGAAATACATCTAACATGTGTCCCGCGTTGTTTTTTACAACACAATCAGAGCCAGGGTCAATTTTATTATCTCCAGCCGAACACATTACTTCTCTATTAGGAAGAGAGACTCCATTTACATCAATAAATCCTCTACACTTTGATAAGTCTGCGCCTCCAGAAGTCCCATCAAGTATATCTTGTGATAATCTTGTACCTAAAGGAAGTTCGCAACCTTTTGCTTCTGGATTGAATGCAAATATCGTACCATCTGCTAATGTGTATGCAAGGTAACTTGTGTAATCATTTGGAATTGTATCTCTTGAAACTAATTCATAAGATACTATTTGGTCTTTACTATTGTGTCTTTTTAAATTTGTAACAGGTCCAATGTAAGTTTGTCCAGCTAATGTACTATTAAAAATTGCGCACATTGACATATCTGTTTCCGCATTTTGTCTTGATGCAGTATCAATATTTGTAGGACATATTGTTTCTGTTCCTGCAAAATTGTATTCGTAATGTGCTTGAGCCATTAAACCGGCTTGGTTAAGTGTTGATACAGATTTTTTAAATTTAGCTCGGTATTTAGCACTATTTGTATTTGAAAAAATTACAGGAATAGTCATTGCCGCAACAATTCCTATGATTCCTAATGTAATTAAAACTTCAGCCAACGAGAATGCTTTTTTCTTAATCATTAACCATACCTTATAAACTTACTAGTAATAATATTATTATTTATATTTTTTTTGAATTTGTCAATTGTGTGTTTTTTATTCATAATTACTTTTTAAAAGTTCCATTAATGTGGCTGATGGCAAACCAATTACATTATCTAGTGGTCCTTTTACTTCCTTTACAAAGCCTTCTGGAAGTTCTTGTATTCCATATGCGCCAGCTTTATCAAAAGGTTTAAAATCAGTTATGTAATTATCAATTTGAGTCTCTGTTAATTTTTCAAATGTAACATATGTTGTTGTTGATTTTATTTTGAATTTTAAGTTTTTTGAATTAACTACAGCTGTAGATGTTACAACAAAATGGGTTTTTCCAGATAATTCTGATAACATTCTTTTTGCATCTTTATAGTCTTTGGGTTTTTCTAGAATTTTGTTATCAATTACAACAATTGTATCTGCGCCAATAACTAAGCAGTTTTTATCATTTAGTTCTTGGGCAACATATAAAGCTTTATTATAGGCTGAATTTTCTACAAAATCATAAGAGAAATCCGTCTTATTATGTGGTTCCACATACGAAGACGGAATAATTTCAAAATCCAATTTTAGTTTTTTCAGAATATCTGCTCTTCTGGGAGATGAAGAGCCTAGGATAATTTTTCCCATGGTGTGTCTCCTTGTCTTCTATTTTATTTTATCAAAAATAGTGACAATTTAACACAAAGCTTTTTTAATGTTGCCCGAGCGATTTTTGATATCTTGCAGATCTTGCATTTATCGCATAACAAGCAATATTTAATCTTTGACGAAGCTCCATCATATTACGCAATGTAGCTGCATAATCATTCATAGCTTCCATCATTTTATTTGGATCAACCATTGATTCCATATTGTCATGGTTATCAACTCGTTCTTCTTGATATTTTTGTACTAACATCTTATCGATGTAATCATCTGCACCAATTCCCATTGGTATCCTCCCTATTGATTTTTATATCCTGTTCCTGTAAATATATATCCTAGATATTCCTTATATACTGATAAAGTATTTTTATTCTAAAAAATTGCTTTTTTTCTTGTTTTTTGCTTAATATAAGTTTACAATTGGGCAAATTATTATATTGACAGCTTTTACAGGTAGTGTATGGATATCAAAAATAGTTATAATAATTATAAAAAATATCTTCCAGATTATTCATCTTGGCGCGATCAACAGGATTTGAATGCGCAGAGACGTTTAGAATACTTAAAACAACATCCGGAAAAAATTAATAAAGAAGATATAGAGCGCGGGAAAAATTTATTGCATGCTATTGATGTAATGGATGAATTTTCTCAAAACAATGCCGAAGATATGGAAGTCGCTACTGATTTTGCGACAAGTCAAGTTGTAGGATTGGCTACTACATTAGGGATGATTATAGGTTTACCGTTTTCACAGTCTAGGGCTTTAAAATCCGTAGTTGCAAAGTTTGTGAAAAATAATAATTTAGCTATTGAAGCTGTAGCAGCAATGATGCCTTCTGTGTTTGGTATGTTTGTAGGTTTGGCTGCAAGTTTCCCAGCTATTGTTTGGGCTACAAAAGCTCAAGTATCAGCTTCTAGAAAAGGTCGTTTTGAAGCTATGCGTACAGATTTGTCTAACCCTGTGCATTTTGCTAACTTAACACCAGAGCAAAGAAAACAAGTTGAAGATAGTGCTAAAACGATTAAGATTAATGATAAGGAAAAAAATAAATATATCCCGAATAAAGGTTTAATTGCAGATCCTTTTTCATCTATACGAACTCTTAAAAAGTATTTTTCAGAAAATGGTGAATATGCTAAACAAAAGAAAGAGTTTGATGATAAGTTAGATCAGCGTAAATCTCAGTTTGATAAACCATTAACTCCTGAACAGATAAAAAATGCTAAGCGAGATCAACAGATTTTAACAGAGATGGTTAGAAAAATGGATGTTGCTTCTCAAGATTATTCGGAAAATGCTGAATTGGTTACAAATACTTTGACTACTTTATCTTTAGGTACTGGCGGTTTGGTAGGTTGGTTGTCCAATAAACTCTTGAAACTAATGAATGTAAATTCTGGTAGTAAATTTACTAAAATGGTGCCTTGGTTTGTCGGAATGGCTGTGCCGTTATTTGTTAGTGTATATGCTGCACAAGTACAAAAGCAGGCTTCACGTGTTGGTAGATTTAAAGTAAAACAAGATATGCTTAAAAATCCGGCATCTTTAGTTTATGTAGATGAGCAAGAAACTTCAAAAATGTCTGATGTAAAATTGCAACCAAGAGCTAAAAAACCAAATATGTTCAAGTTTTTCTTACAATTAATTAAGGACAATAAAGAATATAAGAAATATAGAAAAACTAAAGGTTTAGAAGATTTAAAATTCCATAAAGCTTTAGAAAATGTAAAATTATCTCCAGAACAGTTGAAAGATGCAAAAGCTTTACAAATGAATGTGTTTAATACTTTTAATACTGTAGATGAAAAATCTCAAGATTATTCAGAAAGTGTTGAGGCATTTGGTGAAATAGCAAAACAAGGTGTTGCAACATTTGGTTCTTTAGGTGGTATGGCTTTATCTGCACTAATAATGTTAAGGATGACTAAAAATCCTGAAAAAATGAAACAATCAGGTTTATTAAATTCTGTAGCAAAAGCTCTTACTCCGATATTTGTAATGTTATTACCGGTTATTGGAGTTGATATCTATACTACCAGAGCTCAGAAGAAAGCTTCAAGAGTTGCAGATATGCTTGCTTTTAAAGAACTTCAAGATTATAGAAATTATGCAGATTATAATAAAAATTAATGAACTTGCTTTTTCTACTAAACATTATGATATAATTACTGTATGAAAGAGATTTTTATTACTGCTCCTGTTAAAAAGCCTGAAGATATTATTGAGTTCTCTAAAAAGACTCGTTGTAGGGATTTTTATGTTTATTATAAAAAGTTTTTAGATGGTAATTTTGAATATGTTAAAGATTTTGTAGCAAATGCAAAAGCTTCTGATAGTTCCATATTTATAAATTTTAAGCATGATATTGTAGAAGAAGAACTTCCGGAAATTAAAAAGTTTTTGAAATATTTAAAAACATCGGGTATTGATGGTATTTATATAAATAGTTTTGCGGTTCTTGAAGCTATTAAGGTTTTCAAACTTCCATTTAAAGTAATTATAGATTCATATTTTGATATTCATAATCTTGCAGGAATAGATTTTATGAATAGTTTCCATAAAATTGATGGAATAATTATTACAGAAGAAATTTATTTGAAAAATATTGCAAAGATTAAACAATTTACCAAATTACCTTTATCTATAGATTCGGATAATTTGCCTTGGTGTGCAGAAGATATTATCAAATTAAAAGCTATAGATAATGTTGTTATTAAAGGTAAATTTCAAACTTCAGAAGATATCTTAGAAGGTATAGAGTTAATAGAAAAAATTTTAGATAAACCAAAATTATTTAAAAATCAGAAGTTACCATTTAAACACGTTAGAAAATGTATTTATCAAACAAATCATTTTTCAGGTGAAGTTGTAAGTGCTGAAGGTAAAGATTTTAAATTTGCTAGAAATATCAAGTCTTTTGATTGGGATATAAAAAGAGTTAGAACGCCTAAAGATTTACAAGTGACAGATAAGTATAGAATAAATTTGCGATTAACAGGATTAGCGCAGATTTCAGAATTAGAAAAATACTTGAAAAAGATAGGATGCAATCCTATTTATTCTATTGAATATGGTGAAATTGTTTCTACTTCGGATTTGGCAGAGAGAAGTTTCCCTGAGGTTTTAAACAAAGTTAAGGCTTTTTGTAAAAAATATAATATAAAATTCCAGTTATCAACGCCTAATATTTTGATTGAAAGAGATTTTGACAGAGTTTATGAGTATGAGAAAAATTTGTTATTATCAGCTCCAGCTCCTGATTCTTTGATTATTAATAATATTGGTTATTTTTGGGAATTTATTAACGATGCAGATATAAATCAAATTCCATTTGAAATTGGGCAAGGTATAAATTTATTAAACAGTATGTCTATAAAGTGCTTAAATAATCTAGCATCTATTGATACTGTGGATTTTACATCTTTTGGAGATTATCATTCAGCAATTAGAACATTGAAGAAAATTAAGAACGATATTCCAAATCGTAAATATACGATTGCAGGAAATAAAAGGGTTTCTAGTATGGGATTATGCCCGTTAAATAATGATAGTGCAATTGTATCAAGATTGTCATGTAAAGCTCCTTGCCATAATGGTTCTTATGCTTTGCAAGATCCAATGTTGAAAAAGATTTATCCATTTGTTTGCGATGGCTTTTGTAGAATGCATATGTTCGAAGATTCTATATTGGAAGATTTTTCATATATTGAAGATTTATCAAAGGCTGGAATAAATGAATTTGTTTTTGATTTTAGTGCTTTAAATTCTAAGTATATTCCTCTACTTTTAAATAAATTTTTTATAGAAACTCAAAATGTTAAATAATTCTTTAGACTATATCAAATTTTATTTTTTTGAGCTATTATATACATAGTAAAAGAAAATTAGGGATTTAGTCATGGTAAATTCAAAAAACGAAGAAAAAGTTATTGGTATACCGAGAGCAATGTCATTTTATAACAATTACCCTTTTTATTATGGATTTTTTAATGACCTTGGTATAAAAATTGTATTGTCTGATGTTACAACAAAGCAGACTATGTCTGACGGTGCAGGTTTAGTTGTTACAGAAACTTGTTTACCTATTAAAGTTTATATTGGACACATTTTAAATTTAATTCACAAGGGTGTAGATAAAATTTTGGTACCATCTTTGCAATCTATTGATAATAAAATTTATAATTGTTCAAAAATCAGAGGGTTGCCAGATTTGGTTCGTAATGTTGTAAAAGAACCATTTACTATGATTGAAGCTACATTAGATAAATCAGAAAAAAATCAAGGTTTATATGAGTTTTTATCAGAAGCTGTAAGACCTTTTGGTATTACAGATATGAAAGTTATAAAAAGAGCTTCTAAGGCTGGTTGGAGATGTTATAACAATTTTTACGTTATGACAAAATCAGGTATGCCTTATTCAAAAGCTTTGAGTTATGCATTACAAGGTAAAGTTGTTATTGCAAATACAACTAAAGAATATCCGATTTCAATTGCGTTGGTTGGTCACGGATACAATATTTATGACGAACGTGTTTGTATGAAGATATTGGATAAACTTGAAAATATGGATGTTAAAGTTTGCACAGCTCTTCAATTATCTTCAGAACAACTTGATGAAGGTATTGCAAGTCTTGGTAGTGAAAAATACTGGGCTAACGAAGATGAAATGACAGGTTGTGCCGGTCATTATTTGAAAGATAATAAGGTTGACGGGGTTATTACTATTACAGCATTTGGTTGTGGACCAGATTCTTTGATGGTAGAAAGAATTACTCGTCGTGCAAAACAATTTAACAAACCATTATTAAATCTTACAATTGATGAACAAACTGGTGAAGCTGGTTTTGTAACCCGTTTGGAAGCTTTTGTAGATATGTTATTCCGTAAAAAACGTGCAAATATTGTAAGTAAATTGAATATTGATGGTAAAGAAACTCAGTATTCACCAAATACAGAATTTATCGAAACAAAAACAGTACAATAAGATTTATAAATTTAATAAATAAAAAAAGGAAATCTCTCAAGATTTCCTTTTATATTTAAGTTTTCGATTGTTTTTATTTTACAGATTGAGCTAAAGCGTTTAGGACATCTCTATCCCATTTTTTATCAACTTCGCTTGATAGAATTTCTAATGCTTGTTTGCTATCCATAGCTTTTCTATATGGTCTGTCTGATGTCATAGCTGAATATGCGTCTGCTACTGCTATAATTCTTGAACCTAGTGGTATTGATTGACCTTTCAATCCTTCTGGAGTTCCTGAACCATCAACTCTTTCTGTTTGATAAGTTATGTATGGTACAACTTCCGATAAGAAGTTTATATTCATTAGTAAGTTTACGCCAATATTGGTGTGATTTTTAATTTTTTCTAATTCTTCAGGTGATAATTTACCATTGTTTGCGAATAATTTTTCAGGAAGTGTGATTTTTCCTATATTTTGTAATAAGCCGGCATAGTAAATTAAGTCAGTTGTTTTTTCATTTAAGCCAAGATTTTTACAGATATTTCTAGCAATTTTTGCAGTATTTCTAGAGTGAGATACTGTGTATTGACCTTTTCTGTCTGACGCGTTAGCTAATGCTTCTACAAAACTTTGTTGATAATCACATAAATCACCAATCAGTGCTGTTAATTCAGCTCTTAATTGTTTGAATTCAATTTCTGAAGTTTCAGGTGTTTCAATTAGAGTATGAGTTTTTTCAACTTGGTTTTGTAGCGTAATTGTTGTTCCTAATAAGTTTGCAATACTTATTACAAGTTCTAAATAGTCTTCTTCTAATTTATTACTATGTTTTATTTCAATTGCACCAATTGGAAGAGTAGAGCTTCTCATTGGAATACATACATAATTGTTTTTTGCAATAATGTCAGCATGTATTAATTCTTCTAATTTAGTATTACATTCTGAATTATCTTCAGCATTAGATGTACCAATTAAAGATAGTCCACTTTCTTCTTTTACAAAATATATTTTGCAACTATCAACTTCTATCATTTGAACTATAGATTTTGAAATTGAGTTGTAGATTGCTTGTTCTTCTTTCTTATCAAAGTTTAGGACGCATAATGTATTTTTAGAAGAATAAATGTCAATTAATTCTCTTAATTGATTTTTTAATCGTTCTTTTTTATTTGCTGTAGAACTGATTTTTTTTGCTAAATCTTCAGATATAAGACTTTCAGATATAAAATCACCTAAGTTTAGTGCAAACATTTCTTCAATAGGATCACCGCCTATTAAATTTTCAGATTGACTAAATAATGAAACTCCTACTTGCTTTTTCTCTTCTTTTACCATAATTTATCCTTCTGAATACATGCTTTCTATTTTATATACGGCATAAATTTTAATAACTTTAGGGTCAATTTTAAAATTTCCTACTAAAGTATGGTTTTTTTCAAACGAAAGTTAGAGTTGTTTTGTAATATAACTTATTATTTCAGTAGAAATCCTTATTTTAGTATTAATTTAGTCACATGGGTAATTTTATTTTTGTATAGGTATTGCGATAATTTTTATATGTTGGAAGATGTAAAAATAAGTATTATTATACCTGTGTATAATGCTGAAGAGTTTTTAAATAAGTGTGTGTCTAGTGTTTTAAATCAAACATATTCAAATTTAGAACTTATATTAGTTGATGATGGGTCTAAAGACAATAGTTTATCTATTTGTAATGAATTTGCTCAAAGAGATAATCGAGTGAAAGTTTTTGCTCAAGAAAACTTTGGACAAAGTAAGGCCAGAAATGTTGGTTTAGATAATGCTACAGGTTCGTATATTGCATTTGTGGATTCTGATGATTGGGTTGATCAAGATTATTTTGAGATGTTGCTAAGTGCATCTTTAAAATATAATGCAGATGTGTCTTGTGCATCTATAATTCGAGAAAGACATTCAATGAGTAAAATAAGGTTGAAATATAATGACGAAAGCGTGTATATAGACCCTCAAGAAAAAATTGATGTAGCACATGTGCCAGATATGTGTTATGTGTGGAATAAAGTTTATAAAAGATCTTTTTTAGACGCGCTATCCTTAAGGTTTATAGAAGGTATGTTTTTTGAAGATGTTGATTTTGTAACTAGAGCTGTATATTTCTCAAATAAAATAGTTACTGTACCTAATACTTATTATCACTATTGGACAAATAATAATTCTACGGTTAAAACTATGAGAACGTCAGATAAAAAGAGAAAAGATGCTCTGAGGTCAAAAGAAAATGTACTAAAGTTCTTTAGGGAGCATAATTTGACTTCAAGGGCTAAAAATCTTATAAAAAGAAAAAATAGTTTTCAAATATTTGGTTTTACTGTATTTAAAATTTATGAGTGGGAAACGAGAAAGGTTTATTATTTGTTTGGAGCAATTCCAATATTAGAAAAAATCTCTTACGCATAGATGTAAGAGATTTTTTCTAATAAATTTTTTTATTGTTTTTAATATCCAATAGCCCAATTAAAGTTGCTAGAAGCTGTTTTTGTAGGTGTAACTACTTTATTTTTTGCGCTCAAAGCGGTTACTTCTATAACTTTATCAGCTTTTTGTAATAAGTTAAATTCTCCAATTTTGTTATCTACATTATTGAATGATTTTAACCTGTCCAATTCAGCTTGTAAATCTTGATTTTCAGCGTTTAATCTTACAATTTCATTATCTAAGTTGTTAAGCTTAGCTTCATAATTCATTGCAATATAATAGCTTACAAAAGTTATTCCAATTGTAACCATTAAACAAAAACATAGAGATTTATTAATTTTTCTAGTAACCATCTCTCTTATTGTTATCGGTTTTGCCTGATAAAATGATCCTTCAATTACAGGATTTTCTTCTTTTATTGGATTACTATTATAACTTTGGTTATATAGAAACTCTTGTTCTTCTAATACTCTCGCTGTTTTTAAATTCATTCCCTAAACTACCTACCAATAAACTTTTAAACTACCCTTTATTTTCTTATACACCTTGCAATTCTTAGTTTTGCACTTCTTGAAGGTGGGTTTTCTTTAATCTCCTGCTCAGATGCCATTATCGGTTTTTTGTTTACCAACTCTAAAATAGGAGGAGGACAATGACATATCATTTGATTTTTCTCGCAGTGGCAGCGTGTTGAGTGGTATTTAAATACTTGTTTAACAACTCTGTCTTCTAACGAGTGAAAACTTATTACACTGATTATAGCACCAAAGTCTAATAAATCCAATACATCATTTAAAGTGTTTTTAACATTTTGTAACTCATCATTTACCTCTATGCGAATGGCTTGAAATACTCTTGTAGCCGGGTGAATAGAACTTTTAACTTTTGGTGTGCAGTTAATTATTAGGTTTGCAAGTTCTGTAGTTGTTTCTATTTTTTTTATTTTTCGTTGTTCAACAATCTTTCTGGCAATTCTTTTAGAAAATCTTTCTTCGCCGTATTCTGAAAAAATTCTTACTAATTCATCTTCAGAATATCCATTTACAACGTCATCTGCAGAGAAGTCAGAATCCATGTTAAATCTCATATCAAGAGGAGCTTCTTTTGAAAACGAAAAACCTCGTTCTTGTTTTGTTAATTGGTGGTATGATGCTCCAAGGTCAAATAAAATACCGCCGGTAATTTTTTCAATTCCTAAATTTTTTAGAACTTCTTTTATATTTGTATATGAGTTTTTTACAATTGTAAGGTTTTTATATTCCTGTAATCTTTCTGAAGCTGCATCAATAGCGTCTTGATCTATATCAAAAGATATAAGTTTTCCATTTGGAGAGATTCTTTGTAATATCAGTTCGCTATGTCCGCCACCGCCTAAAGTGCAGTCTACGTAAACTAATCCGTCTTTGCAATCTAGTGCATCTACGGCTTCATTTTTCATTACTGTATAGTGTTTAAAATTATTCATAAATTTATATTAGCATAAATATTTTTTGTTTTTACAAACAAAAAGAGATACTTATTAAGTATCTCTTTTGCTTTCATATTTCAGCTATTTCTTCTATAAAATAAATCCAGATAAACCTTGTTCGTCAAAAATCTCAACAAATTTATCATAAGTGCAACTTACTTCATGGCCTGATTCATCAATAATTTCAATAATATTTTGCATATCAGCTTCTTTTACTGATGGAGCTTTTGAAATTATCATATAAGAATTTGTGTCATTTTCTTCGTTATTTTTGTGTTCTAGTAATGTTGTTTCATCAAATTTAAATTCCATTTTAAAACCTCTTTCAATATTTCGTAACCACATTTTACTATTCGGTATGTTTGTTTATTAACTTGAGATATTTGTTGAGATTTTTTACATTTGTTTACAATTTTCTGCAAAAAATAAAAACCTCAGAAAGTCTGAGGTTTTTATTTTTGAAGTATTTTTCTTATCTATTATTTTATAGCTTGTTTAGCTCTGTATAGACAAGTTTCTTTACCTAGGATTTCAAGAATACCAATCATATCAGCACCTCTTGTTCTTCCTGAAATAGCTGCTCTGATTGCCCACATTGTAACTTTAGGTTTTACACCTTGAGCTTTCCATTCGCCTCTAAATTCTTCAAGTTTTTCGTGAAGATTTTCTTCTGTCCATTCCCAATCTTGAGCTTTTGCAACAAAATCTTTCAATACGTTTTGTGAAACTTCAGTATCAAGAACGTCAGTTTGAACTTCAGGTTCAATTTTTACATCTTTTCCAAAGAAGTAAGGTACTGCATCTGTGATGTCAGATAATAATGTTAATGGTTCTCTTGTGATTTCAACCATTTTTGTGTATTGAGCATCTGTTAATTCTTCCAAATTGTATTGTGTTAAATATGGTTTTAACATTTCTTTCAATTTTTCAATAGGAAGCATTTTTATATAATGGCTGTTCATCCATTTTAATTTGTCATATTCAAAAATTGAATTAGAAGAAGAAATTTCGTTAATTCTGAAATCTTTAGCAATTTCTTCAACAGGTTTAATTTCTTCGCCATCAGAAGGTGCCCAACCTAATAAAGCTACAAAGTTGATAAGTGCTTCTGTTAGATAACCTTGTTTTACAAAGTCTGAAACAGCTGTTGCACCGTGTCTTTTTGATAACTTACTTCTATCTGGAGCTAAAATCATACCTAAGTGTCCAAATTGAGGTACTTCAAATCCTAAAGCTTCGAAGATTAAGATTTGTTTGTATGTATTTGAAATATGGTCTTCCCCTCTAATAACGTGAGAAATTTTCATTAAAGCATCATCAATTACAACTGCAAAGTTGTAAGTTGGAGCTCCATTTGATTTTTGGATAACAAAGTCGCCTAATAAATCTGTATCCATATGTAATTCACCTTTTACAAGGTCATTGAATTTTAGTATAGAAGAATCGTGGAAAGCTTTTTGAGCTTTTGCTATATTAAATCTGATAGCTGGTTTTCTTCCTTCAGCTCTAAGTTTAGCTTTTTCTTCTTCTGTAAGATTTTCACATTTTTTAGAATAAACATAAGGCTTTTTAGCTGCTGTAGCTTCTTCTTTTTCTTTTTCAAGTTCTTCTGGAGTACAGAAGCATTCATAAGCAAATCCTGAATCTAAAAGCTTTTGTACATATTTTGGATAAATATCAAATCTTTCAGATTGCGTATATGGTCCGTAAGGTCCACCAACGTCAGGACCTTCATCCCAATTTAAGCCTAGTGCCTTTAAACTGTCAAAAATATTATCAATGTATTCTTGGCTTGTTCTTTCAGCATCAGTATCTTCGATTCTTAAAACGAATTTTCCGCCCATTTTTTTTGCGAATAAGTAATTAAATAATGCTGTTCTAGCAGTACCAACGTGCAAGTTTCCACTTGGAGATGGTGCTATTCTAACTCTAACTTCTGCCATTTTTTCCTTCTTTCTTTATTTATCAGCATAAAAAGGATACCACACGGGTAATTGTTTTTCAAGTTATTGTATTTTAGTTGGCAAATATTATGTCGTTTTTACCAAGGATAGTCAGCAGTTGATTTCCAGCCATTTCGTCTGAGTTTTTCTGCACAATATAAACATTTTCCCTGCTTTCTGCAGTCGTTATTGATGTTTTTATCTGACAAATTATATCCTAAAGGCATAATCGATCCATCTATATTTCGTACTAGCATAAAAACATCATTTCCAAATCGGTTTGGTAAGCTGGAGCCATTTACATCAATGAATATAGCATTTTTTCCGATGTAGTTGTAATCATATTGTACATCTGGATCTGGAACTGTAGTACCTCCACTTAATGATATGGAATATAAAATTCCATCTACTGTGAAAAATGGAATTCTGCTAAATACATTGAATCCTGTATAATCTCCATTTCCATTGTATCTTTTCCAAGGTGTACTACTTGTATAGTTACAAACCTTATAGTTAGTACAGTATAATGTTATTTTCATATAGGGGGCTATGTATTTTTGTAGGAAGTCCATAGTTGAAAGTTTATTGTCCCAACTTGTAAAATCTCCATAATCGTCACTCGCAAGTCTTACCGATTGATTAATAGCTGAGTGTGCTTTTTTTAATAATGAAATTTTTTGAGCGTGGTCGACTCTTGCTATAAGTGTTGGTATAGTCATTGCTGCAACAATTCCGATTATTCCTAAAGTTATTAGCACTTCAGCTAATGTGAAAGCTCTTAATTTTTTATGCATATACCCTCACAAATTTTCTAAAATATATACTTTATGTCTAGTAATGTAAGTATAGTATATCGATTATTTTTTGTCAATAATATATCATTAGGGGATGGATAAAGCAGAATTTTTGAAACTTGGCTATAAAATTAAATATGAAAGGGTTAAAAAAGGTATTTCTCAGTTAGATTTAGCTTTAAAAACAGGATTAACAACCCGATCAATAAGTCGTATTGAATGTGGTACAAATGATCCAAAGTATTCTACGTTAGTTAGAATCTCTGAGGCTTTAGGTGTTGAGTTGATTGATTTGTTAAATTTTAAATTATAATTATTGCTTTAAAATATTTTGTATGGATTAAGTATGTTTTTAGGGTCAAATGTTTTTTTAATAAGTCGCATATAATCTAAAGCTCCGCCATCAACAACTTTAGATATATAAGCTTTCTTTTCCAATCCAATACCGTGTTCGCCTGAGATAATACCATCTAGTTTTACGGTTAATTGATATATTTCTGATTTTGCAATTTTATAGTGTCTATATTCTTCTTTATTGTTATAATCTATAGGTATTTGAGGATGTACACTGCCATCTCCTACATGACCAACCATACAAGCTGTTAAATTGTGTCTTGAACATATGTCTTGAATACCTTTAACTAGTTTTGCAAGATTACTGCGAGGAACAATTATATCATCAGTAGTTACATTTGGTTTTAGTTTTGTACAGGCTGCCATTGAAGAACGTCTTGCTGACCAGATATTATCTGATTCTTCTTTTGTTGTTGAATATTGTATATTTGCAGCGTTGTTTTCTCGTAGTATTTTACAAATAGTTTCTCTTTGTTCTGAAATGTTTGACTTAAATCCATCGATTTCAATTATTAGAGCCGCATCTTTATCGCAAAGTAATCCTGTTGGATAAAACTGTTCAACTGTTTGTATTGCGTTTTTATCCATAAAATCAATTGTGGCTGGAAATACTTGTTTTTCTATAATTTTATTTACTGCAACAATTGAATCTTCAACTTTATCAAAATAAGCCATAACTACTTGTGTAGCTTCAGGTTTTGGTATAAGTTTTATTGTAGCTTCAACGACAATGCCTAATGTCCCTTCTGAACCTATAAATAGGCTTCCTAAATTATAACCGGTTGCATTTTTTATTGTATTAGAACCTGTTCTGATTAGTTCTCCATTAGCCATCACAACAAGCATATCAATTATGTAATCTTTGGTTGCGCCATATTTAAAGCATCTTGCACCTGCAGAATTTTGTGCAATACTGCCACCTATTGTTGAAACTTTTAAGTTTGATGGATCAGGTGGATAGAATAACCCGAATTTTTCAACTTCTTGTTGTAAATCTCCTACAACAACTCCAGGTTGTACTTTTGCAGTCATATTCTCGGGATTTATTTCTAAAATTTTATTCATTTTAGAAAAATTCAAAATTATTCCACCATGCGTAGAAACACAAGCTCCAACAGTGTTTGTTCCTGCTCCTCTGCATATGATTGGTATCATTTGTTGATTGGCAATTTTAACAACTTTTTGAACTTGTTCTATATTTTCGACAAATACAATAGCATCAGGTAATGTTGATTTTGTGTAAGGATCATTTGAAGCATCAACTGAATAAACATAGCGTTCTTCTATATCTGAAAGTATGTTATCTTTGGGTAATGCTTTATTTAGTTCTTTTATTAGGGTATTAGTCAACATATGATGCCAGCTTTTCTATATTTGTACTAAGTTTTGATAATTGCTTATCTAATTTATCAATTTTTCTTGTTACTTTGGAATCATCAATATCTTCTACTGCATTTAGAATTTTTTCGATTGTCATTTCTAATCTATCAATTCTTTCTTGCTGTTCTTCAAATTTTTCTTCTATATTTGCAAGTTTATTGATTTGTTTTTCAAAGTAACTCAAGCGTTCTTGTTGTTCGTCGAATTTTTCTTCTATAGAATTTAATATATCAGTTTGTTCCGGTATATCTTTCTTCAGTTTATCTATAGAATGTTTAATTTCAATAATTTCGTCAGAATTTGTTGAAATTTTGTTCATACTTTCGCTTGCTGAATCTATCCATTCTCCCATATAGATAAGTGCTTGGCGCATAACTTTATCAGAATCGGAAGATTTTTCAAGTAGTGTTGTTACTTTATCTACTTTGTTGGAAATTTGATCTGTAATTATTTTTCCAAAGTCTTCTAATCCACTATTTAATGCATTATAAGACTCATCAGAATTTATTAATAATCTCTGAGTTTGCTCTTGAATGTTTGAAATATCAGATTTTAGATCTTTTATTTCATCCTGAGTCATTGAGCTTTGAAGTTCTTCAACAGTGTTTGTTATTCTGTATAGTGTATCTGATATGTTTGCAAGTTCACTCGATTGACTTTCTAATTCATTATTTTGAAGTTCATTAAGTGCCAATCTTAATTTTGCTAAATCAGATTCTATATCTTGCATTGAATAGGTGTAATCAGGATCTTCATTTGAGTTTGTAATTTGTCTTAATTGTTTTGTTACTTCAACTAAGTTTTTATTGATTACATCAGTTTTTTCTTCTACAAAATCTTTAATTTCTTCAGTTTCTTCAATGAATGAAACTTGTTCAAATATGGTTACAACTGCAGCCATAATTGATTCTTTCATGTCTTTTAAAGTTTTTTGAAGATTCTTATTATTTGAATTTGTATTTAAGTTTAGGTTATTAACTTCTAAAGTTAATTCTTTTAAACATTTTTTGAACGCATCTGTTTTATTATTGTGTTCAAGGCGTTCAATATAATCCATTTGAGCAAGTATCAAATGTTTTACATCATCAATATCTTGTTGTGTATTTATTGAGTCTTCACTGCTAGAAATTATATCAATTTTATGATTTAGGGTTTCTAACATTGAAGTTATTTTTGCATCAGAGAAAGAAAGTTTTTCAACTTTTTCTTCTATAGGTTTTAAGTTTATGGCATCAATTTTTTCATCAACGCCAAGTAGTGTATATTTGATATCTTCTATATTAACATTGTTATCACTATTGTCAGGGATGATTATAGAATCTATTTTACTTTCTATTGCCGATAATACATCTTGAATATTTTCCAAATTACTGAAGTCAGAAGTTTCTGTAATTTTATCAACTTTTCCTTCTAATAGGGATAAAGTATCTCTAATTTCATCTAACTGATCCGAATGAATATTTTCTGTAATATTATCTATTTTTTCATCTAAAGCATCAATAGAATCTTTGATATCTTCAATACTGTCGTAATTATCTGAAGTTGCTATGATATCAAGTTTTTGATCTAAGGTATTTAAAAGTTTTTTGATATCTTCATTTTGTTGAGATTGATTTTGTAGGTCTTCTTCATAAATTCTTTCAATTGCATCTCTAACATCTTCCATCAAGTCGTAATCTTCACTTGTTGCAAGAATATCAATTTTTTCATTGATAAGAGCAAGCATTGATTGAATTTCTTGGTTTGAACCTGTTCCAATATCACTATTATTTAATTGATCTAGTGCTTGTTTTATTTCTTCAATCCATTCAGAGTTATCTGTCAATGTTAAAATATTAATTTTATCATTGATATCTTCTAACAATGAATGTATTTCTCCACCAGCTAAGTAAGATTTTATTTCTTCTAACCAATCTGTGTTTAGAGTCTTGGCAAGTAATTCTACTTTGTTGTTCAATGACATTAGTAGGTTATTATTACCAAGTGTTGGAATAGAACCCAATGTAGGTTTAATAGGTGATGATGGTTCTGTATTACCGGATTGTGGTAAATATTTTTCTAAATCACTGCGTAAATTAGTGATATCTTGTTTCAGCAAGTCAAAGGCTTTGATGAAATCAAAGTTATTAGCTCCAACTAATATCTCTTCATCTTCATCATCGTCAAAAAGATCATCACTATCTTCTTCTTCATCGCCTTCTTCATTATCAGTATCTGTATCTGATAAGATTTCAGCATCTGAATCTATATCAATATCAACTTCTTTGATATCTTCATCTGAAACATCTTCGTCTTCTAAAATTTCAAAATCTTTAGAATTATCAGTTTTATCAACTTTTACGACTGTAATTGTATCGATTTTATCTCTAATACTGTTTAGGACTTCAGTAATTTCCGGGTTCTTATCAGATAACTCGCCAATAAGAGTTGAAAATTTATTGAAATCTTCTTTTATTTCATTTATAACTTTTGCATTTTTGTTTTCTTCAAATACAGCTTCGTATTGGTTAGAGCTAAATTCATCTGTTGTATTATTTTTATTTAAGTTTTCTTTTTGAATTTCGCTAAGTTCTTTTATTCTAGATTTGAAGCATCTTTTTAGTTTTTCAATCGCAAGAATAATTGCATCATTATTCATAGCAACTGTAAGCATAGATTTTATTTCTTCGTGTTGATCTGTTATTTTTTTATCAATAGAAGTTTTAATATCTTCAGCTATTTCTTTAAGGTATTCTTGTTGGTCCTTTTTAAATGTTGCGATTTGAGAAACAAATTGATGAAGCTCTTCCATCTGGTCAGCATCTGGAGGAGTAAGGCTATTTAAAGCTTTTTCTAAATCTGATTTTAAGCTATCTACTTTGATAATAACTGAATCAATATCGCCTAAAATAAAATCTCTTAAGTTTCTTTCAGTTGCAACTAAGTCTTTTGATATTTGTTCATATGTTTCTTCTAATCTATCATAAGTGCTTTTTGCGTATTTTGTGCACTCAATAACATCATCTTGAACTGCGCCATGAAGAATTCCAAGTTGTTCTTGAATTTTACTAGATTGAGGACCTTCTGGTGCTTGAACTGCTAAACAAGTAATTAGTTCTTTAATTGGTCCAAGTTCTTTTATTAGTCTATCTGTTTTTGAATTTATGTTATCTATGACGTCTGTATTGATCAACTCTAATTCTTGTTTGAAATCCATTAGTTTATTGTCAGTTACAGTTAGTCTTTCATATAATTCAATGTTACCAGTGCTGGCATGTCTTAATTCTTTAATAAATTCTAATAGTACAGATGTTTTTTCTTCAATTAGTTCGGCATTGTATGCAAAGCCCTGTTGAAGATTTGTTTCAAAATCTGCAGTTAAACTTGTAATATTTTCGCTAATTTCATTTAATTTTTCAGCAACAAAGTCTGAAATTTCACCTTCAGGTGAATTTTTATCAAATGTTAGAGTTGCAAAAGATTCTCCTAATTGTTGGATTTGGTCTTTTATTTCTGAAATTTCAGAAATAGAGTCGCCAACGTTACTAGGAAGTTTATTTTCATTTTTTGTTGTTAGTGCAAAATCATTTAATTTGTCAATGATTTGTGTAAATTGATTTTCATTAAATTCTTTGTAGTTATTTAATTCTGTTTCAATATTTTCTAAATGTTGTTTGATTTCAGGTGATATACCTTTATCTGATGTGTCTAAGATGTTTTTTAGTTCTTCAAGATATTGTTCTATCGAATCAACATTTAGACTTTTTTCAATTTCAATACCATCGAAGTTTGATTTTTTGTTTTCTAGAATTTCTTTTATTTCAGAAATTTCTCTTAGAACTTCTTCTTCATTAATTTTGAAGTCCATATTAAGATATTCTGTTAATGAAGAAAGTTTTTTATCTAAAGTATCAACTTTTTCACCGATTTCAGTGTTTGAATTGGAAATCGATTCTTGAATAGTATTTGTTGATTGTTCAATATCCTGAGATACTTTTTCGGTAACTTCAGACAAGTCTATGTTATCAAGTTTGTTTAAAATCTCATCTTGATGTTGTTTTATATCTTCAAGATTTGATGAGGTTTCTGTTATATGTTGCTTTAAACTGTTTGTAAAGTCTTTTAAATCTTCAGAAACAGAATTAAAATCTTCAATTGTAATAGCTTTAGATAAGTTATTTTGAATTTCTGATAATTTTGCAATAATAGTGTCATCATGCATATCTAAAGTGTTAAGTAATTCAATTCTTACTTCTTCAAAGTTAGAAGATGCATTGGAGTATATTTGTTTATTTTCTTCAACATTTTCAGCAGGTTTTACACTACCTAAAAGTTCTACAATGTTGTTTAGTTTATCAACAATTGGTTCTAAATCTGTTTTATCCGTTTTGTTTGGAATTGCTTTTGCTATTTCTTCAGTTTGTTCCTTGATTTGTGATGAAACTAACCAATCTTCTAAGTTTGCAGTTTTTTTATAGATATTATCAAACTCTGTATCAAAGTTTAAATTATCTATCATATTTTCAATTTCATCAGCTTTAGAAACAATAGCATCTATATCATTTTTGTTTGCTATATCTTGAAAACTTTCTACAATTGTAGACTGATTTTCTTTTATTGTTTCAATATCTTGTTGAGTTGCAAGATTTTCAATTTTTTCATTGATAGCATCAGTTTTTTGAACTAATGAAGTCACGATTTCCTGATTCGTTTCAGAATCATTAATTATTTTTTCTATATCTTCTTTTTGAGGAAGTTGAGATAACATTTTTGATACGTGTTGCTTTATATCATAACTTTCGTTTGCGAAAGATATGTTCTTAATAGTGTTAATAACTTTTGATACAACAGCGTCATTAACATCTGAGATAATATTCTTTATTGTAGCTAGTTCGTTTTTAAGTCCATCTATTTTTGTTTGGATGTCAAAAACGTTATCTGAAATGCTTGATTTTGTTATTTCATTAGATAAGTTTTCAAATTTTTTAAATAATGTTTGTAATGATGATTCAAACTCTTTTGTGTCAGAAAGAGCTTCTACATCTTTTGTTATTTTTGATAACTTTTGTCTAATTTCATCCGTTTGACTAACTAAAGCTTCAGTTTTTATTGTGATTTTTGTGAAATCTTCTTTTGAAATGCCAGAAGTTTTATCTTCATCATAAGCACTTTGAAGATTTTCAATATCTTTTTTTGAAGCTAATGATGATATTTTTTGTAATATATTTTCTGATTTTTCAATTATTAAGTCTATTACACCTTGAGATATTTTTAAGCTTTCGTTTGTAGCAATATTATTTAGTAAATTTTCAAGATTATTATTTCTTTCATCAATCTTTTTTAGATTTTCAATTATTTCTGAAAGTGATTTATTTATTATTTCAGATTGTTTTTTTGCATTTGATTTATCTTTTTTATTTTCAGATTCATCAAGAATAGTTAATATAGATTTTAAATTTGAACTTAAGCTATTCGTAATATTTTTATACATTCTGTTAAGCTCTTCTATGTTATTTTTTAATAGAATTGAAGCATCAATTATGTCTTCTTTTTTATAATTGATAGCGGCTAAAGAATAATTGATTTTTTCAATAATTTCTTTTTGTAGGTTTACTTGGTTATAAAAATCAGAAATGTTTTTATTGAATGTATTATAAGCTTTTTGAATATTTTTAGTTTTGGCATGCTCATCTAAGTTTTCAAATAAAGAATTAAGAGCATTTTCTATTGCAGAAAATTTGTCTACTGTAGTTGAGTATTTTTCATCTACAGCTTTAGTTAGATCCTCCAAATATGTTTTTAATAGCTTGGCAGAATCTTTATTATCTCCCATTAATTCAATCTTTTCATTTATACTATCAAGAAGTTTATCAAAACCTTCAATATTACTTGTATTAGCTCGTCTAATCTCCTTCAACAAACCAACAATCAAATCTAATTCTTGAGCCATTTCTTAGTCCTTAAAAATATATCCCTACAATTTTAATTTTAACAGGCTTAGAAATTTTAGTAAATTTTATTTCATAGATTTATTACAAATGTTAAGAATAGAGATATTTTCTATTTAAAATTTAGTATTAGTGTTAGAATACTATAGAGGGTAGTTTTTAAGGAAGGGATATAATGAGTCGCATTGTTATAGATGAAAATAAGTGTAAAGCTTGTTATTTATGTATGAAAGAGTGTCCGAAAAAACTAATAAAAATTAGTGAACGAACAAATAAACTTGGAAATAGGGTTGTTGAGTTTGATGATCCAAAGCATGAATGTCTAGGTTGTGCTATGTGTGCAACAAGATGTCCGGATTTAGCAATTACAGAAGTATATAAAGGATAAGTAATGGTTGAGAATATAACAGGTAAAAAGATTTTAATGAAAGGTAACTATGCAATAGCAAATGCAGCAGTTTTAGCTGGTTGTCAGTGCTATTTTGGTTATCCAATTACACCGCAAAGTGAAATCGGTGAATTTATGAGCGGTAAAATGCAGGAATTAGGAAGAGCTTATGTGTCAGCAGAAAGTGAATTAGCTGCAATTAATATGGTTTTAGGAGCTTGTTCTACTGGTGTAAAAGCTATGTCATCATCATCTTCTTGTGCTGTTGCATTAATGCAAGAAGCTTTATCTTATGCAACCGCAGATGAACTTCCTGTTGTATTAGTTAGCGTTATGCGTGGAGGACCAGGATTAGGTAATATTTATCCTTCTCAAGGTGATTATTTCCAAGCCACTAAGGGGGGAGGTAATGGTGATTATAAACTTATAGTTTTAGCACCATCTTCTGTTCAAGAGTGTGCTGATTTAACTTATAAAGCTTTTTATTTAGCTCATAAATATAAAAATCCAACTGTATTATTGGCAGATGGCTTGTTAGGTCAAATGATGGAACCTGTAGAATTCAAAGAGTATCCATATCCGGAAATTGATAATTCAAGTTGGGCGTTATCCGGAGCTAAAGGCCGTGATGGCAGAATTATAAGATCATATGCACCTTTAGCAGATAATCAATGTGAATTCTTAGAAAAATTATATGAAAAATATAGATTGATTGAAGAAAACGAAACTGAATGGGAAGAAATTGGTACAGAAGATGCTGATATTATCTTTGTAAGTTTTGGTAGTACTTCAAGAAATGTTAAAACAGCAATGAAAATGTGTAGAGATAAGGGAATAAAGGCTGGATTTTTCAGACCTATAACTCTATTCCCATTCCCTAATAAGCAATTAAATAAATTAGCTGATAAAGTTAAAAAATTTGTTGTTGTTGAAGTTAATATGGGACAAATGGTTAATGATGTAAGATTGGCTGTGAATGGTAAAGTTCCGGTTGAACTTATACATAAAGGTGTTGGGGCTCCTCCTGCACCTGAAGAAATTTTATCTCAAGTGGAGGGCTTATTGTAATGGAGACTCAAGTTTTTAAAATAGCGGATTCTTTTAGAAAAGATGCTAAATATACATTCTGTCCGGGTTGTGATCATGGGGTTGCAGTTCGTTTAGTTGCTGAAGTTTTGGATGAATTGGGAATAACAGAAAATGCAATCGTTGCGGCATCTATAGGTTGCTCTGTTACAATTTATGACTTCTTGAATGTTGATGCCTTAGAAGCTCCTCATGGACGAGCTATGGCGGAGGCTACAGGTATAAAAAGAGCTAGACCTGACAAATTCGTTTTTACATATCAAGGTGATGGCGATTTTGCTTCAATTGGTTTAGCTGAAAGTATGCATGCAGCTTTAAGAGGCGAAAAAATTTCTGCGATTTGTATTAATAACACTACGTATGGTATGACTGGTGGGCAGTTAGGACCAACTACATTATTAGGACAAGTTACTACAACTTCTCCTACAGGTAGAAATATTCCTTATTATGGTTATCCTATAAAAATGGCAGAACATATTGCATTGTGTGATGGAACTGCTTTTAGTGCTAGAGTATCTTTAGACACAGTTCCAAATATTAGAAAAGCAAAACAAGCCATTAAAAAAGCTTTCGAGGTTCAATTAAAAGGTTTAGGGTTAGGTTTTGTTGAAATTCTTTCAACTTGTCCTACAAACTGGAGAATGACGCCGGATCAAGCTCATGAAAGAGTTAGAAATGAAATGATGCAAATATTTAAACCGGGAATTTATAAAGATATTACAACTGAGGATTAAGGATAAGTTTATGGAAAAAGATTTTATAATAGCAGGTTTTGGTGGACAAGGTGTATTGTTAGCAGGTGAAGTGTTAGCAAATGGCTTTATGATTGATGATAAAAATGTGACTTGGTACCCTTCTTATGGTGCAGAAATGCGTGGTGGTACAGTTAATTGCACAATTGTAATGGCTGATGATGAGGTTAGTGCAGTTCAAAAATCTATGGCTGATTATATTATTGTTTTAAACCAAGCTTCATTTGATAAATTTACATCTTTTGTAAGACCTGGTGGTACTATTATTGTAAATACTTCTTTGGCACAAGAATGTAAGACTAGAAATGACATAAATTACATATTCGCACCTATAACTAAGTTAGCCGAAGATAAATTGGGCAATATTAAGATGTCCAATATTTTATCTTTAGGTTTGTTAGCTAAGGCTAGTGGATTAGTTTCATTAGCGACCTTGGAAAAAGCTTTAAATAATGTAATTCCACCTCATAGAAAACAACTTATTCCGAAAAATATTGAAGCTTTAAAACTAGGCTATGAGTATGATTTTCTTAAATAAATCTTTCAAAATCACCTAAAAAGTTGATTTTAAATTTCTAGGAACAGTTTATTCTTTATATGTGATATATAAGAGGTTTATTCAACGTGAAACGAGAACTTATTTCTTCTATACGAGAAAAAGAATTACAACTGGCGAAATTAAGAGAACATATTGATAAAAGTCAGGTTTGTTCAGATTTATACAATAAAGTGTTATTAGAAAAAGCTATATTAAAAAAACAATTAGAAGATTTACAAAATAATTCACTTGTAAATCGTATTAAGCATCTGCTTCCTCGTCAAGAAAAATTGATTTGTGATTATTTTAGAAAATAAAAATAAGCAGTCATTTTGTGCCATTTAAGTAGTTAAAAATTTTAAACTACTTGTATTTTTATCTGTTTTGTTTTATACTAAGGTGTAACCCTATATAAGATAAGCTATAAAGGTGGTGAAAATATAAATGGCAGAAGTTAAAGTTGGCGAAAACGAAAGCATCGAAAGCGCTTTAAGAAGATTCAAAAAGAAAATCCAAAAAGCTGGTATTCTTTCTGAAGTTAAAAAACGCGAAAGATATGAAAAGCCAAGCGTAAAAAGAAAACATAAATCTGAAGCTGCTCGTAAGAGAAAAGTTTAAGGTATTGTTTATAAAATTTAAAGAGGAAGATATTTTATCTTCCTCTTTTTTAGTTTATTCAGGAATAATACTAAAACCAACAATTGCATTTACACTTATGTTAAACCATCTATATTCAAAGAATGATTCTAAGTTGCATTCACATTCGTTTTCGCCACAATTATGTAGTTCTTCTATTCTTGCGATTTTTACATCCTTTAATGCAATTAAGCAATCATTACAGTTGTTGCATTTGTTGCTATATTCATGGATTGTACCTATTATTTGTAAGTGGTTAGTGAAGATTAAAACTTTTTTTGTTGAGTTCTCTTCCATTATGTTGTTAATAGTTTCGCCTAAATTTTTTGACATAAAAGCCCTCCTTTTTCAGTTTATTATTTCTGAAGTTGGAGGGTTTTTATATTGTACAAATATCTATTAAAAAGATTTATTTTCAAAGATGTTTTTATTTTTTAGTTTTTCTTTTGGAACAATTAGTCCGCAATATTTACAGGCGAACATTGTATTTGTACTATCCAAAGGCATAAACAAATGATTACAAGTTTCAGAATCTTCTTCTATGGAGTCGCTATCCATAGGATTATAATCACTGTTTATCGTTGGTTGTTTTTTCTTTTTAAGTGCTTCTAGTATAAGTTCGATTATGTACATTTATAAAGTAAAACTTTCCGGTAATAAATGTGCTAAAGTATAAACTTTTAGCTCATTTTGAATTTGAACAATTACATCGACATCTTCATCTCTGTCGCAAAATTCATGAATTACTTGCCTGCAAGCTCCACAAGGGGTGCAATTGTCTTGTTTTGGAGAATATATTGCTATTGCTTTAATTTTTCTTTCTCCATTGGCAATTGCAGTACCTATTGCATTTCTTTCTGCGCAAATCGTCATTCCGAAGCTAGAATTTTCAAAGTTACATCCGCAGTAGACGTTTCCTGATTCCATTAAAACGCAAGCACCTACAGGAAATTTTGAGTATGGAACATATGCGTTTTGAGAAATTTCTATTGCTTTTGCCATTAATTCTTCATATGTCATTATTTATATCCTCATTTTCTGTTTTATTATTATAATATATTCATAAAATAAAATTGTTATCCCTTAATTAGATGAATGATTTTAAAATTTGTTAAGATTTTATTTAATAATTAAAGTCATATAGGTATTGGTCCGTATATTAATTTGTAATTACATAAGGTATAACTATGGATGTTGCAAGAATAGAAGCTATATCTCCGCAAAAAATAGATTGGAGACGTTTAACAGCAAAAGAAATTATAAAATATGAACAACAAGGTGTAGATGTTCCTGCCCAATATTTGCAATGGGCACAAGAGATAAGAAATTCGTTGGAAACAACGGATGATATTACCTATGAAAAAGCTTTATCAGAAACAAAACCTACAACAACTCCAATGAGTACTGATGTACAAGCACCTATTGATTCTGAAACTTCAGAAGGTGCATTAGCAACTCCTACAGATGAGTCTTCAAATACTGTTGTTGAAGATAAAACTGAAGCTCAGTTGAAGCGTGAGCAATTAGAAAATGCTGGTATAAGTTTGCGTACTCAAGCTAAAATTTTTACTCAAGATAGTAAGAGTAATATTTCATCCGTTATCAATTCTATTGAATCTATGATGAATGCCGAGGCTCAGTCTAATAGTGAAATTGAAAATTTAGAGAATTACATGAGTGAATTATTGGCTAAGGCTCAGGCTGATAAGAACACTTTAAAAAATGAAGTTAGTAATTTGAATAATGATAGAGGTAATGTCTCATCACTAAGTAAAATAAATCAAATTCAAGCACAGCTTCAACAGTATGGAAATAAAGCTCAAAGTGATATTTCTTCAACAGAGAATGATCTGATTCAGTATAATTCTGTTTTAAACTCTCAATCTGATGTCTATTTGACTGCAAAAGATTTTGGTAATGAAACAGTCAATGTGGGTAATGATTTATTGACTTCAGTTAAAGGTTATGAATTCTGGAGAATTTTAGATATTATTATCGGAAGAAGAGCTGTGAAAACTGGTGAATCAGCATTGACTAATTCTGATATGGCTATAGAATTACAATCTCAAGCTACTTCAACTTCTGTTCAGAATATTTCAACTGCAGGTGGTTATAAAAATAAGGTAGAGAATGCTACTGGTGTCGCTGGTACAAGTCAAAAGAATCAAGCAAACCAAGATTCTAATAAAGATGATTCAAATGAAATAAAAATAACAACTAAAAAAGAATCTGATAAAACAGTTAAAACATCTCAAAATGATGGTACTGATAATACTGCAAAAGCTAGTACTAATATAGATGAAATTCTAAAACGTAAAATTAGAAGAGGTGAAAATATTAATCCTGCTTAATTTTTGAGTGAATTAATTGCTTCATTTATATTATCAGCTTTATAAATATAATTTCCAGCAACTAAAGATGTTGCGCCATATTGTGTGCAGATTTTTGAAGTCTCTGCATTTATGCCTCCATCAACTTGTATTATTAAGTTAACAGGAGCGTTATCTTTTATTAGTTTTATTTTTTCAGCGCAATCAGGCATAAATTTTTGTCCGCCAAATCCTGGCTCAACGGTCATTATTAAAAGTAAATCTAATTCTTTTAAAATATTTAAAACTTCTTCAGGATTAGTTTTAGGTTTGATTGATAAACCAGCCTTTACATTATGTGATTTTATTTGATTAATTATATCTTTTAAATTTTCTTTTTTTACGGCTTCATAGTGAAAAGTTATAATATCAGCTCCGGCTTTTGCGAAATCATTTATGTATTTTTCAGGATTTTCAATCATTAAATGCACGTCCAGAGGTAATTTAGTAATAGCTTTTATTGATTTGACTACAGGAATTCCAATCGTAATATTAGGAACAAAATGTCCATCCATTACATCTACATGTAACCAATCAGCCCCCGCATTTTCTACTTTTTTAATATCTCGTTCTAAATTAGCAAAATCTGCGGATAAAATTGATGGTGAAACTATTATTTTTGTCATTTATATAATCCCTAATTTTTTACAAGCTGAATATGCACATTTTTGTTCAGCTTCTTTTTTACTATTACCTTTTTCGGTAGCTAAAACTTCATCGTTATAACGAACTTCAACTTCAAATTCTTTTTTGTGTTCTGGACCAATTTCATTTATAACTTTATAAACGGGTGTTTTTTTATCTTGCCCTTGAGTATATTCTTGTAGAATAGCTTTAGCATTAAATTTTTCAAAATGATTTTTTACATCATTTATGTAAGGTTCAAATGTTTTTTCTATATATGGAAGAATTTCTTTAAATTTTCCATCAAGATAGTATGCACCAAGTATTGCTTCAAAAGCGCAAGCACAAATAGAATTTAGTTTTCTACAACCTTGTTTTTCTTCGTGTCGACTCATTATAATCAACTCTTGAAGTCCATTGTTTTTTGCAATATCTGCAAGAGTATTATCAGAGACAACAATCCCTCTTATTTTTGATAATTCGCCTTCTTGTGCATCTGGAAACATTCTAAATAAAACATCGGATACTGTTAATTTTAGAACAGCATCTCCTAAAAATTCTAAACGCTCATAGCAATCTGTATAAGGTAAGTCTTTTTCTTTAGTGAAAGAAGAGTGTGTTAACGCTTTTGTATATAAATCTTTAGTAATTGTTTCAATCCCAAAAATTTCATCTACAGATTTCATTAGAACAAGCCTTTCACAAAATTAATCAATGTTGTTTGCCATTCAGTTTGGAATATAAAGCATTTGCAGAAATAGTACATAATAGGGATAGTTAAAATAAAGCTATCAGTTCTATCTAAAAAACCTCCATGTCCAGGTAAACTAGAACCAGAATCTTTTACACCCGCATCTCTTTTGATAAGTGATTCTGATAAATCACCAATTTGTGCAAAAGCTGTACATATTAAACCTGCTAATAATGCGATATACCATTGAGCTCCTAAATATAGTCCTATAACTAAAGAACCAATAATTGCAAAAAATGCTCCACCGATAGATCCTTCGATTGTTTTATTAGGGCTAATTACCGGAGCTAGTTTGTGTTTGCCAAATTTAGAACCAACATAATAACATCCAACATCTGTTAGGATAACAGATATAAACATTAATACGACAAATCCCAATCCGCTATCATATTTGTCGCAAGATAAATCTCTTAAAAATATTAAATGTAGTGGAAACCATCCGCAATAAACCATACCTAATAATGTTGTTGCAACGTTCGCAATATATGGTTGTCTACCTCTAAATAAAACCCACATAAATGAGCACATAGCACATATTGTTAAGGTTATTGCTACTAAATCAAATCTTTTAAAATATACGACAGCAGTTAAGATTGCTTCTGTAAGATATATGACTTTTAGGCTTGGATAAAAACCTTTGTGATTTAGTATTCTTACATACTCTCTAGAACCTACTATTAACATAAATACTAGTAAAGCAAGTAGTGCTAAATCTCCCCATATTATACAGCTTAAAACAATAGTTCCCATTATGAAACCTGTAAGCATTCTGGTTGCGTTTTTATTCAAGCCTAAATCAATCATTATACTGTCATAACCTCTTTTTCTTTAGCTGCAACTGCAGTATCGATATTTCCTGTGTATTTATCAGTTAGTTTTTGGATTTTATCTTGGTTATCTTTTACCATATCTTCTGGTAAATTTTCATTTTTTTCAATTTTTTTCAATTGATCAGTCATATCTCTTCTGATATTTCTTACTGCAACTTTTGCATCTTCACCTAATTTTTTAACGTCTTTAGCAATTTCTTTTCTTCTATCTTCTGTTAGAGGTGGGAAAGTTAGACGTATGCAAGTACCATCACTGTTTGGAGTGATACCAATTTCAGCTTTAATAATAGCTTTTTCAATTTCTTTCATAATAGATTTATCATAAGGTGTGATAACTAAAGTTGTACCATCTTGAACTGAAACTTGTGACATTTGACGAAGTGGAGTTGGAGCACCATAGTATTCAACAACGACTTTATCTAGAATGCCAGGATTTGCACGTCCTGAGCGAATTGAACCAAATTCTTTGTGAAGTTGGGCAATTGCTTTTTCCATTTTTTCTTCTCCGAATAAGAATAATTCATCTAAAGATTCTGTCATTTTTTACCTCTTTCGTATATTAACTAATTTATGTATGTTCCAATATCTTGACCAGCTAGGATGTCTTTTATACCATTTTCTTTTTTGAAATCAAATACAACAATTGGAATATTATTTTGTTTACATAGAGCACAAGCTGATGTGTCCATTACCTTTAAACCATTTTTAATAATATCGTCATAAGTGATATGTTCTAATTTTTTAGCTTCAGGATTAGTTTTAGGATCATCTGTGTAAACCCCATCTACCCCGTTTTTAGCCATAAGCATAGCTTGAGCATTTATTTCTGAAGCTCTAAGTGCTGCAGCTGTATCAGTTGTAAAGAATGGGTTACCTGTTCCTGCAGCGAAAATTACAACTCTGCCTTTTTCAAGGTGTCTGATTGCTCTATGTCTAATGTAAGGTTCTGCAATTTGGTTCATTGTGATAGCAGATTGAACTCTACATTGTACACCTATTTGAGTTAATGCGCTTTGTAGAGCAATTGCATTCATAACGGTTGCAAGCATTCCTACATAATCTCCTGATGCTTGATCCATTCCTAGTTTAGCACTGTTTTTCATTCCGCGAAAAATATTTCCGCCACCAACAACAACTGCAACTTCAGCTCCTAGTTCGCAAGCTTTTTTTATTTCGTTTGCAATCATTTTTACCGGAGTTTGGTCAATACCAAATTGTTGTTCTCCTAAAAGTGCTTCCCCACTGATTTTTAATAAAATTCGTTTATATTTCATTAACTCTTATGTCTCCCTTAAAAATCTATATTATCTTGTTTTATCTTATCTTAAAGTATTTATAAAGTAAAGTTACTCGTTATATTCTTGTATTGAAATAGAGTCTATACCTTCAAGTTTTTCAAATGTTTTATATAAATCTTTTATTGGTTTTCTTGTATTAACATCGATAACGCAAGCAATTTTTGTGCTTTTTTCGTCTGTTTTTAGTTGTTTTTTAGTCATTTCATATATATTAGGATATTTTTCAAGGATAAAATCATAAATCTTTTCAGTGGCTTCGCTTATGCAAGTAAGGTTGATTTTTATTCTTCTAGTTTTTTTAGTACTAGTAGGTAGAACTTTTCTTTCAAATATTCTTATCATAACAAGTGTTAGGATGGATAATACAGTACCCGCAAAAGCAATTTCAAACATTCCTGCACCGCAAGCCATACCAATACTTGCAGCAATCCATAGTGTTGCTGCAGTTGTTAAACCAAAAACAATAGGGCCATTTCTAAGAACTGTACCTGCACCGATAAAACCAATACCGGTAACAATTTGTGCAGCTACACGAGATGTGTCTCTAACCCCAGTTGCGTGATCGATTATAACATTGTCACCCGGAGCAAATGTTGGGAACCCATAAATTGAAATAAGAGTAAAAACACAAGCTCCAAGACATACTAAAATATGTGTACGTAGTCCTGCATATTTATTAGTTAATTCTCTTTCTAAGCCTATACAAAAACCGAATATAACAGCGATAGTTATTCTGATTATGTAATCCAAATTGATAATGTTCGTTAAATGATTTAGCGTATCTTCCATAATAATTCTAATCCCTTTAAATAATAATCTCTAAAATATAAATTTTATCGCACTTTACTTTGTGGATCCAATATATCTCTTATTGTATCACCTATTAAATTAAAAGCCAAAACTGATACAAAAATTAAGAAACCTGGGGTTAGTAGCCATGGTCTATATAAAATGTTTGTAAATTCTTGTGCTTCTTTAAGCATGTTACCCCAACTGGCATCAGGTTGTTGAATTCCTAGTCCTAAGAAACTTAGTCCTGATTCCGAAAGAATGTATGAAGGTATAGATAGAGTCATTGCAACAATAACAAAACTGGTTGTTTGTGGAAGAATGTGTTTTGTAATAATTCTCAAATTTGATGCTCCAACTGATTTTGCAGCTTGAACATATTCTTGATTTTTTATTGATAAAACCATACCTCTTACAACTCTTGCAAATCCGGCCCATCCAATTAGTGCAAGTATTATTACAATGAGTAAAAATCTTTGAGTACTGGTCATGCCGGACGGTAAAATAGAAGCTAAAATTATCAATAAATAAAAGCTAGGAATAGACATAACAGCTTCTGCGAACCTCATCATAATCATATCTACTTTTCCGCCGAAGTATCCTGAGATTCCTCCATATAACAAACCAATAGGAAATAATACAAATAGTGCTAAAAATCCTATGGTCATAGATATTCTTCCACCAAACAAAAGTCTGGAAAATACATCTCTGCCGTTAATATCTGTACCTAACAAAAATAATCGACCGTCAGTATCTGTAGTTATCAGATGTCTTTTCATAGGTATCAATCCTAAAAATTTATAAGGTTGACCTTTTGCAAAGAATTTTACATAATGTTTTTTTGAACGGTCAAGTGTATATTTTATTTCTAAATTATTTTGATCAAATTCTCTAATGTAGTTGTATGTATAAGGTTTAGATAGTTTTCCATCGGATGTAATTGTAAATATTTTAGATGGAGGAACATAAGCCATTGTTCTGTCTGAAAAATCTTTTGTATAAGGTGCAATAAAATCTGCAAGAAAAAGAGCAAGATAAATTATGCCTAATACTATTAAGGCAATTCTAGCAAATTTATCTTTCCATAATTGTTGAAAAACTTCTTTTATCATGATTTCACCCTGATTCTTGGATCTGTAATTATAAGTAGTATATCTGCGATTAGATTACCTAGCACGAGCATTACTGCCCCCATCATAAGTGAAGCCATAACAAGATTTATATCCGATTTCATTACAGCTTCAAGTATTAATCTTCCAAGTCCCGGATATTGGAATACGTATTCAGTTAGTGCAGCACCTGATAATAAACCTGCAAATTCAAAACCTAATAATGTAATCATTGGATTCATTGCGTTTCGCAAGGCGTGTTTATAAATTACTGCGAATTCGCTCAAGCCTTTAGCTCTTGCAAATTTTATATAATCACTATCTAAAACATCTAGCATATTGGCTCTCATTTGCCTTTGTAAGCTGGCTAAAGAGATAGTAAATAATACCAGTACAGGTAAAACTAAATGATGAGATATATCTAGAAATTTTTGTATAAAATTCATATCTTGAAAGTTTGGGCAAGTTAAACCTCCAATAGGAAACCAACCTGTTTTTACCGCAAATAAAAGTAACAGAACTGCAAAGAAAAATGATGGAATTGCCATACCAATACTTGTTAGAACTGTTAACATTCTATCAAATGGAGTTTTCCAGTTTACAGCTGCAATAATACCTAATGGCACTCCAACAAGCCAAGTTAGTAAAATTACTATTGTTGTTAGTAAAAGTGTATTTGGAATTCTTTCTTTTAATTTTTGACTAACTTTTTCTCCAGTGGAAGTTACGCCTAAATCTCCTTTTATAAAAGATTTTGCCCATTTCCCATATTGGACGATAATAGGTTTATCTAAGCCTAATCTTTGTCTTTCTCTTTCAACTGTAACGGGTGAAATTGATGGATTTAGTTTTAATTCTGCAAGTGGATCAACAGGAGATAGTCTTATTATGAAAAAACTTATTAACGATACTATAATTAGTAACGGTATAGTTTGGAGTATTCTTTTTAGTATGTATTTTAAGGTTTCCATAAAACTACTCTCCTATGTAAATTTCTTCAAGGTTATGAGTGATTCCACCCAAACTTGAAGGATATAAATTTTTAAATTTGTTTCGTATAGCTACTATTCGTACAGGAGAATAAATATAAATGAATGGTTTTTCATTATATGCAATTTCCTGATATTTATCATAGTATTTTTTTCTGTCTTCAAATTTTGTTGCTAAAGCTCCTTGCGTGTATAGGTAATCTATTTCTTTTTCCCAAGGTAATATTCCAACTTTACCTTCTTGAGGTGTGCGTTGGTTAAACATATGAAGTCTACCATCTGACATCCATACATTTTTTCCTCCGTTAGGTTCCAGAGGGGAACCTGTTAGTCCCATAATTACCATATCCCAATCATAGGTGCTCACGAGTTTGTTCACTAAAGAATTAAATTCGATAGGTTTAAAATTAACTTTCATTCCTAAGTCTTCTAAGTCTTGTTTTACCATAACACCAATAGCTTCTCTTTCTGTATTCCCTGCATTGGTATATAGGTCAAATTCAACTCTATGTCCATGTTTATCGAATAATCTACCTTTTTTATCTTGATAAAAACCTGATTTTTGTAGAAGTTCTTTTGATTTATTAATGTCTTTATCATAAGGTTTTAAATTCTTATTTAAGAATATTGAATTTAAGCTTTCTGCAGTGAATAGAGGTTCGCCAATACCATTAGCGATATTTAGTACCATGTTTTTTCTATCAATTGCATAATCTACTGCTTTTCTAAAGTTTAAATCTTGGAACCAAGTTTGCTTATCAGGATTAACGTAATATTGTCCTTTATCATTTTTTCTGTTGTTCAAATTCATAGATAAATACATGGTTCCAGTATCCGGTCCAAGATTATATAATTTAAAATCTGAATGTGGTTCAAGAGATTTATATCTGGCAACTTTAGAACCTTGTAGCGAAATTACATCAAGTTCTTTTGCTTCAAATTTTAAAACTTCATTATTCAAGTCTCCTACTATTAAATAGATTATTCTATCTAAGTAAGGAAGTTTTTGTTCTTTTGTGTTGATTTCATAGTAGTTAGGATTTCTTTCAAAAACTACACGCTGAGCAGGAACATATTCTTTTAGTTTGAATGCTCCAGAAGTTACCATATCTGTAGGTTTGGTTGTTGTAGATAAGAATGAATCGAAATCTTGTCCACCTTTTTTTACTGCTGGCATGAAGTAATGCTTTGGTGCAATTGGAGTTGAAAGCATTCTGATAAATGGCGCAAAAGGTTTTGGTGTTTTAAACTCAACAGTATAGTTATCAATTTTTCTTACTGTTGGGAGTTTATCATCGATTACAATAGAATCTCTAACTGAGGTGTCTCCAAGACCCGCAAAAATTATATCTTTCCAAGTGAATACGACATCATCTGCAGTTATAGGTTTACCGTCACTCCAAGTTATTCCGTGTCTTAATTTTATATTATAAGTTTTCCCATCATCCGATATAGAAAATGATTTTGCTAATTTTGGTATAGGTTGACCTGTTATAGGATCTGAAGAGAGTAACCCGTCATATAATATTCCAGACATTAAACCTGAAATATTATCTTTACTGTTGAAGGGATTGAATGTTTTTGGTCCTTCTCCTATTGTTGAAGAAACTAAATCTCCACCAAATTTTCCGATAGGTGCTTGAGATTGCAAGTAATCAACACCATGAATTGTTACATTTTTAGGTGTGGGATATTCAACAGTATTTAATTCTTCTTTTTTTGAATTGCTTTCTGTTATATCAGGTGCAGAATCTTTGACAAGGCAAGCCTTGCATAAAATTGCAACTAATAATATACACAATAAAACCCTAAAACCTCTCCTAATCATGCTTATAGAATATCACAAAAAGTGAGAATTGTATTCTCTTTCTGGATAATAATATTGTATTTGTTTATGAAAATTTAAAAGGTTACGAAATGTTTTGAAAAATATATAATATTCTTGCAATAAAACTTTGATATGTAGTAGAATTTTTATAAAGTATGTTCATTGGCATGCTTTATTTTGGGAAGTAGATATTATTAAACATTATATAAAGTCAGATTATGGAGGTTAATGTGTCAGACAACAGCAGTACATGTGTAGAAGAGTCCCTAAACTTATCTGAAAACGCGAAGAAAGTTTTGGAAAAAAGATATTTAAAGAGAGATAAAGATGGTAATTGTATTGAAAAACCGGAAGATATGTTCCGTCGTGTAGCAGATACAATTGCAGCTGGTGATTTGAAATTTGGAAAATCAGAAGCTGATGTAAAAAAGCTTTCAGATAGATTTTACAAAGCTATTACAAGTCGTTATTTTATGCCAAATTCACCTACATTAATGAATGCTGGTCGTGAGCTTGGACAATTGGCTGCTTGCTTTGTATTACCTGTTGAAGATAGTTTAGAAGGTATTTTCGAAACCGTTAAAAATACTGCGTTGATACACAAATCAGGTGGTGGAACAGGTTTTTCATTTGCAAGATTAAGACCTAAAAATAGTGTAGTTAAATCAACTATGGGTGTTTCATCAGGTCCGGTTTCATTTATGGAAGTGTTTAACGCTGCAACTGAAGCCGTTAAACAAGGTGGAACAAGACGTGGTGCTAATATGGGTATCTTGAGAGTTGATCACCCAGATATTATTGACTTTATTAACTGCAAATCTGATAACAATAAATTAAATAACTTTAATATTTCTGTTGCTATTACAGATAAATTTATGGAAGCTTATTTAAATGGTACCGATTATGATTTAATCAATCCACAAAATAATGAAGTTGTAGGCAGAATGAATGCAAAAGAAGTATTTGATTTAATCGTGGATGGAGCTTGGAGAAATGGCGAACCAGGTATTGTATTTATTGATAAAATGAATGCTGATAACCCAACTCCATTAGTAGGTGCTATTGAATCAACTAATCCTTGTGGTGAAGTTCCTTTATTACCATATGAAGCTTGTAACTTAGGTTCTATTAACTTAGGTTTGATGATGAAAGAAACTTCAAATGGTTGGGAAGTTGATTGGGATTTATTAGCAGAAACTACAAAAACTGCAATGCGTTTCTTAGATAACGTAATTGCTGTTAATAATTATCCTCTACCTCAAATTTCAGAAATGGTTCAAAATAATAGAAAGATTGGTCTAGGTGTAATGGGCTGGGCTGATATGTTGATGAAAATGGGTATCTCTTATAATTCAGAAGAAGGTACAAAACTTGCAGGGCAAGTAATGGAATTCATTGATTATATTTCTAAAAAAGAATCAATTGAAATGGCAAAAGAAAGAGGAAGTTTTAACAACTTTAAGGGAAGTATTTATGATCAAGATAATTACTTGTTCAATAAATATAAAGGTAAATCTGCAGGTAAAATTTCAGATGAACAATGGGCTGAAATCGATGCAGATATTAAAAAATATGGTTTGAGAAATGCTACAACAACTTGTATTGCTCCAACTGGAACAATTTCAATGATTGCATCAGCTTCAGGCGGTGTTGAACCATTATTTGGATTGGTATTCTCTAGACTGATTATGGATGGAACTGAAATGCTTGAAGTAAACCCAATCTTTAAAGATTATATGGTTTCACATGGTTTATATTCAGAAGAAATGATGTCTAAGATTGCTAAAGAAGGTACAATTGCTCATATAGATGGTGTTTCTGATGAAATTAAAAATATATTTGCAACTGCGCATGATGTAACACCTTATTGGCACGTAAAAATGCAAGCAGCATTCCAATTACATACAGACAATGCTGTTTCAAAAACTGTAAACTTTGTAGAATCTGCAACTAGAGAAGATATAAAAGAAGCTTATATCTTAGCTTATAAAAATAACCTAAAAGGTATTACTGTTTATAGAAACAACTCTCGTCAATTCCAACCAATGAATTTGGATGATAAGAAAAAAGAAAAAACAGTAGAAATGAAACCCGTAGAATCAAAGCCTGAAGTTGACAGTAAGAATGAGGAAGTTGAAAACTATAATCCAACTGGAGAAATTAAAACTGTAAAATGTCCGGAATGTGGAAATGAAATTCAAATGGCAGAAGGATGTTTTATCTGTTTGAAATGTGGATACTCAGGTTGTTCATAGTTTATTTTTACAAATAAAAAAAACGAGTTCAGTATAGAGCTCGTTTTTTTTTGCGTGTTTGTATCGAATTAATACTTTAGAATTATAAAACACTTGTATTTTTATAAAAACAATTATATAATATGATTGGGATATATATTCGATGTTTCAAATTTGTTAAGTATTTGCCCTAATCAGTAAAGATGGTTTCTAAAAAATATCGATAGGAAAAGCATCGATAATGGTGAATTGAGGATGATGGATATGAATGAAATTATAAAATCAGGGTATTCTTGTAATTTAGGAGTTTCAAAACAAACCTCAAATGCACTAATTGTTGCGTCATTGTTAGCATTAAGTATGAATGGTGTTTATGCTGAAGATTTAGTGCAAGAACCTCAAAAAAACGATGATTCGAATAACATTACTATAGCTGATGAAAATTCTTCTAACTCTGAAAAAATATATACATTAACAAAAATACAAACTGGAGGAGAAAAACCAGCAGGGGATAATATTGTCACAAAATTTACATATAATTCCGATACAAAAACTATGACTCCAGTGTATTATCGTTTAGATTTAAAGCAAGTAACATTTGGAACTGGACCTAGTGAAAAGCACTTTGGTTGGATAAAAGATGAAAAAGGAGATAGTGCATTAAACGAGGTAACATCAGATAATGCTGATATTACAGTGAAATTTGATGCTGTCCCAAGTGAATCTACAGGGAGTCAGATAACTGTTACTGATGATACTTATAAAAATGGAATAAGTGGTGATTATGTTTCCTTTTCAAGAACGATAGGTAATAACTCTGATTTTATTGGTGGAGCTATAAATATCGAAAGTGGAAATGTAGATTCTATTTCTGGTAAATTTGTTAGCAATTATATTAATAAATATTCTAGTTCTGGAGTTAGGCACGGAGGAGCTATTGCAAATAGTAATGGGAATGTAGGTTCTATTACTGGTCTTTTTATAGATAATTATGTACAGGATGGGTTTAGTGCGAAGGGTGGAGCTATATATAATAGTGGGGATATAAAAAAAATTGATGGTGTTTTCGTTGATAATTATGCAAAAGGAGCAACTAAATCTTCTGGTGTAACTTATTTAACGAGTAATGCTGGGGGTGCAATTTATAATATAGGTGATGTCTCTGAAATTTCTGGAATATTTGTAAATAATTACACATTTTCCGATGCTAATGCTGTTAATGCGGTTGGAGGAGCTATTGCAAATTCTGGAAATATTGGTAAAATTTCTGGAATATTTATTAATAATTATGCAGATACAAACCGAGTATCTGATACTCGCGGGGGCGCAATTTTTAACGATCAAGAAAATTATGATGATAAAGATGTTGTAATTGATGAAATTGATGGCGTATTCATAGGTAATTATGTAATAGATAGATACTCAGATGGTTATGGGGGAGCTATTTATAATGGTGGTATTATAAATAAAATTAATGCGTCATTTATTGGGAATCATGCATTAGGTAGAGGGCAAGGTCGAGCTGATGGTGGCGCAATAAGTTCTAATGGTGGAATTATAGGAAATATTAATGGCGATTTTATCGGAAATTATGTTGATAATGGTTGGAGAGGAGGTGCTATTTATAGTTTAGGAACATCAATAGGTTCAATTACAGGTGATTTTATAAATAATTATGTAAATGGTGATACTTACATTGCACCTCAAGGTGGAGCTATATTTAATTATCAATCTTCTATTGGCTCTATATCTGGAAATTATTATGGAAATCATGTTGTTGGGTTTTCTGATATGGATGCTTATCCTGGATATATGGGTGGTGGTGCAATTTTTAATTTTGATGGATCAACAATAGATAGTATAAAAGGAGATTTTGTTGGTAACTATGCTATAAATACTGCAACGAAAGAGGTATATGAAGGTGCCGTTTGGGGAGGTGCACTTGTAAATGATAATGCTCAAATATCTAATTTAGAAGCTAATTTTGTAAATAATTACATTTCATCTATAGTTACACCTGTTGGTGGAGGTGCTATCTATAATAACGGTTCATTCTTGGGTTTTGATGTGCCTGCTGATAAAGTTATTAAAATTTCAAATATAAAATTGATAAATTCAGAAACTGGAGATTCATTGAGTTTGTATGCGGCAATATCAGATTTATCTGATTACCCTATTCCTATAGACGACGTTAAAACTATGGTGAAGGAAAAGGATTATAAAATCTTTCTAGAAAATACTATAACTGAAAAAGTTTCATCTGCCGAGTGGGATTTGGTATTAGACGAGCTTGAAAAAGCTTTTTCTGAAGGATATTTATTTGAAAATAGTATTTATGAAGAATTTTCAGCAGAGAATTTTGCTACTCGCACTGTTGGAGTTATAAATTCCAATTTCTTGGGAAATTATGCTAAGACAGAACAAAATGTTGCAAAGGGTGGTGCAATATATACTGTAAAAGATTTTGGTTTAATGGCAAAAGATGGTTATACTTCAATTATTAGAGGAAATTATGTTGAAGATAAATATGGCAAGCGTCCGGAAGCTATTTATGTAGATAATTTATCTGAATTAATTTTATTAGCAAAAACAAAAGGTAAATTTATAATTGACGATAAAATAAACGGTTTAGATGGTTATACTGTATCTTTAAAGGGTGACGAAACAGGTTCTGTATATTTAAATAATAATATTGAATCAGTAGATTATAGTACAGGAGCAAAAGGTTCTGCTAATGTAAACTTATCTGATATAATGTTGAATTTAGGAAAAGATTCAGTTCTAAATGGTAATAATCTGACATTAAATTCTGGCACCATAAATATGGTAAATAACCAAGTTGGCGTATCCTCATTAAATAATTTAACTCTAGGTGGAGATACCAATATGGTAGCAGATGTAGATTTATCAAAAGCAGAAATGGATAGATTTACCGCTGAAAGTTATGGAA
>CAJMPQ010000009.1 GCA_905215335.1 uncultured bacterium | reverse complement strand
TAATTCACCAATAAGGCCTGATTGCTGAATAGAAAAAGATGAGGCCTTTGGAATTTGTACAGTTGGATCTGTAATTACAAACTTAACCTTAACAAAGCTATCTTCACCTTCAACAACAGGTGTTATTTCTTCAACTTGACCAACCTTAAGCCCCATTATTTGAACACCAGCGCCAGGTCTAAGACCATTAACATCCTTAAACTGAATTTCAATTCTTTTAGCTGAAGAAAATGCTCTACCTTTAACCTTTAGAACAGTCCCCACCAATAGAATTAACGCAACCAATGTCAATAATCCAACTTTAAATGATGAAGAAAATTTCATGATACACCTTTCTCTAATAAAATCGAGTCTATAAATATATTAGCAGAAACATAAAAAAACTGTAAAGTTGTTAAGATATAGACCCAACCATTTCTGAAAAATCCACTATATAGGTGATTTTTCAGAAAATAGTTATATAAATATTAATAAATAACGTATAATTATATTAGATTATATTGACTTTTGAAAAAATATAATTATATAACCGTTTAGGTAGAAACTTATGTGAAGATAAGAAGGAGAGTGCATATATGGGCATGGCCGCATCTCAGGCAAGATGGATTTCACTAGCCGCAAGAAAATCAAATGTAGAATATGAAGGACAACAAATTAACCAAGCTAGAACGGCTTTGGCTAATCAGAGTTCTGAGTTATGGAACCAATTGTATGACATGCAAGTCCCAACTGCACCTAGTACAACAGATTTCACAAAAACTCAATATAGTTTTGAAAATGGTGATTCTACTCAAACAATAACTAGTATTCAAGATGCAGACTATACAGATGCTGATGGTATAAATTACAATTCATATATAACATATTCTGCAAAAGTTGAAGAATATACAGGTATTAGAAATACAAATTCAAATCCTCAAGTTCAATACATACCAGAATCAGAAGATAACCCTGGTTACTATTTAGTTGGAAATAAAAAATTAACATGTTTAGCTGATGTTGATAAAACTGACACTAGCTCAACTGGAGCTTGGGGAACTTATAGCGCTCAATTAGACCAAATAGCAAAAGATTGGCCTGATACACAAATAGCAAAAGATTGGTTAGACTATAAAAATAATAATAATGAAGAAGCATTAAAAAATATTTATTTATGGACTGACACAAGTAAAAACACAAACTTTGCATCAGGTACATCTGCGACAAATGATAGTTTAGAAGCTTGTCGTCAAGATCCTACATTAGCTCTTCATTCATATTATTCAGATTACCAAACAAAAAATAAAGAATTATCAAAATACGGTATTATTGAATATGATAGCAGCGGTCGAGCAATATCTGTTCAATTTGAAGGTTCTAGTGTAGTATACGACTTAACAACAAACAGCGTAACTGACGAAAACGCATATCAAGATGCAATGAACCAATATAACTATGAAAAACAAGTATATGAGAAAAAAGTTCAAGATATCAATGCTAAAACTGAGCAAATTCAAACTGAAGATAGAACTTTAGAATTACGCCTAAAAGCATTAGATACAGAACAAAACGCTCTTCAAACTGAAATGGATGCTGTACATAAAATTATTTCTAAAAATATTGAAAGCACATTCAAAACATTTGAAAGTTAGAGTAATAAGTAATATAAGAGGTTTAATATGTCTTACAAAAATGACAGTAACTTAGTAATAGCAAACAAATTTGGTGATGCAAGCGGCGCAGCAAAAGCTCAATTATGGGAAACTTATGACCGCTTAAGAGACCTAACAGTTTCAGGTAGCGGTACAGGAACTGGTTTTGAAGCTGCAGGCGGATTACTATATAATATGGCAAGCTTATTGGCACCATCTTCATTTGCTACAATATTTGGAAGCTCTGAAACCATGAATATTTCTGGGACATCCTACTATTCTAAAACAAATACCGGCTCATCTTATGGAGTAGATTCATTATACAATTATTCAGGATTTCCTAGTGGAGCTGCATCTATAGGATCTATTTACGGATTAGCAACAGGTGGAGCATCATCAATTTTAAATGGCTGGGGTTCTAATACCGGCTATGCTACAGGTTATGCTTCAAGTATTGGCGGGCTTGCAGATATTTCAAGCGCAGCTGCTTATGGTATTGGTACAGGTAGTGGTCTAGGTAAAATAGCATCAAATGTTGTTATGCCTTTTGCTAGTTGTATTTCAGGTTTTGGCGGAATTTTAACAGCAATATCTCCATATTTAGGAGTATACGGTGCCGGCACTACAGTTCTTGGAAACCTAATGCAAGGTACATCATCTGCAGCTCTAGCAGCTTACCAAAACATCACTGGGAATATTACAAACAATGCCGATGTTATCTTATCAACAAAGGTTAGAAACATTGAAACAGTTTGTAAAATGTTAGATACTCAAGGTGATGTAGCTAAAAAGATGCTAAAAGAAGGTATCGATGGGGATAGTAAAGCTATCCAAAACCTATAAGAAAGCTTTTTCAAATTTATACTAAGGATAATGTATTTATTTACATTATCCTTAATTTTATTAATATTAATTAAAGTTTCAACACTTTTATCCGATATAATAAATTGTCTGTTAATAAAAAAACTATTAGACTACTTATTAAGAAATATTACAGAAAGCAAAAAATTAAGCAATAAAAGTTGGTGTAATGTTTTTAGATATATGTAGGTCTAAAGTGTAAGGAGCAAAATGTTTCGAGAAACTCTAGAACTATACATTAGAAGAATCATAGATTTCTTAATTTACACAAAGAATTACATCATCAGAAAAAATCCTATTCAAAGTGTAGTTAATTCAGTAGTAGAAGGAATCAAAGATTTTCTTACGGTAAAAAAGAAATTAAAAATGGCACAGTATAGGTTGAACTATCATAGACACCAATTGCAAAAGATGGAACAACTTATTGCAGAAAACAGCCAACATAATTTCTTAAAAGGATCTCAATTAGATCAAAAAAGGTAAAGGTAGGAAAGCAATGGGTTTATTCTTAGGTTTAGTTACAAGAAGGATGCTCAAAATTAAAAAGTCAAACTATGTTTGGCAAATGCACTTGATAACAAAAGCAAAAGCTGCAGCATCATCAGCTGCAAATAACCTTATGCAAATAGGAAGTGCAGGAAATGATTATGCAGCAGGCTCCGCTTTAGAGAAAAAACTTCAACAACGACAATATAAACTCAAAATATTAGAAGAAAAACTTGATTTACAAAAAGCTGAAATTCAAACGAAATTAGATGAAATTAATACAGAATTACAATCTGTAGAATCTATGATTAATTCAGCTATCAAATCTTCTTTCTCTTATAATGTTGGATAATAAAATTATTTACCACAAGTTTGGATAAATAAACTAATAATATCATTCATCACAGCATACTGTCTTTGGTATTGCTGTGATTTTGCTTCTAAAATACCTATTTGTTTTCTATATTCAGCTATAGTAGCCTGACATTCATTTGAATTATTTTTTAAAGTTTCTTGAACTTGTTTAGCTTCTTGCAAAACACTTTGCATTGATATGCCAAGAGCTTCCATTGTCTGACGAATAATTAATGCGCCTGTTTGTTTTGAAACTCCTGCAGGCAATTTACCGATTAACTGTTTTAAAACAGCTACATTTGCAGGATAATCAAAATCGTCTTGTACAGAATTAAATGCTGACATTCCTAAATTTTGAGCCAAACTTTGCTGAAATGCATTGTCAACAAAATTAGGAGTAATTACAGGATTAACTGCAGCTTGGAATTGTGCTTGTTGCGCTTGTTCCTGTAATTGAGCTTGTATCTTAAGTTGAATATTTGAAGGAATTGTTGGCGATTCTTGTCCAGATAAAAAACTTTCATCTTCAGTTTCATTGTTGTTTGATGAATTTTGAACGAAATCAGGAGCTACTGTTTCCATTAATGAATTTTCATTATTTACAGAAAAATTGTCATCTAAACTTTCATTATTAACATCAACTTCTTCATTAGTTTGCATTTTTAAAGCTTCAACTATCTTTTTTCCTACTCCGTCATTCATTTTATTTGTAGCCATTTCTTCCTCTTAAAAATTTATAACTAATTTAAACAACATAATTATATTAAAGACATGCTAAATTATCAAGATAATGTTAATAATATCAATCATATAGTTTAAAATTATTAACTTGATACCAATACACATTCGTGATAGCATTCAATGGTAAGTGAGGGATATTATGGAAAAAATTGAAATAACTAAATTTACAGATTTGCCATTTGGAGCAAACACACACCAATCTGCTGCTATTGCAGAAATTGAAGATCAAATTGATTATGAAATATTAAGTGAAAATAAAGAGCTTGAGTATATTGATTTCATAAATCTAACAGAAGCTATAAAAATATTAGCTGAATTTTTTGATGTTAACGCTTCTGTAATTACAAAAGAATCTTTTATCTGTTCTGTAGCTTTAGGAAGCTCAGAAGAAGTTGCATACGATAAAGCAATTGATTGCGACCCTTTGGCAATATACGAAGGAACTGTAGGATTTAGTAAAACCGTAACAAACAATGTTGCAAAAAAATTAAAAGCTATGAAAATAAAAAATGTAGTTGCACCTAGATTTGATGAAGATGCACTAACAACATTACAAAAAAACAATGAAATTAACATAATAAAAATAAATACTCCACTTCAAGAATTACTTGGTTTTTCAACAAAAGACATAAAAATAACACCTTTTGGTGCACTTATACAAGATCAAAACCAAAGTAAATTAACTAAAGAATCTTTCAAAGTAGTTTCAAAAACAAAACCTAATCAACAACAAGCTGAGGATGCCATTTTTGCATGGAAGGTATCTAAACACTTGAAAAGTAAATCTGCTATCATTGCAAAAGATTTAGCTACAAAAGCGATTGTACAAAGTAAATCAAATGGTATAATTCCTGCTGAATTAGCAATGGATTATGCTTGCGAATCTTCAAAAGATGCAGTTATGGCAATTGATGGCGCGATTGAAGATATTGAAACAATTAATGCAGCAATTCAAGGACGTATAGGATTAATTATTGAAGCAGGAAACAGCAATAAATCTGCAGAAATCTGTAAATTAGCAGATAAATACGAATTATCAATGATTGCAACAAATATAAGAAACATTAAATATTAATAATAGAGGTAATAAAAATGGAAATTAAACCATGGGATGAATATTTCTTAGACTTGGCAAAAACTTGCGCTAGCAGATCAAATTGCATCCGAGCACAAGTAGGTGCAGTTATAGTTGGCGAAGACAAAAAAATAAAAGCAACAGGATATAATGGAACGCCCTCAAAAGTAGAATCTTGTGCTGAAAGAGGAGAATGTTACAGAATAAAAAATAATATTCCATCAGGAACAAGATACGAAACATGTCGTTCAATACACGCAGAACAAAATGCAATTATTCAAGCCGGACAAGATAGGTGCAAAGGGGCAACCATATACATTTGGGGACATAACTTTATCTGTATTCTTTGCAAAAGATTTATTGTTCAATCTGGAATCACTAACTGCGTACTAAAAAAAGATGAAAACTCCCCTATAGTTAGAGTTTCAGTAGAAGATATAAGAAAAGAATTAGAAGAACAAAGATAGGTAAGAATGGCTATATCAGCCATTCTTTCTACGTATTATAAAGAATATATAAATAATAAAAATAAACCTAAAATATTTTTGGAGAAACAAATGAAATATTCTAAACTACTAAGACAAATACTCATAGCCGCAATATTAGCAACTATGAGTTGCAATACAATATTAGCAGATGAAATTACAACAACACAAAATGAAACTCAAGTTTTAGCAGGAACAGCCACACAAAAACAAAAATATCTGCCCGTTATATCCACAAAATTAGAAAAGGAAATTAAAGCAGATATTAGCAAGATTTATGGACCTGATAAAACTGACGAAATCTATAACAAAATAGTTGAAATCGCAACAAAAGCAAAAGATAACAGATCAGAATATTTAAAAGAACAAGACTTAAACAGATCGAATGATTGGTATAAAGATGAAATAATTTACATGTTCTACGTTGACCAATTTGGAACTGTAACTCCGGAAAAACCTAATCAATTTAAAGATACGACTAAAATGTTAAATTATTTAAAAACGCTTGGGGTTACAACAATATACATGCTTCCATTTGCAGATTCACCAATGGAAGACTCAGGATTTGATGTTAAAAACCCTCAAAATGTAAGAAAAGATTTAGGAGGGAAACCTCAATTTGAAGCGTTTATCAAAGAAGCTAAAGCTGAAGGATTTAATATAAAAGCAGATTTAGTACTAAACCATTTTTCAGATCAACACGAATGGTTTCAATCCGCATTAAAAGGAGATTTAGATAAATTAAACAGATTTGTAGTAACAGACAAAATGCCTGAATATACAAAATACGTTGACCCTAAACTTGGCACCGTAGTTGAATACAAAGAAGCTGATGGAAAAATTAGTAAAAGAAGACTAATATTCCCAGACAACACAGAAAACAATTATAGAAAAGTTACAATAAACGGAAAAGATTACTTTGTATATCACACATTCTACCCTTTCCAACTTGATATAAATTGGAAAAATCCAGATGTTCTATATTATAACCTTGAAACAATAAATTATTGGGCAAACTTAGGAGTTGACATTTTCAGACTTGATGCAATACCATACCTAGATAAAGAACCGGGGACTAATGCAGAAAACTTACCAACTACACACGCAATAATAAGATTGCTAAGTAATTACCTGCAAGCTGTAGCTCCAAGAACAGTATTGCAAGCTGAAGCCTGCCAACAACCAAAAGATGTTATACCATATTTTGGTTCAGAAAGAAAAACTGAAACTAACATTGATGGTGAAGTTAGAGAATTAAAAAGAACTGACGAAGTTCAAATAGCATACAACTTCCCATACATGCCTGCATTATGGGCTAGTTTCATCACAAAAGACAGTAAATATTTTCAAGACGCAGTAAAACAAACTCCAAGCATTCCAGAATCAGCAAGCTGGGCAACATTTTTACGAGTGCACGATGAACTAACCCTAGAAATGGTAACTCCTGAAATGAGAGAGTTAATTTATGATGCTTTAGAACCTAAAGGAGCACCATTTAGAAAAGGCTTTGGAGTTTCTGGCAGGATGGCAAATTTCTTAGACCAAGACCACGATAGAATTGAAATGGCATTTTCTGTATTACTTTCTATGCCTGGAATTCCAATTATATATTACGGTGACGAAATTGGAGCTAAAAACAATTTTGCAAACGCTAAAAAAAGCGCAAATCTAAGAAAACAAAAACAAGCAAAAAGTAAAATCAAATTACTATCGTTCTTTGATAGCAGAGATATTAACAGAGGTTCACTAACTCAAACTGATTTTTACAATGCTGCAGCTTCGACAAAAACTTATAGTGGTAAAATTTTCCACCAAGTACAGAAAATGATAGCATTAAGAAAATCTACACCGGCATTAAGCAGAGGTGATTTGACAATCTTAAAATCTAAAAAGCCATACATTTTTGCATATATCAGAAGCTACAAAGGAGAAAAATACCTAATAGTAAACAACTTATCAGATAATAGATGTACCGCAGAAGTTGAATTACCAACAGAAGTACTTCTAAAATCTCTGAAAAACGATAACAAAGTGTATTTAACAAACATATTAACAGACGAACAATACACAGTTAAAGTTTCATTAACAGATAAGAAAACTCGACTACTTATGTATCCTTATGCTGTAGTTTGGTTGAAACTACCATAGAAAGTTTTTGATAAACAAGCTTTTGAAACTTCGCAAAATAAGTAGTAACAAGCATAACAACTACAAAATATAAATAAGTTGTCTGAACGGGGTCAAAGATAGAATATATCTTGTCCCCTTTTTCACTTAAAGGCGTACCGGTTACATGGAATAAAATAAGAGTAATTATATACATAACAAATAAATGATTTGCCATTATATGATAAGTACTTTTTCCAATATCTTGAAGCAATTTTACATCTTTTAAATATGGGTATAGCAATTTTACAGCCAATAATGAAACCCAAATTCCTGTCAAAGAAGTAAATATAGGAACAATAATTTGTTGATCAAATCTACCCCAAACAAGAACATAACTTAACCCTATTCCATGTGTAGGGTCAAAATCTCTATTGAATAACCATAATATAGATTGGAAACCAATAACTGCACCCAACCATTTTGGTGTAAAAATATCATAATTATCTTTTATGTATTTAACATAAAAATACCCTAAATACACAAAGAATAAAGAAAACATCGTTCTCATTGTAATAAGGGCAATTGGTGTGTGATAAATAACCTTCCAAAAAGGAATAGCTCCAAATCCTAAAATTGAGAAAATTCCAAGAACAATATACTTATTTTCAATTTTACTAAATAATCGCATCAAAAATAAAAATACAATTAATGTCATAAATAATTGAGGAACAAACCATAAAGGAGCACATAACAAAAGTTGATGACCGTTCAAAAATGGAGTAATGAAAAAAGTTTTCAATGATGGAGTATCTCCAAAAAATTCACCAATTACAGGAACCATAGCTATTGTTATAAGTAAATATACTGCCTCATAAGCAAAATAAGGAACCAATAATGATTTTATTCTCCTTACCAAATATGTTGTAACATCATTTATATATTTATCCTTAAATAACATCCCTGAAATAAAGAAAAATAAAGCTAACTGAAACGAATATGGTGGAAACATTCCAAAAATAGAAAACTCCAAATGTCCGGATACAACAAGCATAATTGCAAGAGCTTTTAACAAAGTCATTTCACCTGAAAAAATTTTATCCATATCCCCTCCATTTTTGATAAAAACATTATATAAAAAAAACAACAAATTAAAACCTATAACAATACACTTATATATGTATAATTTTAACAAAACACCTTAAGTTGATTTTTTGAAAAATATTATTAAATATGAAGTATAAAAAAACAGATGAATAAAGGCTCGTACTCCTTTTGATTGATTTTTTGTATAAAAGTTGAAAAAAGGTTGCAACATAAGGTATGATAGAATTGAGAGGTAATGTATTATGCATAGCAATTTTCCACAATATGATTTAGCTTCAAGAATTCAACATACAAAATATGACGCAGGTATTCATCCAAATATGCCAAGTCTTAGGATGGATAGAGTTGAAAAACCTGAAACTCAAGACTTCAAACAAGTAATGAGTGGTTTAGTTGAAAACTTGAATAGTGAAATGAATGCTCCTGATAACTTATTAAAAGATGTAATGTCAGGAAATCAAAATGTGGATATTCATGACGTAATGACAGCAATGTCAAAATCTGAAATAAGTGTTAACGTAGCTACACAAATTGTGGGTAAAGTTATTAACGCTTATGATAGAGTTATGCAAATATCAGTATAATTAATATACAACTACTTCTATAAATTAAAGATAAGAAGCAGTAAAAATCAGACAGTGGGACGGAAATGGATTTTAGTAAATTAACAGAAAATAAACCATTATTATATGGGGTAATCGGCGGAGTAGTAATAGTACTTGCTGTAATTATTATAGGTGTATCAATAGCAGCAAGCAATGGTGGTGGAGATAATAAAAACAACGTTGGCGGAGAACCTCTAAAGGCCAATGTAGATTTATTAACAACAGATAATTTAGGTAAAGCTCTTGAAATTCAAGCGTTATTAGCAAAACAAGGTATTACAGTTGATCGTATACTAGATGGTACTAAATCAAAACTTGTATTAAACAAAGCAAATTGCTCAACTCTAACTAAAAAATGTACTATTACAGATAGAGATAATGCAATCATTGCAATTGTACAAAGTGGTTTAGTAGACCAAAATGTAGGTTTGGAAATATTTGACAAAGGTGACTTCACTTCAACAAAAGAAGATAAAAGAATTCGACTTGCAAGAGCTATGAATGGGGAACTTGCAAGACTTATTAAACAAATTAAACCAATTCAAAATGCGACAGTATTCATATCTATACCTGAAAACAGTACAATGTTTGAAGAACAAAAACCTAAAACAGCAACTGTTCAACTTGTTATGCCTATAGATGAAAAATTAGATCAATTAAAAGTAAAAGCAATAACAAACCTTATCATGGGTAGCACAGGTATAGAAGCAGAAAATATTGCAATTACAGATACTAATGGTAACGTTTATCATAGTGTAATGAATGCTGAAGATGAAATGCTTCAAAAACTTGAAGAAAACGATAAATACATGCAACAAAAAATTTCAAAACAATTGGACAGATTAGTTGGTCCAGGAAATTATGTTGCTACTGTTAGTACATTTTTAAGACAAACTCCTGTTGAAAAATTTTCAATCGAGTATGATCCAAATAAAAAAGCTTCAGTATCTGAACAATCTTTTACTGAAGGTTTAGGAGATAGAACACAAGACCAAAGTAAAGGTATAAATGCTGTAAGTACATATCTACCAAACGGTTTACCTACTGGAGGCACTGACTCAAGCCAAAATAGAAACTATTCAAGAAGAGCCACTGAAACTCAATACGGTGTAACAAAAACTCAAACAAGTGAATATATCAAACCTGGTGTAGTTGAAGACGTATCAATTGCAGTAACTTTAGACCGAAACAATCTACCAAGCGATACAACAATTGAAGAATTAAAAGAATTAATCGCAAGAGCAGCAAGCCCTAAAGTTACAGCAGACAATGTATCTATCGCATTTACAAATTCAAATGATCCATATTTAACTCCTGAACGCCAACAAAACTTACCAAAAGTAGATGAATCAGGAAACCCTTGGTGGTTAGCTCTAATACTATCAGCTGCAGGTTTGCTAATTATATTTAAAGCTATATCATCAAAAGTTAAACGTATTAGAGAAGAAAATGAAATAGAAGTAGAAGCTTTACGTCAAAGAGCTTTAGAACAAGAAAGACAACTTAATGATATTAATTCCAGAGCTAGTCAACTAACACAAAGACAATCTGAATTAGCTCAAGATTTAATAAATCAACAACAACAAAGAGTACAACAACAGATTCCTCAATTTGATGAAAGCTTATTGTTAGATTCATTAGACAGTATTTCTAATGATATTACAGAAGATGCCGCTGATAACATCAAGAGTTGGATAGAAGAAGGGTCAACTAAGGAAGGCTAAAAATGGCTACTCAAAATTTTGATTACGAAGGTTTTGCACAAAATTTAGCAGCACAAGCTCAAGATCTTGTACCACAAGAGTTTAATGACGTACAAAAACAATATGTCATCAATACTCTTGGTAATTTTGCCCTTCTATCCGGGAAAGCACTAGCGGAAGATCCAAACTTAAACTTTAATGAAGATCAATCAATTACAATCACACAAATTATTGCAGAATGGTCTTTCCATAAATCTGTAGACCTTATTCGTTCAGGAATTCCTCAACAATATTGGGATTCTGTTATGCAAAAAATTGCATATACTATTTTTGAAATTGCAAAACAAACATTTTCACAAGGGCTACCGCACGAAAAAATACTGGAACTAATTGAACACCATGTAAAGAAAAGTTACTTAGAAGCAATTACAGAATTAAAAAACAAAGGTGTAATTGATGAAGGTTTAATGGAATATGCAGCCTCACAATCCAATATGGATAGAATGGCTCAAGAAATGCAGCAGCAACAAAACCAACAAGTAGCCAATGATGGTATGCCAATGCAAAACGCTCCTGCTGCAACATCACAAGATGAATTAGCATTTCCTAAAGTTGATTCTAAAGTATTAAAACTTGCAACTGTAGCAATGCTATTTAAAAAGATGAACCAAGAAAAAGTTCAAGCGATATTAAATAAATTTGATCAAGATGACGCACAAGCCATTATTAAATATATGCGTCTTCCTGATTTACAAGAAAGAGTTGGAGCGCATAATGCTCTAAGATGTCTTCAAGAAATTCGAACAAACTTACCAAAATCAACAGAGTTAACACCAAACAAAGTTGTTTTAAAATTAAAGAATTTTGCATCAAAATATTCAAGTAAAGAAATAGATACAATCCTTATAAGAGAACGTGTAGGGGTAAAACGTCTTGTATTTAATGCATTAGAGGGTAAATATTACGATAAAGTACCACCTAAAGTTGCAAGTATTGTTGCCTCACACTTACAAAATAGTGTATAATAATGTTGTATCATGATTATAAAAAAGAAACATAGAAAATCAGCTGAGGAGGGAGTGGAACTTAATGTTCCAAATCAAGACCAAAATGTAGTCGAATCCGAACAAGAAGAAAAGGATATCGACTTATTTGACTTGGATAATATTGATTTCAAACAAAGACAAGAGCGTAGAAGAGGGGATAGAAGAAGAGGTTTTCGTAGAATTGACGATAGAAACCTTATATCTAGAGCTAAAGAAGAAGCTAACTCAATAAGAGAAGCGGCTGCAAAAGAAGGCTATCAAGAAGGGATTCAAGCTGCAAAAGAAGATATTCAAAGAGTTAGAGAATCATTAGAATCATTCCTTAACGCAAAACAAGAAGTTTATGAAGAAATTGCTCCTGACGTGCTGGAAATAAGTCTTGATATAGCTAAAAAAATCATTAAAAAAGAAATGCACGAAGATCAAACGATCTTACTGGAAAACATAAAAGATATACTAAAAGGTTTATCAAAAGAAGAAACAAAAATAATGCTAAAAGTTAATCCATCACAAGCAGCAATGCTAAAACAGGAAATTCCTGAAATGATGAATATTGCAGGACTTGAAGCTAAGGTTATCATTGTACCTGATGAAAACACAATGGAAGGTGGTTGTTTACTTACAACATCAAATGGTGTAATTGATGCAACCATAGAAACACAGTTAGAAATAATAAGTGAAGCATTGAAGGAAATTTAATGGCAGCACCGGAGGGAAACGCAAATCCACTAAGTGAAATATTTATGGCAGTCTTCGTACTGTTCCTATTGATTATCTTATTGGTAGAATTACCAAACTGGGTAATCAACACTTGTATTTGCTTAAATATAACTCTAGGGATTGTACTTTTGATGTTTGCCTTATATGTACAAAAAACATTAGAATTATCATCATTTCCATCAATTATCCTAATCGGGACAATGTTTCGATTAGTACTGTCAATTGCATCAACACGTTTGATTTTGGCAAAAGGTGAAGCTGGAGAAGTTATCCACGCATTTGGAACATTCGTAACCGGTGGTAATATGATTGTTGGGGGTGTAATCTTCCTAATTATTACAGTTGTTCAGTTCATGGTAATTACTAAAGGTGCTGAACGTATCGCCGAAGTATCCGCGCGTTTTGCATTAGACGCAATGCCCGGTAAACAAATGACTATTGACGCAGATTTTAACGCAGGTTTAATATCACCAGAAGAAGCAACTAAAAAGCGTGAAGACTTATCTAGAGAATCAAGCTTAATGGGTTCAATGGATGGTGCGATGAAGTTCGTAAAAGGTGATACTATTGCGGGTATCATCATTGTAATAATTAACATTGTTGGCGGCTTATGCGTAGGTTGCTTGATGAACCAGATGGCAATTGGAGATGCGGTTAGTAAATATACAGTATTAACAATTGGTGATGGTTTGGCATCACAAGTGCCATCTCTACTTATGTCAATTGCTGCCGGTATATTTATGACTCGTGCATCTGCGGCTAGCCCATCTTTGGGTTCTGATGTTACAGCTCAAATTACAAGTAAACCTTATGCTTTATTCTTTGCTGCTGCATTCTTACTATTACTTGCGTTTACTGGTCATACTTGGTTCTGGCAAGGTACAGGTTTACCACCTCTACCATTCTTTATTATGGCAATTGTAATATTTATTGCAGGATTCCAAGTATTAATTAATGCCGATGTTCAATCTCAATTAGGACAATTAGAAAACGTTCGCCAAAATATGCAAGACCTTGTTAACCCTAATAGAATGTATGAACGTTTAGGTGTTGATATTTTAAGCTTACAAGTTGGTTCTAATTTATTAGTTATTGCAGACCCAGATCAAGAAGGTCAACTATTAGCAAAAATTGCAGCATTACGTCAAAGAGTAACTGATGAATTAGGATACATTTTACCAAACATAAGAATTATGGATTCTTCTGCTTTGGATGCTAATGAATATATGATTTCAATTCGTGGTAACACTGTAGCAACAGGTTACGTTTATCCTGGAAAATTCATGGTTATTGCAGACCAATGGGATTCTATGAAAAAAGAAGTTCCCGAAGATGCAATTATTGGTATCGATCCAACTTATCAAACTCAAGCTTATTGGATTAGCCAAGAAGACGCCAAATCTGCAAGATTAGTAACTGCAGTTGATGCTACAGACGTTATTGTTACTCACTTACAAGAATGCGTAAGAAAACACGTTGACGAAGTTATGACAAAAACTGACGTACTTAAACTTATGGAACTTGTTCGTTCTCAAGACCCTACACTTGTTAACGACCTTGTACCAACAATCATTTCAACAAGTGACTTACGTAAGATTTTTGTTAACTTAATTAGAGAAAAAGTTTCAATTAAAGATATTATATTTGTATTTGAAAGACTTTGTGATTACGCAAGATTTTCAAAAGAACCTGATATTTTATCAGAACGTTTAAGAGCTGCACTAGGTAGACAAATTTGTTTATCCAATGTACAAGATGACAAAGTATTATATGCTCTAACTCTTTCTCCTGAATGGGAAAAAACATTAGATGATAGCTGTCAAAGAACTGAGCTAGGAACAATGTTCTTGCTAAACCCAGTACAAGTACAAGAACTTATTGAAACAACAGCAACAACACTTATGAGGGCTCACCAAACTTGCGGTAAACAACCAGTTGTTTTATGTTCTCCTAGAATTAGACTTCCGCTGTATCAATTATTAGAAAGACATATTCCAACAATCGTTGTAATTTCTTATTCTGAACTAATTACAGATATTAAAGTTGAAGCTATTGATACAATTGGAGAATCTTATATAACAGATTAGAGGTAAATATTGAAACAAATATTATTATTTTTCATAAAAATATATCAATGGTTTTCAAAATTTACACCATCTGTTTGCAGATTTTACCCTACCTGTTCAGAATATACGAAACAAGCTATCATTAAATATGGTGTAATTCAAGGCGGATGGCTAGGAATAAAAAGGATCTGCCGATGCCATCCAGGTAATCCTGGCGGATATGATCCAGTGCCGGAATTACATAATAAAAAATAAAGGAGAGAAATTTGAAATTCGCATTCATTATAATGGGAAACTTTAACTACCCAGCAGACAGAGCCGAAATACACAATGGAGATGCTCAAATTATAGGAGTTTCAAGTATTGAACAAGCTTGTGATGCTGCTAAAAAGCTTTATCAAAGTGGAATTACTTGTATAGAATTATGCGGAGCTTTCGGTGAAGTTGGAGCAAACAAGATAATTGAAATAACTGAAAATAAAATTCCAATAGGCTATATTACACACCTACCAGTGCAAGATGAAATATACAAAAAAACCTTTGCAAAACATTAAAATCTATAAGTTTCTAATATATTCAATTACTTCTTTCAACGAATAAATATTTTGCTGTACAAAGAAATTCTTAGAGGATTTTTCTTTTACATAAGAAAGCGTTTTACCATCCAAAAAATCCTCGGTATAAGGTCTTAGCATAATTGAAGGGATTACCACCATATCACAATCAACATCTTTAACAGTATTTATCAAATCATCAGTAGTAATAAGACCTGCTACCGTAATATCTTGTCCCCAATAATTAGACTTTACAGGATGAACTTCAACTGTTAAATTTTCTATTTTATTCAACTGTTCAGAAATTTCAGCCAACATATCTTTAGCCGCGTAAGAACAAGCAAAAATAAACTTGAATGGCTTTGATACTGATTTTGGAAGGTCTAAATTATAAAAATCATCCAAAGTTAACCTTAAAGCCCCAACCCCATCATCTAACTGTGAAAAATTACCATAGTACTCAGATGGAGGAATAGGTTCACCAGCAAGCAAAAAGAATTCATCTGAACAGCAAACTCTTTCATACTTAGATGCTATTTTTAAAGTTTCTTCTGCACATTTTTTATCAACACGAGTTAGCTCCCCATCTGGTCTAAATTGAGTTATTCCAACAGGAACAATCGCAGTTGATAAAACAGAATCGCCTAATTTTGCTAAATCTGATAAAGTTCTATCTAACTCATTACCATCATTTAGCCCAGGACACAAAACAATTTGAGCATGAAACGGTATTTCATTCTGCTTAAACCATTCTAAGTTTTCTAAAGCTTTACCAGCATTAGGATTTCGTAACATTTTCACTCTTAAATCAGGATTTGTTGTATGTACTGAAACATAAAACGGTCCTAAGTGCATCTTTTTAATACGTTCTCTATCTTCATCTTTAAAATTAGTTAAAGTGATATAAGTACCTTGAAGATAGGACAATCGGTAATCATCATCTTTAATATACAAAGTATCACGCAACCCCTTTGGCTGCTGATCAACGAAACAAAATAAACAATGATTTAAACAAGGTTTTATTCTATCAAAAACTGCACTTTCAAATACGATTCCTAAATCTTCATCATAATCTTTTTCAATTTCAATTTCTTCTAATTCGCCATTAGTTTTTTTAATTTCAATAGTAATTAACTCCGATTTCATATAAAAATTATAATCAATCATGTCTTGCATCTTGTTACCATCAATAGATAACAACTCATCACCTTTTTGAATTTCTAACTCTTCAGCTATTGAATTTTCTAAAACACTATTTACTATTGCCGGCATTATCTTTTTCAAACCCTTCAATCATTGAAATAAAATTATTGTACTCACAAATTGTATTATCTAAAACTATTCTTTGATAGAAATCTATCGGATTATATTCATTTGAAATAATTTTTTCAGCATTCACTTTATGCATTAAAGCATTTGATTTTATTTCGTCAAATAACTCAAAACAATCATCCTTACTCAAAAAAGAAGCACAACAAAGCTTAACTTTTGCATCCGAAATAAACTGCAAGGCATTATTTGAAAAAGGTTTTAACAACAAACTTTTAAGTTCTTTTATCCCCTCATTTGTGATTGAATAAAAAACTGACAGTTTTCCACCTTCTGACATAATCTTAGCTGACTTTATACATCCTTTTTTTTCTAAGCGTACCAATCCAGGCTTTAGAGCTCCAAAACTAGGATTAGTAAACGGTAAGAAGGCTTCTTGTATGCGCTTGTGTATAGCATACATTGTTAAATCTCGTTTTAATAAAACAAATAAAATCATTAAATCTATCATATGTTAAGGATAACATTAATTATACAATTTAACAAATATTCAAAAAATAACAAAATAAATTTTTTATAGATTTTAATACAAATATCATGACAAACAGATTATTAGATAGTGTAAAATTACCGTATAAAATAACAAGAGGCTCTTATATAGAACGCCAACAAAAAGCAGATAGAATAGTAAATAAAATCTTTGATGATATCCAAGGGCAATTTAAAAATAATGAATTATCACTAGAGAAAATGCAAAAATCCATCGATAAAAATATTCCTCGACACGTAAAAATTATTATCAAAAATTGTGAAGATCAAGATTATGAGGGATTGAGTGATATATTATATTCACCACAAAGTGGGAAAATCAACGCAACAACCATTGAGATACCTACAAAAAATAAAAAAGTAAAAATCGAAGATTTACCTACTATAATGCACGAATTGCAACATGTTATAGACCAACTATATCATCCAAAGTATCTTGCAAGAAATCAAGAATTGAAAAACAAAAGTCTTATGACCGAAAAATACATCAATTTATACGATGAATGGATATACAACAAAGAAGATCCTGAAAATAAAAAAGAAATAAAATATATATTAACAGTTATAAAACAAAAAATATTAGAATTTCTAAAAGGAAAATCCACCTCTGATAAAATAAACTACCTGCAAGACTGTAAATATTGTCTTCAAATGGAAGACAAAGCATATTTTACACAAGCCAAAATAGCAAAGAAACTAAAAAAGAAACATCGTAAGATTGATAAAAATGAATTATTAAAATTAAATAAAAATTATATGTTTCAAGAAAAAATAAAACTTATAAATGAAATTGCTGGTTCTATAATAGGAAAAGAAAGAGCTATACACAAATCAAAATTGCGAAAAGAAGAAAAATTAAGAAGTGTAAAAAATATTTAAAAATTAATCAATAAAAAATAATCAGGAGATTTTTGTTCTGAGTAAGTTCAAAATAAGAAAGGAATAAATTATGGCAGAATCAATTTCAGCACAACAACCTATTCAACCTTTCACCACAATTAAATACACAACAAAAGATGGTGAACATATTACAGCAACTAAAAAAGATGGTATTGTTACCCTTAACGGAGATAAAAATGGTATTAGACAAATGCCATTAGAAGATTTTAAAAAAGAATTATTAACAAATCTTCCACAACTAGAAAAGACTCCAAATAAAGACACAGTTGAACTTACTAACACAAAAGCTGCAACTGAATCAGAAGCAAAAGCAGCCCAAGCTGAAGTAAATACTACAGCACCAAAAGAAGAAACTAAAAACGAAGAGAAAAAACTTGATACCGTAGCATAAATACAAAAGCATTATAAAAAATCCTTAGTATTTTATACTAAGGATTTTTTACTCTCGGCATAATTTATTGGCAACTATACCTACTGCAGTATTCGATACAATTGGTTGAAATTCTGCAAACCTATTATAATCACCATATATAAAATTATTATTACGGTCATATGAATCAATCACTCCAATTTTATAACGTCTATGACCACAATCAATAGTGTATTGTCCCAATGTATACAAAACTTCTCGCCCATTTATAGGTTCATACTGACCCTTATTATAAGATTTTAGTAAAAAGGTAAACCCATATATCTCAGATGTACCGACTACGCCATCTGCATCTATATATACATTTTCAGAGACTTTCTTCCAAGATTTATCGTCAGCCCTATCTGCGGCCTTAACAACTAAAGCTACAGACAGTAATATTACTAATAATGTTAAAATTTTTCTCATAAATTTCTACTTTTTCTGATATAGATAGAATGTAAAATTATCCTTTGAATATACTTTCACTAAATTAAAATGCAAGTCCAATAGAGCTCTTGTATCTATCATATATTTTTTAAATAAGACATATAAAAGTCTAAAATCAATAGCTTGAGCATCTGGAATTGATTTTCGTAAATCTTCCAATGAAACAACAGCATTCGCATCTGAGCCATACAAGGCAAGTAATACAAACCTGCCAGAAGGAACTGTATTAGTTACATTATCAAAGAAATATTTAACATAATTTTTGGAAATTATGTTATCATTAAAAACTGCATAATAAACTTCTTGCGAACGCTTAAACTTTTTATCCATATAAACTTGCTGTGAACTATCATAAAAATGATTATTATAAGGATTTCTTGCTTCTTTATGGAAATCAAAATCAAAAACTCTAGGTGCTGTTAATGATCGGAAATAATATGGTGCATCTGCACCAAATGGCATAATAATAACATCATCAACACTTAAATTTAATTTATCAGCCTCCATTTTTGATGTTTTAAAAGCCAATGTTTTTAAATTACTAAAATGCGAAACATCATTTATACAAAAAACTAAGGATGCAATTATAAATAAACCCAAAAATGTATAAACATGTTTGCTAGAAAATCTTTCAAATAAACCAAATATTGAAAAAATAAACAATGGAGGTAATAAATATAAAATATACCTAACTGTAAAAACATTTACTTTTAACATTGAAACAATAATCGAAAATATAAAACTTAAAACAAAAATAGAACATAATACTTTTACAAAAGTATTACTTGATTTCAAGCATTTAATTAATCCTAAAATAAAATACACGCAAGGAACAACTACCAATACTGCAAATAAAAAATTAATTTCATATGGTTCCATTGATGGCCAGTAAATATTATTTACAAGAGTTGAACCAAAAAAGTTTCTAATAACATCTACTATTTGAAAAAATTCTAAATAACCTTCATGAGAAATTACAAAAACACTTCGCTTTTTTGCATAATAACCAAGTAATATAAAATATGGCATTAGTAATGCAAATTCAACACCAACACCTTTTATATACTTATAAAAGGTGTCTTTTTTAGACTTAAACAAATAAGCTGAATAAACACAAACTAAAGCTAAATTATACAAAATACCACCAACTAATGTGTAAGGAATTAAAGTGTTAACAATAACTAATTTTACTAAAGATGCAATATCTTCCTTTTTTTCAAAATCAATCAAATAGTTTAAAGATAATAAAACTAAAAATACTACAATAGGATACATTCTAACTTCTACAGAAAAAATAACCAATAATGGACTCACAGCAACAACTGCAGTAGCCAAAAGACTATTAATCTTACTGGTAATTTTCTTAGCCGCAGTATAAACAAGAGGAACAGAAGCTATACCAAATATAACAGACAATGTTCGCATAGCTAATTCACCTTCACCAAACATTTTCATCCAAAAATGTAAAAGGAAGAAATAGATTGGAGTATGCTGTAAATCCCTAGTCAATAAATTTTCAATAATTCCACCAGGGAAAGATTGTTTTGCCGTAACCCAAGAGCAGGCTTCATCATACCAAACATCAGTATGTAAAAACATACATCTAAGTAAAACTGCCACAATCATTATAACAACAAACGAAATAATACTAATTATATTGTTTCTATTTAGTTCTATTTTCATACTCTCCCTACCAAAATTATTTTAAATATATCTCATTTTTTATATACAAAATATCTGTATCACTTAAGTCAAAGATACCATAAATAATATCATCAATCTGCTTCAAATGCAAAATATCTTGAGTTTTCATCAACTCGTCAACAAGATTTCCGATTTTTACATTTTGTTCTTGTGTCAATTCCGGAAAAGGCAACTGTACCAAGTTTCCTTTTAATATTTTCAATTCATCAAATTTTTTCTGATAAATATACTGAAACAACTCTGAATTCAAAAACGCCAAAACCGTTTTTACAGTATACCCTGTAATGTTTGGAATTAAAATATTTGCACTGTTTAAAAATAAACTAGATTGATCATCATAGGCAAAAACAAGTTTTTTAGAAATAAATTTATAAACTAGCTTTTCTTTAGCTCGATAAAAATCCTCTGGGGCTACTTGCTGATATTTTTTCCTATCATATCTTATAAATTTTGTGGCAGGTAATAATTTATATTTTTGAATTTCTTTACCTGTATAAATTTTTTCATAACCATCTTGGCGGGTATCTGCAAGATATTTTTTATTATCTCCAGTAACAATACCCAAAGCCCACGAACTATCTTTTAATGTAAAATGTTTTTTAGCATAGATTTTGGTAAGTAAATTAACGTCTTGATTATCCATAAACGAAAAATTATAATTACTATTTTGCAAATATACATTTTGAGCGACTTCACATTTTTTATCTTCCTTAGATAAGATTATAAAATCGTTCAAATTATTCAAAGATTTATTCAATTTTAAAATTATAGTATCGGTAAGAACTCCAGAAAAAGGTTTTCCAATGAAATCAATTGAGTCAATATAAAAATGAGACAATATAAATTTACGAATATCTTTATGCACTGCCACATTCAAAATTGATTCCGGCAACACAAAAATAGTTTTTCCTGTATCTTTTAACAATGAAAAAGATTTTACAATAAAATATGAAAAAGACTCTTTTGATAATATCTCAGAATAGATACATTCGTATTGCTTAACCGGAATAGCTCCCCAAGGTGGGTTAGTTGCTATAACATCAAACTTTTGATTCAATATAGAATTTTCTAACAAGAAATCAATATTATAAATATTTGGTTTAAATTGCTTATCTTTATATCTAACAATTAGATTAATTGCAGCAATAAAACATGCAATTTCATCAATATCGCAACCATATAAGAGAGACGGATCAGAAATAACACCCGAAGCCGCTAATAAAAAGCTCCCTGTACCACAGCAAGGATCCAAAAATAAATTATCTGATTTCAAAATAGAAACCAGCGACTTAGATATAACTGATGGAGTATAATATGAACCCTGTTTATTTTTATACCCCTCGGTTAATAAGGATTGATAAATACAACCTAAAACATCTCCATCAATATAAGGTAGCACCAATTTCAAAATATTCTTATTAATACTTTTATCAGGATAATTTTTTAATATTTCCAATATATACGGATTATTCGAAGATATCTCATTATCTGAAATTGATATAAGACCATGCTCAAGCAATAAACTCAAAGCAAGATTATAAATAACAGTTTCATTTGAACAATTAAACTCTTTTATTTTATCCAATAATTCACTAAATAAAGCCGGTTCAATAGCACTAGATAAATACTCTGTTGGTACAATTTTTTTTGCAGAAAACCGTTTATTTGCACGCTTAGAAAGCCTTTTCTCTATATGTTCTTCATCTACTCCCAAACGTTCCCAATTATTAATAGTTGCAGTTGAAACATAATCCCTATTCATTATTCCTCCATGAATATTCTAACAAAAAAGACCAAATATCGCAGAATGTAAACAAAAATAAAGCCTGCATTTAATAGTTATAGAAAGAAAAAAACAAAAAATGAACAAAAAAATAAAAAAATCGTTATAATGATATAAGGATTGATTCTTAAAATTGTAGAAGAGTAATTTAACGAAAGGAAGTACAATGAAAAAATTATTAATTTTGGCAGGTGTAATAGCACTAACATCTACAACACAAGTATTTGCAAAAGAATGTCCTAAAGCAGAAGGACCTTGCCCAATTAAAGAACCTCCAGCAGTAGGAATCGTTGCACCAGGGCCTCAAAAAATTCAAAGATGTCCTTTTGATCTAGAAAAATTTGAAAAAGAATTAAAATTAACAAATGAACAAAAAGAAAAAGCTAAACAATTACGAGATTCAGCAGAAGAAGCTATAAAACCAATCAGAGCTCAAATACAAGATAAAAAGAAAGAAGCAGAAGAAATCTTTAACATGAAATTAACACTAAAAGAACGTCAAGAAAAACTTGCTCCAATCCACAATGAAATGTTCGCTCTAAATAAACAAATTAGAGATATTAGAATTCAAAACAAAAAAGATTTTGAAGCATTATTAACAGATAAACAATTAAAAAAATTAGAAAAAATCAAAGCTGAACGCAAAGCTGAATTTAAAGCTAGACACCACAAACCAGGTTGCATGAAAAAAATGCACAGAGGTCCACGTCCAATGGTATGTCCTGAACAAAGACCTCTACCTCCAGTTCAACCTGAAGAAGTGGATAAATAAGCAATTCAAAAGGAGTTCTTTAAAGAACTCCTTTTTCTATATAAAAATCTGAAACCTCAAGATATTTTATTAAAATTCTTATCTAATAATTTTTTACTATTTCTATAAAATATACGACTTATAATTTTATTTGCATCGTCCCCAAAATTATCTCTTATAGCTTTTTTTATATTTTTTATATTATTTTCATAAGCATCTGTTTGTTTTAAAGCTTTCTCACCAAAAACACCCAAAGGTGCATCTGTACCAAACAATAAACGTTCTGTTTTATCCCCTTTTGAAGAATGCAAAAGTTTATCAATAACATCTACGATATGAGGTTTTACAGGATTATCCCAATCTACCCAGGCCAAATCTGCATATAAATTTGCATCACCATTATCAATAGACTTCATTAAAGTTTTTATCCCAATATCATGAGCTTCTGCACCACCTAACCCCATATGTCCTAGAATTACTGGAACCTTTGGAAACTTTCTCGCAGTTTCATAAATATATTCAGGATCTGAAACTCCTGTTCTTATAAAGTTGTTATTCGAATCAGTTATAACTTCACTATGAAAAAGGCAAGGCTTATTGTACTTTTCGGCAAGCATCATATAAGGAACATATTTTACATCATTCGCCGGCAAATCAAGACAAGCTGGATGGAATTTTAAGCCCTTAATTACATTAGGATATCCATTCAACAATAATTCAATATTTTCAGCAGCCCCATGACCAGGTTGACAAACTACGAAAGGTACAAGTTTATCATTCTTTAAACACCTTTTTATTAAATCAAGGTTTCCACTTAATTCATCTTTATATGGCGTTTTATTTTTTGTATATATAATGCAATCTAGATTAGATATTATAACCCTATCAACGGTATCTTTTCCATTATTAAATTTTCTATTAAAAAATTCTAATACATCTTGAGTTGAAAATAAATCATTTGTCCATTTTCCGCAATGAACATGCGAATCTATAATTTTACCCCTAAAAGAAGGAGCAGTATAAGAAGCCATAGTAACGCTATTAGTTTTCACTTCTACATCCCCTATAGTAAATCTTACTAAAATATAAATCCTAAAAAATATTTTTTTGCTAGAACTATACTTTTATAAAACTAAAATTACTTTAAACACAAAAAAAGCACCTAAAGGTGCTTTTTCAATAAATGGGGCGGGTGATGGGGATCGAACCCACGAATATCGGAACCACAATCCGAGGCCTTAACCGCTTGGCGACACCCGCCATCTCGTGTAATTCTATCTTATCAAAAAAATACCTAAAATCAAGTAGTAAATTTTTAGAACCAAGAAAATGGCTTTCTAATTCTACAAGGATATTTTTGAGCACTTATACAATATAATAAATCTGTACCCAATTCATCGGCTTGAAATTCTTTCTCAATACTATGTATAACTACATCACGAACTCCCGATTTATTGACAAGATATAAATCATAAACAGTACTACCATAATGAGATCTTGATCTACGTTTTACATAATTTCTTTCAATATGAGTTTTCACAATATCTGTAGGCTTAAACGTAATTTTTGATTGTTTAAAACCTAAAAAATTTGAAGAGGCTACACAATATTGATCTTTAGCTAAACACTCAACTGTTGTATAATCTGGAGATATTATCTTCAAAACAAAAAGAATAGCTACACATAAAAGAATAGTAACAAGTCCATTTTTAGAACGTAAAAATAAATCAATTATATGAAACATAAAATTCAGCTCTCCTAAAAAAGGGCTTGTTACACAAGCCCTATCTAAAACTAATTAATTCTTTGAAACATATAACCTATACCACGAGCCGTTAAAATTAACTCTGGATTTGCAGGATCAGTTTCTAATTTAGAACGCAATCTAGAAATATGAACATCAACTACACGAGTATCAATTCTATGATCTGGCGGATATGCCCAAACGTGTTGCAAGATTTCATTTCTAGAGAATGCTTGACCTGAATTGTTTACTAATAATTCTAATAAGCTAAATTCCATTCCTGTAAGTCTAATACGTTCATTTTTTCTATAAACTTGACGTCTTGCAGTATCAATCTTAATATTTCCAGTTGTGATAACATTTTTAGTAACTTTGCCAGATGGAGTAACCATTTCACGATTATTAGTTCTTCTTAATACTGCTTTAACTCTAGCTTCTAATTCTTTAGGACTGAATGGCTTAATAACATAATCATCTGCACCTAATTCTAAACCTGTAATTCTTTCAGAAACATCACCTAAAGCAGTTAAGATGATAATAGGAACATCAGAAGATCTTCTAATTTCTCTAGTAACACCATAACCATCCATTTTTGGCATCATAACATCTAGAACAACTAAATCTGGATTATATTTATTGAAAGCTGCAACAGCTTCTTCACCGTCTTGAGCAGTATAAACATCATAACCTGCCATTTTTAAACGAGTTTCTAAAATACGTCTTATACTAGATTCGTCATCAGCTAAAAGAATTCTTTGACGATCTTCGTTTTCATTAGCCACTTCAACATTTTCTGACATAGTCTTTTCCTTACTTACTTTACAAAATCTTACACTAATTGCTTCATCAGCTTGAAAAATATTACGTTTTGTTTATTTTTCTATATTTTTATAACAATATGTTACACTAATTTACAAAAAATTGCAAGCATGTTTTTGAAAAATACTATAATTTGGCTTCTACAATTTTCTTAAACTTTTCCAAGTCTTCTTTGGTATCAATACCAACAGGAACAAAATCAACAACAGAAGTCTTTATTTTCATACCATTTTCTAAAGCTCTTAGTTGTTCCAGACTTTCAGTTCTTTCCAACGGTGTTTGAGCCAATGTTGTCATAGATTCTAAAGCCTTTCGTTTATAACCATAAATACCTAAATGGCCATAAAAAGTAGCGATATTTGTATTTCTTTCAAATGGTATTTTTGAACGTGAAAAATACAATGCAAATCCATTATTATCGATTACACACTTGACAAGATTTGGGTTATTTATTTCTTCTTCTTCAGTTAATACTCTTATCAAAGTTGAAATATCCGCTAAATCATCTTCTTGAACATTTTTTATAACTGCATCTATACTTTCAGGTTTTATTAATGGTTCATCACCTTGCAAATTACAAATATAAGAAATTTCAGGATGTCGATTTACAACTTCCATAATCCTATCTGAACCACATTTATGATCAACAGAAGTCATCTCAACATCTCCACCAAATCCCTTTACGCAATCGTAAATTCTTTGATCATCTGTTGCTACAATAACCAAATCTGCTAATTTTGATTGCTTTGCTTTTTCATAAACCCACTGAATTACAGGTTTTCCTAAAACCTCTATTAACGGTTTACCTTCCAGTCTTGAAGAACCATATCTCGCCGGTATTATGATTGCAGTTTTACCCATCTTTTATATCCTTTCAACAATAAACTAATCTACTCTTTTAACTACAAAAGAAGTCCATTGATCTTGTTTAATTTCTTCAACAAGTTCTAAACCTTCTTTTTCATAAGCTTCAATTACCATTTGCTTTTTCTCTTCTAAAATACCACTTAAAGACATTAATGCACCAGTCTTCATTATATTTTTCAAATCACCCATAATTTCAGCTAACACAAAATGTAAAATATTGGCACACACAAAATCAAATTTATCACTAACATTATCAGCCGTTCCTAACTCAAAAAAACATTCTACACCATTTTTTTTAGCATTTTCTTTAGCAACATCAATTACAGTATCATCATTATCACAACCATAAACAGAAGATGCACCTAGTTTCTTTGCTAAAATAGACAAAATACCTGAACCCATACCTATATCTGCAACTTTATCTCCCGATTTCATATATTTTTCAAGAGCTTTCATACATAATTGAGTTGTTTGATGAGTACCGGTACCAAAAGCACAACCTGGTTCTAACTTAATTATAACTTCATCTGATTTTGCTTTGTAATCAATCCAATCTGGAACAACTGCAATTCTCTCAGTAACATGAGTTACATCCCATTTTTCTTTCCACTTTTTAGACCAGTCTTCTGATTTTTTTTCTTCCAATTCAAAATCCCAAGAACCTAATTCTTCCTCAGTTAATCCTCGAGATAAAAACTCTTCTCTCGATAAATCTAAAATATTTTCAATATCATATTGCATATCTTCATATGTTGAAGAATCATCATCTTTTAAGAAAATTCTTAAGGTTCCCTCTGTTGTACTAACCATTTCTAAATCTTTATATGTTTCTTCTGCAAGTACAATCCCTTCGCAATCAAAATTTTCAAAGAATATTTCAGAAATCAAATCTTCCATATCCGGATTTATCTTTAATCGTAATTCAAAATAATTTTTATCCATAAAATTTCCTCATATAAAATACCCCGCTTTAAGCAGGGTATAAAACTAAACTTTTACAAATTTTTGATAACATAGATACTACTCAAGAAAAGCACCCATTTTTCTAAATTTGTCATATCTATCATTTCTTAACTCTTCAGCAGACATGCCAGAAAGTTGCTCTAAACCTTGAAGAATAGTCTTTTTCATTTCAGCAGCCATTTCTTCATAATTAGTATGAGCGCCGCGAGTAGGTTCTTTTATTGCACCATCGATAATACCAAATTCAAGTAAGTGAGGTGCGGTAATTTTTAATGCAGTTGCAGCTTCAAGATTTTTAGAAGCATCTCTCCAAAGAATAGAAGCACATCCTTCTGGAGAAATAACAGTATAATAAGCATGTTCTAACATATAAACCTTATTTGCTACAGCTAAACCTAACGCACCACCTGAACAACCTTCACCTGAAATAATTGCAATCACAGGAACTCCAAGTTTTTGCATTTCTCTCAAGTTCATTGCGATAGCTGCACCTTGAGCATGTTCTTCTGCACTAATTCCAGGATACGCACCAGGGGTATCAATAATGGTAACAATTGGTAAATTAAATTTGTTAGCATGCTTAAATAATCTTAAAGCCTTTCTGTAACCTTCAGGCTGAGGCATACCAAAATTATATTCTAAATTTTCTTTAGTAGATTTACCTTTCATGGTACCAATAATCATAATTGGTCTACCATCTAACTTAGCTAAACCTCCAACGATAGCTCTATCATCAGTCCCAACTCTATCACCATGTAATTCAATAAAATCAGTACACATTAAATTTACATAATCTAAGAACTTTGGACGTTCTGGATGACGAGCAATCTGCATTTTTTGAGTAGGATCAAGATTTGCAAACAATTCTTTTTTATAATCTTCTGCTTCTTGTTCCAATATTTCAATATCTTTATTTAAATCCATGCCGGACTCCAAACTCATTTTTTTTAGTTCCTCAATTTTTTCTTGAATTTCTAATATAGGTTTTTCAAAATCTAAAGCTGTTGCCATTTTCATACTCCTTACTCATGCATAGCCAAGATATTTGCTAATGTATCTCTCAAATCTTTACGAGAAGAAACAACATCAACCTGACCATACTTCATCAAATATTCAGCAGTTTGGAAATCTGCCGGAAGTTTTTGTCTAATAGTCTGTTCAATAACTCTTCTACCTGCAAACCCTACTCTAGCACCTTGTTCAGCAACAATGATATCACCAAGTGTACCAAAACTTGCAGTTACACCACCGAATGTTGGGTCTGTAATTAAATTTATATACAATAAACCAGCTTCATCAAGTCTTGCACAAGCACAAGAAGTTTTTGCCATTTGCATCAAACTTAATGCACTTTCTTGCATTCTGGCACCACCAGAAGAAGTAATAACCAAAACAGGCAATTTTAATTCTAAAGCTTTTTCCATGATTCGTGTAACTTTCTCACCAACTACACTCCCCATAGAACCACCCATAAAATCAAAATCCATAATTGCAGTTGCAACTTTATGGCCTTGAATAGCTGCTAAACCTGCAACTACTGCATCATTTAAACCTGTTTTTGCTTGAGCTGCTGCCAATCTATCTTTGTAACTTTCTGTATCAACAAATTCCAAAGGATCTGTCGGTTTTATGTCTGCAAACAATTCTTCAAAAGAACCTTCATCAAACAATTGCTTAATTCTAGTTCTTGCATTTACCCTAAAATGATAATCACACATAGGGCAAACCATATTGTTTTCTTCTATATCTTTTTTCAACAATTGAGTATCACAATGAACACACTTTGTCCATAAGTCAGGATTTGCTTCGATTTCTACTCTAGCTTCCAGTGCTCTACGTTGAATTTGTGCTTGTTTACGCTTCTCAAACCAATCTTGAACTGTCATAATATCTTAATCCTTTTACTATATCCCTGTAAATAAAAACTTTAAAAATTTTAAATAAAATTATTTACAAGTTAATTATACACAAAAAAGTTATAATAGCAAAAAGTCAAAATATTGTTTACAAAACATAAAATAAGACTAGTCATTACTCTTTGGATACATAGCTTTTATTTTTGCTACACAAGCATCTCCACCTGAAGTCATAAACCTATCTACTAGCTTATCTGTACCTTTTATAAGGTAAACATAACCCTTACAATCAGGTTCATCTATATATTTTATATCTATTTTCTTACACTTACCTGCTTGATATCGTCTACGATGGAAATCATTATTGATAAAACACGCTGCACCATCAATAGGAAGGTATCCACATAACGGCTTAAAATTAATGCTCAACCTATACTGCTCACAAACGTTATATTCTGTATCATACAAATGAGTAAAAGCAGTTGCTGAATCATATTTATAATTAGAAGGAGGGCAATAATATGGAGTTGCAAAAGCTTCACACCCTAAAATTAAAATTGAACAAATAACAAACAATATTTTTACCATTTTCATAACAACATTCCTTACTTATTAAAACTTAAAACATCATATACTACAGAATACTAATCACCATTTTTTGGATACATAGCTTTTATTTTTGCTACACAAGCATCTCCGCCTGAAGTCATAAACCTATCTACTAACAAATTTGTATCCTTTATCAAATAAACATAACCTTTACAATCGGGCTCATCTATATATTTTATATCTATTTTCTTACACTTGCCTGCTTGATATCTCTTTTTATGCACATAATCTGCCATTCTACAAGATCTTGCATTTAATCCTCCAAAACCGCATAAAGGCTTAATATTACTAGACATTCTATATTGTTCACAAATATCTTTTTCAGTGTCATGCAAATAACTATAAGCAGTTGATGAATCATATTTATAACCTTCTGGAGGACAAAAATAAGGCTCTGCCACCGCTTTACTTACTGAAAAATACACAATTGAAAAAATAATAAATAAAAATCTTATATTCTTCATAATAATTCATCCTTTCTATAAACTCTCTAAAGATTAGAATCTCGATGTATTTTTTTTATTTGTTCCTGTAAATCACCAGATATTTTTACATTTTGCAGGGTCATATGATATTTACGTAAATTCGCAATCGTTTCAGATTCCTCTAATAAATTACGAGTCTGAACAGGTTGAATATTGTCCTTAACTTTTTCAAAATCAGTTTTAGATTGCTTTGAAATTATTCTTGCAACAACTTCATCCAAATCACTTCCTGCAACCCCATACTTCGATGCAATTTCAGCAACAGTCTTTCCTTGAGGGAAGGTGTATAACCAGTTAATAGATAATCTATCTCCCTCACCTACATGCATAATCCCCTTTTGATGAGGAGTATACATAATATCTTTTTTAAATGGACTATGTCCTAAACCTATAGCATGCCCAATTTCATGCAAAATTGTATGATAAACCTCTTCTTCATCCATATAATCAGCATGAACTAAACCTTCTGTTAACCCTATTGCTACTTCGGCACTATACAATCTGTTCGACTTATCATATTGAAAATAGCAGTGCCCTAAAGCCTGACGCTCAACTCTTTTCCAATCTACGTTAATATTTGAAGAAAGTAAATTATCTACAACAACAAAAGAAACTTTTCCATTTGAAACTTTATGCCACTCATCTAATGCTTGCTTAACATATTGTCTATATTTCAAATCCTGGCCTTTTTTAGAATAAAATTTCATTGGTGCAATATAAACCTTTAAAGGCATCATATTCCATCTCATCAAACGGCCATTTTTTACAGATTCTTGTAAATAAGTTTTCTTCTCCATATTTTTATTGTATAATAAAAGTCACAATAAAAAAAGTGAGAGATTAATTACAGACTAAGGAGAAAAATTATGGGTATTGACTTAATGAAGGTCATGAAACAAGTTCAAAATGTTCAAAAAAAAGCTAGCATTATGCAAGAAGAACTTGCTAACTTAGAAGTTACAGGTGAAGCTGCTGGCGGAGCTGTAAAAGTTATATGTGACGGTCAAGGTAGATTCAAATCAATATCAATCAAACCTGAAGCTATCAATCCTGAAAATCCTTCAGCTATAGATTCTGAAACTGTTGAAATGTTAGAAGATGTTATATCTTCAGCTATTAAACAAGCTAATGATAAAGCTTCAAAAGAAATGGAATCTAGAATGGCTCAAGTAACTGGCGGATTAAATATTCCTGGGCTAAATTTTGGTAAATAATGATATATCCTAAATCAATAGCAACTTTAATAGAGCAATTTCAAAAATTTCCATCTGTTGGACCGAAATCGGCACAAAGAATGGCATTTCATTTGTTAAGAATGCCAATGGTAGATGTTGAAAAATTTGCAAAGGCAGTAATTGAAGCAAAACAAAACACTCATACGTGCGAAATTTGCTTCAATTTGTCTGCTACAAGTCCTTGCGAAATTTGTTCATCTAGCCAAAGAGACCGCTCAACTATTTGTGTAATTGCAGAAACAAAAGACTTAATTGCTATTGAAAAAACAAATGAATTTAAAGGCCTATATCACGTATTACAAGGTTTAATATCACCAATGGACGGAATTGGTGCTGATGATATTAGAATAAAAGAATTATTAAACAGATTAACGAATGACGAAGTTAAAGAAGTTATTTTGGCATTAAGCCCATCAGTAGAAGGTGAAGCTACAAGCCTTTACCTAACAAAACTGATAAAACCATTTGGCATAAAAGTTTCAAGAATTGCCTTCGGATTACCCGTTGGTGCAGATTTAGAATACGCTGACGAAATTACAATTGCAAAAGCAATTGAAGGCAGACGAGAAATAAACTAATCGGGCATTATTTTTTATTTATAATCAGGTTATATTTAGTGTTATGGACGAAAATATATTAGAAATAAAAAATTTAAATGTAGTTTACTCAACAAAAAAAAGTTTTTTAGGGGAACCTAAACTTGTTCATGCTGTAAATAATATAAATTTAGACATAAAAAAAGGTGAGATTCTTGCTATTGCCGGCGAATCAGGTTGTGGAAAATCAACATTAGCAAAAGCTGTTATGCGTCTCGTAGACTCTCAAAGTGGCGAAATATTACTAGAAGGAACAAATATTTTAAAACTAAAAAAAAGAGAAGATTTAAAACACTTTTATCAAAAAATTCAAATAATATTTCAAAACCCGTATTCAAGCCTAAACCCTAAAATGAAAATAGGTCAAATATTAAAAGAACCATTAGAGATCAATACAAAATTAAAAAAAGAAGAAATAAATAAAATAGTTGATGATAAAATTCAAAAAGTTGGTCTTAATAAAAATAGCCTTGATTTATATCCACATGAATTTTCTGGAGGACAAAGACAAAGAATTGCAATCGCTCGAGCACTAATTCTTGAACCTGAATTCATAATCGCAGATGAGCCGGTGAGTGCTCTTGATGTTAGTATTCAAGCTCAAATAATAAATTTATTAAAACAATTAAAAGAAGATTTCAATTTAACTTTCTTATTTATTTCGCACGATCTAAGCGTTATAAAATACCTCTCAGATAGAATCGCGATTATGTACCTAGGAGAAATTGTTGAAATTGGTAAAACTGAAGAAATCTTTAACAATCCAATGCACCCTTATACAAAAGCATTATTAAGTTCTGTCCCAGAACTTAATCCTCAAAACAAAAAAGAACCAATAAAACTACAAGGAGAACTTCCATCTCCTGAAGATTTGCCTAGTGGATGTAAATTTCACACACGCTGCCCTTTTGTAATGGAAGATTGTAAAACTAGTACACCGATACAAAAAGATTTTTCAAATACACATTTTTGTAAATGTTTTTTATATAAATAGCAAATTTATTTTTTATCGTTGTTATAAAAATCACTATGATAAAAATTACAATAAACTCAAAAGCAACACATTTACCACTAAAAACAGTAAAAGGAAATATCAAAAAACGCTCTCAAAATGTTGACCAAATGAATAAAAAGCTTTTTGATGATTTGAAAGGTGCTTTCACGTATGGGGATGCTTCTTCAAACATCTGTACACAAATAATACGAAAAAATATACCAAGTAACATCCAATTACAAATAAGTCGAGATACTGAAACTATTAACAGTAAGTTAGCATTAAACTTAAATAAAAAAAATAAACTCGAAGGATACGTTCTATCTATACCGACAACTCCTCGTGAAAATAAAATAAAACTAATATATTTTGGTAAAATTATGACCTCCATGCATGAATTACTTGAAAGAATAGTAAATCCTAAATATAACACCAGAGGTTTAAAATTTATAAACAGCATACTTCCTAAACACCCAACTATAAATAAGGATCTAAAGTTCATTTATAGTTGTAATGCTCTAACAGAAGCTGATTTAGATAAATATCTTATTAAGCTGGAACCAAATGAACAAATAGATATGCTTCAACTTATGAGATACAACTTAAAAATAAGATTAAACTCTATTAAAGCTGGTAACAAATACCAAAAAGAGCTTGAAAAATTACACAAACATAAAGGTATGACAAAATCTACACCAGTAGACACCAATAGACTTCAACTAACTGAAAAAATACAAATAATCGAAGATAAATTAGCAAAAATATTAAAAGAAGAAAGAAGCAAAATCGCTAATTCATAAATTTCTATGTTATAATCTGACTATGGATAAAAAAGTTGTAACGACAAATAGAAAAGCATTTCATGACTACAATATATTTGATAAGTTTGTAGCAGGTATTGTTCTGACTGGAACTGAAATAAAATCTATTAGAAAAAATGCAATTAACCTAAAAGACAGTTTTTGCAGAATTGAAGATAATGAAATCTTTTTATACAACTGCCATATATCTCCATATGAACAAGGAAACAGATATAATCATAAGGCAGAAAGAACCAGAAAACTTCTTTTAACCAAAAAAGAAATTTTAAAAATGCAATCTAAAATTAAAAAAGATGGTTATACTATAATTCCACTAGAAGTGTTTATCATAAAAGGTTTTGCAAAAGTTGAAATTGGCCTAGCAAAAGGTAAAAAATTACACGACAAACGCGATGATATTGCAAAAAAAGATCAAAATCGTGAAATGGATAGAGCTAGTAAACGCCGATATTAAAAAAAACCTGATTTCAAAACAGAAATCAGGGATAAAATTTGTAGGGGAAAAATTAAATTGGAAATTAAATAAAAAAAAATTGTTATTATGCAATATGTAACATTTGTTTGTTATATGCTGCAATAAAATTCATTTGTTGGAATAATAATTCTGATTTATCTACAAATGGTTCAGGAGAAGCTGCAACAGTTGTTGTAACTTGATCCTTATATAAATCTTTTAATTTATTATCAATCTTTTTTAAATTTGCAACTGCCATATCTTTAGCCTCTCTTATTTATCTCTCTCTTGTATATATAAAGTATATACAATTTGAATAATTTCAGTTTTTGTTTTATTTGTTACATTACTTAACAAAAGATATAAAAATAAAAGAGTTTAGCAAATTATTCAAATAAAATGTTTTTATATACTTGTAGGTGAAAATAGGGAAAAATCATGGCTGAACAACTAAATGGATTAAACATACCAAGCATTCAAAATAATAAACAAGTATATTTTCAACAAAATCCAACAATGCAAGGGGTTCCACAAAATGTAGGAGATACTCAACTCGGTAATAGAGTCAAAAACAGTTCTGATATGACTCAAAGCCCGTATACATTACCTGTTGCGGCAGGAACTTGGTATGTTTTAGCTCAAGGAATGGATAAGTTCAGCAAAAAATGTAATGGAACTTATGATGAAAGTATTTTAGGTAAAATTACAGGAAAAGCTGATAATTTATCTAATAAATTTACAAACAGTAAATTGGCAAAATCATCATTTGGGCAATGGGTTGGTAATACTTATAATTCTATCAGTAAATACCTAGATAAAGTTTCAAGCAACCCTAAAAATAGAATTATGTATGCCCTAAGAAACCACCAAACTGCTCCTGAGTGCAAATGGGTAAAAACACCTGCAGCAGGACTTGCCGGATTCCTAGAAGCTGATACTAGACAAGTATTTGAAGAATTTCTAAAACCAGCAACTCAAGCTGAACAATTAAAACAATATGGAAAAACAAAAGCTGAAGTAAAAGCATTCTTAGATAGCATAAACGGCTTATCTAAACAAGATAAATTATTAAAATTACAAGAAGAAGAACTAAAATACTTTGGTGTAAAAGCCGCTGATATTGCTGGAAAATCACAAGACGAACTGGCAAAAATGCTAAAAGAATTAAAAATCACAAAAGGTTTAGGTTTTAATTCTGTTCAACATTATGAAAAAGTAATGCAAGAAGACTATGCCTTAAAACATATGGATGAAATTCTTAATGCATTACGAAAAGGTGATCAAAACCTAAAAATTTCTATTTGGAAAAAAGATGGAACTTTTGGGAAAATCTTTGGACATCTTTTTGGTAGAGATGTAGGAATTTCAGAACTTGCAAACAAATTTGAATTAACCTTAAAAACAGGAGCTAAAACAAAATTTGGTAAATTTGTTGGTAAATCATTCGGTTATTTAACAGAAGGATGCACAAACAGATTTGCAGGTGGTAAATTAGCAGTATTAATGCAAGCTTTTATCTTTGCAGATATGTTAATTCACACATTCCAAGCTCCAAAAGGAGAAAAAGGTAAAACATTAATAGAAAGATTTGTAAATGACTTTACATATTTCTTAGCTCTACCTGCAGGTATTTGGGCAATGCACAAAGCTGGTGGTTTAAAATACTTAGGTATGACAAAAGAACAAGTAAAAGCTTATGAACAAAACTTAAAATTATTCCAAGAAGGCGCAAAAAACAAATTATATACTAAAAAAGGATTTAAAATGCGTTCTAAAGTATTAAATAGACAACTTAACGCAGGCGTAAAAAATCCATTTATAAAATTATTGAAAAAAGCTGCAAACGTATTAACTGTAGGCTTAAATCAAAAACCAGTTTACTTATCAAAAGATGCTACAAATTTAAATCTTCTAAGAAAAATGAAATTCTGGGGTAAAAATGCAGCAGGTTATGGCATCAGATTTGCAATTCCAATGATGTTAATCTCTCCATTACTTGCAAAATGGACAACAAAAGCTACTCACGCAGTATTTGGCAGACCAACAAAATCTGTATTAGATGAAGATCAAGAAGAACCTAAAGCTGAAACTGCAAAAGAACAAGTTGCTCAAACCCAAAATAAACCACAAGTTAATACAAATACAGCAACTAATAAACCAACACCAGTATCTGGTGTAAATCAACCTAAAAAAACAGCAAATGATTACAAAAGTGATACAAATTTAATCAAAAGAAAATTAAATAATCAAACAAATAATACTTCAACATCAGTAAACAATCAAAATACTAATAACGCAGATCCAAATAAAGAAATGGAACCAGTAAGAACTTATATTCCATCTCCAGTTGGAATGGTTCCACGAACACCTGACACTACAGGCTTAAACGCAGCTTTTGCAGAAGCTGACCAAGCCGAAAAATACGTACAAGATGTGTTAGCAATGAAAATATCTTAGTGGATAATTTGCAAAACAATAAAATACATGATAATATAAATAAGCTCTGTATAAGTGTTAATTTTGTTCCTACATTTTTATAAATAGGGAGAGTTAACTCTCAGGACGCTGAAGTATACCCACCGATAATTTATCGCCAGTGGGAAACGGATTAGTCTAGGTTCTCACCCACCTGCGAGATCAGCAGGTAACAAAATCCGCTTATACGGGGCTTTTTATTACCTAATTGCACTAGCGTTCTCTATATGATATACTAATTAGCATAGGGGTGGAAGTATATGCAAAAGATTTCAACTATTATTTTATCAGACGAATTTTCAACAAATGAAGTAATGAAACTTTTTGCTTCAGAATTTGATTTGCTCAATATTCTTGACTGTCCACAAAATCACCAAGAGATAGCTCAAATACTTGGTACAAATAAAGAAAAATCTTTATTCATTGTTGATTTATCAACTAATAAACAAGCAAAACTAGATTTAATTTTAAAAATAACAAATGAAAACAAAAACTGTAAAGTTCTAGCTTTAGCGGATAACCCGTCTATGGATTTAATTATAGAAATTATGAGAGCTGGAGCAAAAGAGTTTGTACCTATTCCAATATTAAAAAATGAATTTTTTGAAGCAATAAAAAAATTGTTAACAGAACTTGATGAAACTAAAAAAAATAGCAAGTGCAAGATTATTTCAGTATTCTCAAATAAAGGTGGAATTGGTAAAACGTCTTTAGCCTCAAACTTAGCTTTAGAGTTATCAAAAATTACCAAAGAAAATATTGCACTTATTGATTTAAATTTTCAAATGGGAGATATTACAACATTTTTAGATCTAAAACCATCTTTTAATATCTCATACATGTTAGAAAATCTAGATAAAATTAACGAAACATTTTTATTAAGTACATTGGAGCGCTATAAAGGAACAAGTTTATACGTTCTTGCAGACCCTCCATACTTTAAACAGGCTGATAACATTCAACCAAAACAAATAACAAAACTATTTAACATATTGAAAGAAACTTTTTCTTACATAATAGTTGATGCTGAAGCTAGTTTTGATGGAAAAAACATTGCAGCATTAGACAATTCCGATTTAATATTACTTGTTACAGTTGCAAATCTACCAGCACTTAGAAACACTCAAAGATGCTTAGAATTATTTGATCGACTTGGCTATGAAAAAGAAAAAACAAAAATCATAGTTAACAGATTTATGGAAAACGATGAAATCAAAGAACAAGATGTTGAAAAAGTTTTATCAAAAGATATTTATTGGAAAATTCCAAACAACTATTTTGCAATAATGAGTGCTATAAATAAAGGGGTACCGGTTTGCGAAATCAATGACACTACAAATATCGCACAAAGTTATAAAAATTTAGCTCAACATATTTCAGATAATCTATTTAGACTAAATATGGTAGAGAAATTTGAAAACATATTAAATAATAATTGATAAGGAACAGAAATGGGATTAGCAGAAAGATTCAAAGAGAAATTAAACAAACAAGATATTTTTAAAAAGCCAGATATTGAACAAAAATTAGAAGAACAAGAAATTCAATTCATATCAAAACCCCTAAATTCAGAAATAGTAATTCAACCAAGCATTATACATAATAATATGACTGGGATTGATGATATTGAAGAAATAACAGAAAAAGCTATTAAAACATCTGAAAACATAGAATGTACAAAATTTGAAGATATTGAAACAGATATAATTTCTAAAATTCGTAAAACACCTTATTGGGAAGAATATTCTTCAGAACGCAAAAAAACAATGATAGAAAAGTACTTCAATGCAAAACTAAAAACTTCAAAATATGCAACATTAGCATACTCAAATGAAGACAAAATAAAATTTATACAAAATGTACTAATATTATCAGACAACAGATAAAAATAAGCGGAACTTAAATTTAAGTTCCGCTTATTTTTTATTTATTCTTGAGAATTCAAACCTTCATCAGGTGTATTCTGACAACTATCTTCTAGAGAAATAATACCTTTTTCTTTATACACCTCAATTAAATTGTCAGAATATGCGAAGGCGACAATTTGAGTGACATATCCTTGAACAAGACCCACCAAAGCTCCAAGAAATATAATTATAACTATACTTGCTGGAGTAAATACATTATTAGATTCAGTTCCACTAGCAAAAATCAAACAAATTGCAGCAACTATCATAATCAATAAAAATGCAACAAGTCCAACAATTTGAACTACAAAAGAACCAACAATACTTACAACAAAGAATCTTAATGCTACAAAAATCAACTCTTTAAAAGCTTTTTTCATATAACCGAAATAAATAAAAGGATTAAATAACTCCCTAGAATATTTAATATCTTTTGCATAAGTAATATAAACACCAGAAACAAATGGGGAAATTAAAAATATAGGAATAAATAATAATAACAATAAGCCAAACATAACAACTATTGCCAATATTGCAAATATATCATCCGGTTTTGTTGACAAATAGAAAATAACCCCGCCAATTATTGCAGCTACATAGAGCAAGACAGGAATACCAATATATAAGCACCAAACAATATACAAAGGTAAAACTTTTACCCCTTGTACAAAACAATCCAAATCCATATTAGGTATGCCAATTGGCTCATAGAATCTTTTATTCATAAACTTAATATAATAGCCACTCACAAATAAAGCTGGAATAGTAGACAGAATTAAAAGAACTCCAACTACAATTAATATTGGAATAAGATATTCTTTAAATTCTTTATCTAAGAATTGGGAAGTTGCCCCCAACAAACCTGGAATAATAAACATGGCCGCAAGTAATAAATGTGTTTTTACCACATCCGGCCCCTTATACAGATTTTTAAAACTTTCTAAAATTCGTTTCATAACCAACCTTTCTAAATATGTACACACCTCGACAAACACAGTATCGACATTATTACATTAAACTTTACAAAAAGCACAAACATAGTTACAAAAAGTTACAACAAAAATAAATTTTGTACTAAAATATAACTAATGAGAGAACACAAAGATTTCAAAATTAGCTCAAAATATAAACCATCAGGGGATCAACCAAAAGCCATCAAACAATTATCTGAAGGTATTGAAAAAGGCTTTGATACCCAAACTTTACTTGGAATAACTGGTTCTGGTAAAACATTCACTATAGCCAATGTCATAGAAAAAGTTCAAAAACCTACACTTATAATTGCACACAACAAAACTCTTGCAGCACAATTATATAATGAATTCAAAGAGCTTTTTCCTGATAATGCGGTAGAATATTTCATATCTTACTACGATTATTACCAACCGGAAGCTTATATACCAAGAACAGACACCTACATTGAAAAATCATCCTCTATAAATGAAGAAATCGATAGACTTCGCCATAATACAACAAGAAGCCTTTATGAAAGAGATGATGTTATTGTTATAGCTTCAGTCAGTTGTATATATGGCTTAGGCTTGCCTGAAAACTATTTTAGAGGTTCCATTGAAATATTAGTAGGTGATGAAATTGATAGAGATGTACTACTAAAACACCTAGTTGAAGTTCGATACGAAAGAAACGACTTAGAATTAAAATGTTCAACTTTCAGAGCTAGAGGCGATATTGTAGAAATTATGCCAGCTTATGAAAAGATAGTAACAAGAATTTACTTCTTTGGAGATGAAGTTGAAAAAATTGTTAGAATAGATAACGTTTCAGGAGAAATTATAGATACACCTAATTCAGTTGTAATTTATCCTGCTGTACACTACTTGTCATATGATGAAAATGAAGATGAAACTATAGATTTAATAAGACAAGAGTTACAATCAAGACTAGCAGAATTAAATAACGAAAACAAATTAGTAGAAGCGCAAAGATTAGAACAACGTGTAAAATACGACATTGAAATGATTAAAGAAATGGGCTATTGCACGGGAATAGAAAACTATTCAAGAATTATTGAACGCAGACCTCCAGGTTCAGCACCTGCAACCTTGTTAGATTATTTCCCTGCAGACTTTTTAACAATTGTAGACGAATCCCACGTAACTCTACCTCAAATAAAAGGTATGAGCCATGGAGATGCTGCAAGAAAGAAAGTTCTCGTAGATTATGGATTTAGACTCCCTTGTGCTAAAGACAATAGACCTTTAAAAAACGAAGAATTTTACGCGAAAGTAAAACAGAAAATATATATTTCAGCAACACCTGGAGATTTTGAAAAAGAAACCTCTCAACAAATTGTTGAACAAATTATCCGTCCAACAGGCCTATTAGATCCAAAAGTGTCAGTTCGACCAATTGATACACAAATTTCAGATCTAAAAGCTGAAATTCAAAAACGCGTTGATAAAAATGAAAGAATTTTAATCACTACACTAACAAAACGTATGGCTGAAGACTTAACAGACTTTTTCATACAAGAAGGTATCAGAGTGCGCTATCTCCATAGTGAAATCAAATCAATTGAAAGAGTTGAAATTCTTAGAGACTTAAGACTAGGAGAATTTGATGTTCTGATTGGTGTAAACTTACTAAGAGAAGGATTAGATATTCCAGAAGTATCTTTAGTGGCAATTATGGATGCCGATAAAGAAGGATTCTTACGCTCTGACACAAGTCTAATTCAAACAATTGGTAGAGCTGCAAGAAATGCTTGTGGTGAAGTTATCATGTATGCTGATAAAATCACCGATTCAATGGATAGAGCAATCAAAGAAACAGAACGAAGACGTAAGATTCAAATAGAATACAACCAAAAATATGGCATAATACCACAAACAATTAAAAAACCTATAGAAAATAATCTTCTATCACTTGTTGCAAGCTATAGAGATCTAGAAGATATAGTTGCCGAAGAAATGGTTGATCTTGGTATTGAAAAGAAAGACTTGCCAAAACTAATTGATAAACTAGAAAAAGATATGCACAAGGCTGCAAAAATTCTAGATTTCGAAAGAGCTGCCCAAATTAGAGATCAACTAAAAAAACTAAGAGAAATGAAGTAGTAATATAAACATAACAAAAAAAAGAATGAAAGGTTTTTAACCTTTCATTCTTTCTGCTGATTCATCAATTAAATTTATTTGACAATGATCATCATACTCTTCATTACTACCTTTAATATGTTCATACGACGCTTGAGCTAAATAATTTGCTAATATCGAAATATTAACAACTACAGCAAAAGAACAATACAGAACAAAACCCCAATGAGTAAATGGTAAATGAAAGAAAAAGAATAAATATGCAACAGGTCCTATCAATATTCCGTTTGCAATAATAAGTTGAGGAAGGAAAAATAAAAAACTGATTAAAACATCAATACAAGATTCCCCAACAACTTTATAATTAAATGCTTGTATAACTTTAAGATACTTAGCAAACGAAAGATAAGAAGTCATAATTATTGATGAAATAATAGACCAAACAATAATTTGAAAAATTAAAGGAACATGTGGCAAATCAATAGGTATCTTTACGAATGTTACAATAAGATACCCAATAGTACCAAAAATTAACAATTGAGGTGTAACTGCTAAAAAAGTCTTAATCAAAGAATGTAATAAATTAAGAGGATTTAATGTTAAAATTTCTCTACGATTCATTCTAACATTATTAATACCTTGAGTTAATAAGCCTAATAATAAAACTGTAGTTAATGTGCCCCAAAAAGCAAATTCGCCCATTTTTCCAACCAGGAAAAATTTAGCGCAAAAATAAACTGGAATGGAATATACTCCAATTTTAACAAATGCCAAATCTTCACTAAGTGCTTCATTAAATGCGTCAACTACAGATGCCATAAAGTACCTCCATTCCTGTTTATCTTAAATTGTAAAAAGAACTATCCTTGAATTAAACGTTTCAATTCAGCAGGTTTTGAAGATTTAGACAACGCATCTTCAATAGTAACCAAACCTTTTTTAAACAATTCAGCAAGAGCAGCTTCCAATGTCTGCATACCAGCTCCGGAACTTGTTTGAATTGTTGAATAAATTTGTGCAGCTTTAGCTTCACGAATAAGGTTGGCAATGGCTGGAGTAACAACCATAATTTCTTGTGCCATAACACGACCACTTCTTGAACCATCCGGATTACGTTTTGGAAGAAGTGTTTGAGAGAATACAGCAACAAGAGAGTTCGCTAACTGAACACGAATTTGTTGTTGTTGTCCTTCTGGGAATACGTCAATAATACGGTCAATTGTTTGAGATGCAGAAGATGTGTGAAGTGTTCCGAACACCAAGTGACCTGTTTCTGCAGCTGTTAAAGCTAACGCAATTGTTTCGTGGTCACGCATCTCACCTACTAGGATGATATCAGGGTCTTCACGTAATGCAGATTTCAATGCATTAGCAAATGATCTTGTATCCATACCTAATTCACGCTGGTGAATAATACTAACTTTAGAAGTGTGAACGAATTCGACAGGGTCCTCAATAGTCAAAATATGTTCAGCTCTTGTTCTATTAATATAGTCAATCATCGCAGCTAGAGTTGTTGATTTACCTGAACCTGTAGGACCTGTAACCAATACCAAACCACGTGGTTTTTCTGCGATAGTTGTAACGATAGGAGGCATTCCTAGTTCTTCTAACTGAGGAGCTGTTGTTGCAATTGTACGGAAAGCTGCAGCATAACAACCTTTATCTTTATAGAAGTTCACACGGAAACGGCCAATCCCTTCAACACCATAAGAAAAGTCAAGTTCCCATTCTTGTTCTAAGTGTCTTCTTTGTTCATTAGACATCATAGGGAATAGTAAAGCCTCAACTTTATCAGGTGTAAGGGTTTCATAATCCATTCTTACTAATTTACCATCAATACGAGCTACTGGAGGTAAACCATTTGAAATATGCAAATCGGAACCTCTTCTTGTAACCAATTCTTTCAATAAATCTTCAATAATCATAATCAATAACCACCATTATTCTGTATAATTCATAATCGCATCATTTTCTTTTGAAGCTAATTCAATCAATAAATAAGTCATATAAGCACCCAAAGCAACAGCCTTAGGATCTAAATCTGTCTTATTAGCAGCTTCAATAATAGCTGTATTTATTTCAGGATTTTCCTCCTTTATATAATGAATCATTTTTTTTCGCCACGCTGGCATATCTTCAAATATTTCACTAAAAGCAGTAGTTGCTACATCTTCTGAAATTACAGGTAACATTTAACCAATCCTTAATATAAATACCAAACTTAATGCTTATATTATACACGATATTTTTAACAAAGTCTACCATTCAGCAAAAATCATATATTTGGAGTATAATAACCTTATGAATTTAAAGTCTCTAAAACTTACAAACTATAGAAATTGTACGGATATAGAACTAGATATTACAAATCCGAAAGTGCTTATTATTGGGAAAAATGCACAAGGTAAAACAAACATCTTAGAAAGTATATATTTTCTTTCTACATTAAAAACCCCACGTACATCAAACCTAACTGAACTTATAGAATTTAATCATAACTCTTGTAAAATCGAAGCAAATATTATCAAATCCGAAACTGATATTGACTTATTTTACACATACACAGCAGATAAAAAACGTGAAACTAAAATTAATGGCGTAAAATCAAATATCAAAGACTTTAAAAGCGTATTAACAACAGTATTATTTTCAACAAACGATTTACTCTTACTAAGAGGAACTCCTCAAGATAGAAGAGATTGGCTAGATAGAGCAATTGCACAAATTTACCCGGCATACGATGATAGATTATCAAAATATGACAAAATAAGAATACAAAAAAACAATTTTCTAAAAGAATGTGCAAAAACCGGAACATTTAACAATGCTCTTTTTGAAGTCTACAATGAACAACTATCCATAACAGGAAGTAATATCATTTACGTAAGAAAAAAATATTTAAAAGAAATAGAAAAAATTGCAAAATTAAAACACCAAACAATAAGTGAAAGCGAAGATTTAACTATTAAATATGACTGTTCATTTTTAGATCGCAATAACGATAGCAATAATATTGAAGAAATTCAATGGGCATTTCTAAACGCTCTTGAAGAAAGAAAAAACGAAGAAATAAGACGATGCCAAGCTTGCGTTGGACCTCATAGAGATGACTTATTATTTTATATCAACAACCAAGATGCCACAAAATTTGCATCTCAAGGACAACAAAGAACAATTGTTTTAGCTCTCAAACTATCTGAACTGGACTTAATAACAGATAAAATCGGAGACTCTCCAATTTTATTATTAGATGACGTTTTAGCTGAATTAGATGATATTAGACAAAATTATCTTTTAAAATCTATAAACCCTAACACTCAAACAATAATAACTTCTGTTGATACGTTACTATTTGAAGATGAATTTCTAAAAGATGTTCGAATTTTTAACATCGAAAAAGGTAAAATAATAAACTAAACATATAAAAAAAAGATGACCTATAAAGGTCATCTTTTTTTATTAAACGTTTACAGGCTTTTCTTTAATCAATTTCGTTATCACTGCCGCTATAATCAAACATATTGCGCCAATAAAGAATGTTAATTCGTAATGTTCATTTATACCATATTCAACCTTAAACACTGAATGTTTAATAATATAAGAAACCAATGTACACACGAATACTTGAGGACCTGCAATAAATATATTAAATAATCCCATTACAGAACCTTCTGTTCCAGGTTTGATATATTTAGATAACATAGCAAAAGGTAAAGCACAAACACTTGCCCAGCCTATACCTGATAAAGCCATAAAACTTCCAACCACAACCGGAGATGTTTTGAATAATCCCATGCACAAATATGCAAAAGCCATAGATATCAAACATATAATATGAACTTTTCTATTTCCAAATTTTTCAGCAATTTTACCAATAGGAATAGCAATCAAGAAACATACTAAATTAAATATTGCAAAACAAATTTGAGAATAATATGTTGCATGCATAGATGTTGAATGGAATAATTGCTTAACATCCTGAGGAGCCTTTGCTAAATCAGGAACACCAAATACAGTATGAATTGCAAAATCAGTAAAATAGATAAGCAAACACATCATACCAATCCAAGTGAAAAATTGCATTAAACAGATTTTAGAAACTTCCGGAGACAAAGCAAAAAACTCTCTCATAGATTGCCAAAATCCAACTTTTTCAACTTGCTCTTCCTCTGCAGACAAATCAACTGTACTTTTTTCCTTAATAGTCAAACAAGTCCAAAACATTGCTAGAGTGAAAGTTAACGCAGCCATAATAAATTGCCAAACAATTGGCATTTCATAATGACAAACGAACTTCAAAAATGGTGCTACACCAGCGGCAACAACAGAACCAAGCCCAATTGCTAAACTTATATAAGAATTAGCAACTGCATGTTGTTCTTGCGGAACAACATCAGGAATCAATGCTCTATAAGGACCTTGAGCAATATTTATACAAGCATCAATTACCCAAATCATAATTGCTGCAACTAACAAACCTGCCCACCAAGGAAGTGAACAATGACAAACCTTAGCTAACAAATCTGCAATATTACCTGAATTTGGGAATAACCATAAAGCAATAGATGCAATTATTGCACCACCTAATAAATATGGCCTGCGTCTACCAAATTTTGAACGAGTTTTATCTGATAACGCACCTATTAAAGGTTGAACAACCATACCTGTAAATGGACCAGCTAACCAGATTAATCCATAAATAAACGGATCGGCACCTAAATGTTCAGTTACCGGCGCTGATAAAATAATCCTCATCTGCCATGCAAACTGCAGACCTAAGAACCCTAAAGCGAAATTAAGGAAATTCACAGTCGAAAACTTTTTCAACTCAAAATTATCATCCATTAGAAATCTCTCCCATAAAATCATAAACCCTGTGTATCGAGAATACTACGAATATATAGCTCGGTCAAGGAAAAGTTTTCCGAAAAATAACCTACACCATATATTCGCAGATAAACAAATCAAATATTTATGATAATTGCTTCAATGCGGCATCAACCAAACCTTTAAATAAAGGATGAGGTCTGTCAGGACGAGACTTGAATTCTGGATGGAACTGACAAGCAACAAACCAATCTAATTGTGGTAATTCTACAACTTCCGCCAACATACCATCAGGAGACATGCCTGAAAATACTAGTCCTGCATCTGAAATTTTATCAATATATTCGTTATTAACTTCATATCTATGTCTATGTCTTTCAGATATAAGTTCAGCACCATAAGCTTTAGCAGCAACAGATCCTGGTTTCAAATGACAATCATAAGCTCCAAGTCTCATTGTTCCACCATAACCTTTAACATTTTTTTGCTCTAACATTATATCTATAACCGGATAAGTTGGATTTTCATCAAACTCTTTTGAATTTGCACCTTTTAACCCTACAACATTTCTTGCATATTCAATAACGGCACATTGCATACCTAAACAAAGACCTAAAAATGGTAAATTATTTTCTCTAGCATAACGAATAACATTTAACTTACCTTCAATACCTCTTACTCCAAATCCTCCAGGTACTACAACTGCATTAACATCAGCAAGTTGTTTTTTACAATTAGCATAATCTACACATTCTTCAGAATTTATCCATTTAATTTCTATAGCTGCTGAATCTGCATATCCTGCGTGTTTTAAAGATTCTACAACAGAAATATATGCATCTGATAATTTTGTATATTTCCCTGCAATAGCAATTTTCAAAGTTTTATCAGGATTTTTAATCTTATTAACTAATTTTACCCAAGAATCTAAATCTGGAGTTCTATCTTCCATACCCAACATTTTTAAAACTACCGAACACATACCTTGAGCTTCTAATGCTAATGGAACTTCATAAATAGTTTTCATATCTCGGCATTCTACTACCGCGTCCTTCGGTACAGAACAGAATAGCGCAAGTTTTTCTCTCTCTGTTTTTGGAATAGGCTTTGATGTTCTACAAACTAACAATTCAGGTTGAATACCATAACTTCTTAAAACATTAACACTATGTTGAGAAGGTTTTGTTTTTAATTCACCTGAAGTTGGCAAATAAGGTAATAATGTACAATGTACTGATATTGCATTGCCTATACCGACTTCTGACTTAAATTGACGAATAGCTTCAATAAAAGGTAAACTTTCAATATCACCTATAGTACCGCCAATCTCTATAATATGAAAATCAGGTTTAAATTGTTTAGTTGCTGCTACAATTTTTGTTTTTATTTCATTTGTAATATGAGGAATTACTTGAACCGTAGCTCCAAGATAATCACCTCTGCGCTCTTTATTTATAACTTCTTGATAAATTCTACCTGAAGTTACATTATTAACTTGTCCAAAACTTGTATCTGTAAATCTTTCGTAATGGCCTAAATCTAAATCAGTTTCTGCCCCATCATCAGTAACAAAAACTTCTCCATGTTGAAACGGACTCATTGTACCTGGATCGATATTAATATAAGGATCAAATTTTTGAATAATTACAGAATACCCTCTAGATCTAAACAAACGCCCCAAAGAAGCTGCTATAATACCTTTTCCTAATGAACTAACAACACCACCTGTTACAAAAATATATTTTGTCATAACTTATACCCCTAAATTCCAATAAACAACAATTTTGTTACTTTAAATCAGTAACACTTACAACTATCCTTAAATTATACAACCCAAAAACTTAGTTAATTTTAGGAACTTTGAAAAATCCGTTTTCTTCTTCTGGAGCATTTGACATTAATGCTTCTTTAGAAATTTCTTGATGAGGAGTGTCTTCTCTCATTACGTTAACAAAATCAATAACTTGAGTCATAGGTTTAACATTAGAAGTATCAACTTCATTCATCTGATCAACATATTTCAACACATCACCTAATTGTTTTGTATATAAAACTTTTTCTTCCTCTGTTAATTCTAATCTTGCTAATTTTGCAACATGTTCAACATCTTTAACTGTAATCATTACTTACTCCTCTATAACATTCTTAATAAACTAATGTTAGCATAAACAAATTAGAAATTTAACTATATTAACGAAATTTAAAATTTAGAAATTATGTGAAATCTATGTTATATTATTACTAGATTGGAGATTTATAACATTGGAAACAAAAATATCCGATTTAGAAAAATTGGAAGAGTTAATTATTGAATACAGGAAAGAAGACGACGTGAAAAAAAAACACGTTGCCTATCTTAATCTTATTGAAGAATCTCTAAAATTAGTAAAAAAAATAGTATTAGGAATGTATCCGATACCTTCAACAATAGCAAAAGATGATTTAATTCAAGTTGGTGCTGTCGGAGTTTTAAAAGCTATTGATACATACGAATTTGAAGCTAAAGGTAGCTTTAAAACTTATGTTAGTAAAGTTATAAAAGGCAAAATTCTACATTACCTAAGAGATAAAGCAAGTATTGTCAAAACTCCAAGAGAAACTCTTGCCAACCTTAATAAGGTAAAAGAAGCAATTGATGAATTATCTCCGGATAAAAGTACTATTCCAACAGTAGAAGAAGTTGCTAGATATGTAAATTTACCAACTAACAAAGTGGAAGAAATCATGAATATTGAACTTATAAAAAACATGATTTCATTAGACCAAAATGTATATTCATCAGATGGTACTGAAACATTATTAGACAGATTACAAGCTGAAGATAATTCTACTTATGAAGATTCTTATGCTAATAAAAAGATGCTGGAATATGCTCTTAAAAAACTTGCAGATCCTGATAAAACTGTAATATATATGTACTATATAGATGGGGAATCAAGAAAAGAAATAGCAAAACGATTAAATATATCTGCAACACAAGTTTCAAGAATTATAAAAAGAGCATTAAATAAACTATATATAATAATTCAAAATGCAATGAATGATAATACAGAAGAGAGAAATATAAAGGAGGACAAATGATATTTTCTCTAGTAGTTTTTGCGTTCATATTCATAATTGGTTTAGTTGTTGGAAGTTTTATGAACGTAGTAATATTAAGAACAGTAAGTGAGGAATCAATTGTATTTCCAGGTTCAAAATGCCCAAAATGTCAAACACCACTAAAATGGTATCATAATATACCGGTGTTTTCATACATTTTTTTAAGAGGAAAATGTGCTTTTTGTCATGAGCATATTAGCTGGCAATATCCATTAGTAGAATTATTAACAGGATTTATCTTCCTAGGTTTATTTTTCAAATATTGTAATCCTATTGATCCATTATTTGGTTTAAGTTCAATGAATCCTATTGGTTGGGGGCAAGTATTACTATACATCTTTGCACTCATCGTATCTTGTCTATTTATAGCGATTGCAGGAACTGATATTATTGAAAAAAAAGTTTCTGATGCTCATACCTTATCTTTAGTTGGCGTAGGCATTGGTTACAGTGTACTTATGGCAATTATAAATTTTGTATTTTACACTAAAGCAAATGGGTTGCCTAAATTTGATTTACATTTTTTCCTAAGCTGTCCTATTTTATATGCACTGGCAGCTGCTATAATTGGATTTTTAATAATGGAAGCAATTTCTAGATTAGGCCTAGTTCTTGTTGGTAATAGAGCATTTGGAGAAGGAGATTCTTACATTGCAGCTGGATTAGGTGCAGTTTTTGGAGCTTACTTAGGTTGTTCACCTTTATATACAAACTTTTTACCAATATTTAAATCTCTAATTGCTATTCTTGTTCTAAGTTTCATAATACAAATTATATTTACGCTTCCAATATTTTTAAAAAAATTAATCGATAACAAAAACTGGTTAACATTTGGAGCTATAATTACATTTATTGTATATACAATAGGTTATATTTGCGCTCAGAATTTAAACTGGCTAAAACATCCTGTTGCTTATTGGTCTAGTACAATAGTTTTAGTAATAATAGGTTTACTAACTTGCAGAGAACTAATTTGCGGGCTTAAAGACCATCATACAGAAGGTCTTTACTTACCATTTGGACCAGCAATGATAATTGCAGGATTTATAGCATTATTAACTCTTGCAATCTAAATAAATAAATTTCAATTAGAAAAAAAAAAAGAGGTTTAAAAACCTCTTTTTTTTTATATTGATAAAATTTTTAAAGCTTCTTTCAGTATATCTTCAGCTGAAGCAGTTTCTGATAATCTACTAATTGCCGTTTCAATAGAAGAAGATACTTCATCCTTTTCATACCCTAAAGATAATAATACCATTTGAGCATCTTCTGCATTTTGCGAATTTACCTTACACTTACATGAAGATATCTGAACAGGAGAGACATCATTATAATTAGTTAATTTATCTTTCAGCTCTAAAATAATTTTCTGAGCTAATTTCGGTCCAACACCTTTGGCTCTAGTTAATTCTTTGTAATTCCCATCTAGTACAAAACCTACCAAATCTGAGATTTCAAAAGAGTTTAATAATGTTAGAGCCATTTTTGAACCAACTCCAGACACAGAAGTCAAAATATTGAAAATATCTCGATCTTCTCTGCGTAAAAAACCACAAAGACTCATTTTATCTTCTCTATGAATTAAAACGCAAAACATCTTTAATTCTTCATTTTCACAAGGTAGATTGGCAAAATCTCTAGGCATAATTTCAAACAAATAACCCACGCCACCACCAGTTTGTACCGTAGCAAAACATCCTTTTGAATTTGAAACTTTATAGACAAAAGAACCTTTTATAAAATCATACATAGTAAATTATCCTCTTAAAGACGCTTTTATTTCTTCTAATTCAATCTGCAAATCATTATCCGTATTTAGTTTTTCTGCAATCAAATCACAAGAATACATAATCGTTGTATGTTTTTTAGAAAAATACTCACCTATAGACTCATAACTCATTTGCAGAACTTCTCTAGCTAAATACACAGCAACATGACGAGCATGAGCAATTTTTTGTTGTCGAGCTGTACTTTTTAAATCTTTAACCGTAACACCATAATAATCTGCAGTTTTTTGAGCAACAAGCTCTATTGTAATTTCTTTTTTCTTAACTTCACAATTTAAAGCTTTTTTAGCAAGCTCAATGGTTACACCAACACCAGAGAACTCTGCATAAGCGCTAACTTTATTAAAAGCACCTTTTAATTCTCTTACATTATTTACAAAATTATCTGCAATATATTCAAAAACTTCATCATCAGCTTCAACTTCTAATTCTTTAGCATAAGCTTTGACTATTTCAAAACGAGTATCAAAATCAGGTGGAACAATATCTACAACCAAACCCATTTCAAAACGCGTACGCAAACGATTATCTAAAGTTGGAATATCTTTTGGCAATCTATCTGAAGCAATAACAATTTGCTTATTATTTGTATATAAAGCTTCAAAGGTAGAAAAGAAATCTTCCATTGTTTTCATTTTAGATTCTATAAATTGAATATCATCCATCAACAATATATCAATATTTTGAAACTTTTGATGAAATTTTCTCATCAATGAATTATTACAAGTCTGACGTTTTTTACCATTTGGCAAATCATTATATTGAAAACATCTCACCCACTCGTTAAAATAATCTTCCATTCTTATATAACGTACTTTCAAATCCGGACGATTAAAAATTATATAATGTCCAATAGCTTGCATCAAATGAGTTTTACCAAGTCCAGAAGCACCATATATAAATAACGGATTAAACTTTTTGGAAGGATTATTAGCAACTGAAAAAGCAGCATTATATGCAAATTTAGAATTTTCACCAACAACAAAATTATCAAATTTCAAATTTAAATTTAAATTTGCACTAGATTGCATCTGAGCTAAAGATAACTTTGCATCTTCAGTTTTTCTTTCTTCTTCAGTTTGTCCAGCAACAATTTTAGATAATTCTTTTTTTCTAGCCTTAATATATTTATCAGCAAAATCTGCATCATAAGTTAAAGAAAAAGTTGCACTATCCCCCAAAACAGTTTTTATAGACTCTTTAATCTTATCAGTCCAATTTTTTTTCAAAATATCGACAGCCATAGGATGAGGAGACAATAAAACTAAAGTTCCATTTTCATAATCAACAGCCTCTAAAGGAGTTATCCAAGTACAAAATATATGCTCTGGAAGATTAACTTCCAGCTCATCTTTAACCTTTTCCCAAACTACTTTAACCTCATTAATATCCATATATAATATTTTACAATAAAAAATATTCTTATTGCATGTTTAATAAAGTTTTGTAATTATTATAAATATAAATAGCAATAAAACAAATTTAGTAACTTAAAAATAACATAATGAATATTCAAAATAATACCCCAATACAATTTACAGCACTACCAAAATTTCAAATACCTGTAGATAATAAATTAATACGAGGAAGAGCAGTAACATGCCCATATAGACTCTATAAAATGAAACAAGAAGGTATCACACAAATTATAGATCTTAGAAATTCTGCACGTATAGAAAGTCCTTTAGAAAAAATCTTTTGCAAACTACTGGGAATAAAATACAATAATTGCAGATATCCTCATCGATTAAACAAACTACCAAATAAAAACTTTTTTATAAACATAAATAATCTTATAAAAAACAATACCGGAAAAACCTACATACATTGTCAATATGGCAAACGCCGAACAGGAATAAGTGTAGCTATTTATGAAAAAGAACATACAAATAAAAGCAAAAAAGAAATACTTGATAATCTAATAAATCTTGGCTATATGGAATTAAAAGAAAAGCCAAATTCCTACAAAATAAAAAAAATTAAGTCTATTTTAAACGACTTTTTACAAAAATATTATCCGGAAGAATTAAAACGCTTTGATTAAAAAGATTTTTATACCATTTTGTAATCTTTCAATTCTTTTCACATATTTATAATCTGAAAGGTCTTCTAAAATCAAAACGACAGCAGGCTTTTTACCTGTCATTTTTGCATAATACAAAGCCTGTCCAACACTTTCTGCCCATTTTTTAGCAAAATCAAATTCGATTGCATAATCTTTTGCTAAACAATCAACTCTCGTGCCATCCCACAAAACAAATTCCTGTTTCCCAAAATCCTCAGAACACCACTGGCTAACATAATAAGCTTCTTTCATATTTGGACGCATAACTTTTTCTTGATAATGTTCCTTAGGAACATAATTTAAAGATAAATAAAAAACGCCACCAGCCATAAATAATAAAGTAAATATAAAACTCATAATTTTATACTTGGATGGAATTATTTTTTTACTCTTCTTACTTCTTCTAGCCATGAAAAAATTATACAACAAATTTAAAATAATATATCCTAAGGAATTTCTGGCGGTTTAACAAAATAATTATGAAAATTTTCTTTATAATCTTTTAATTCTGTACAATAAGCCTCTAAATCAAGAGAAACATTTTTTTTCAAAGGATATAATTTAATACCAAAAGCCTTGAACAAACTTCTAATATATACATTAGCAATAGCATCACTTCCTCTAACCCAAGGAGTTGAATGAGCCAAAATCCACCTAATCTCTGCAACTGTAGAACAGAAATTTTCTAAATTATCTCTACCAACCTTAAATTCTGGGAATTGAGTCAATAACTTATTATACCTTTGATAAGTCATTTCTAAAGCCCTATTTACATATAAAACCCCTCCGTGCTTTAAAAATTTAACATTATCACGCATATTAACAGTAGTCATTCCGAAATTAAAAAAAGGACAATGTAAAGGATTTAAAATACGTTGATCCAACTTTTTAGAATAAACTCTATAACGACCAACACCTTGTCCCGAATACCTAGTCAATAATTCAGGCGCGCTATCCACACAGCTCCACCCTGAACGTCTAATTCTTAATAATCCTGAATTTCTAATTTTATCCGCATCACAAGTCAAACGATTACATTTATGAACACCATCTGCAATACCTATCAATACAGTCTCAGCTGGCAACTTTGAAGATATTGAAGAGACTGCATTATTTGCAACTAAAACAAGATTCCTAGCCCACTCAAAATTCTGCCCGTATCCATGAATATTTACAAAGAAATCTGCTGGAGAAAAATCCAAACACCCCATAAAAGCAACAGATTTATGAAAACTACACTTTGAATCAGCCTTTCTTTTTTGCTCACTATAAAAATTATTTTTAAATTGTATCCTAGGATGACCAGAAATATTCATATTAAATAATAAACTCGTAAAAATAAAATTTGCTATATTTATCAACTACCCAAATAGGCTAGGTAAGTTATCAGAAGAATTAGCCAGTTGTAGAA
>CAJMPQ010000008.1 GCA_905215335.1 uncultured bacterium | reverse complement strand
AAACACTATGATGAAGAAGGTTCATATGGTTTTAGAATTTTTGAAAATAATGATGAGGCATATACAAAAATATTCACAATAGGTTTATTTTTAAATTTTTGCCCATTATATGTATTTTCATTATATTTATTAAAAATATTAACAAAAATATTTTAAATAAAATTCATGATATAATGATATTAAAGTACTAATATGTCGATGAGGTATTCTACCAAACAATTTCAACTAAATGGTCTGATTTTGATAAAGTTGTTAGAAACAACATCCGTCGCAAACTAGTAGTAATAAGAGGAAGATTTGTAAAAGTCTTAAAAAACAAAAGATTGATGAAAATCAAGATTTTGGAAAGAGTTGTCAAGGACAACAATTAGCACAAGCGGTTGTGTTGAAATCTGACTAAATGTCAAGTTTTTGGAGAGGGTTGTTAAAAACAACATCCGACACAAGCAATCGTGTTACAATGAGACTAGATGAGAAATCATTTATGTCGATGTGGCGGAATGGTAGACGTGCATGCTTGAGGTGCATGTGGAGAGATCCGTGGGGGTTCAAGTCCCCCCATCGACAATTATTTATTTAGTTTTTCTTTGGTATTAATATTCCTCTTTGGGTGTCTTTTTGGTCTATAAACTGAACTCTTGTCATTACTTCTTTTTCGCCAATAATATCAGTAATATTATTTATTAATCTCTCTTGCGATTCTTCATCATGGTAATAAATTTTTATTACTGCCTTTTTATTAGCAAGTAGTAAATGTTCTAATATAACCCTATCTGTCATATCAAGAGAATGTCCAACAATGTGAAAAACTGGTTTTATAATTCTTTGAGGATCTGTTATTATTTTCAATAAGTTCTGATATGCTTCAATTGTATTGTATTTGTGACGCATATTGTGTTTTTTAAAGACATTAAATTCTATCGGAATTTGTTCATTAACTGGATTAGGCAAATAGTTATAAAAACTTTGAGTTCCTAAGATTAAATTATGTAGCCCAGCTTTACCATGAATATACACATATAAAGATATTGAATCTGCATATAAACTTTTTTTCATATAAAGTCTTTCATATGTATCCGTATAATTAAAACTTAAGATATGTACATTTCTATTTTCGTTTTTTAATGGAAAATCGTATTTGGTTATGTGTTCCGGATTTGCAAAAACTTCTTCCAATAAATATTTCTCAAAGAGGTGTGTAAACTCAATCAAATGCCTGTGTAATAAATTAATTAAATCTTGAGAATTTTCTAAATAAAAGCCTATCATATCATACTTAAAAAAAGGTTCTATACCATCTTTACTTAAATTATCATTACTATAAGCATCTCTTAAATAATCATGTATATTTTGTAGTTGAAAATTACACTTGTATTTTTCTATTTCTAAAATTTTATTCATTTTCAATAAAGATGAATCTCTATATTTATCAAAAATAAATTGAGATTTCAAAAATTTTATAACTTCATAGATTTCATTTTCTAAGTCAATCCAAGTATTACCCAACTGATTTTGTCTTGTAATAAAATGTTTCATCCATAAATTTTTTTCAAGACAATGTTTATAGTCTGAGTATTGTTCAGATTCATCCTCAAATTTTAGATTTTTGCAAAAATCTAAAAATTCTCCATATGATGTTTTTAAACCATGTGCTAGGTCAAAACCATTTCCTATAATCAGAATATCCATTCATATATCTCTAAATATTTTCAACAATATTATTATACTACAAATGTAATTTTATACTTATGAAGATTTCAATACAAGAAGACTTACAATATTGTAATACTCTTGGGTTGACTATATATTCTTTGAAAAAGATATTATTACACTATTATCGAACAGTCGGAATTTTATAATCTAAATTCTCTAACTATGTATTCTGTTTAATCGAAAATGCTGGTTTGTCTGAATACATATGTACACTAGATTTAGTATTATCTTGTAACCATCTAGGAAAATATAGTTCTCCTGCAACCTTATTTTCACCAGCAACAACTATTTTAGCCGGATGCAAACCATCTGTTAATGATAGAATTACAGATTTTCCAATACCATTTCGCCCTTTCACTGTGCCATAAGTTTCACAGCTCAATACAAGAACTTTTTCCCCTTTTTTAATATTAGGATTATGATTTATATAATGAAAAATATTTCCTCCACCATTAATTATGCTCCAATCTCCTGCAACAGATGAGCCATATCCATGACCAACTAAAACATGTTTTATTTCTTTAGGGAAGTTTCCATCTTTTGCGGCTCGTTCCAAAACAATACATGCTTCTCCAAACAAATCACTTGCCATCGTACTTGGAACGTGTAATTCTGCCCCTGTAGCCAACTTAAAAACATCACATTCATTTTTTAAATCTTGTGGGGTTCTATTATATAATTGGTATCTATGTCCTGTATAGGCATTTTGAACAGTCCCCATTGTTATTTTATTTGCAGAAGAATTAGATGTTACATTTTGAGTTTCAGAAATATTATGACTTGGAGTTGTAACATTATGCTTTATCGTTATTTGAGCTTTATTTTGTTCAGCTAGTTGAGTTGCACCGTTCATACTTTGTGCAACATTTTCATTTCTAATATGAGTTCCTATTGTAAAACTTGGATTCGGTTTTCTTACGGGTCCAATTGTAACCTTTGAAGGTTTTTGTTTCCCCACCTTACAACCCAGACTTGAACAAAATTTTAACAAATTAAAACTTACCATAATTCCCCTAATGTTTCATTATCAATATAAAGTATTCTTATTTTAAAAAATTGCCATTTTTTTAAATTAAAAAGACCCCAAATGGAGTCTTTTTAATTTATTATACATTATATAATTTTGACCTATGAACCTTTATTTATCAAATCATCTATAGAACTATCTAAATTTGATTTATCATTTAAATTTTGTCTTTGCTTTTGAATTTTAGCATTTAATTTGTCTAATTTTTTTTGTGCTACTTCAGCTCTTTCTTGTAAAATTTCTTCCATACTATCGCTTGCAGATTGCATATGAACTTCTAACAAACCTGTTGGACGATCAGAATGTATATTTTCAGGAGAAATTGCAGCCTTTAAGTTTTCTGTTGCGGCATTTAAGCTTTTATATAAGTCATATTCATTTCCCCAACCATGTATTACTACTTTATCTTCTGTACTGCCAAAGAAATCTAATATCTTTTGAAATTTGCTCTTTGCTACATTATCATAAAATACATTTACAGATGATTGAACACTATTCATACCTTCTTTTACTGCATGAAAAACAATATCTACATCATATTTTTTACAAAAATCCATAACTTTTGGATTTTCTTTAAATGTATCAACTAATTCTTTACCTAACTCAGGATATTTTCTATACAAACCTTCGCATCTTACACTTTTAATACTTGTAAATGATTGATTGTATTTATTATTTTGTGGGGCATAAGTATGATTTGTTACTTGCATTATATTCTCCTTATATTACTTTGATTTGATTAAATCTCCTAAATATAGATTTTTGTCACTAAAAATCTTATTGTAACATAGTATTAAGATATTCCCTAAATAGATTTCTTTCATTAAAGTTCACTTTTAAATGTGACGATAAAAAATTTATAGATAGAAAGAAGAAAGTTAAATTCTTTTATGATAAAGTAACAATAAGAGGAGCTTTATGGTTGAAGATTTAGATGTAATGTCTTTTGATATACCTGATAATGTTTTAGATGAAATTCAACAAAACATTGAACATATTATCAGAGATTTTGATGTGCCGGAAGAAAATAAATTAGAAGTTATTAAACAAATTAATTTTATGTATTCCAGAACAAAGTTTTTATCATTAACTGATGAATTAACAGGTTTATCTAACAGAAGATGTTTTGATAATACTTTTGAAAAAGAATTTTTAAGAGCTCAACGATATAAAAACAATTTAACTCTTGTAATATTTGATATAGACTTTTTCAAGCAAGTAAATGATACATACGGACACCAATGTGGTGATTTTATCTTAAAACAAGTGTCTAATGCTGCATTACAAACATTTAGAAAAACTGATACTGTATTTAGATTTGGTGGAGAAGAGTTTACAGTTATCCTAACTGAAACTGATATAAATCAAGCTATCATACCTCTTGAAAGATTTAGAAAAACAATCGAAACCTTAAATTTATCATATCAAGGTCAGGATATTCATGTAACAGTAAGTATAGGTGCTTGCCAATTAACTGACAATATTTCTACAAAAGATAATTTTATAGAAGAAACAGATAAAGCTTTATATAAAGCAAAAAATGAAGGTAGAAATAGAACTATTTTAGCCGATTGCCTGTAACTTTTAATATATTTTGAAATTTCAACCAACCAGATACAACATGTTGAACATTATCAATTCTTATTACACTGGCATTTGGAGTAACACCTGGTTTTACCCAGTTTGCAGAGTTTGGAAGTCCACCAGCTTGTTCTCCGGTTTTTACTTGGACTTTACTTAAAAACATACATCCTATTGATAAAGATTTAAAAATAATTGATCTTAATTGCTCTTGATCTGTGCAAAAATAAATTGAAGCTAAGCCTTCCATAATTGTACCTAAACTGCAAGGCCTTATGTTATCTTTAAAAGCTCCATAATAACTGTTATTAGCATTTGTTATTTGATTACTTAGCATTGGTACAGCCATTTGTTCTGCAAACGCTCTATATGTATTTTTCTCCTCTGGAGTAACTAATTCTGCTGCAAATAATTTTTCTATTGCTAACACTGCCCAATGATCAAATAAAAATTCTTCACCTTGTTTTTTTCTTTTACTTACAAGATAAGATAAGGTCTTTTTAGCTGCATCTAACCATTTTTGTTGAGGATCTATTTCATATAAATAAACAAGACCTGCTGCTGCTTCTCCTGCATAATAAATAGCTTCAGCTTCTCTATTTATAAGTCGCTTATTAAAATCATAATAAGCATATATATTTCCATCATTATTTTGCAAACAAATTAAAAATTCACCTAAACCTTGCAATATTTCTAATTCAACATCTCCTGTTTTATATAAATCACACAAGGCACATAATGCTATACCAGCAGCCCCTGTTTTTGCTATTGGGAATTTAATATTTTCTTCTTCAGGTAAAGATAAAACAATATATTTATCTTTACCTAACTTTTTAACATATCTGTCAATAAAATATTTTGAAGCTAAAACTCTAGCATTGTGATATTTTTTTTCTAAACCATATTTTTCATACAAAAACATTGAATACAATGTTCCGGCGTGACGTAATGAATTATATTGAGAATTATCATATTTTATCTCTGGATTTACATTTTTACGATATTGAAATCTTCCATCTTTCAATATGTTTCTGCCTATATAACCCATAGATAAACCAATTTCATGATAATAAGGTAACCCTTTTGTATTCTCATGAACATTTTTCAAAGCATCTTTATATAAAATAGACACAAAAACTGCAACTATTGTAACAAATATCGTTGGAATATATATTGCTGGAGATGCTAAATCTAACATAAAATAATTATAGCAGAGTAAGTTAAATAAATAATAAAACATTTGTATGATTTTTTATAAAATAAAAAGACTTTCTAAAAATTTAGAAAGTCTTTTTATCTATTTTAAATCTTCAATTATTTTTTTTGATTTTTTTTATCTGCATTTTTAACTTTATCAGCCATTCCACCTGTAGCATCATTTACTTGTTTGTGTAATTTTTCATTAATTGTATCTGGATTATATCTATCATCCATATATTCAATTTTTGATTTTTTCTTAGCTACTGTAGTTAAATGATCTAAAACTTTTACTTGTTCTGTATTAGTTAAATAATCTTTAATATCTGATTTAACTTTTTCATAAGGCATTACACCTGCTTCACGTCTATCTGTAACCAAAATAATATGGTAACCAAATTGAGATTTTACAGGACCTGTAACTTTATCAGGTTTTGCATTAAATGCAGCATCCGCAAATTCTTTAACCATAGTATCTTTTGCAAAGAAACCTAAATCTCCACCTTGAACTGCTGAATTTGGATCTTCTGAATATTTTTTAGCATATGCTGCAAATTTAGAATTATCTGCTTGCAATTCTTTTGCTAACTTTTCAGCTTCAGCTTTCTTTTCTGCCATAATTTTTTCTACTTGAGCTTTTACTTCTTTTTCATCAAGTTTCTTTTTAGGGTCTGATGTTAATTCTTGTTCAATTTGATATGCATTAGCAGCAATTAAAATATGAGATGCTCTTACTTGTTTATCATGTTTAAATTGATTGATATTTTTTTCATAGAATTTTTTACAATCTGCATCTGTAACTTTAATTTTACCTACTGCATTTGCTAATTTTTGCATTTTAACTTGATTTTTCAAATCTTTTTTAAATGCGGCTACAGAAATACCATTTTGTTTTAAAACATTCATTAATTGTTCTCTGCCACCCATTTTATCCATAATTTCTTTAAGTGAAGCTTCTACATCTTTATTTGTAACTTTAATGCCTCTTGCTGCAGCTTCTTGATCTAATAATTCTTGAATAATTAATTGATTAATAACTCTTTGTTCTGTCATTAAATATAAAAAGCCATCTTTATTACCTTTCATATCACCTACATTCATTTGAGAAAATGGTGATTGAGCAATTTGTTGGTCCATTAACTCATTGTATTCTTTTTGAGTAATAACACCATCATTTACCTTTATAATAGCTTGTTGATCTTTTAATCCACAACCGGTAAATAAAATAGCAGACAACATAAGTGTTGCTAAAATTTTCGAACCTTTCATAATAACTCTCTTTCTTTAATATTCATGACTAACTTTATGTACATAATAAAACAAATCACTTAAAATGTTAAATACTTCATCAAAATTTACATAGGATGTGTTTATAATAAGGATAGAAACACCTTCTTGACAAGATTTCGGAGCTACCATAAATTTGATTTTTTTAGCTAAATTTAATGGTAAAACTTTATGAATTAAATTCCATTCTGCTTTCGAATATGGAGTATAAATTCTTATACTATCTTGAGTTTCTCGAATTGCAGATATCTTTACGTCCGTTGCCGATAATCTTATTTTGATTAATTTTATCAAATTTTCAACACATTCTGGAGGTTTAGCAAATCTATCTCTCCATTCTTCTATAATATAATCTAATTCTACTGTAGATTTTACATCTGCTAAACGTTTATATTCTATCATCTTTTGCTCAGATGAACCCACCCATTCATCAGGTATATATGCTGTTACATTAATATCAACAATTGTTGGTGTTGTTTTTTCTACTTTTTCACCTTGAAGTTCTTGAACAGTTTCTTCTAACAATTCACAATATGTATCAAAACCAACATTTATCATATGTCCATGTTGTTTTGTACCCAAAATATTTCCAACACCTCTGATTTCTACATCTCGTAAAGCGATTTGATAACCACTTCCTAGAGTTGTAAATTCTTTTATTGCTTTTAATCTATGCACAGCATCTTTTGTAATTTCTTTACACTTTTTATAGAAACAATAACAATAAGCTTGTCTTTGAGAACGTCCAACTCTTCCTCTTAATTGATAAAGTTGTGCTAAACCAAATCTATCAGCATCGTGTATTATCATTGTATTTGCATTTGGAATATCAATACCGTTTTCAATAATTGTTGTTGCTAATAATACATCATATTCGTGATTTGCAAAATCTACAATTACCTCTTCCAATTGTTTTTCATCCATTTGTCCATGTCCAATTGCTATTCTTGCATTTGGAACAATTCTTTGTAATTGAGCTTTCATTTCTTGAATTGTTTCGACACGATTATATAAATAAAAAACTTGTCCTTCTCTATCCAATTCGTGATTTATGGCATTTTTAACCATATTCTCATTCCACTCACCTACATAAGTTTTTATCGGTAATCTGTTTTTCGGAGGAGTGTTAATCACAGACATATCTTTTATACCGGATAAAGACATATACAAAGTTCTTGGTATTGGAGTTGCAGACATAGACAAAATATCAATATTTTCACGTAATTGTTTTAATTTTTCTTTATGGCGAACACCAAATCTATGTTCTTCATCTATTACCAATAGCCCTAAATCTTTAAAACTAATACCCTCTTGTAATAGTCTATGAGTTCCTACAACAACATCACAACTACCTGTAGCTAAATGTTTAATAGTCTCTTTTTGCTCTTTTGAAGTTCTAAATCGTGATAATAATTCAACATCAACTCCAAAAGGTTTAAATCTTTCTGAAATCGTTTGATAATGTTGAAGAGCTAAAATTGTTGTTGGTACAACTACAGCAACCTGTTTTCCTGATGTTACAGCTTTAAATATAGCTCTCATAGCAACTTCTGTTTTACCAAAACCAACATCACCACAGATTAACCTATCCATAGGCTGAGAAGATTCCATATCAGATTTAACTTGAGATATAGCTTTTAACTGGTCTGGAGTTTCCACAAATTCAAAAGCTTCCTCCATTTCAATTTGCCAAGTTGTATCCGGTAGAAATTGAATACCAGTCTGCATTTTACGTCTGGCATAAAGCCTTAACAAATCATAAGCAACAACTTCTACTGCTTTTTTAACTTTTGCTTTTGTACTTTCCCAATCTTTTCCACCCATTCTGGAAAGTTTTGGTTTCACGGTACCTGAACCTCTATATCTACATAACAAGTTTATTTGTTCTGCCGGAATATGTAATCTGTCTTTACTTGCATATTCTATTGTCAAATAGTCTTTTAATTGACCATCTATTTCTTGTTTTGATAAGCCTTTGTATATACCTAAACCGTGAATAGTATGAACAACATATTCACCAGGTTTTATATCATTAATATTTTCTATAAATTCAGGTTTTTCTTTATAATATGATTTTTTTGTTGTTGTAATTTCTTTCGAACGTTTATTAAATAACTCTCTATCTGTTATAATAATTGTTTTAAAATCTTCTAATATACAACCGCCACAAACAATACTTTCTGCATATTCAACAGAATAAATTTCTTTTTCTGAAAGTATTTCTTTAACTCTTTCGGGATAATCTGTCGCTATAACTATTTTATAATCTTTATGTTCATTTATAAATTCAACAATTAAATCAATATTTGCTTCAAAATTTCTCAATGGTTGAGCATTAAATTCTATTAAATCACCCATTTGACCATCTATAAAATTATTAAAGCCTATTTTTTGAAAATATGACGTCTTTCTTAAAAATTCATCATAAGTAAAGTGATTTTTTCCATCAATTTCTTTTATAATGTTTAGTTTTAAATTTTCTTCTAATTGTTTTTCAAAATTATCATTCAAAAACTCATATTTAGAATATATTTCAACAGTTTCATCAAAAACTAATGTATAATCTTCTAAATAATCTAAAACACTTACAAGGTTTTTATTAAAATAATTTTGATAAACTTCAATACCTTCAAAATAATTTTCTTCCGGCACAATCTCATCATCTAACTCTTCTTGTTCCTGAAGACTCTTAACTTTTTCTTCTTGCCCAATAGTAATGAATTTATATATTGGTAATATTTTAATTTCTTTAATTTTTTCAACAGATTTTTGGGTTTCATTATCAAAATATCTTATATCAACAACTTCATCACCCCAAAGTTCAATTCTCACTGGCTTTCTATCAAGAGAATAAATATCTGCAATATCACCTCTTATACTAAATTCAGAAATATCATTAACCATTGTAGACTTTTTATAACCATAATCAACTAAACGTTTTGATAAGGTTTTCAAATCTAAAGTATCACCTATTTTTATTGTAATATTATTCTTTTTAAAGAAATCGGCATTTGGAAATTTTTCTAATAAAGCCTTTACCGGACAAATAATTATATCTGATTTATTATTTAAAACTTGTATTTGTTCTGCATAATCATATAAATTCGGTGAAACAGTTTCATACATCGAAATATTCTGAAAAGGCATCATTGTAGCTTTTATACCAAATATAGACATTAAGTCACTTTGATATTTTAAAGCATTTTGTTCTGTTGAAGTTATAAACAAAACCTTTTTTTTCGAGTAATTTCTAATTTTAGACAATAAAAAAAGACGAAGAACTGATGTTAATCCGGTAACAGCAAAAGATTTGTTATCCTTGATTTTTAATCGAAATTCTTCGTAATTTTCTCTTATATCATCTTCATTTATATTAAACATAATTTGATTATATATTAAAATTCAAGAAAAGCTATGTTTCATGTTTCTTAAATAAAAATAACAAAGGTATAAGCAAGAAACACAACAAACCAAATATTCTAAATGAATCCATAAAAGCCCATAAATTAGCTTGTTTAATCAAGGTTCCATATTGAGAATATTCAGCCATATATTTAGCTACAGAAACATGCGTATATTGAGATAATGCTGCTGTTGTTGTTTGAACTCTTTCTATATAAACAGGATTTAATTCACTTAATTTTCCAACCATCATATATTGGTGAATTTGTCCAAATCTTGTAATCATAGTAGCAACTAAAGATGTACCAATCGCACTACCTATATTTTTCAATAAATTTTGCAAACCTGTTGCATTGGTCATTTGTTCATTATGTAGAGTTTCTAAAGACAAGTTAATAATAGGAACCATTGATAATCCCATACCTAAACCCATAATATAGTTTGGAATCATAATATTAATACTTGCAATCTGTAAATTTAAAAAGCCGAAAGTTAAACCCGCACTACCAAGTAAGAACAAACCTGTACAAACTAAATATCTTTTATCAACTTTATCTGCAATAAATGCACATATAATCATAGCGGTCATACTACCCAAACCTCTTGGCATCATAGAATATCCACTTAAAAATGCTGTATATCCCATCATACTTTGTAAGAATTGAGGCAATATAGCTAAAGAGGCATATAAAACCGCTTGCATTATAACTTGAATAAATGTTCCTATAACAAAGTTTCTATCCTTGAACACACTTAAATCAACCAATGTATCTTTTCTAATTATTTGAGATACAAAGAAACAAATTCCACCCATACAAGAAACTGCAAATATCCAACAAATCCAAGTTGCATTAAACCAATCGGCATTATTACCTTTATCAAAAAATACTTGTAAGCATAATAACCATAATGCTAAAAAGAAGAAACCTAAACCATCCATTTTTACACCTTTTTGACGGTGAGAATATGGAGGATTAAACAATAATTTGTGAGATAAAATAGCTGCCAAACAACCAAATGGAACATTTATAAAGAAAATCCAAGGCCAAGACCAATTATCTGTAATCCAACCACCTAAAACAGGACCTACTATTGGGGCAATAATAATTCCCATACCAAATACAGACATTGCAGTCCCTCGTTTTTCTTTAGGGAAACTTTCCATCATAATTGCTTGAGATATTGGTAAAATACCGCCACCACCAGCACCTTGTAAAACACGGAATAATACCATTTCACCTAAATTTCTGGCTAAACCGCATAACATTGAAGCAACTGTAAATAATAAAATACTTATTACATAAAAATTCTTTCTTCCAAAGAATTTACTAAAAAAACCTACAGATGGAATAATAATACCACTCGCAATCAAGTAACTTGTTAATATCCACATACTTTCATCACGTGTAGCAGAAAAACTTCCAGCCATATGAGGTAATGCTACGTTTGCAATAGTACCATCAATTACATAAATGAATACTGCTAGTAATGTTGGTACAGCAGAAATCCAAGGATTATCCGGTAAATATTTAGTATCTTCTTCATCCAAGTTTTGTGCAACTTGTTTTATATTTTCTTCTGACATTTTTCCCTCTTTATGCAAGAATATCGACATTTATAATGCCGATATTCTTTTTTAACAACTTGGTTTAGAAAACCAAGAAATAAATTATTTAACTTTTACTTTTGGAACTACTGACATTCCTGGTACTATGTTATATTTACTAGTATCAATTTTTTCTGTAAATACGATTTTTACAGGTATTCTTTGAACAATCTTAACGAATGAACCAACTGCATTTTCAGGTGGGAATAAACTAGATTTTGCACCTGATGCTCTTTGAATACTATCAATTTTTCCTTTAAATACTTTATTTGGATAAGTATCAATTTTTATATCAACAGGTTGACCAGGTTTCATATTTGTTAATTGGTTTTCTTTAAAGTTTGCAACAACCCAAACTTCTTCAGGTACCAATGTGAATAAAGGTGAACCTGCTGAAACCCACATACCTTTTTCAACTCTTCTTGATGATACAGTACCTGATTGAGGTGCATAAACTTTTGTATAAGATAAATCTAATGCAGCTTTATCTTTTGCAGCCTTTGCAGATCTTAAATTAGCATCTGCCACTGTATTACCATTATTATCTGAGAATAAAGCTTGTTTTGCTTGTGTCAAACCTGCTTTTGCATCATCATATTTTACTTGAGCAGCATCTAATGTTTGCTTTGAAACTGCACCTTGTTCATATAATTTTGTATAACGATCTAAATCTTTTTTAGCTAATGCTATTGCAGAATCTGCTGCTGTTAAATTAGCTTTTGCATTTGCTTGATCCAATTTTATTTTTTCATACATCGAATCTGCTTGTTCAAGTTTTATTTTGTAATCATCATCATCTATTACTGCAACTAAATCACCAGCATTTACATGTTGGTTATCTGTTATATAAACTTCTTCAATTTGTCCTGATACCCTTGGTGAAACATTTACAGTTGTTGTTTCTACATAAGCATCGTCTGTTGATTGATATTTCATTTCATGTGCAATATAAAAACCTACTAAAACTAACAATAGAGTTACAACTACTGCGGCAATAGTTCTTTTTACACCTTTTGGTTTTTGAACTGTTGTTTCTTCAGTATTTTGCTGATTTTGTTCTTTGTCTTCCATTTTTATAACCTCTTATATTTTCATTTCAACTTCTTGTTCTAAACATTCTCTAAATCGTATTATCGATTCTCTTAATTTATTTTTATCTTCTTCAGAATAAACTTTTGGTATTTTATTTATATAAGCTTTTAATATTTTTGTAACTTCGGCAGATATCCTTTTTCCTTCTTCTGTAATCTTCATCTTTCTAACAAGTCTATTATTTTTTGTATCTGCATAACGTTCAATATAACCTTTTTCTTCTAAAGAATTCAAAATTCTTCCGGTATTTGGTCTATCTTTCAATATTAATTTAGCTAAATCTCTTTGACAAATACCTTCATTTATTAATATTGTATCCAATGCTGCAAATTCATCTAACGTAACTGGCAGTTGTAATTTCTGAAACATTTGCATACCCAAGTATCTACAATACTTTGCAGTTTGTTCCAATTGATAATATATAGAATCTGTATAGTGTTCGCAATCAACCATGTTTTATAATTTGAATTATTCTATTTGTTGTAAAAATAATGTGTTGCATTTGCAACAATATTATGTTATCATACTGATATAGAAAATGCAAGCATATTTTTAGAAGGATTTAAAACATTGAAAAAGAAGATTATTACATTATTATTAGCTAGTTTTATTTGTTCTAATATAACTCCAATGGCAAGTTTAGCTATCGGTAACAAAAATACAATTAAAGAACCAAAAAAAGTTTCTATATCTAAAACTCATAAAATGAGAGAAAAAAGTGATGCTTTTAAATATGAATACATTAATTATAACTGGTGGAGTAATTTCAATGATGATATTTTAACTGGTTATATTGATAAAGCCATAAAAAATAATTATGACTTAAAAATGGCAACAATTGCTGTTGATGAATATTATCAAAATGTAAAAGTTCAATTTGCAAGTGAACTACCTACTGCAGGAGCAGGTTTTGGACCTGGTTTTGCAAAAATGCCAGGAACTTCAGATTCTGGATTTGGATTTGCAATGCCTGCATTTGTTAATTATGAATTAGATATTTTCTTAAAAAATCATGACAAAACAAATGCTTCAAAAAAAGAATATGAAGCATCTCTACAAGATGAAAGAGCTACTTACATTTCTATAGCTTCTGCTGTTGGAACAACTTATTTCAATATTGTTAAATTAGATAAAATGATTTCTTTACAAGAAGATATTGTTAAAGATAGAAAAGTTATCTATGATTTAATGCTTGCTAGAAATAAAGAAGGTTTAACTTCAACAGCAGATACGGTTAAAGCTAACAAAGCTTATATTGCTGGTAATACAGCTTTAACTGAATATAAAAAACAAAGAACTAAATTATTAAACCAATTAAGTGTATTAATTGGAGAAAATCCAAATAATGCTGAAAAATTACAAAGAATATCTTTTGATAATATTAAATTTTCAGGTGTAATACCTTCTGAAATTTCATCAGAAGTTATTGCTCAAAGACCTGATTATTTAAAAGCAGAAAAAATGATACAAAAAGCAGGTATTGATGTAAAAGTTGCTAAAAAAGAATTTTTACCATCTATAAATATAACTGGCTTAGCTTTATTCTTAGCTGGTGATATTGGAAGTTTATGGACAACTAAAAATGCACTTACAGCAATTGGCGGAGGTCTTAATTTACCAATATTTACTGGAGGTAGAAGAATTGCCAATCTAAGAATAAAAAAAGATGAATACGAAAGAGTTTTAAATAATTATTACAAAACTAATTTAACAGCAATTCAAGAAGTTAACGATGCTCTTGTTTCTATAAAACTTGATCATAAGAAATTTGAAGATACTAAAAAACAAGCTCAACTTGAAAGAGAAGATTTTGGATATAGTACTCATAAATACAACCAAGGAACTATTTCAAAATTAGATTTAATTCAAGTTAGAGAAAATGTTTTATATACCGATCAACAGGTTGTTAATGATAAAACTAATTGTTTAGTTGATTACATTGGATTATACAAAGCTGTTGGAACACAATTATAAAACCGAATCCATAAAAACTATAAAACAAAATCTTAATCATATTTTTACTTACTAAAAAACCGGTACATTAGTACCGGCTTTATTTTTAGTAATATTTTAAATTTATTATTTGAAATTTCTTGTTAATACATTACCTAAACTTTTACAATCCATCCTTCTGGAGCATCTATTTTTCCATATTGAATTCCTGTTAAAGTTTCATATAGTTTTTTAGAAACAGGTCCCATTTTATTCATACCGGAAGGGAAACATATTTCTTTTCCGTGGTCGACAATTTTACCTACTGGAGAGATTACTGCAGCAGTTCCACATAAACCACATTCTGAAAAATCTTTCAATTCTGATAAGTAAACTTCTCTTTCTTCTGTTTCCAAACCTAAATATTCTTTTGCTACATACATTAAAGATCTTCTTGTTATAGAAGGTAATATACTATTAGATTTTGGAGTAATTACTTTATTATCTTTAGTAATAAAGAAGAAATTAGCCCCACCAGTTTCTTCAACTTTTGTACGTGTTAATGCGTCAGGATATAAATTTTCATCATAACCTTCAGCATGTGCTGTAACTATAGCATGTAAACTCATAGCATAATTTAAACCTGCTTTAACATGTCCTGTTCCATTTGGAGCAGCTCTATCAAAATCACTAACTTTTAAAGTAATTGGTTTTGCACCACCTTTAAAGTATGGTCCAACAGGAGATGCAAAAATTCTAAATTGATATTCTGCAGAAGGTTTAACACCCATAACCGGAGCTGAACCAAACATATAAGGTCTTAAATATAATGTTGCACCTGTTCCATATGGAGGAACGTATTTTAAATTAGCTCTTACAACTTCTTTTACTGCTTCTATAAATCTATCTTCAGGAAATACTGGCATTTCTAAACGTCTTGCTGTATCTGCCATTCTTTTAGCATTCAAATCCGGTCTGAAAATTACAACATCACCATTTACTGTTGTATAAGCTTTCATACCTTCAAAACAAGTTTGAGCATATTGCAAAACTCCTGCACTTTCATTTAATACAACAGTTTCATCACTTGTTAAACAACCATCATCCCATTTTCCATCTTTATAATTAGAAACAAATCTTTTATCTGTCTTAAAATATCCAAATCCAATATTTGACCAATCGATATTTTCTTTAGTTTCCATAATATCACCTCTCTATTCAAACAACTTTAAACCCTGATTAGAAAATCAAGATTTCGTTTTGGCACATATTGTCAAAACTTAAATTTTATCTAATCTGAACTGGCATAATCAAACAGATAAAATCTTCTTCACTATTTGGTCTTAAAACTGTTGCTGATAAACTTGCGTTCAAACCAATAATAACTTCTTCGCTTTCAATAATTCTTAATGCATCTAAAACAAACTTATAGTTAAATGCAATAAGCAATTCTTCTGCTGTATATTGAATATCAATTTTATCTTCTGATTTACCTGAATCTGGAGTATCTGCAGATAAAGTTAATTCGTTATCTGCGAAATGCATTTTTACAATACTAGTTTTATCATTAACCATTACTGCAACTCTTTCTAAAGCAGCAATCAACTGTGCTACATTTACAATTGCTTTTTTAGGAGTTTCAGAAGGTATTAATTGATTATATTTAGGGAATTGACCTTCTAACAATCTAGATATAGTTAATGTTTTTTCTGTTTTTAAAATAATTGTAGATTTATCTTTGCAAATTTTAATACTATCTTCGTCTATAAATGAGCTCATCTTTAAGAATTCATTTAAAGTTCTTGAAGGAATAATCAATTGAGTTTGTTCTGTAATACCGCTGGTTAATTTTTCTCTAACTCTTGCTAATCTGTTACCATCAGTTGAAGCAATTTCTAAAATTCCATTAGAAAATTCACAAACAATACCTGATAATAAATTACTTACTTCATAACTAGCAGCAGCAAAACCTGCCTGTTTTATAGCTTTCAAGAAAGGTTTCAACTCAACATCAAAACATTTAGTATCATCCATTTCATAATTTGAAACTTCTGGAGGAAATTCCATTGCTGAAATTCCAATAATATCAAATTTAGATTTTTGACAAGTTATACTAACATTTGTTCCATTTTCTTCAGTTTCAAAAGTAACTAAATCATTTCCTAATTTTGAAACAATTTCATTTAATTTTTTTGCAGGAAGGGTAATTTTACCTGGTATTTCTATTTGAGCATCTACAGTTGTTATTACTGTTAAAACTAAATCTGTAGCTGTTAATCTAATAGAATTATTTTCTAAAGTTTCAATCAAAATATTGTATAAAACTGGTTGAACAGCTTTTTGAGAAGTTGCTCTTTCTACAATTTTTATACCATTAAACAAATCTTCTTTTCTTATTATAAATTTCATACCCAGTATTACTCCTTCAGTCAAAATATTTCTTTAATTATAAAATAAATAAAATTAAAAATAAAATAATAGTATATACATAAAGAAATAAACCTTTACACAAAAAAATCAAATAATTTGTAATCTTATAAAAGAAAAGTTTTAATATATATAATAATAAATTTATATATATATTTATATTAATAAAATATTCTTCATGATAATAGGGTGTTAATATTTGTAGAAAACTTTTAAAACTCAATAATAATGCAATATTCAGTATGTTTATTAATTGTAGAAAACTTTTTATAATTTTTAGATAAAATGTATAAAACTTTTTTGTTATTTATTTTAATGTAAAAACATGTAGAAAACTTTTTCTTTTCTACAGTTTTTATACATAGTTTTCTACATATAAATTTTGTTTATTTATTAGATTTTTAAATTACCTTAAAATCAATAATAATCAAACATTCAGCCTATTTATAATATTAAAAATTTTATATTCTTAGATGTTCTTTTAAAGAATAGAGATATGTGTAAAAAAATCTTTATTGTATAATTATTATAATGTACACGGAGGTATAAAATGCAGCTTAGAGAAAGAGTATTTTCTATTTGGAATAATATAAAATTGTTTTGCGAAAAACATACTGAACCTTTGACTATTATTGGTTTATGCGTACTTTTTTATTATATCTTTTTCCATAATATTGGCGCATATTCATTGATGGATGTTGATGAAACTCGATATGTTGCTATGGCTAGAGATATGTTTCATTCTAAAGATTTTATGACTTTATATTTGAACGGAGAATATTTCTTTGAAAAACCTCCTTTATATTTTTGGCAAGAATGTTTATCTTTTGCTTTATGGGGAGGAAAGGTGACTGAGTGGACTGCAAGATTTCCTGTAGCATCTCTAGGTTTTATTTTCTCAATGGTTGTATATTTCTTATCTAGATATTTTGTAAGTAGAAGATTTGGAGTTTTTACATCTCTTATTCTTGCAACATCTTTAGAATTTATTATGCTAGCTAAGTATGCAATTTTAGATATTGTTTTAACTTTTTATATTGGATTAGCTCTAGCTTCTTATTTTTCTGTATATTTTTGCAGCGATAACTTAAAGAAATTTTTCTGGTGGGCATTTTATATTTTTACGGGTTTAGCAGTTATGGCAAAAGGTATTCCTGGTATTGCTATACCTTTTGGTACTGTATTTTTTACATCTATTATGGCTAAAAAGTTTAAAGATATATTTAAACCTATATATATAATTCCAGGTATGTTTTTATTTTTATTAATAGTTTTACCTTGGCATATTTTAATGTTTAAAATTCATAATCCTTTATTCTTTAATGAATATATTATAAAACACCATCTTCATAGATTTTTGAACACTGCACATAATGAAATTGGTCGAAAACAGCCATTTTATTATTATTTCTTAGTAGTATTATGGGGATTTATTCCTTGGATATTTTCAATGATTGCAGTTTTCATTTATAAGATTAAAAATTGGAGTAAATTACATTATGTAGAAAAAGTTCAAAAATTTAATTTTGATGAATTAGATGGAACTCATAAAATCTTATCATTATGTTGGGTTACTGCATTTTGGATTATGTTTTTCTTCTCTTTATCAAGTACAAAATTAGCAACTTATATATTACCAATATATTTCCCATTAGCTATTATTGTTGGATTAATGTGGAAAGATTATGTTGATAAAAAACAACACGAAGTTCCAATAAATATTTCAGTAAAAATATTTGGTTGGATTTGTGTAATCGGAGGTATTGCTGCAATATTTACACCATTATATTTACCAGCTCAATTAAACCACGATATTGCAGATACAAGATGGTTTAGTTTAATTTGTTTATTGGTATTTGGAACAGGAACATTGTTATTTGTAAAATATAAAAAATATCTTGGTGTATTTATGCTTTATGTTTTATTTATGACTTTGATTTCAGCTTTTGCCACAGAAAAATATTTTGAAGTTGATTACAAATTTGGCCAACAAGATTTGATTGAATTTGCTAAATATGCAAAATCTTATGACTATACAATATCTGCAAATGGTATGGATAGAAAATATTCATTACTTTATTATAACGATGAATTGGTAGATTACCATCCAATGGATAGTGATTATCACGTTATTCAAAAAGACTTAAAGAAAGATAAGAACGTTGTAATTATTAAAAATAAAGTATTAGAAGATGTTCAAGATAATTTGGATTTTGAAATTATTAAAAAAGGACGTCGTTATACAATGATAAAAGGAAAGAATTAATGCTTGAAAGATATAAAGCTTTTTTAAAGGAATTTGATGAAATTATAGAAAGTCTTTTTCAAGATCAGAAAAGGTATATAAACTGTAAAAAAGGATGTTCTAAATGTTGTGAAAAAGGAGAATATCCTTTTTCGCAATTAGAATTTGCATATTTAACACAGGGGTTTATCAATTTACCAACAGAAACAAAATTAATTGTTCAAAAAAATATTAGAAATTTTAGAACAGAGCGAAAATATTTTAAAAATGAAAGATATGAGCACCCTTGTCCATTTTTGATAGATGGAGAATGTTGCGTGTATGATTATAGAGGTATCGTATGCCGTACATTTGGACTTTGTTATTACGATGATATAAATGGGTATGTTAGACTTCCGGATTGCGTTCATGACGGTTTAAACTATTCAGAATTTTATGATCCAGAGAAACATACATTGAATATACAAAATGTTCCAAAAGTTAATTTAAGAATTGATAGAGTTTTAAAAAGTCAACTTGCTGAAAAGTATGAATTAGAAAGTGGTGAAATCCGAGCAATGTTAGATTGGTTTGAACAAAAATAAAAAGCAGAATATAGCAAAAATAAAAGACCGAAGATTAAAGTTTTCGGTCTTTAAAATATGCTTTATTATGTATATAAAACTAAGATTTTTTTACATCATCTTTTATAACAATCAAATTATTCATAATTTTCATAGCACAAGTAGGAAGTACAACATGTTCTAACCCATCTGCGATGCCAATAATTTTACCTGCACCAAGAACAACTTCTTCACCTTTGTACATGAATTTGTAATCTGTGTCTCTGTCTGAACGAATAGTAATTTTTTCTGCCATAAAAATTTACCCCTTAAATACTGGTTACAGTAAGGTATTATACTTTATTTTAGGGAAAAAATCAATAGTATAACTATTTTAATATTTATAAAATTATATATCTTATTTACATTTCCATATAATTGATATAGTATATTTTTAAGTATTTTATTTAGGTTTTGTTAGTTTATGATTGATTTATCAAATATATTTTTTATAAAAGATATAGATTCTCATTATATAATTAAAATTTTAGGATTGAGAATTAGACTTAAACATTCGTGTAAATATGAATATAAAGAAGCTACTGAATATGGTTTGACTAGGGAAAAAAGAAATACTGAACTTATAGTATCTTTAACTTCTTATCCAAAAAGAATAAATACGGTAGTAAAAACAATAAACACACTATTACAACAAACAATAAAACCGGATAAAATTATTTTATGGTTAGCAGAAGAACAATTTCCTAATAAGGAAAAAGATTTACCAGAAGATTTATTGAAGTTGGAAGATTTAGGATTAACAATTGATTGGTGCGAAGATATAAGATCTTATAAAAAACTTATTCCAACATTAGAAAAATATCCAAATGCTATTATAGTTACAGCAGATGATGATATTTATTATGAAAATGATTGGTTAGAAAGTTTATATAATGCCTATTTAAAAAATAAAAATCATATCTATGTTAGACGTGCAATAAGAGTTAATTTTAAAAATGGTAGATTAATTAGATTATCAGATAGACAAGTAAATTATAAGAATTTTTTTGAACCAAGTTATTTAAATCAATTAGTTGGTTGTGGAGGATGTTTATATCCACCGCATTGTTTTTATAAAGATATATTAGATAAAAAGAAATTTATGTCAGTAATACCAACACACGATGATGTTTATTTTTGGTTTATGTTGTTATTAAACAAGCGAAAAATACAAGTTGTAAAAGGGTTTGAAGCAAATGTTTATTGTATAGAGGGATCTCAAGAATATGGTTTATGCAAACAAAACAATAACAAATTAGGAGAAGGTATGACTAATCAACAAGCATACGATCTTATGATTAAAGAGTATCCTGAAGTTATTGATATTATAAAGCAAAATATAGATTAGCGGAGTTGTAATGAATTTAAAAGATAAATTAAAATATATATTTTCTATAGATACAACAAGTTCAAATAGAATTATAATATACATTTTAGGCATAAAAATAAGGCATTTAAAATCAGGAATTGAAGAAACAGGAAATAAATATATAGAATGGACTGGTGCAGTTCAAGATATTCCAAAAGCTACAGGAACTTTGAGAAAGATTCAATTAGCAAATTTAAAAATGATTGAAATTTTTGATAAATTATGCTCAAAACATGGTTTTGAGTATTGGTTGGATTTCGGTAATCTCTTGGGGGCAGTTCGTCATAAAGGTTTTATACCTTGGGATGATGATGTTGATTTGGGTATGTTGCGAGATGATTATGAAAAATTTATAGAAATCTATAAAGATGGCATTCCTGGATATGAAGATTTATATTTGGAATTTAACAATAATGGTAAAAATAAATGTTTTTTGAAAATTTTACATAAAAAACTTCCAAATATAGCAATAGATATTTTCCCATATGATTTATATTACAAAAAGACTACAGAAGAAGAAAAAATTCATATAACAAAGAAAATATTAAAACTTATATTTAAACCATACTATCAATTATTATATCCTTATTTTATAAATAAGCCTGAAAAAATGAGAGAGCGTTTAAAACAACTTAGGGATAAATATATTTTAGATAATAATAATGCTTCTAAAGAAAACGAACCATCAATATTTTATGGTATAGATTATCCTCATACTTATAAAAATTATTTCTTTGATTATGATAAAATTTTCCCACTAAAGAAAATTTTATTTGAAGATAAATATTTTCCTTGTCCAAATGAATATGATTTTATATTAAAACAAACTTTTGGTGACTATTTAAAACTACCAGAAAAAGATTGTTATCCACGTCATACAAATTCTCAAGGTTTCCAAGGTGAAGATGCTATATATTTAGAAAATTTTATAGGAGAAAATAATGAATAATAAAAAATTATTAATGGTTTTAGGTCCTACAGAAATAGAAGAAGATATTCTGGCTCTTGGAGCTGAACCTCAAGTATATATGCGAACTTCAGATTATTCAAAAAAACTGGAAAGAATATTTAAAAATCTTCAATATGTCTTTCAAACAAAGAATCCTGTAATATTTTTTGCTTCTTCAGGAACTGGAGCAATGGAAGCAGCAGTAACAAATGTTTTATCAAAAAATGATACGGTTTTATATATTAATGGCGGATCGTTTGGTGATCGTTGGGGTAAAATTTGTAGATTGCATGGTATAAATACTATAGAATTAAAAGTAGAATTTGGCGAAAGTGTAAATCCTAGTGATGTAAAAGATATTTTGGTAAAAAATAAAAATATAAAAGCTGTATTTGCGACATTGGATGAAACTTCTAGTGGAGCTTTAACAGATATTAAATCTATCGGAGATATTATAAAAGATTATAAGGACACAATGTTTATTGTTGATGCCGTATCTGGCCTTATAGTTGAACCTTTGCAGACTGATGAATGGAATATTGATGTTGTTGTTTCTAGTTCTCAAAAAGCAATGGCTATTCCTCCGGGATTGGGTTTTATGTCAATAAGTGAGAAAGCTTTAGAATATGCAAAAACTGCAAATTTAAGAAATTTTTATTTTGATATTTTTGATCATATTGCAAATTGGAAACGTAATCAAACTCCATTTACACCTGCAGTTAGTTTGCTAAATCAATTAGATTTAAGATTAGAAAAAATAAAAGCTGAAGGCTTAGAACAATATAGAAATAGATATTCGAAAATAACAAACTTAATTAGAAAAGGATTAACGAATTTGGGTTTTGAAGTTTTAGCAAAACACCCAGCTAATTGTGTAACTGGAATTTTAACAGAAGAATATGATGCTTCAGAAATTGTTAGAATAATGAGAGAAAAGCATAATATTGAAATAGCACCTTCAGGAGGAGATTTAAAAACCAAGTTATTTAGAGTTGGAAACTTTGGTGCTATAAATGAGCAAAATGTAGACTATTTTATAAATGCAATGCAAAAAACAATAGAGGAATTAAACAATGATAGGAAATAAAACAGTTGTTTATACATCAGGAACTTTTGATATGTTACATTACAATCATTTAAAAATGATTGAATATGCACGTGCTCTTGGTGATATTTTGATAGTTGGTGTAAATACAGATGAGTTAGTGGCATCTTATAAATCACAACCGATAATTCCATTTGAAGAACGCTTAGCTTTAATGAAAGCTATAAAAGGTCCGGATATCGTTATTCCTCAAAAATCACTTGATCATACAGATAAAGTTGATAAATTACATTTCGATATCTTTGTGGTAGGTGATGATTGGGCAGGAAAATATGATTATTTAAAAGCTCAAGGTGTAGATGTAGTTTACTTTCCATATGGTGATGGTGTAAGTTCTACAAATCTGAAAAAGAAAATTTATAATAATTATAGAAAACTGCAACAAAAAGTTGATAATCACTTACCTGCAGATTTAGAATTTAAGAAATAATTATATTTTTTATTTTAAATCAAGCATTTTTGTGCAAGATTTTCTATCTACAGTAATTTGTTTGCTATTTTCTAAATTTTTAATAGAAACTTGGTGATTTAATATTTCATCTTCACCTAAAATAAATGCGTATTTTGCAACTTTTGAAGCTTTTTCTAATTGTTTTGTGAATTTTTTATTAGTTAAATCAAATTCTACATTCAAACCTTGAGCTCTAAGTTCTTCTGCTAATACAAATGCATCAACAGGGAAGTTTGAAACAATATAACCATCTAATTTTTTAGGTTCTTTAGTTGGAAGTAAAGATATTAATCTTTCCATACCCATAGCAAAACCTACAGCAGGTGTTGGTTCTCCGCCAAGTTGTTCTACAAGGCTATCATATCTTCCACCACCACATACAGCGTTTTGTGAACCTAAATTATTTGATTTTATTTCAAAAACGGTTCTGTTGTAATAGTCTAAACCTCGAACTAAAAGTTTATTTTCTGTAAATTTAACTCCCATTCTGTTCAAGTATAATTTTAATTCTGTATAGTGTTCTGCACATTCATCGCATATAAAATCAGAATTTATAACTTCTTGAATTTCAGGTTTTTCAAAAATTTCTTTGCAAGATTCAACTTTACAGTCTAATAATCTTAATGGATTTTTTTCATATCTGTTTTGGCAATCTTCACACAAATTATTAAAGTAAGGTTTTAAAACAGCTTTTAATTTATTTTTAAATTCTTCACGACATTTTGGACATCCTAGAGAATTTATTTCAACTTCTAAATCATTAAGTCCTAAAGCTTTTAAATAATTTTCAGCCATCAGAATAACTTCAGCATCAGCTGTAGCTTGTTTTATACCAAACATTTCCACACCAACTTGGTGGAATTGTCTTTGGCGACCGGCTTGAGGTCTTTCGTATCTAAACATAGGACCGTGGTACCAAAGTTTAACCGGAGCTGATAATCTAGACATACCATTTTCAATGTAAGATCTTACAACACCAGCAGTATTTTCAGGTCTTAATGTAATAGACCTGTCACTTTTTTCAAAAGTGTACATTTCTTTATTTACAATATCTGTTGTGTCTCCAACACCACGAGCAAAAAGTTCTGTAACTTCGATTATTGGAGTTCTTATTTCTTTAAATCCATATTTTGAAAAAACTTTATTAGCTTTTTCTTCTAACAAGTGCCACATAGTTATATCTTGTGGCAATATATCTTTTGTTCCTTTTAATACTTTAATAATTTTAGCCATACAAAAATTATATAATTTCAAGAAATATTGTCAAAGGGGGCAATATTGTTATTTAAATAAAAAAAGAATCTTGATTTATTTCAAGATTCTTTTCCCTCTACACTACTACTATACTACTAACCGTCTATTGAAACATTTTTACTTTCGTACTCAATACCCATTTCTCTCAATGTTTTAATAAAGTTTTGAGCACAAATTCTTTGAGCTTCCGGAGGTACAATTCTCAAGATTTCTACTGTTCTTGAAATAACAGGATCTTTGTCATACCAACGATTATTTGCATTTACAGGTTTTACCATTGCATAAAATTTATCAATTGTTTCTTTTGAAACTTTTTCTTCTATTTTTTGTAAAAATATTTCAGCTTGAGCTCTAAGTTCTGTTTGATAATTTCTTAACAGCTCAATAACTTCTAATAATAATGGGTCATGATCGTACCAACGTTTATAAGTAGGACTCATTATGTGTACCCTCCGTTAGGTTAATATGGGAATCTTCGTCTCTTCGTTCAATCTTCCCTCCTAACAATCTTATCTTAGTTTCAAAATTTTCGTATCCTCTATCTATATGATGTAATTTTTCAACAACAGAATTTCCTTCTGCCATAAGTGCTGCAACGACTAAGGATGCACCAGCTCTTAAATCACTTGCTGTTAATGTTGCTCCTGAAAGTTTTTTTACACCTTTAATAATAGCGTGGTTTCTATCTTGATGAATATCTGCTCCCATTCTGTTTAAGTCAGGAACTTGCATAAATCTGTTTTCATAAAGACTTTCTGTGATAATACCAACACCATTAGCTGTTGTTAATAGAGTCATAGCCATAGATTGTAAATCTGTTGGGAATCCTGGGTATGGCTGAGTTACAAAATTTATAGAGTTTAATCTGTTTTTACAACTAACTTCCATAGAAGTTGGATCTAATAATTTTATATTAGCACCCATTTTCAATAATTTGTCAGTGAAAAATGTTAAATGTGCTGGATAAATATTTTTAATTATACCTTTACCTTTTGTAGCGATAATGGCAGTCATAAAAGTTCCAGCTTCAATTCTATCTGGGATGGTTGTATATTCAATCGGATGAAGATCAGATTGTTTTACTCCATTGATAATAATTTCAGATGTACCTGCACCTTGAATATCAGCACCCATAGTATTTAAGAAATTAGCTAAATCAACGATTTCTGGCTCTTGAGCAGCATTTTGAATTTTTGTAGAACCTTCTGCTAAAACAGATGCTAACATAATATTTTCAGTTGCACCTACTGATGGAATATCTAAATATACATCTGAACCAACTAATTTATTAACTTTAGCGTGTACATAACCATTTTCGATTTTTATTTTAGCACCTAGAGCTTCCAATCCTCTTATGTGAAAATCAACTCTTCTTTCACCAATTGCACAACCTCCAGGAAGTGCAACTCTAGCTTCTTTACAACGAGAAACTAAAGCTCCTAAAACAATAAATGATGCTCTCATTTTACTTACTAATTCATAACTTGCAGTTACATTAGTAATATCTGTAGCATCAATAGTTAAAGATTTTTCTTTTTTGTCATAACTTGTTTTTGCACCTAATTGAGCAATTACGCTTAACATAATTTCTACATCTGTTAAATCAGGTACATTATAAATTTTAGATTCACCTTTAGCTAAAATGGCTGCAGCCATTAACTTCAATACAGAGTTTTTTGCTCCGCCTATTGATACTTCGCCTTTTAGTGGGGTGCCACCTTTTATATAAAATCGTTCAACCAATTTAGCCTCCGAAAGAAATCCTAATCATATCTTCAATATATATAATAATACAATTAGTTTTATTTAAAGTAAATAAATTAAATAATGTAAAGATAAATTTTATTTTATAAAAAATTTTCAGATACTAAGTTGAAAAACTTATATATCTGAAAACTTTTTAAAATTATTTACCAAACAACTTTTTCAATTAATTCAATTTCATATCCATCAGGATCTTTTATGAATGCAATTTTTGTACCTTTACCATTTAAATCAAAAGGTTCATATAAATATTCATAACCTAATGAATGTAATTTTTCAGTAAATTTATCCAATGATTCAACTGAAAATGCAAAATGTCCAAAACCAGAACCTAAATCATAACCATTTTCAGGTGTTTCATCATTAAAAGTTAATTCAAGTTGGTTAGTTCCATCTTCGTCGTTTAAGAAATATAACCAGCAATCATCTAGTCTTTTCTTTTTATCAAGTTTCATATTTAACAATTCAGTATAAAATTTTACGCTTTTTTCAGCATCTTTAACTCTAATCATTGTATGTAATAATTTCATAAAACCTCCCTTTTGTTTATGAATTATAGCATAAAATCATTAGTTATTTACTAGATTTAAACACTAGTTGTTAATGATGGAGCAATAGAAATGAATTGTCTAACTAAATCTGGATCCCATTGAGTTCCTGCACCTTCTTTAAGGATAGCGCAAGCTTTTTCTATAGGCATACCTTTTCTGTAAGGTCTGTCACTAACAAGAGCGTGATAAGTGTCTGCAACAGAAACAATTCTTGCTGCAAGAGGTATTTCATTACCTTTCAATTGTTCAGGATAACCTTTACCATCAATTCTTTCGTGGTGATATTTTACGATTGGTATTAGATCTCTTAAGGCTTCGTTTGGAGCAAGAACTTTTTCCGCACCAATTGAAGGGTGTTGTTTCATAATTTCCCATTCTTCATCTGTTAATTTTCCTGGTTTTTTCAATACAGATTCTGGGATACCAATTTTACCTACATCGTGTAACAGTGCACCTATTTTAATTCTTTCGACTTCGTGTTCAGGAAGATTGATTGCACGAGCTAAAGCTTCTGAATATCTTGAAACAGAAGTTGAATGACCTTTTGTATATGGGTCTTTTGCATCAATAGCACCAGCTAAAGATGTAGCTAATTCCATCAAGTGGTTATGGTTGATAATTTCTTCTTGGTTAAATTTATGGATAAGTTCTTCTTCAAAGTTTATACCAATTTGAGAGTGACGTTTTGCAAGAACTTCAGCAAATGAATTTAGTGCTACATCGTCCCAGAAATTGAAATCTGAAGAACTTACAATAGCAGACATACCTTCTTTGTAACCTTTAGCTTGAGATATGAACATTGCTTGTTCTGCTAAAATTAGTAATTTTTCCTGATCTTGTGAGCATTCAGGGAATGTTGAAATACCAACAGATACTTTTACCGGGCCTACATCGTCTACAAAACAACAAGATAGACAATAAGTTATATATTCTGCCAAATATTTAGCATCACGAGTATCTGTGTCTGGCATTATAATAGCTATTTCATCGCCGCCATATCTACCAGCTGTATCAGTATTTCTTATATTTTGTTTTACTTTTTCTGCAATGATTTTAATAACTTCATCACCTTTAGCGTGACCAAGTTCTCTATTGATTTTTGAAATGTTATTAACATCAAACATCACAATAGATAGAGGTGAATTTGCAGATTTCGCTTTTTCCAATTCGCTTGCTAGTTTTTCTTGGAATCCTCTGTGGTTATATAAAGATGTTAATGTATCAGTATTTGCATACTTGCTTGTTTGTTCCAGTAATTGAACATTATGGATAAACATTCCCATGTAATTAGATAAGAAAGTTACCATATTAGTATTTAAGTTTGCAATATTTTGTCCAACTAACATAACTCCAATACATTTGTTAACAGACAACATTGGAAAAATTACAGAGCCTGTTTTCATTAGATATGGAATATTTAAGTAGTTGATATTATCTTTTTCAATGATTGATTTGTTTTTAAAACATTGTACAATTGGGTTGTTTTCATCTGATAAAAAGACTTTTGATGAATATGTATTACCTGCATTACTATGTAATTTTAAATTTATACATTTTGATTGTTCATGAATTAAACCAAAACCTATAAAACCCCATTTTAATTTGTTTAAGAAAATATTGTTTAATTGAGAGAATAAATCTATTACACTTGAATTATTTTGAAAAGCATCAGAAACACTTTTCATAACATCAAAATAATTGATATTAGTATTTAGATTTGCAGTATTATCATATTCTGATGCATATAATCTAGATTTCGTTTGAATTGTATTAAAATTATTTATTGTCTCAACAATGCTGTTTAAGTTTGTTTCTTCAGCTATTGATATTGGCTTTATAAGTTTTTCTAAATTCTTTTTAGTTTTTGTTGTTTCTTTTATATCATTTAAACTTTTTGTAGGTTTAAATGGGTTTTTAGGAACTGAAATCATAGGAGCACCATCTATCGGACTTTTTACTTTTTCGATAGGGTTAGAGCTTAACTGTTTTTTTTCAGTTTTAGTCGTTTTATTAACTTGTTTTTTATTTAATCTTTCCAAAATTCAATCTACCTACGATTTTCCTCTATAAGAGTTGTGAATAAAAAAAATTGTCTAGAAATCCATTTTTTTTTACATTACTATACAATTTTACTTCAGCATCCAATAAAAACAATACTTCAAATAGATGGAATAAATTCCACAAATATATTTTAAACCTTTCTACTACATAAATAGTATAAAATATTTTTATAGATTTTTCTAGGGTAATTCTTAAAAATATTAAAATGTATTAAATAAAGATTAGCGTTTTTTAATATGCTGTAATAAATATTGATTTATAATGTTTTTTGAAGTAAGTTGTATCTAAGAATATTAGCCACATTGTTAATATTCGAATGGCTAATAAGTTTGTGGAATTAAGTCAAAATAACTTAGGGATTATGTAAGAAGAATAGCTGTTTGTAAAAATACGTTTTGGTGTATTTGTTAAAAAATATTATTCAATATTTTCAAATTTATAGCAGCACTAGGTTTAAAATCATACAAATGAAATTTTACCTTGTAAAGTTACAAATAAGGAGAATAAAATAAAGATGAAAGAGTTTTTTCATAATTTGAAAATAAAATTAGATGAAAAATATAAAGATAATGAAAATTATCATAGTTTATCAAGGATATTACCGTATTTTAAGCCATATGTTTTTAGAACTTTTTTAGCTTTGGGATTAGCAATTCCTATAGGTGCTTTAGATGCAGTTATAGCTTTATCTTTAAAACCTTATATGGATATAGTAATGCTTGATAAACAAATGCAATCTCCATGGTATATACCATTACTAATTATTTTGTTCACTTCAATTCAAGGTACATTAAATTATTTAGCCACATATATGAATGATTGGGTTGGTGGAAAAGTAACAAATGATTTAAAAATAGATTTGTATGAAAAATTGATGCATCAATCTTCTTTGTTTTTTGATAAACAAACTTCCGGAAAAGTTTTAAAAGCTTATAATAATGATGCTGATAAATCTTGTAGTGGTATTTTAACTAATATGAAAACCTGTATTTCAAGGTTATTTTCATCAATATCTTTAGTAGGGGTATTGTTCTATAACTCTTGGGAATTAGCAATAATTGCAGTATTTGTATTAACTTGTGCAATGATACCTTTGATGAAAATGAAATCTGCAATTAAAGATGTATATAATAAATCAGAAGGCGAAAATGCTAAAGTAATTACTACATATAATGAAGCTTTTGCAGGTAATAAAATTATTGCTGCATATAATTTATATGATTTAAAGAAAAAACAATTTAAAAAATTAGTAAATGCTGTTTTTGGTTTGCGTATAAAAATTACTCAACACGTAGGTTGGTTATCTCCATTGATGCATATAATTGTATCTGTTGGTATTGGTGCAGTTATTGGTTTGGGTAGTTTTTTGATTGTTAAAGGTAAATTGTCAGCTGGTCAATTTGTTTCATTTATTACAGCTTTAATTATGTTGTATACACCAATTAAAGGTTTGGGTAATAATGCTAAAAGTATGACAACTTGTTTATGCGCAATGGAAAGAGTTGTTGCTAAATTGGATAAAGCTCCGGCTAATCAAGATAAAGAAACATCTATAAATTTCCCAGGTTTAAATGATAAAATAACATTTGAAAATGTTCATTTCCATTATGTCAAAGGTAAACCTGTATTAAAAGGAATAACTTTTGAAGTTAATAAAGGTGAAACTGTCGCTTTAGTTGGAAATTCCGGTGGTGGTAAAACTACTATAGTAAACTTATTACCAAGGTTTTATAAAATTAAAAGTGGGGATATAAAGATTGATGGAGTTTCTATCAATGATATTAAAATTAATAGCTTAAGAGAAAATATAGCAATAGTTTTTCAAGATAATTTCTTATTCGAAGGGACAATAAGAGAAAATATTATGCTTGGAAATTTAAAAGCTACAGAAGAACAAGTTCAACAAGCAATAAAAAATTCTTACTTAGAAGATTTCATAAACTCTTTAGAAAAAGGTTTAGATACACAAATTGGTGAACGTGGTGTTCTTTTATCCGGAGGTCAAAAACAAAGAATTGGTATAGCAAGAGCTTTCTTAAAAGACGCTCCGATATTGATTTTAGATGAAGCGACATCTGCATTAGATAATCAAGCTGAACATATTGTTCAACAAGCAATAGATAATTTGATGAAAGATAGAACTGTATTTGTAATTGCACATAGGTTATCTACAATTCAAAATGCTCATAGAATAGCTGTTATTAATAATGGATATTTGGCGGAATTGGGAACTCACGAAGAATTGTTGAATATTACAAATGGAGAGTATAAAAAACTGTATAATATGCAATTTTCATAATTTATAATATATTATTTTGGCTTAATTTATAGAGAATCTTGTGGTTTAGGTTCTCTTTTTTTTGTTTGAATTTCTAAAAATCCTTATATTTATTGCGTTTATATCTATTGTGAATAAATGTTACAAAAGTGTTTTTTATTCTAAAGTTTTTACCAAACTAACCCGATAACAAAAATGTAATTAGATTAGAAACTTTAAGGAGTGTAGTGAAAATGTCAGACAAAAAGATTATGGATGTTGAAGATTTGATGATAGATTATGCTGAAATGACAAGTTTCGATTTTGGCTCTTTATCAAATGAAGAAATGGATACATTAAACAAAATTACTAATAGTGAATATGCGAAAAAACCTTATCCATTCAAATATGGTAATTTCAAATTGGTAGATTTTTTCCAATCATTATTAACTGATGAAACTAGATAGCTGAAGATTTTGGAGATATGTGTAATGAACGAAAGACAATTGTTTGAAGCCGGATGTTTTTTACCAAGCTGGACAGAAGATGTTGAAACAGAACAAATGCCAATATCACAAGTACATTTGAGAAGAAATAAAGACCTTCAAACATTGCTTGGAGAATTGGATGATATCAAAAATCGGATCCAAGAAATTCAAGCCAAACAATGGCACTTGGCAAAATTACTACATTTTCACGAAAATAATTTTGCACAAGACTAAAGAACGGACTACCAGAACATTAATGTTAATTTTAAGCCATAAAACATTGTTTTATGGCTTTATCGTTATCAAAAATAAAGACTAATTCACTTTTTTATAATGAACTAGTCTTTTGGAAAAAATAGGTTCTCGAGGTTTACAGTTTACATTTGTTTTCTGATATCCCCATTATGCAGTTTTTAGTTTTCTGTCAGGTTCTCCTACAGTTTCAAGTAAAGTGTCGATTACTTTTGGCATTTGGCAAATAAACGAATAGTGACCATTAGCTAAAGAACATCTTTTACAGTCACAATTTATGTAATAACATTCTAAAGCTTGTTCTGTCCAATTTTGAGTAATAGAATCGGACATTTCTTCATTACCGGGGGAATATAGTTCCACATCTTCAGTGATAATTCTATCCATATAACCCTCCCAAAAAGCTTAAAAACTAACCCAATCTAATTTTAATTGATTAAGCCTTTGTTTCAATCCTCTATTTATATGATTTGTTGAGGTTTATAAGGTATATTCCATAATATAATCATCCATAACAAAGCCATTACCAATATCTGTAACAACAGAATCAATTTCTTTAAATCCCCATTTATTATAGGCTTTTATTGTATTTGAATTATATTTATTAACTGTTAGAATTATTTTTTTATAGTTGTTTTTTAGTGCAAAATCCTTTATGAATTCAAAAACCTGTGTTCCAATGCCTTGGTGACGAAACTCTTTTTTTATATATAGCTTTGATAAAAATAGATAATCTTCTTTTTTACTTAATCCTATATATCCGGCTATAATGTTGTTTTGTTCAATATAAAAATAAGTATAATTTTCTTCAGCAATTTGTTGTGTTATAGCCTTTTCTGATTGAAATTTTTCAACCATATAATTAATTTGTTCAGGTGATAATATTTCAACCCAATATTCGTGCCATATTTCAGATGTTAATTGAGCTAAATCTCTTATATTTGTTACTTTTTTTACTTCTATCATATTTAGACTATATCATAAATGTTAATTTTTGGTTAAAAAAAACGGGTTTTATGTCAAAACGCATAATAATATAAGTGTAGTTGATAATTAAGAAATTGAAAGGAGTGTTAAGTATGAGATTCTTAGTTAAAAAAACACCGGACAATTTTATCAAATCAGTAAATGACGAAATTAGTTCAATATTGAACAGACATTTTGATTCTTTCTATCCAACAGAATATGGATATGAAGAAATGGAAAAATTATCAATGCCTGTTGAAATAACAGAAAAAACAAAAGAATATGATATCAGAGCTGAATTACCTGGAGTTAAGAAAGAAGACTTAGATATCGATATAGATAAAAATTACATTACTATCAGAGCTAAAAAAGAAGAAGAATCTTGCGAAGATTCCAATGCTTATAAAAAATCAGAATTCAGATATGGAGAATTTTCAAGATCTGTTTACTTACCTCAAGATATTGATATTGACAAAACAGAAGCTAAATTGGAACATGGTGTCTTGAAAATTTCTGCTCCCAAAATGTATGCTGAAAAAGAAACTGCTAAAAAATTAACCGTAAAATAATATAATTTATGCTTTACATTAAAAATTTGCGGCAAGGGCTTTTGTCCTTGCCGTTTTGGCATGTAAACTTTCAACTTAAAATATTGTTAAATACTCGAAAGGCCTGTATAATAAAACATATTAAAAATTTTATAAGAGGTAATATGGTAGTATTTAATTTATTTATAATTTTATTTTTGTTATTAGCAAATGGTTTTTTTGTAGCTTCAGAATTTGCTCTTGTTAGTGTAAGACAAACTAGAATTAGCCAGTTAGCTAACGAAGGCGATAAAACTGCAGTTATTACAGAGCAAGCTTTAAAAGAATTGGACAAATATATAGCTGCAACTCAATTGGGTATTACAATTGCAAGTATTGCACTTGGTTGGGTTGGTGAAGCGACTTTAGCAAAGATTATTCATCCGCTATTTGATGCATTGCCTTATGTATCAAGTACAGTTGCGACTCATACCGTAGCTGTTGCAATAGCTTTCATTCTTATTACTTTTTTACATGTTGTAATTGGTGAATTAATGCCAAAATCTATTGCATTACAATATCCTGAAAAAACTACATTAACAGTTACAAGACCGTTAGTATTTATTGCAAAAATCTTTACACCTTTTATCTTTTTATTGAATGGATTTGGAAATTGGTTTTTAAAGCTTTTAAAAATTCCTCCAGCTCATCCTTCTCATTCTGTTCATTCAGAAGAAGAAATCAATATGATTATTGATGAAAGTTATAAAGGTGGAGTGTTAAATGAAACTGAGAATTTTATTTTAAAAAATACTCTAAAATTTACAGACTTAATGGCTAAACAGATTATGGTTCCTCGTTGTAATGTTGTAACAATACCTGTTGATATTGCTATTGATGATATGGAAAAAGTACTTTTAGAAAATCAGTATTCAAGATATCCTGTTCATAATGGCAATTTTGATAACATTATAGGTATTTTACACGTAAAAGACTTATATCCACATGGTGGAAGAGAAGAAAATTTCAGCTTAGAAAAAATTCTTAGAAAGCCATTACTTGTTCCGGAAACAATGACTACAGATGTTTTGCTAAAAAGTTTTAAAGAAAACAAAACTGAAATTGCAATTGTTATGGACGAATTTGGCGGAATGTCCGGTATTATTTCCTTAGAAGATGTTTTAGAAGAAATTCTAGGTGATGTTCAAGATGAATTTGATGATGAAGAAAAAGATTTCAGACAAATTTCAGAATCTAAATTTATTGTAAATGGTTTATATCGAATAGAAGAGTTTTTTGAATATTTCAATATTCAGAAAGATGAAGACGAAGTTGATACATTAGGAGGCTATGTTCAAAAGACTCTTGGTTGTATTGCTAAGCAAGGTGATGAAATCAATATTGATAATTTGAAAATTAAAGTTATTGAAATTGAAGATAGAAGAATAAAAAAATTATTGGTAGAAAAGATATAAAGATTTTCAAATCTATATACAAATAAAAAATCTGTTAATTTAATATTAACAGATTTTTTTATTTATATAATTTACATTTGAATTATTCAACGTATTCTTCTAAACGTTTTTTACGATTAGGGTGACGTAATTTTCTAAGAGCTTTAGCTTCGATTTGTCTAATACGTTCACGAGTAACACCGAACAATTGACCAACTTCTTCTAAAGTTCTTTGACGTCCGTCATCCATACCGAAACGTAATCTTAACACATCACGTTCACGAGGAGATAATGTGCATAATACTTCTGCTAAATCTTCTTTTAATAATTCAGAAGCAACCATTTTAACAGGAGCATCAGCTTCTTTATCTTCAATAAAATCACCTAAACGAGAATCTTCTTCTTTACCAATAGGAGTTTCTAAAGATAGAGGTTCTTGAGCGATTTTAATAATTTCACGAAGTTTAGAAATAGAAACATTCATTTCTGCAGCTAATTCATCTTCGGTTGGTTTTCTAGATAAGTCTTGAGCTAACTTTCTAGTAACTTTTTTCAATTTATTGATAGTTTCAACCATGTGAACTGGGATTCTGATTGTTCTAGCTTGGTCTGCGATAGCTCTTGTAATAGCTTGTCTAATCCACCAAGTTGCATAAGTTGAAAATTTAAAACCTCTTTCGTGGTCAAATTTTTCAGCAGCTCTAATTAAACCTAAGTTACCTTCTTGGATTAAGTCTAAGAAAAGCATTCCGCGACCAACATATTTTTTAGCGATACTTACAACTAAACGTAAGTTTGCTTGAACTAATTTTCTTTTAGCGATAGCACCTGGAGTACCACCTTCTAGGATTTTTCTTGCTAATTCGATTTCTTCATTAGCTGATAACAATTTAATTCTACCAATTTCACGTAAGTATAATCTTACTGGATCGTCGATTGCTATGTTTTTTGGTAATTCCAAATCATTTGGATCTGGTTCATCAGATGAGTGCATCATATAAATATCATCTGAAGACATTTTATCACCCATTTTTGAAGTAACGATATCTTCAATGTTATCAGTTGAGATGTCAACGTTCATGTAATTAATAGCATCATGTTCTGATCCTAAAACAGCATCCTCACTTAAATCTTGTAAATCAAGAGCTTCATCGTCCATTACACTAACTACAGAGGAGCCTGGTTGTCTTTTTTTTGTCATCTAATTCATCTCCGATTTTTTTATTTTTTTCTTTATTTTATCTCTTAGTTGTATTTGAATTTTAAGGGCTTCGGGATCGTCATCATCAATCCCTCTATACATTTGTTTAATGCGTTTTATTTCTTTAACCTGTCTACACTGATTGATTTTGTTTATTGTTTCTTCAATTACATTAACAAAATCTTCTTCACTTAGACCTCTATACGCCTCGGATGTTGCAATTAACTCGGGTAAAATAGCTTGAGCGTCTGGATTATCAACAAATTCGGTGTATAAATGTTCGATTAATTCTTTCACATTATTTACGGTACATATCAATTTGTCAATTGTCGATTTTACAATTATTAATATTTCATCGTCAAATGTAACATCGCCAATCATTTCGTTGATTTGAGTAAATGTAAAATGACTGTCGGGTACTAAAAAAACACTCAACAAATTTTTTTGCGCTTTTTGCAAAATTGAGTTACTTTTTGTTACATTTTTTACAATTCTTTCTACTTTCGGTAAGTTAGCTCTCTCGAATGTCTTTATTTCAGAACGAATAGCTTCACTATCTATACCCAGACGTTGTGCAACCATTTCAATGTATTCTGCACGTATAATTTTATTTTTAATTTCCACAAGTATTGGAATTATTAAACTTATAAATTGAGCTTTTTCTTGTGGTGTTTTGTATTTATCTTTTGTATTCAGAATGCTTTCGAGTTGAAAATCAATAAATAATGGAGCATTTTCCATATACATTTTATACGCATCAGCACCAACAGAACGTACAAATTCATCAGGGTCTTTACCTTCCGGTGGAGCTATTACTCTAATTTCACAAGCATACTTGTCATCTGTTGATGGAACATAGCTTTCGTCAAATTGTTTAATATTTCCTAAACCTGCAAAAACTTCTTTAATAATTGCAGCTCCTCTTGCTGTTGCTTTTTGCCCAGCTGAATCTGTATCAAAAGATAAATAAATTCTTCTTGATTTTGTGTAACGAGATAAAAGTTTTACGTGATCAGGTGTTAGTGAAGTTCCACAAGATGCAACACAATTTTCTATACCGTGAGCTTGTGAAGATATAACATCAAAATAGCCTTCCATAAGAATTACAGAGTCATTTTCTTTTATCGCGTCTTTTGCTGTATAAAGTCCATATAGAATTTTACTCTTATTATATATTAATGAATCTGAAGAATTTAAGTATTTAGGTGTTTGATCTTTTTCTAAAGCTCTGGCTCCGAAAGCTACAAAATCTCCGTTTTCATTTTGAATAGGAATGATTACACGGTTTCTAAAACGGTCAATATAGCCACCTTTGTCACTTTTTAATATTAAACCTGCTTTTTCTAAAATATCATTTGAAAAATCTTTTTTTAATTCGTCATACAAAGTTGTGTATGATTTTGGGGCAATTCCAATGTGGAATTTTTTAATAATATCTGTTCCTATACCGCGTTGTGTTAAATAATCCAGTGCTATGTCCGCATTTGGATCTTTTTTTCGAATTAATAAATCATGATAGTATTCTGCAGCAACCATAGTTGCAGCAAGCATTTGGTCTTTGATTTCCTTTAATGAACCATCTCTTCTTTGATGTGTTGCAGGAATTTCTAATCCAAATTTTTCCGCTAATTCAATGATTAAATCTTTAAATTCAATATTTCTGGTTTTCATAATGAATTTTAAAGAATCACCGGCTTCTCCGCAACTAAAACATTTATAAATTCCTAAATGTGGGGTTACGCAAAAAGATGGATTTTTATCTTTATGAAATGGGCAAAGTCCCCAATAGCTATTACCACGTTTTTTTAGCACAACTTGTTCAGATATCACATCTACGATATCCAAACGATTTTTTATTTCTTGTACTAATTCATCCCACGTACCAGCCATATTAAAATTGTAGCATTAACAAAAATTTTAGAAAAATTTTTATATAGATTTCATATTTTTGGATTATGAATTTTGAAAAATATTAGAAAAATTAAAAGGCTGATTATTCAATCAGCCTAAAAATGTGAGTAAATATATTATTTATAAGTCTTTAGCAGAATAAATCTGCAAAAGGTCCGTTTGGATCTTGAATATTAGCTGCAACAGCTCCGTCTTCTACGTTTTTTAAGCCAGGCATTACAACATTATTAACACCATTTGCAACGCTAGCTACTTGTGCTGCTGAAACTTTGTATGAATATCCTAAACTTGCTAAAATAGCATTTGTACTATCTGCTAATTTTTTATCTTCTGCTGAGAATTTTGTAAAATTAGCACCATAAATACCTTGTGGATTTTTTGTTAATAAATCTGTTTCGTTTTCTAACCCTTTAAATACAACATCACTTTTTACAACTTCTTTTGCTTCTTCTGCTTTCTTTGCTGCTTCATTTGCAGCTTGTTGACCGATAGCAATGTTATAGTTGTTATAACCGTTGTTGAATTTGTTAAATTCGATTGCCATTTTTCGGTTCTCCTTATATTTTACTCACATTATTAGTTTCGGCATGTAGTTTAATAATCTTTAGGATTATATCCATATTTGTAAAGTTTTTGTAACATGTTGAGCAAAATAAAAGGTCAGTCTATTTTGACTGACCCAAATATGTGAGTATAAGTTTTTTATTATAAGTTATTAAGCAAATAATTCAGCAAAAGGAGAGTTTTTATCTTGAAGATGTGCTGCAACTGTTGCATATTCAACACCTTCAGATGCATAATTAGTTCCTTGAGCTACTCTTGTTGCATCTGTATTTGCATATTTAATTGCAAATAATTTTGCATCAAAAGTTCCACCTAATGAATTGATATTATCAAATGTATAACCAGATACTAATTTACCTTGTTCAATATCTTTAGCTGAAGCTAATCCTTGAGCTTCCGGAGAATTTACTTTAGCTTTATTTGATATGTTATCAATTGTAGATGATAAATCTGTTCTTTGAATTGAATTTGAACTTTGGAAATCAATAGGTTTTTTAGCACCAACATTTGTAGTTCCTGCTGTAGAACCTGTTTGTTTTGCTTGTTGTAATGCGTTTAAATATCTTAAAGCATCATTACCATTGTTTCCGTTAATTCCTTGTACCATTGTCGAATCTCCTTTTGTACTCACATACTCTTAATAAGTATTTAACAATCATCCTATTTTGAATTTTCCATCTTGTATATATATAAAGTATTTCTCTTTTAAATAATTGCGTAAAAGGTTTCTCATGTTACAAAGTCTTAACATTTGTCTTTTGTGCTTTATTGGTAATGCTTTTGCTGGAGTTTTGTATATAGATAGCTTATTAAATTGGAGTTTTTCTATTCTTTCACAATAAATTATACCCTCATGGCTAATAGCAATATGGGTAGGTAATGATAATATGAAATAAGATGAAAGGATATTACAGTGATTTATTCTAAATTAGATGGGGTTAGAATTAAGAAAAATCTAACAGAAAGAGAATTGGAAGTATTACAATACGTAGCAGAAGGTAAAACTAATAAAGAAATTGCACAAATATTAATGATTACACATCATACTGTCAAAGCTCATGTAGCATCTATAATTCGAAAAGTCGGTGTTAAAAATAGGTTAGATGCTGCTTTGATTGCTGTAACTAAAGGAATTATTACTCCTCATCAAGACTAAGTACAGCCATAAATGCTTCTTGTGGAACTTCTACACTACCAACAGATTTCATACGTTTTTTACCTTTTTTCTGTTTTTCAAGAAGTTTACGTTTACGAGAAATATCACCACCATAACATTTTGCAAGTACGTTTTTACGCATTGCTTTAATATTTGTTCTGGCGATAACTCTTCCTCCGACTGCAGCTTGAATTGGAACTTCAAACAATTGTCTTGGGATAATGTCTTTTAACTTAGCTGTTAGTTTTTGTCCTACGTAAAAAGCGTTATCTTCGTGACAAATTACAGATAATGCATCGACAACTTCTCCAGCAAGCATAATGTCTAATTTTACAAGTTTTGAACGTTTGTATTCACTGAATTCGTAATCCAAACTTGCATAACCTTTAGTTCTTGATTTTAATTGATCATAAAAATCTGTGATAACTTCACTTAATGGAATTTCGTAAGTTAAATCAACTCGAACTTTATCTAGATAAGTCATATTTTTGAAAATACCACGTTTAGATTGTGATAAATCCATTAAAGTACCAACAAATTCATTCGGAGTAATAACTTGGACTTTTACATATGGCTCTTCTATATATTCTCTATATTGTGCAGCTGGTAAATTAGATGGGTTATCAATTTCAACCATTTCACCATTAGTTTTGTAAACTCTATAAACAACAGATGGTGCAGTTGTTACTAGAGATAAGTTATATTCTCTTTCTAGTCTTTCTTGAGCAATTTCCATGTGGAGCATACCCAAAAATCCGCATCTAAAACCAAAACCTAATGCACTTGATGTTTCAGGTTCAAAGGTAATACTACTATCATTTAATTTTAATTTTTCTAAAGCTTCTTTTAAAGCTCCATAATCTTCATTATCTACAGGATACATACCTGAAAAGACCATAGGTAAAGCTTCTTTGTATCCAGGAAGAGCTTCTTCTGCCGGTCTTTCAACATTTGTGATAGTATCACCAACAAAACGAGTTAATTCTTTAATTGAGCCAGCAAAATATCCAACATCACCACAAGTTAATTTTTTTACCGGCATACGAGCAGGTGTTTGATAACCTAGTTCAACAACTTCACATTCTTTGTTGCTAGACATAAATCGAACTTTATCACCTACAGAAATGCTTCCATCTACAACTTTGAAGTAGCATACAGTACCCAAATATTGATCGTATACACTATCAAATACTAATGCTCTTAATGGTTTTTCTGAATTATCAATTGGAGCTGGAATATAATTTACAACAGCTTCTAAAACTTCTTCAATACCAACGCCAGTCTTTGCACTAACAGGAATAGCCATAGAAGCATCTATTCCTAGAATTTCTTCAATTTCTTGTTTTACTCTTTCAACATCGGCAGATGGTAAATCAATTTTATTGATTACAGGAATGATTTCTAAATTTTGTTCAATAGCTAAATAAACATTTGCTAGAGTTTGAGCTTCGACACCTTGTGTAGCATCAACAATCAATAAAGCTCCTTCGCAAGCTGCTAAAGAACGAGAAACTTCGTAAGAAAAATCTACGTGTCCAGGGGTATCAATTAGGTTTAATTCATAATCTTTACCATCTTGTGAGTGGTAATTCATACGAGCTGCGTTTAATTTAATAGTGATACCGCGTTCACGTTCAATATCCATAGAATCAAGCAATTGTTCTTGCATATCTCTTTGCGCAACAGTTCCTGTTTTTTCTAGTAATCTGTCTGCAAGAGTTGATTTTCCATGGTCAATGTGGGCAATTATACAAAAATTTCTTACATTATCTCTTGTTTTCATAATTTTGATTATATCTGAAAAATTTTTCTTGTAAAATATTCTGATATTTTTTGAATATCGTTACAAGTATGTAAAATTTTATATATAAAAAGACAATTTATTTCAATGTATGTTTTTATTACTTATGTAGATTTTATATAGGTGTGTGTATGAATATATTAAATAAATATTTACCTCGAACTTTAGTGTATGGAAAATGTATTGGCGTTGGAAAAACTAATGGAATTCAAGTCTATAAAAAGATTTCCAAAGGTGGAAAATTATCTACATTGACGTCATTTACTCCTGATGGAGTTATGTTTAAACAAGTTTCTGTTGAAAACCAAGGTAAATTCTTTGCAAGTGTGAATGTTATTAAAGATAAAATTGTTACTATAGCTAGAAATTTTAAAAAAAATACAATAACTCATATTGAAAAGCATAGTATTTCCAAGGTAGGTAAGGGTACTACTAAACTTAAAAAACCTTATGATGAAATGACCAAGATAAAGGGAGTTATGGACGAAAAATTTAATCTTAGTGATAATGCTAAACAAGTTACAATTTCATTAAATAATAACGGTGTTGTTAAAACTAAGAATAAAACTGTTTCATATCCTGATGGTTCAAGTATTTTTCATTCAACAAAAAAAGATAGAAATAATATTATAGAAGAATTATTTGTTCAGGATTTTCAGATGCCAGGTGGACAACTTGTTAATAGATTTATAACAAGGGAAGCAAAAGTAACTCCTTTAGGCGAGCATTTGGTTGCATATAATGGTAAGCCTGGTAAAGATATTTGTTGTATTACAGATTCTGCAAGATCAAATTTTTAAAATAAAACATTAAAAAACCGACTCATAAGGTCGGTTTTTTAGAAGAATAGTTAAAAGTTGTATTTGAATTACATAAGACCTAGAGCTTTTTTGTACCAAGAAAAAGATTCAAGCTCAGTACCATTAAAAGTTGTTTTTGTGCATTGTGTTTTTAAATAACTTTCAAATTCATCGGTAAATTTAGGTTTTACCTTTTTAACCTCTTTGTCAGAAACCATAGTTGTCATAGAACCTACTCCTTTTACACATTTTAAGTTTGTAACTTTATCCTTAATATTATACCATTAATTAAGGTCTTTTTCTAGCTCTAAATCAGAAAAATAAAATTTTTGCTATTATTGTAGTGTTTCTAATGTAAAATATTATTAAGTAATTTTGTTTTTATAATAATATCCATTTTTAAGCGAAATTTTTTGAATATTTTTCTTATTTTTATGATAAAATTTAGGCATGCTTTATATTGGTGAAAATATACATATTATTTCAAAACAAGTTCGTTCTGCTCTTGAAAATAAAGATGAAAATTTTGTAAAAAATATCATTAAATTGCAAGAAAATTTGGATTGTATTGATTTAAATGTTGGACCTGCAAAAGGGAAACTTGACAATATCTTTTCTTGGCTTTGTCAATATACAAATAATATCAATATTTCATTTGATTCAACAAATGTAGAAGCCATTAAACAAGGTTTATCGCTTGTCAAAAATTCTGAAAATTGTTTTATAAACAGTACGTCTAAAGATTCGGAAAAATTAGAATACTTAACAGATTTAGCTTTACAATATAACTGTAATTTAATTGCTCTTGCAATGTCTAAAGAAACAGGAATTCCAAAAACTGCAGATGGAAGATTAGAGATTGTTTTTGAAATTTATGAAAAATGTATGGAAAAAGGTTTGAATAGTAATAAACTTTATTTTGATCCGTTGGTTTTACCTGTTTGTGCAGATCAATCGCAAGCTGTTGAGGCTTTAAATACTATTCAGATGATAAAAGAAAGTTTTGAACCAAAAGTTAATACGGTTATTGGTTTGTCTAATATTTCTAATGGTGCGCCAAAAGAATTAAGACCTCTTATTAACAGAGTTTTTGGTGCTTTAGCGTTTGGTGCAGGATTAGATGCTGTAATTTTAGATGCGAAAGATCTTGAGTTGGTTAGAATTTTTAAAATGCTGGAAACAAATTCTCCACAATCTAGTTCAGATGAGCTATATATTAACTTGGCTGATATGATAAAATCTTTTAAAGATTTAGAAGAAATTTCATTTGACAAAAATTCAGTAACAGAGCAAAATATAATTAAAACTACTACAATTTTGTTAAATAAAAAAATATATTCTGATAGCTTTACACAAGTATAGGATTTATGATAAACTATGTATAATAAATTGAGGAGTGGAACCATTAAAAAGCAATTATTAACAACTGTCCTAATATCTGCATTAGCGTTAAACGTTATACCTGTTTACGCGCAAATGTCTCCTGAAGCAAGTGCTTTGTATCAGGAAGCTTGTAGTGCAGAACATCAACAAGATTTAAAAGAAGCTATCGCAAAATTAGAACAAGCAATTGCAATCTCAGGTGGAGATGCAATGCTTTATACCAAGTTAGCCGGTATATATTCTGAAATCGATAATTACGATAAAGCTTTAGAAGCTTATAATAAAGTTGTTAAATTAAAGCCGGATGATGCTTTTGTTTATATTAGTATTGGTAGTATTTATGAAAACCAAGGTAAATATAAAGAAGCTCTTGCTGCTTACAACAAAGCTTTAGATATATTCCCTGAATATAAATACAATTATTTTAATATTGGTAATGTTCAGTATCAATTGAGAAATTATAATGAAGCTATCAAAAGTTATAATTCATTCTTAGAAACATATTCTCAACATACTGAATCAAGAGAAAATTTAGCAGCATCTTATATGGCTGTAAAAGATTATGACGATGCAGTAAAACAATATCAAACTATTTATGAAAAAAATCCGGAAATTTTTAAGAATTTTTCAGAATATGGTATTGCTTTGTTAAATGATGACAAACCTGATAAAGCTGTTGAAATGCTTGAAAAAGCTATAGAAATCAATCCAGATAATAATTCAGCACATTTAGGTTTAGCACAAGCTTATCAAGATTTAGGTAAAAACGATTTGTCTTATGAACAATATCAAATTGTTTTGAAAAAAGTTCCAAACTTAAATACTGTTAGATTGGATTATGCTAATTTGCTTGCAGTAATGAATAAAAATACTGAAGCTATTGAACAATATAATATGTATATTAAAGCTTATCCAAATGATATTAACGGATATAAAAATATCGCAATTGTATACAAAGCTTTAGGTAACTATGATAAAGCTATAGAAAATTATCTTGTAGTTCTTACAAAAGATAATAGTGATTTGAATATCAAGAAAGATTTGGCAAATTGTTATCATAATAAAAAAGATTATGAAAATGCCTTGAAATATTATGATGAAATTTTAGCAGTACAGCCTGATGATATTGATATCAAACAAAATAAAGCTATTGCTTTACATGCATTGAAAAAATATGATGATGCAATTGCTTTGTATCAAGATTTATTAACTAAAAAGAATGATAAAACAATAAAAGAAAATTTAAGCAGTGCATTAGTTTCTAGAGGTCATGAACTTTTAGAAGAACAAAATTATGGTCAAGCTGTTGAAACATTTAAATCAGCTATCAAAAATGGTTATAGCGATGGTTATGTATATTATGGTTTAGCTAAAGCATATAGAGCAACAGGAGATAATTCTAAAGCTTCTGAAAATTATGAAAAAGCTATATCAATAGATCCGGATAAGACTGTTTATAGTGCAGAATATAGTGAGTTTATTTCTTCATTGTATAAACCAAAAGTTAATGTTCAAACAACAACCAATGATAGTAATGAACTACCTTCAATCAATTTGACAGTTGAAAATCCTGATGAAACAAAAGTAACTCCGGAAGTAAAAACTCAAAATGTTGTTAAAACTACTCCAGTTACAATGAAACAAAATGAAGAATTTATACTTGAAGGTGATAAAAATTATAAAAGTAACAAGTATGATGCGGCAATAAAGAATTATCAAGATGCATTACAATTAGTTCCAAACGATGCCGTAACATTATTGAAAATTGGAAATATTTATAAACTTCAAGAAGATAATACAAAAGCAGTAAATTATTATCAAAAAGCTATTATTGTAAATCCTGATTATACTGATGGTTGGTTTAATTTAGGTTTATCTTATGCAAATGGTAATAATTTAATCGAATCTCAAAAAAGTTTTGAAAGAGTAATATCTTTAGATCCTGATTATAATTTTGGATATGCGTATTATGCTTTGGGTATGGCTTTAGAACATCAAGGTAAAAAAGCAGACGCAGTTAAAAATTATAAATTGTTCATAAAACATAATAATGATAAAGATATGATTAATACTGTTCAAGCAAAAATTAAACAACTTCAATAGTTATGAAAAAGTTTTTAATATTTGTTATAACAATTATAATGACAGTTTTTACCTGTGCTTGTAATAAAGAACAGTCACATATTCTTTTTAACAAATATCCGTTTACTCAAGAAACTTTACCTGTAACAAGTAATATTTTTGCTCCAGGGGATAAAATTTATTACCTAATAACTTTACCAAAACCAATTGAATCTAGAAGGTTATATATTCAAGTAGTAAAAGTTGGTGGAGATAAGGATGAAAGACTTGGATATGATTTAGTTTGGACAAGAAAAGTTAAATTAAAAGATGAACAAATATATTATTATACAGATTATTTTGTATTCAGCCAAACAGGTGTATATTTGATGAAGGTTTATTCTCGAGATAATCCTACAAAAATTTTGACAACTTCGCAATTTTATGTGAAAAATTAAGAAGGAAAAGGAAAAGATTAAAATGATAAAAGAAAAAGCTTTAGAATATTTTATGAATGGTTATTCTTGTTCAGAATGTATTGTAAAAGCATGTATTGAAGCTGGAATTTGTGAAGAGGCTTTATTACCTTGTGCAACAACATTTTGTGCAGGAATGTCTTCCGGTTGTGTGTGTGGTTCTATAGCTGGTTCTCAAATGGTTTTAGGATATGTTTTTGGACGTAATAATAAGTTTGGAAATAATATTTCAGCCAGAGAAAAAGCTGCAGAATTTATAGAAGAATTTAAAAAGAGAAATAAAGTTACTTGTTGTAGAGTTTTATGTTCAGGACTTGATGGAAGTGCTAAGAAAGAACACTGTGCAAAGCTTGTATCTGATTCTGCCGAAATTTTATCTGAATTATTGAAAGTGAGGGTGTAATGCCTTTAAATTTGCTTGCAGTTTTTTTAGGTGGAGGAATTGGTGCAGTAACAAGATATTTAACAGGTATTTTGTGCGTAACTTGTTTGAAAACTAATCTTCCTGTTGCAACATTTTTGGTAAATATTGTTGGATGTTTTATAATTGGTTTTTTGTATATTTTCTTTATCGAAAAATTTCAGGTTCATCCGGCTTTAAAATTTGCCTTAACTGTTGGTTTTTGTGGAGGTTTAACGACATTTAGTACTTTTTCTTTAGAAATTTCTGAAATGATACAACATAGTCAATTTGTTCATGCTGCAATTTATATTCTTATTAGTTTGATAGTAGGGTTAATTGCAGTCTTTTTGGGAGGTTACATTGCAAAACTTTTATAATATAGATAAACTTAATTTTCTAACAGCCGGCATGCCTTTATCTACAGGAAAAGGCGGATATCCAAGAGCTTTAGAAATCTTGGAAGAAATGAATCTAGATGGTATGGAGGTTGAGTTTGTTCATGGTGTAAGAATGTCAGATGAAACAAGACAATTTTTAAAAGAGACCGCATCTGCTAAAAATCTTGTTTTAACTGCACATGGCCCATTCTATATCAATTTAAATTCTAGAGAAGAAGAAAAAATTGAAGCGAGTGTACAAAGGATTATTGATACCGCATCTACAGCAAATGACTTTGGAGGGTATAGTATTACATACCACGCAGCTTTTTATATGGGGCAAGATAAGGAAGTTGTTTATAATAGAGTTTTAAAAGAAACTGAAAAAATTGTTAAATATTTAGAAGATAATAATTTAAAAATGTGGATAAGACCTGAGACAACAGGAAAAGCTACTCAATGGGGAGATTATGAAGAAATTATCCGCTTATCAAAAGAATTTGAACAAGTTTTACCATGTATAGATTTTTCACATATTCATGCTCGTACTGGTGGTGAATATAATACTTATGATGAATTTTGTAAAGTATTAGACCGAATAGGTACAGAATTAGGAGATTTTGCTCTACATAATTTCCACGCACACTTAGCAGGGATAGAATATACTGCGAAAGGTGAAAAGAAACATTTGAATTTGGATAATTCAGATATGAATTATAAAGATCTTTTGAAAGCTCTGAAAGCATTTGGAGTAAAAGGAGCTTTAGTTTGTGAAAGTCCAAATATTGAAACAGATGCAAAAATATTAAAAGATTACTACTTGAGTTTATAATTTAATCTCATACTTATAATGTAGTTTTTAAAGTTTTTACTAAAATGACCGATTACATGGGTGCAATTTATAAAATTGATGAGGCATCTTATGTTTAATTCGGTCAATAATCCTTTTGGACAAAGAATAGAATCTGCAATTTCTACAGGTCAGGAGAAAAAACAGCATCAACAAGAACAAAAAAAAGAAGAAAAAAAATACTTGGAAAATGATGATAAAGATGAAGTTCAAATTGGTGGTTTGCCTGTTTTGACGGAAGATGAAATTTTATTCATGACAAAAGATTATATTGCTAAATTAAAAGTTGAAAATGAAGGTAATTCAAAATATATTGAAAAACTTGATAAATATTTAGCAAAATTTGATGTAAAAAAATTTATGAAACGAAATCCAAATATGACCAGTTCAGATTTTCATATGGTTATGTTTAATGAAGTTCCACAAAATTAGCTTAGTTATCAAAATTGATAGCTTCTTTTAATATTTCATCAGAAGATTTAGATGCACCAGGACTTTTTGGTAAACAAGTAGTTGGAGGGTATATTCCCATACTTGAAATATAAGTTACTCCGTTAAATATATTTGAATTATTTGCTTTTATTGAGAATGTGAAAATATCTTGTCCCCATTTATTAGGACCTTTACGTCCATTAACATCTACTGCAAATTGTCTCAAGCCATTGTTGCCATCTGTAATGATAATCATACTATTATCTAAAACATAAGCATCTCCGGTTGTGAAATCTTGGAAACAACCACCACCTGGGGCTTTAGGATAATTATCTGGTAAACAACCTTCTGTAATTGGGTTATTTTCACAAAAACGGGTTGCACCCATTGCTCTGACAAATGTATCTTGTAAAGATTTACATTGGTTGCCTGAAGATGTACATACTCCATTCATTGATAATCCATAAAGTTTAATTTCATCTTTAGTTGGACATTCATAACATTTATATATTCTGCTTTCTTCAACAGTAATACTTCTTAATGTTGATTCCATTTTTGAATATGCAGTCCGGAACTCTGCTAATCTTGCTCTTTGTTGTACTGATGAACCAATTGTAGACAGTGTCATTGTTGCAAGAAAACCAATAAGAGTAAGTGTTATCATAACTTCAGATAGTGTGTAAGCAAATCTTTTATTAAAATTCATACTCATCAATCCCATAAATACAACCTATATCAACATTTTACCATGTTTTTACCAACTAGTCAATTGAAGAGGCTGAAATTAAGCTCTAGGGTGGGTTTCTTCGTATACCTCTTTCATATGTTGCATTGAGATATGAGTATAAATCTGTGTATTTGATATGCTTGCGTGTCCTAAAAGCTCTTGCACAACTCTTAAATCTGCTCCATTTTCAATCAGGTGAGTTGCAAAGCTATGTCTAAACATGTGTGGTGTCACTTTTTTAGGTAATTCAATTTTTTCAACTATTTCGTTTATAACATTTCGTATCATTCTAGTTTGTAAACGATATCCGGTTTTGTTTATGAAAACAGGAGTTGTTTCAGTAATTGGACCTTGTGGATAATCTTTTGCAACCAGTGGTCTAGCATAGTCTATATATCCTTGCAGATAGGTTTTAGCTCTATCTGTGATTAGAATAATACGTTCTTTCGAACCTTTACCAAAAACAGTAATTTCATTATTTTCGAGATTTAAGTTTCCAAAATTTAATCCACTTAATTCTGATACACGCATTCCACTTGCCCATAATAGTTCCAGAATTGCACGATTTCTATATCCTGCTGGAGTGTCTATGTTGATATTACTCAAAATTTGTTCTATCTCATCTGTTGTGAGGAATTTTGGTAAAGATTTCGGTCGTTTAGGGGATATTAAATTTTCTGCCGGATTATTCTCAACTTTTCTTTCTCTGTGTAGGTATTTATAGAAAGTCCTTATGGATGCTATCTTTCTGGCAATAGTAGTTTTTTTGTAGTTGAATTTCTGCATAAAATGTAGATATTCCCTTACTTTGGAGAAATTAACGTCTTCACAAGTATTATTATCAAGCCATATTAAATAGCTTAAAATGTCTGCGTAATAAGCTTTTGCAGTGTGTTTTGAAAAGTTTTTTTCAACCAATATATACGATTTAAAATCTTCTAAATCTTGTTTGGATTCCCTGTTTAATACCATATATTTAACCTATTGCCTTTTTATGAATACTATTATACAATATTTTTATAATATTTAGAATAGTTTTAAGCTAGAAGGTAGTGAAAAACATGAATTGTAAAAAAACATTAGTTGCATCAATGATTTTAACGGCTTGTATTTTATGTACACCTCATTCGTTTGCTGCTCAACCTATGAAAGTTCAAGTATCAAAAAGTTATGTTGATATCAGCAAAATGATTGAATATAACAATTATGATGTTGCAGATCAAAGATTAAAAGAAATTTTAAATAAAAATCCTAATGATATGAATGCTAAAGCTTTGCAATTGATTTCACAAGCAAAGCAATATAAGTTAGCTCCAGCTCAATCTGAATTGGATAAATTATTGAAGAAATACCCTAATAATCCACAATTACACTATGCTCAAGGTTTAGTGTATTTGATGAGACAAACTTCTTCAGATGTTGAGTATATTAAAAACATTAGAAACCTATCAGAAGCTGCAATTAAAGAATTTGTTACAGCTGTTGGTTTAGATAGCACATATTATCAAGCTTATAATGCTATGGGTGTTGCTACTTTAAAACTAGGTAACAAAAAAGATGCACAAGATTTGTTTAAGGTTGCGTTGAAGATTAATCCTCAATTTGCACCTGCTTATGATAACTTAGGTAATATTGCAATGCTTGACGGCGACTTAGATCAAGCTGAAAGATATTATTTACAATCAATTAAATGCAATTCACACAACCCTACATCTATGTATCATATGGGACAGGTTGAATCAAGACGTGGTGATTATACAAAAGCTTTAACTTGGATTAACCACTCTTTACACATCAATCCTCAATCTTCTCCAGCTTGGAACTTGCAAGGTGAATTATACTTGAAACAAGGTAACCAACCTGCAGCTATAAATTCATTTAAAAAAGCAATTAATGTTAAACCTGAAAATTCTCGTCCATATATCAACTTGGCAGGTGTTTATGAAAGAAGATCTGACCATGAATTCGCTATGGAAGAATTAAAAACGGCTATTATTCTAAATCCAAATTATAAAGAAGGTATTTATAGAGTTGCTAATATGTCTTTAGAAACTAAAAAATACCAACAAGCTCTTGAATATTACTCAAGATTATTAGGTGATCAGACATACAATAATAACGCAATTATTGGACTTGCAAATACTTATTATGAAATGTCTAAGGATACAGCAGATAGTAATGACTTTACTACAAATAAAGATGTTTACTTAGCTTATGACTACGTAAATGAAGCAATTCAAAGAACACCTAATGATTTGAAACTTCATTTGGCAAAAATCAAATTGGGTAAAATTACTCACCAAATGGAATTAACAAAAGATAATTTAAATTATATTATTCAATCAGCTAGCAATAGCTTGATGGATACAGTAATTAAGGGTGAAGCTTATTTATCATTAGGCAGAGAACGCGATGCTGTTTATACTTTTGAAAATGCAATCAATTTTGCACAAAGTATTGATGATGAATTGTATTTAGCTGAAATTCTTGTTCAACATAAACAATTCAGAACAGCTAGAAAAGCTTTACAAAAAGTGTTAATGACAGATCCTGATAATAGAATTGCATTAAACGGTGTTCATTATATTGACTTATGTGAAATGAAATCTAATGAATTCTTTGAAATTGCCTTAAGACAATACAAAGAAGGTAATTATGCTTCTGCTATTGAGTATTGTAACAGAGCAATCGATTTCTATCACAATGCACCTTCAATTGCTAAGTTGAAAGCTCAATCTTACGAAGCTGAAGAAAATTATCAAGGTGCTGTTAAGTACTATACTCAATACTTAGCATTAGCCCCAAATGCTTCTGATAAAGCTGCTGTAATGCAAAGAATAGAAGTATTCCAAAAGAAACTATAATGTATAATAATTATGGCAAAGAAATTTGATATAAGAAAAACATTTGAAACTTTTTTGAAAGAGCCTCTTAGTGTTTTAACTGAGGGGCTGTTTCAAATAGTAAATATACAATCAAATATTTTTAATCAAGAATCTTCTTTCCACGTAGATTTTGTTAATAATAGAACTCAATTAACTGTTGTAAATAATGATAAAATGTATAATTTATTTCAAACAGTTTTGTATAAGAAAAAATTGAAAGAACAAAAGGAAAAGGCGACAACTAAATGAAACCACATATGAATGCAAATTTTGTAATAAGTGCGGAAAAATTAAGTCAGTGTCCTGATTTTAGTTTACCTGAATATCCTTTGCTTGGTCGTTCAAATGTTGGTAAATCATCTTTCATTAATGGTTTAGCTAACAATAAAAAGCTGGCAAAAACATCAAATAAGCCAGGAAAAACAAGATTAATTAACTTTTTTAATTTTTCTGATAAATTTACTATTGCAGATTTACCTGGATATGGTTATGCTAAGGTTTCAGCTGAAGCTCAGAATAAATGGCAGAAATATTTAGAAGAATACTTATTAAAACGTGAACAGATAAAATGTTTAGTTCAACTAATAGATGCTCGTCATGAAATTCAAAAGAATGACTATCAAATGCGAGAATGGGTTATGGCATATAATCTTCCAATAATAACAGTTGTAACTAAAGCAGATTGTTTAACAAATAATAAAATACAAAGTTCTTTAGCTCATGTAAGAAAAGAATTTGGTGGAGAAGTTTATCCTTTTAGTGCAATAAATAATAGATACAACGAGAAAATTTTAGAATTTTTCTTGAGAGAAGATAAGTAATTAAATATCTTCTGAGGTCATAGTCCAAATTTTTATATCATAAATTTGTGCAATTGATTTGAGACGATTTAAGTATTTAATATCTTTATCAGGGTTTTCTAGTATTAAAACAATTCCCGGTTTTTTGGCCGTTGAGTGTGCATAAAATAAAGATTGACCGACACTTTCTGCCCATTTAGGTGCAAAATCAAATTCAATTGCATAATTAGGAGTTAAACAATCAATTCTGGTAGAGTCCGGAAGTTTATGTTCTAAAGTCCCGTTATTTAAGTTACACCATTTTGTTTGGTATTCCTTTTCCAAGTGTGTGTGAGCTGAAAATGTCGGTATCTGAAAAATAAAAAAAGTAAAAATAATAAATAATGTCTTTTTCATACTAATCACACCCTGTGGGTATTTATCTTTTACAAGATAGTGGAAACTTTTTTTATAAGATAGGTAACATTAAAATATTGCATTTTATTTATATTATTTGAAATATTTTTATTCATGCTACCTCCTTTTATCTTTGTTTATACAGAATATTAAAATTTTAAGAGAAATTCTATTACCCGAGTGGCTATTTTTTGAAAATTTGTTATTCATAAATGATAATTATTTCCATGTTTTTTTGTGCTATCATGAAATTAAGCATAGGAGAAAATGAAATGTATAATACTAGAAAAATTAAAGAAGATTTATTTTGGGTTGGTGCAAATGATAGAAGACTTTCTTTATTTGAAGGTGTTTATCCTGTACCGATAGGTGTATCTTATAACTCATATTTATTGATGGATGAAAAGACTGTATTATTAGATACTGTTGATAAATCAGTTGTTCATCAATTTATGGAAAATATTGATCACGTTTTAGATGGCAGACCATTAGATTATTTGATAATCAACCATATGGAACCTGATCATTGTGCAGAAATTCCTCAAATTATAGATAGATTCCCAAATGTGAAGATTGTTTGTAATGCTAAGATTCAAACAATGCTTGGACAATTCTTTGATTTTGAAATCCCTGAAGAACAATTGATGATTGTTAAAGAAGGGGATGTATTAAAAACTGGAAAACATGAGTTAACATTTGTATTTGCTCCAATGGTTCATTGGCCAGAAGTAATGGTAACTTATGATAAAACTGATAAAATTTTATTCTCAGCAGATGCATTTGGTACTTTTGGTGCTATAGATGGTAATATTTATGCTGATGAAGTTGATTTTGAACACAGATATATGGATGAAGCTAGAAGATATTATTCAAATATTGTTGGTAAATATGGTGTTCAAGTTCAAGCATTACTTAAAAAAGCTGCAAATCTAGAAATCAAAATGATTTGTCCGCTTCATGGTTTTGTTTGGAGAAAAGACTTAGACAAATATATTGATAAATATATGAAATGGTCAACATATACTCCAGAAGTTCAATCTGTACTTATTCCATATGCTTCTGTATATGGTGGTACTCAAAATGCTGTAGAAATTCTTGCTGCAAAATTAGCTGAATTGGGAGTGAAAGATATCAAAATTTGTGATACATCTGTAACAGATGCTTCTTATATCATTGCAGATGCATTCAAATATTCTCATATTGTTTTTGCTTCTACAACTTATAACAACGGCATATTTGTTTCAATGGAAAATCTATTACATGACATAGTTGCTCATAATCTTCAAAATCGTAAAATTGCGGTTATTGAAAATGGTTCTTGGGCTCCTGTTTCTGGTAAATTGATGACAGATTTAGTTTCTCAACTTAAAAATGTTGAAATTCTTGAAACTAATAAAGTTACTGTAAAATCTACATTGAAAGAAAATCAGATTGCAGAATTAGAAAACTTAGCAAAAGCTATTGTTGAAACTATGAATAAATAAGAAATATTGAGAAAGGAGACACTCATGTTAGATAAAAAAATGGAAGACGCTTTTAACGATCAAATAAACAAAGAATTATATTCAGAATATTTATACCTTGCTATGAAAGGCTTTTTTGCAGAACTTAATTTACCTGGTTTTGTAAATTGGTTTGATGTTCAGGTTCAAGAGGAAAGAGCTCATGCTATGGGTATGTTTGATTATGTTTTCGAACGTAACGGACAAGTTAAACTTGAAGCTATTGAAAAACCTGAATTAAAAGGTTCTACTCCATTGGAAATTTTTGAACAAGTATTGGAACACGAAGAATTTGTAACTTCAAGAATTAATGCTTTAATGGACGTAGCTGATGAAGTTAAAGATAGAGCTGCATTATCATTCTTAGATTGGTATTTGAAAGAACAAGTTGAAGAAGAATCTAATGTTGGTAATGTTCTTGCTACATTGAGACTTATTGGAGATGATAAAAAAGCATTATTTATGCTTGATAAAGAATTAGCTGCTAGAACTTTCGTTGCTCCAGTTATTGGTTAATTAAATTCTTATTATAATTAATTTTAAAACCTCTTATTCTTTTGTAGAATAGGAGGTTTTGAACTATTCTTCAGATCTTCTTATTGGGAAAAGATGATATACAACAAGTAATGTTAAAATAACAATAACTCCTATTGTTTTAAATTTTAAAATCACAAAAGATACTATTAAACTGATAATAATAAACAATAGTATATAGAAAATAATATTTTTGATACGTTTATTCATTAATCTTGTTTTTTGAAGAGCTCTAGCCATAATTTCGATATTAGATTGTTCTTTGGCTTTTTCTTCAATTTCATCATCTATAACTTGATATGCTTTTAGTTCTTCAATGGCCTCTATGTATGTTCTGTTAACAAATCTTTCTACTAGAGGAAGAGTAACTTCGTGTGGTGCATCATTTTGTACACAAGCATACATTACTTCCCACATAGTGTACCAAATTTTTTGCATAACACCTTTCCAGTATTTTGCGGGTATGCCTGATCTAAATAAATCAATTTCTTTATGAAAAGACCATTCTGTAATTATTTGTATATAAAAACATTGTTCATCAAAATCTAATTTAGCAAAAGCTTCTTCATCTTGAATAGACGTTGCCATTAGAGTCGCAGATTTTCGCATATTTTGAATTAGATAATGTTTTTGTAATTCATTAACATCTTCAGGAAGTAAAGCTGAAACCTGTGATATCAGGTCTTCAATAAAATCTGTATATTTTTGATCAATTACTTTTTCTTCCATTTTACTATTATAGGAAATAAGTTCCTATAATTTGTCATATAGATAGACTAATTATTACAGAATAGAAGTGTTTTATTTAAGCTTTTTTTGCTTGTTGTTCTTGTTGTCTGAATTCTTCAGTTCCTGGGAATGAGTTTGAACCTGTTCTCATTTTTGTAATTAAATATTGAAGTTTTGGAATAATTGTAGACAAGAACATTGCTGAGATTACAAAACCGGTACCCCAGTTTAGAGCATTCATCTTCAAGTTTTTGCTAGATGCTTTTTGTAGCATATCTACAGTAATTTCTTTTCCATCTGTTTTCTTAGCAGTTTCTATAATTGAATCTACGTATTGAAGAAGATCTTTTTTCAATGCATCTAAATCATTTTGAGCAACGTATTTATATTTATCCATAAAGCTATTGCCAAATCTGTTTTTGAAGAATTCTTTTAAGAATTCTGGGTTGTTAATATGTCCACCGTTTAGAATATCTTTTGCTTGACCTTCTGTAAGTATTGATACTCCTTTAACTTTTGGTTGTAGTTGAGACATTTTCTCTGCAACGTCTTCTAAAGTTTTTAATTCAGATTCAGGAACAATACCTTTAAGTTCTTGTTTAAATGTATCTAGGTTGATAACTTTAATATCTTTACCTGAGAATTTGGATTTTAAGTTTTGTGGAAGTTCTGCATTTTTGCCTAAAACATCTTTAGCAAATTCTTCGACATTAACTTTATCAACTTTTTTATCTTCGAAGTATCCTTCCAGATATTTAGTAGCAAATTCTGCAGAAACAGGATCTAATCTTGTACCAACACCTTTTTGTTCAATTTTATTTAACCATTTGTTCATATTTGGCATATTGAACATGTAGAAATAAATTGAACCTAAATCTCTAAATAGAATTTCAACTCTTTCATCATTATTTCTAGCTGAATATGCTCTACCAGATGCTGTACCTGCATCTACTGATAATAATTTATAATTTCTATCACTTTCAAATTTATTAGCAATAGATAATAAATTCATTCCGAATGGAATATCTTTTTTATCTTCTTTTTTGTTATTATTTTTATTTATAAAACTATCCATTTGAGGTTGTTGTAATTTGTTTTGTTGTTGGATAGGATTTGAATTTGTTTTTTCTTGAGGTTTATTTTTGTGATAAGAACGAGTAATGCTTTGGTTGATTTTTGGTAATACAAAACCAATAAACGCGTTTGCGATTAAAACACTTGAGATAACTTTAGCAAATTTGAATTTAGCCATAGTTTTTTCAAGAATTTTAGCCCCATCTTTTGTAGTTTCTGCGTCTAAGTAATTAGCAAGAGGGTTACGTACAGAATCTTTTGCAATATCAACAGTTTTGTTAGGTAATTTAAGTACTTTTTGACCCATTTTTTCAAAAAGCCAATTTAGTGCAGATACACCGCCTAACCAAAATACTGCACCAGAGAATTCTTCTGTAATTCTTTCTCTAGCTTCGTCAAAACCACCACGTTTATATGCTTGATATGTTCTTCCGCCTTCAACAAAAGCCTCTAATGCTATTACTGGTAAAAAACCATCACTGGCCATTTGTTTTACCAAATTGCGGGACATTACATTATTTGTATTTGCTACAGGGATTCTTAAAGACATAAATTATTTAACCTTTTAGATACTTACATAATGTTGCTGAATATAAATTTTTGCTTCATGAGTTTTTATTTTTAATATTTTGTTACAAATTTAGTATGTGTATTACACTTATTATTTTGTATGTTACAAATATTTAAGTGATATAATATTGATGGCAATATTTTTTATGTTTGGTTTTTGATATGGTGTAATCAAAGGACATTAGTTATGATTAATAAACTTACACTAAATAGCATTAATGGTAATAATTATAGTAGTTTAAAGGAAAAAAGGAACCAATCTGAAAATATTCAATTTAAAGGACATGGTTCTGAAAATAATTTATCAAAAAAACAAAAAGCGATTATATTAACATCTTCAGGATTGGGAATGCTTCCTGTTTTAGCATTTTGGGCAAAGAGAAAAGGTTTTTCTTTAAATCCATCTAAGATTATTAAAACTCCAATGAAAGATTGGGCTATTTTTAAATATTCACCAAAAGATAAGGCAATAGAATTTGAAGAACCACAAATTATTTCTGTTGCAACAGGTTCAGTTGTTGGTGGATATATAGGTGGTAGTTTAGTTGATGATAAGTCTAATTTGAAAGCTAAAAAACGTGAAGTTTTAAGCCAATTATTAGGAAATGTATTAGTTCCAGTTATTTGTGTAGGTAGAGGCTCTGCTTTATTTGAAAAATATTCAGCAAGATTGCAAGCTGCAATGCCACAAATAAATAAAAATACAAAATTTACTAATATTATTGATAAATGTTTGAAAAATGTTCCTAGTGCGGTTGCTACATTAGGTTTCTTAAGCGTTGGTATTTATGCCGGTAATAAAGTTTCTAATTTTATAAATGAAAAGTTATATCATAAAAAAGTAGAAAGAAATATCAAAGCAAGTGACTTTGCTCCACACGTTGATGATTTGTGTATGGCAACCTCAATGATGAATAAAGAATCTGAATTTGGTTCAAAATTAGGTCGTATAATACCTGTAGCTTTATTAGTACCTGGTTACCAAACAGGTTGTGCTCAAGAAAAGAATTCGTAGTATATAATCCTTGCGGAGCTCTAATAATCTTACTTATAGGCAAGATAATTGGTGGTGTAATTGAGTGTTCGTAGTATACAATCCTTGCGGAGCTCAATAATCTTACTTATAGGCAAGATAATTGGTGGTGTAATTGAGTGTTCGTAGTAT
>CAJMPQ010000007.1 GCA_905215335.1 uncultured bacterium | reverse complement strand
AAGCAGCTGCAGAAAAAGGTACAGAAGCAGCAGCTGGAAAAGGCACAGAAGCAGCTGCAGAAAAAGGTACAGAAGCAGCAGCTGGAAAAGGCACAGAAGCAGCAGCTGGAAAAGGCACAGAAGCAGCAGCTGGAAAAGGCACAGAAGCAGCCGAAAAAGGAGCAGAAGCTGCAGAAAAAGGTACTAAGTCAGCTGAAGAATTTACAGGTAAAGCCGCTGAGATTAAAGAAAAATCAGATAAATTGAAGGCTCAAGCTGATAGATATGGCGCAAAAGCTGCTAAATCAGAAGCAGAAAAAGCAGCTGAAAAATCATTTGGCAATAAATTAGCTAAGGGTATGGAATTTGGAAGCTTCTTACAATCAGCAGGTTCAATGGTTGGAGGACTTCAACAACAACAAGATACAAATATTGGCTCAGGAGCTATTTATAGACCTAAAAATTTACAAAGAAGAAGACTTCGTTAATTCAATGTTAATGAAGTCTTTTTTATTATCCTATAATCTTTTTAGTTGTTAGCATATTATTATCAGCTTCAAGTGTTATATTTAAATAGAGGATTTTGTTTTCTTGTTCTTCTGTTAGATTTATGTATTTAGTGCATATTCTGTTATTGGTTATTGCTAAAATTTGTATATCCAGAGGTATTGATATGTTTTTATAAGTTATTTCTAAGTGAATAGTATCTCCAACTTTCAAGTTGTACTCTTTGTTGCTTTTAACAAAACCTATACCTCCACGTGAAATGTCTAGGATATTATTTAAATAATTAGTTTTTGAAACTGTTATTTTGCTAGTTAGGTTAGTATTACTAAATCTTATATATTCCCGTTTGTCTATTGGTTTTATAATAGTTGTGTCTTCTTCTATCTTTGGGTCTGTAAATTCTGGATTATAGTCTTGTATATCTTCCTTTAATTTAGTTATACTAGAGTCTGTGTTGTGTTCTTCTATTGTTAGCTCTTTTGTATCTATGTCGTATTGATCCTTTTTTATTATTAAAGGTATATTAGTTATATCATTGTTGTCCTGCTCTGTTTTTTCTTGTGTTTCATTGGAAGGTAATGTTAATTCTGTTTGTTTGTTAGTTTGTACAGGTGTTGTAGTATTATGTTGAATAGTCAGTGTTTGGATTGGTTCTGGTAGCTCAGGTAGTTTTTGTTGATTAACTGCTGTGAATTCTGCACCAAAACACTTTTGTGTGATTAGTATTAACACAAATACTTGACTTATTAAGATAAGGTATTTAGATATTGTATTTCTCATCTTATTTTGTTGTTAGAATGTATGATTACTTATTTTCCCCTTAATATTAATTGTATTTATTAAAGCTTTTATTTTAACTATTTGTGAAAATTTATCAAAATATTTTTACAATAAAAAAAGCCTTATAACATTCGTTATAAGGCTTTTTTGTATATTTAATCTAGTTATGGATTAAATGATATGTTATTTGCGTCTTCTAATAAGATATTTAAATATAGAAGTTTGTTTGCTGTTGCTTGGTCAATGTTTATAAACTCAGCTCCAGCTCGGTTTGTGCTTGCTGAAACAACTTTGACATCAGCTTGAATATCTAAATCTCCGTAAGTTAGGTGTACTGGGATTACATCTCCAACTTTAAGGTTGTTGTTGTGTTTAACTGCAATACCACCTCTAGATATATCAATTAAACTATCAATATTGTTTGATCTTTCTAACATAACAGGTTTTGTACTGTCTGCAACGTTAAATCTCATATATTGACGTTTGTCGATAGAATCAACATCATTGTCATCGAGTTTCTTTTGAATGAATGTTAAACTTCCATCAGCATCAGGTACGATAATATCGTCATCAGTATCTGTATCAGTATCTGTATCAGTATCTGTGTCAGTATCTGTGTCAGTATCTGTGTCTGTGTCTGTGTCTGTGTCTGTGTCTGTGTCTGTGTCTGTGTCTGTATCAGTATCAGTATCTGTATCAGTATCTGTATCTGTATCAGTATCAGTATCTGTATCTGTATCTGTATCTGTATCTGTGTCAGTATCTGTGTCTGTGTCTGTATCAGTATCTGTATCTACGTCAGTATCAGTATCTGTATCAGCAGGTTCATCAGGCATTTCAAGAGGAGTAGAATCAACTACACCGTCATCCGGGTCAACATTAGAATCTTCACCATTGAATGTACCGTCACCATCCCCTTCAGGGTAATAGTAATTACGTTCATGTTCATCTCTGCCAATATCAGTAACGTCATCCGGTCTAACTGCGTGTGCTGTAGGAATACCATCAACACCGTCTACAGTACCTTTAACTTTATTAGTAGAATTATCAACTTCTTTAGAGAATCCATCTTTATTGAAGTGAGCCGCAATACCGTTAGCATAAACGTTATCAGCAGTAATGTCTAATTTACCTTTGTCTAAAACAGCATTGTTAACTCTAACAGTAGAATCCGCATATGCATAGTATCCATCAACATCAACACCATCAGTTCTAATGTTTTTGTTAATGTCTAAAGCTTTTAGAGTAACATTATTAGGTAAAACTTCGTGCATATGATCTTCCACATCATAACCACCATCAGCAGTCCAACCATCAGGTCTTTCACCGAAGTAGTCAGACGGAGTAACAGCAGAATCTTCGATGTGTCCAAGATTATCGATAGTTAAGTTTTTACCTCTAGTGATAGCAGTAATATCACCTTCAGCAGTAATGTTATTGATGTGAGTATTACCACTGAATTCAACATTGATATCACCTTCTCTGGCAATCATAGTACCAACGTTGTTAACAGTATATTTATCATCAAGTGCTTTTAAGTTAATGTTTTCATTAGCTAAAGCATCCATACTGTAGTTTTCACCATCAGTTTGGTTGAAAGTAACTTTGTTGCCTTTATCGCCAATGCTACCGTTAGCGATAAGAGAAACGCCCCAACCTTCAACGTTAGCTTTAGAAGGATCAGTAGAAGCATTTACCATATTGTAACGAGTACCATTGTTATTGTTACCGAAATCATCATCAACAGTAAGAATAACTCTACCATCAGCTTTGATGTGATCAATATTCATATCAGAATCAATTGCCGCGAAATTGATAACAAGTTCATCCGGTTTAGTAGCTTTAGTAGTAGTAGCTTTAACTTTACCTTTAACGTTAGCGTTAATAGATTTAGTAAAGTCTCTAGCCCCTTGTTCTTTAGGTCCAATACCAATGCAACCAGTACCAGAGCATCCAGCTTGTTGAGAAAGTTCTCCGATAGTACCGTCAGTAACGTCCATAGTTAAATCGCCGCCAGCATTGATAAGAGTTTTTTCAACACCATAGTTAAGAATGCTACCATTGTTAACCGTAATGTTAACATCATTATTAGCAGTTAAATAATTGTTGTTAGAAGAATTGTCCCCGATAACAACATTTCCGTTAACAGATTTAACAGTTAAATTATTTTGCGCGTTAACTAAACCTTTAACATTAACCCCACCAACAGAGTTGTTATCAATAGAAGTGTTATTAGTAGAGTTAACTCTAGCGTTAGAATCGATATTTATACCATCATTACCAGTGTTAATCATATTAACATCTTTAGCAGAGATGCTACCAGAATCTTTAAGATTTAATCCAGCTTTACCAGCGTTTTCAAAAGTAGCAGTACCCCCGGAAGTAACTTTACCAGAGATGTTCATACCATCAACACCATCAGCAGTGTTAACAAATTTAGCATCACCAGTTGTATTGAATGTTCCTGTGATATCCATTGCAGCTGTTTGGTTTTTGCTATTATCCAAATAACCATTTTGAACAGATGCATTTCCACCGTGATCAATATTTCCGGAAATTAACATTCCGTTTGCACCGGTATTATTGATTTCTAAAGTTCCTTGAGTATCAACAGTACCACCAATTATCAATTTTGAATTGTTACCTTCACTTTGACCAATTGTATTGTAAATTCTTGTAGTTCCATTGTTTTTTAAAGTTCCGTTTACAGTTAAATCACCTTCATTGTTATTTAATTGTAAAGTTCCTTTTGCGTTAGCAACTTCGCCTGAAATATTAATTCCGCCAGTAGCATCATTAATATTCATTATTTTAATTTGGCTATTGTCACCTGTTGAAAAGTTTTTAACTTTTCCGGCAATATCAGTACCTGTAGATGATCTAATAACAATTTGACCATCTTTATTGCTTGCAAATGCGTTACCTGTATTTAAGTTGTCAGTATTTACAAGTTGGTCAAATAATGCATTAGCTTGAGTTTCGCTATCGAATTTTGTCATTTTACTTTCGTTAACACCAGCCATAATTCCGCCAGTGTTACCAACTGTAACTTGACCACCTTTTAAATCTACATCTCCAGCTGTAATAACTTTACCATTAATTGTTATTTCACCTGTGTTTACTCCATTAACAATTGCATTAAGATTGCTTTCGTTTGGAGTTGCAGTTAATTTATTATATGAAGCTTGAGATGGAGTATATGCACCAAGTGAACCAACATTAAGAACACCAGATGCTCCTACAACCATACCATTTGGAGAAATAAATACAGCTTTTCCGTTGTAGAAATTACTATTTCTCATAGAGTTTACAACACCGTTGATATTAATTTTGCTATCAACCATGTTTACAAATGTTTCGATATTATTATAGTTTAAGTTTGCGACATCGCCTTTATCTAGTATAAATTGAGCGTATTGTCTAAAACCAATATCCCCAACAACTTTACTAGGATCGATATTGAAAGTTCCATGACCTCCGGAGGTTATTCCAGAAATTTCACTAGCAACGACGCTTAAAGTCATTGTTTGTTGGATGATAAATACACCTGTCAATAAAGAGGCTATTACTCTTTTTGAAACTTTTCTACTTTGTCTCGTCATTGTCTATCCTTTCATATTTATGTTTATTTTATTTATTTCGAGTTTTGTCTTTTCCAAAGCATGTTGTATATATACTATATGTATTAATAAACGGTTTTTATTTTGAAATATTCAGCTTTTTGTAACAAATGTTTGTAAAATTTTACAATTCTTAATTAAAAAAGGAGATTGAATTGCTCAATCTCCTTTTTTTTATTTTTACATTATTAAATTTTATTTAGTTATTGTTTGATAGTGAATTTGTTGGAATGATATTGTTTGCAGTGCTATTTAAGTCTTCTAAAATCATATTCATATAAAGAACTTTATTAGCTGTTGCTTGGTCTAAGTTTATAAATTCTCCACCAGCTCTGTTTGTTGTTGCAGAAACAACTTTTACGTCAGCTTTAATATCTAATCCGCCATATGCTATATGAACTGGAACTATATCTCCAACTTTTAATTCGTTATTGTGAGTTACAGAAATTCCACCTCTAGATACATCAAGTAAAGATTTTACACCGTTAGTTTGTTCAATTGCAATAGGATTTTTGTTATCGGCAACTTGATATCTCATAAATTGACGTTTATCTATTGCTGGTACACTGTTATCAATGATTTTTCTTTGAATATATGTAATACTTCCATTGATGTTGTCATCATCAGTATCAGTATCAGTATCAGTATCAGTATCAGTATCTGTGTCTGTGTCTGTGTCTGTGTCTGTATCTGTATCTGTATCTGTATCTGTGTCTGTATCTGTGTCAGTATCAGTATCAGTATCAGTATCAGTATCAGTATCTGTATCAGTATCAGTATCTGTGTCTGTGTCTGTGTCTGTATCAGTGTCTGTATCAGTATCTGTGTCAGTATCTGTATCTGTATCTGTGTCTGTGTCTGTGTCTGTGTCTGTGTCAGTATCAGTATCTGTATCTGTGTCAGTGTCTGTGTCTGTGTCTGTGTCTGTGTCTGTGTCTGTATCTGTATCTGTATCAGTATCAGTATCAGTATCAGTATCTGTATCAGTATCTGTATCAGTATCAGTATCTGTATCAGTATCTGTATCAGTATCTGTATCTGTATCAGTGTCTGTATCAGTATCAGTGTCTGTGTCTGTATCAGTATCTGTATCTACGTCAGTATCAGTATCTGTATCAGCAGGTTCATCAGGCATTTCAAGAGGAGTAGAATCAACTACACCGTCATCCGGGTCAACATTAGAATCTTCACCATTGAATGTACCGTCACCATCCCCTTCAGGGTAATAGTAATTACGTTCATGTTCATCTCTGCCAATATCAGTAACGTCATCCGGTCTAACTGCGTGTGCTGTAGGAATACCATCAACACCGTCTACAGTACCTTTAACTTTATTAGTAGAATTATCAACTTCTTTAGAGAATCCATCTTTATTGAAGTGAGCCGCAATACCGTTAGCATAAACGTTATCAGCAGTAATGTCTAATTTACCTTTGTCTAAAACAGCATTGTTAACTCTAACAGTAGAATCCGCATATGCATAGTATCCATCAACATCAACACCATCAGTTCTAATGTTTTTGTTAATGTCTAAAGCTTTTAGAGTAACATTATTAGGTAAAACTTCGTGCATATGATCTTCCACATCATAACCACCATCAGCAGTCCAACCATCAGGTCTTTCACCGAAGTAGTCAGACGGAGTAACAGCAGAATCTTCGATGTGTCCAAGATTATCGATAGTTAAGTTTTTACCTCTAGTGATAGCAGTAATATCACCTTCAGCAGTAATGTTATTGATGTGAGTATTACCACTGAATTCAACATTGATATCACCTTCTCTGGCAATCATAGTACCAACGTTGTTAACAGTATATTTATCATCAAGTGCTTTTAAGTTAATGTTTTCATTAGCTAAAGCATCCATACTGTAGTTTTCACCATCAGTTTGGTTGAAAGTAACTTTGTTGCCTTTATCGCCAATGCTACCGTTAGCGATAAGAGAAACGCCCCAACCTTCAACGTTAGCTTTAGAAGGATCAGTAGAAGCATTTACCATATTGTAACGAGTACCATTGTTATTGTTACCGAAATCATCATCAACAGTAAGAATAACTCTACCATCAGCTTTGATGTGATCAATATTCATATCAGAATCAATTGCCGCGAAATTGATAACAAGTTCATCCGGTTTAGTAGCTTTAGTAGTAGTAGCTTTAACTTTACCTTTAACGTTAGCGTTAATAGATTTAGTAAAGTCTCTAGCCCCTTGTTCTTTAGGTCCAATACCAATGCAACCAGTACCAGAGCATCCAGCTTGTTGAGAAAGTTCTCCGATAGTACCGTCAGTAACGTCCATAGTTAAATCGCCGCCAGCATTGATAAGAGTTTTTTCAACACCATAGTTAAGAATGCTACCATTGTTAACCGTAATGTTAACATCATTATTAGCAGTTAAATAATTGTTGTTAGAAGAATTGTCCCCGATAACAACATTTCCGTTAACAGATTTAACAGTTAAATTATTTTGCGCGTTAACTAAACCTTTAACATTAACCCCACCAACAGAGTTGTTATCAATAGAAGTGTTATTAGTAGAGTTAACTCTAGCGTTAGAATCGATATTTATACCATCATTACCAGTGTTAATCATATTAACATCTTTAGCAGAGATGCTACCAGAATCTTTAAGATTTAATCCAGCTTTACCAGCGTTTTCAAAAGTAGCAGTACCCCCGGAAGTAACTTTACCAGAGATGTTCATACCATCAACACCATCAGCAGTGTTAACAAATTTAGCATCACCAGTTGTATTGAATGTTCCTGTGATATTTAAACCTGCGGTATTGTTTTTGCTGTTTTTAAGGTAGCCGTTTTGAACTGATGAATTTCCGTCATGGTTAACATTTCCTGAAATAAGAATACCTTTTTCACCAGTATTATTAATTGTTAAATCACCTTTAGTATCGATGTTACCAGTTATATTAATTCCAGAGTTTTTGTCTAATGTATATGAATATTCTTGACCATTAACTGTAAATTTAACTGTGCCTTCTCCAGGAACGTTAAATATTTGAGTTGTTCCGTTATTTTTAACATCACCTGAAATGTTTACATCGCCCCAGTTGTTATTTACTTTTAGTAAACCATTTGCGTTAGATACAGTACCTGCGATTTTAATACCATCTATACCGGTACTTCTGATTTCAGTGTTACCTTTTCCAAAGTTTTTCACTGTACCTGAAATATCAACTCCAGCATTGTCAATTCTTTGGTTTGCTTTGATGTAAATATTGCCGTTGCTACTAGCAAATGAATTGCCAGTATTGATATTATCTGTATTAACTAATTGGTTAAATAAAATATCAGCTTGGCTATGAGAGTTCATTGCTAACATTTTACCTTCGTTGATACCAGCAATAACTCCACCACCTTTTCCAACAGTGATTTTACCACCTTGAAGAGTTACATCGTTAGCTGCTAAAACTTTACCATTGATTGTAACCTCTTTACCACTATTTGAATTTAATAATGCTGTTAAATCCCCACTAGGATTGTTTTTGTATCTTTCATATGTAACGTCTGTTGGGGTGTAAATTCCAAGAGAACCAACATTAAGAACCCCAGAAGCTCCTACAACCATACCGTTTGGAGAAACAAAGATGGCTTTTCCGTTGTAGAAGTTTCCGTCTCTCATTGAATTTACAATACCGTTAACATTGATTTTATTATCTACAAGGTTTATGAAGGTTTCAATGTTATCTGCTCCATATTTGTAGATTAGGTTTGCAATATCGTTTTTATCAAGTATAAAATTTTCGTATTTTCTATAACCAATATCTGTGCCAGGAATAATTGCTCCCGGGTGGATATCAAATACACCATTGTTACCATTTATGCCGGAAATTTCACTGCCGGATGCTGACAATAACATTGATTGTTGTATTACAAATAATGCTGTAAGAGCTGAGGCAACAATCCTTTTTTGTATTTTCCTGCTACTATTCATTCCAATTATCCCTTTCATTATATAAGAAGTAATATATTATTCGATATTTAATAAAGTATATATCTTATTGTAACAAGACCAAAGTGAAATGGCTTAGTTTATTACTTTTTTTTAAGCCATGCTTTTTCCCTATTTCTTTTTATTTCAACGTTTATAAATATATATTATTGCTATAAAATGATAGTTTATTAAGTTTTATTAATCAGAGTTTTTTACGAATTGTTTATGAATTATATAGTAGCAAATATAAAATACGAATAATATACTAATCATTTGTATGCTGCCAGGTACGATTCCTCCGAATTCTTTAAATAAGAAGAATAATATACCTGTTGGTATTGCAGATAATATAATTCTTAATGTTGTATTTTTAGGGAAATATAAATTTAAGTTTGGAATTACAATAATTACACTTAATAGAAAATATAAGAAGTTCGCAGCAAATGTAGCTAGACCTACACCATCTAATCCCATTTTTGGAATTAAGATGATATTTAATGCAACACCAACAACTCCTGAAATTAATTTAATGATAAATTCAATATGAGTTTTGTTTGCTAAGTGATATTGTAATGTTGTGTAGTCTGCCATTGCTAAGAAAAATACTCCAAATGAAAAATAAGGCACAAGTTTGCTTGCTTCGTAAAATTTTGCATTTGTAAATAAATGAGTATAGTCAACATTATAGATTGACATTACTGTAATTACCGGAAGTGAAACTAATACATAGTAACTTAAGAAACGTGAGATTATTGGTCTAACGTCTATTTTTGCTTCGTATAAGTTTATTATTCTTGGAATTGCCGCAACTGTAATCATTGCAAATAATGTCATTAGAATTGGTAATGTTAAACCATAACCAACTCCAACGAGAGCTGCTTTTGAAAATCCACTTATACTATTCATAATGAATTTATTACTTTGAGTAATAATCCAAGCACTTAAAGATGTTGCTGCGATTGGAATTCCGTATTTAATGATTGGTAAAATGAATTTCCATTCTATTTTTTGGAATTTAAAAACTTTCAATATTTCACTTTGATATAGTAAAAGTATGTCTATTAATGATATTGATACACCCATACCTAAAAGAATTGAGGCTGCACCTAGATTAAAGAATTTGGCAAAAAATACTGCTAAAAATATTGTTGCAAATTGATTAACTATAGTTGTAAGTGTGTACGAGATTGATTTTAACTGTGCTCTTAAAAGTTGTGATAGCAGAGCTCTAATTGAAACAGGAATAATCAATACAAGTACTGCTAAAAAGTATTTGAAAGGAACATGGAAAAATTCATATAAGTTATCTTTAAAGATGAATGATATAGCAAACATTAATACTAAATTTATTGTTAAGATAGTAACTAATGTTGTTAAATATTTTGGTAAGTCTTCTGAAATTTGGTGATGTCTAAAAAATCTTAGACCTGATAGACCAACCCAATCTGAAAATATAATACAAAGAAAAGATAGCATAGCTATAGATATTGTATATAGTCCATATTGTTCGGTTGTGAAAAGGCTTGTATAAATTGGAACTGTAATAACATTTCCAAGCATTCCACACAATTTAGATGGTGCATATTTTATCATATCTGTAAATATGCCTTTAACTTCTTTTTTCTCTAATTCTTTGTTTTCTATATATTCCATATTCCCTCTATATTATTTTATTCAATTATTTCTCCGAATAAATCATATTCATCCGCATCTGTGATTTTTACTACTTCAATATCTCCAGGTACAACCGGAGTTTCTGATGAAGCATAAACAACTCCGTCAATTTCTGGAGCATCGTGCTCAGAGCGAAGTATAATTACTCCATCATCTGTATAGCCTTCAACTATGCATTTTATTTCTTTATCAATGTAGCTTTGGTTATTTTCTAATGAAATTTGTTGTTGTAATTCCATTAATCTTTTTCTTCTTTGTTTTTTTATTTTTGCTGGAATTTGATTTTTTAAACTGTAAGAATAAGTTCCTTTTTCTCTAGAGTATTCAAATGCTCCCATTCTATCAAATCTTACATTTTTTACAAAATTATATAAGTGTTCGAATTCTTCTTCAGTTTCTCCAGGGTAACCCACAATAAGTGAAGTTCTAACTGATACTCCAGGAATTTTTTTTCTAATTTTATCTACTAATTTTGTGTAATCCATTACAGGGCGTCTCATAGATTCTAATACTCTTGGATGTGAATGTTGTAATGGAATATCTACATATTTTACAACTTTATCAAGTCTTGCAATTGCATCAATTAATTCATCTGTCATTTGAGTTGGATATGCATACATTATGCGTATCCAAGATAAATTTTCTATTTTATTTAATTCATCTAAAAGTTTTGGCAAAGCTTGTTTACCATATAGATCAATACCGTAAGAAGATGTGTCTTGTGCAATTAGAATTATCTCAGATACGCCTTTGGCTACAAGTTCTTTTGCTTCTTTAACAATATTTTCAATTGGTCTAGAGATGTATTTACCACGAAGTTTTGGGATGATACAGTAACCGCATTGATAGTTACAACCTTCTCCAATTTTTAAGTATGAGCTTGCACCCATTGTTATTTGTTGTCGAGTAACTTCTTCTGGATAAATGTATTCCGGTTTATCTTGGATAATACTTTTATATTCTTTGCCTTGTTCGATATTTTCAATAATTTCAACGATATCGTTAAGATTTGAAGTTCCAATCATTCCTGATAATTCTGGGATCGCTTCTTTTAAATCTTCTTTATGCTTTTGTGATAGACAGCCTGAAACTATTACTTTTTTGCCGTTTTCTATCATCTCCAGAATGCTTTGAACAGATTCCTTTTCGGCATCATGAATGAATGAGCAGGTATTGACAATTACAATATCTGCTTCTGCATCATCTAGTGTAATTTTATAACCTTTATTTTCGAGTATGCCTAGAATAAGTTCTGCATCAACCAAATTTTTGGCACATCCGTGATTTATTAGTGCTACTTTCATACTTACCTCTAACTTTATTCTATTTTATCATTAAATGTAAAATTTATTCTAAATATTACAATTTATTTAAAACTTTGTTATAAAATACTTTTATGAAAAAAGTTGAATTATTAGCTCCTGCGAAAAATTTAGATACTGCAATTGCGGCTATAAATAGTGGTGCCGATGCAATTTATATCGGTGCGACCGATTTTGGAGCCCGTAAAAACGCTCCAAACACTTTGGAAGATATTGAAACTCTTGTAAAATATGCTCATAAATTTTATGTAAGGGTTCATGTTGTTATTAACACTATTCTTAATGATAAAGAATTACAAGATGCAGTAAAATTGGTTCAATCTCTATATAATATTGGAGTTGATGCTATTATTGTTCAAGATATGGGGTTAATGAATTTAGCAATCGAAGGTAAGTTGCCACCTATTCAAATTCATGCTAGTACTCAATGTGATAATCGAACTCTTGAAAAAGCTAAATTCTTCGATGATTTAGGAGTATCTAGAGTTATTTTAGCAAGAGAATTATCATTAGAAAATATAGCAGAAGTTTGTAAAAATATTTCTTGTGAAGTCGAAACTTTTATTCATGGTGCTTTATGTGTTTCTTATAGTGGACAATGTTATTTATCTTTCTCAAATGGTGGCCGCTCAGCTAATCGTGGGGAGTGTGCTCAACCTTGTAGAAAAAAATATTCTTTGGTTGATGAAAATGGAAAAGTTTTATTAAAAGATAAATATTTGTTGTCCTTGAAAGATTTTAACGCATCTGAAAGTGTAGAAAGACTTATTAATTGTGGTGTTAAGTCTTTTAAAATAGAAGGACGTTTAAAAGATATTAATTATGTAAAAAATGTAGTAGCTTTTTATGATGAATTACTTAATAAGTTTGCAAAGCGAACTTCCTCAGGTAAAGTCTTTTTAGATTTTGAACCAAATGTCGATAAAACTTTTAATAGAGGTTATACCGATTACTTTTTAAATGGCAGAGGTCAATGTTTTAACTTCTTGTCTCCAAAATCTCGTGGTGAAAAAATTGGCAAAATTAAAAGAATTTTTCATAATTATTTTGAGATAGATGCTAAGTTAAATCCTCAAGATGGTCTTTGCTTTATTGCTGATGGTGAAATGAAAGGCTTTTTAGTTAATAAAGTTGAAGGAAATAAGGTTTATCCAAATAAAATGACAGGATTAACTAGTGGTACTTTGCTATATAGAAATTTTGATGCAAAATTCGAAAAATCCTTAGATTCATCAAAAACAGTAAGAAAAATAGGTGTAACATTTAAAATTAAGAATGGTGTTATTTCTGCAATAGATGAAGATAATAATCATGTTTCTTTAAAGTTACCTATTGCTGAAGCTCCAAAAGATTTGGATAAATTGAAAAATAACTATATCGCTCAGTTAAAGAAAACGGGAGCTAGTGATTTTTATACTATTGATGTAAGTATTGATGATGATAATATTTCATTTATTCCTGTTTCAGAAATAAATTCTCTACGTAGAGAGATTTTGGGTTTGTTAATGTCTGAGCGCTTAAATAATTTTGAAACTTTCAAACAGAAAAAAATGAACTATACAAGGTTTCCTAAGTCAAAAGTTGATTATAGAGGAAATGTTTATAACAATGAGGCCGAAAAATTTTATGAGTGTTGCGATTGTAAGGTCTTAGAAAAAGCTTTAGAAACTTTTGAAAAAATCCCATCAGGTATAGAGTTAATGCGTACAAAGCATTGTCTAAAATATGCTTCCGGATATTGTCAAAAACCTTGCAAGCCTTTATACTTAGTTGATAATAAAGGTAAAAAATATCCGCTAAAGTTTGATTGTAAAAATTGTGAAATGGTTGTATTAAATCCATAAAAAAACGAGTATTGTTAAAATACTCGTTTTTTTTTTATATAAGATTATTTAATTTATTTGATAAGAGCTTGAACTTCTTTAAAGTTTGGATGTTTTGAAGTTTTTAACCATTCAAATAATGTTATTTCAACGCAAGAAATTTTTGCACCATATTGCTTTAATAATTCTAGTCCAGTTTTATATTCTTTTTTGTTTCTGCTTGCACAAGCATCTTTTATTACGTAAACTTCAAAACCTTCTTTCATTAAATCACAAGCAGTTTGAAGTACACAAATATGTGTTTCAATGCCGCCGATAACAATTTGTTTGATTCCATTTGCTTTTAATTCTTGAATTTTTTGAGCAAATTCATTTTCTAAAAGAGCAGAAAATGATGCTTTTTCCATTTTGGTTGAGTTTGGTGATAGAGCCTCTTCAATAACTGGAACTGTATTTCCCAAACCTTTTGGATATTGTTCAGTTATGATTGTTGGAATAGATAAAATATTTGCAGCTTTAGCTAATTTAGCCATATTTTGGGCAACTTCTTCACCATATTTTGATGCAAGAACTAGTCTTTCTTGAATATCAATAATAACTAATGCACTATTTTCAATGTTAAGCATGTTTTAATTTCCTTTCATAAATGCTGTTTGCTTATATTCATTTTTTAATTGATTTAATAGTTTTAAAAGTTCCTTTTCAGTCAATTTACTTAGGGGTATTTCGATTTTAGAGTTTTCAGCACTATCTAATCCGCTGTGTACTATTTCAATGATAAATTTTGCATAACCATTAAATCTAATAATTAGTTCACTATGTATATTCTCATTTTTTAAGCTGAAAACACTTTCAATATTGTTGGCATATTGACTAACTTGTGTATTAGCTAATTTAGTTTCACATTCTTTCTGAAATCTAAAAAATACAGGAGTAATGATAGTTTTCATTTTATTGGTGAATGCCATTTTAAATAATTTGAAATTTTTATTAGGCTTTTGTTCATCATCTTCTAGCCAAGAATCTGTATTGGTTAGTTGATCTGTTAATGATACGCAAAGTTCATCATTTTGAATTGCTGATAATAAACTGTCTTGAGTGTTTTTATCAAGGGTTTCAAATGATTGAATTCCTATTTTATTTATGCCGGAACGGATTTTAAATTCATCCCCCATTTTGCTTTGAATTTTTGATATTACTGCTCTAGTTCCATCCAAATCAATGTTTGGGAGTATCATGTAAAATTTTCCGCCTCTTGCTGTTGCAATAATATCATCTCCGCGAACACTGCTTTTAATATTACAAGCTAATCTATTTGTTGAAATTCTAGTTTTTGTTTTTTCATCTAGTGTCAAAATGGCAAAAACACCATTTTGTATTCTTAAATCATCAGAGATATCAATAAAAATTTCTTTTAAATGATTATATTTATATAAGCCTGTTTTGCTATCAATGACACCTAGTTGATATAGAAATTTTTCATTTCTACTGCTGATATCTTTTAATGTTCTCATTTTAAAACAATTAACCGTTTTTATAAGCATTTCATAGTCTGGAGAATCAATTGTAAAATAATCAAAGATTCCATAATCATAAGCAGTTAATATAAAATCTTGTTTTATATCATTTAATAATAATATTATTTCTATATCTTTTTTTATTTCTTTTATCGATTTTATTAAACGTAGAGTTGCTTCTTGATTATCAGTTATTTCGTGAATGATAGCTATGCAACATAATGAATTTTCTATATTTTTTTTCGCATTTCTAGAATTACAAATAGTTATGCTATCTTTTTCTCTTAACAAGATTAGTTTTTGTAGCATAACTTTTGCAATATCTTCGTAATCAGTAATTAATAATATATTATTATTGTCTATCATTAATACTTATACCTGTAAGTGTTTTTTGATGCACCAAAAACTTCCAACTGCACCAAATAAAATACTCATTGTAAACATAACAATTATAACGAAATTTTGGGCATAAGGTGGAGATGGTATCATAAAGAACTTATGTACGTTTACAAGCCCATTTTGAACATAATTTAATGGTATCAATGCTAATAATGAACCTGTTAAACCATAAAATGCACCCTGCATGATGAACGGAAATCTTATATACCAATTGCTAACACCCATTAATCTCATAATCTCAATTTCTTCTTTGCGTGATTGAATTACAAGTTGGATTGTATTGTTAATGATTGTTATTGTTAATAATCCCATAATTAAAATAACAACAAGAGTTATTGTTTTTACAACATGGTTAACTAATTCTATTTTTGCAGCTAAGTCTTTAGCGTAACTCATGTCTTCTACTGATTTTATTTGTTTAATATTATCAAATACATTTTGTAGATTTTCTGGATTGTCTACTTTTACATGTAAAGTGTCTGGTAATGGGTTATCAATATTTGGTAAACTCATTTCATTTTTTAGTTTATTCCAAGATTCACTTTTGGGGATTATCGTAATTGTTTCAACATGATTTATTTGGCTTATCTCATCTTTAGCTGCTCTTGCATCTGTGCTATTTTTTAAATAAACAGAAATTTCAAGTGCATTTCCTAGTTCTTTTGAAAATGATGAGATAGAAAGAGCTGTTCTAAAGCAAGTTCCAAATATCATAAGAATTGCAGCCATAGTTGTAATAATTACAATATTAACCCAGCCTGTTCTTCTGATATCGTTAAAAGTCTCTTTCGCTAATCTATATAATATTCTTAATTCACAAAGCCAATCTTTTGGTATGTGTTTTTTTACGTTTGATTTAAGATTGTTATTCATATGTACCTGCTTGTATATCCCTTATGATTTCTCCTTGATCCAATGTTATTACGCGTTTTCTAAAATAATTAACCATTGTGCTGTCGTGAGTTGATACGATAACAGTAATACCTCTTTGGTTAATTTGGTCTAGAATTTGCATAATTTCCATAGAGTTCTTTGGATCTAAATTCCCAGTAGGTTCGTCAGCAATTAGTAATGGTGGACCATTTACGATTGCTCTTGCAATACCTACTCTTTGTTGTTCGCCACCTGATAATTCAGATGGTTTTGCATTCATTTTTTCATGTAAGCCTACAATTTTTAATGCACCATGAACCCTTGCATTAATTTCTTTACTGCTAATACCTAGAGTTCTTATTACATAGGCTACATTATCGTATACGGTTTGATTTTGTAAAAGTTTATAGTCTTGGAAGACTATTCCCATACATCTTCTTAAATTTGGTATTTTTTCATTTGATAGGTTTGCAATATTTATTCCGCCAATTGAAACAATACCACTAGTTGGTTTTTCTTCGCTATATAGTAGCTTCATAAGTGTAGATTTTCCTGCGCCTGAAGCCCCAACTACAAATACAAATTCTCCTGAATGAATTTCAAGACTTACATTTTTTAATGCGTAATGATCATTTTTGTATCTTTTGGTTACATTTTGGAATGTTATCATTATATATTTCCTTGTTCTTTTTCGGCTTTATACATTGTACGTATTCTTTTTGCTAGTGTTTTGGAATCTAAGCCATAGTATTCAATTAGTTCATCTGATTTTCCACTTTGTCCAAATTCGTCATGAATACCTACTCTATAAACTTTAGATGGACATTTATCCGCTAAAGTTTCACAAATTGCAGTTCCTAAACCTCCAATTATTGAGTGGTTTTCTACTGTAATTGCAAATTTTGTTTTCTTAACACTATCAATTACTGTTTGAAAATCTAGAGGTTTAACAACTGGGACGTTAATTACTTCTACGGATATATTTTCTTTTTTTAACTCTTCTGCAGCTAAAAGGACTTCAGCAAGAGTTTCACCATTCGTAAATACTGAAACATCAGTTCCTTCTTCTACAATTACTGCTTTATGAATGTTAAAGTGGTAACTTTCATCAAATATATCTGGAACATTACATCTTGATATTCTTATATACATAGGACCGTCGTGCAATGATGCATATTTCACAGCTTCTTCACATTCTCTTGAATCAGCAGGAACAATAACAGTCATGTGTGGAATTCCTCTCATTAGAGAAATATCTTCCAATGCTTGGTGAGTTGCTCCATCTTCACCAACTGTTACTCCGCCATGAGTTCCAATAATTTTAACATTGAAATCAGGGTAACAAACAGCATTTCTTATCTGATCATATGTTCTGCCAGTTGCAAACATTGCAAAACTTGCTACGAATGGTATTTTCCCTTCTGAAGCAAGTCCAGCTGCAGTTGCAATCATATCTTGCTCTGCGATACCGCAATCAAAAAATCTTTCAGGAAATTTATCACCAAACATTTTTGTTTGAGTTGAGCATGCCAAATCTGCATCCATGACAACTACTCTTTCATTAATTTCTCCAATTTCAGCTAAGGTTTTCCCAAAAGCTTTTCTAATGGAACTTGTTTTTGTTTTGTCTATCTTCATCTATATCCTCAAGTATATTAGGTGTTTCCACCAAGTCCTCAGTATTTACACTAGACATTTTAGCATAAAAAACATTTTACATCTATTCTAAATATTTCACAATTTTGTTAATGGCTGAAATTAGCTTATATTTTGATTTTTTCTTTTTTATGTAAAGTTTTATTAAAAAAATATCCAATTTTAGCAATAATTTTCCTTTACGCTTATTTAAACGGTAGAATGGTAATAGACTCAATTTTATGTAGGAAAGGAAGAATTTATGAATCAAATTCCATTTGTACCGATGACAAATCCATATATGGTACAACAACAAACAACATATATGCCTGTTCCACAACAGCCAAATTACAATGCTGTTAAAATAGACATTCATAATCCATCAGTGGAAGCTAATGGTGTAGGTCAATCACAATATAATCCTCAATATGCACAACCTACTATGCCATATTATAGTTATCCACAATCACAAGTTTATAATTACCCACAAGCACAGGTTCAACAACCTTATTACCAACCGGTTCAAGCTCCACAAGTTCCTGTATTACCACAGGCTCCTGTAGTTGCTGAACTTCCTAAAGCTCCAGTAGCTCCTCAACCAGCTCCTGTAGAAGTGCCAGCTGCACCAGTAGCTCCAGCAGCTCCTGCTCCAGCTCCTGTTGTTGTTCCTGCAGTTCAACAACAAAATATTAATCAAGCTCCTGTAGTTCCTCAACCAGTAGTTACAGAAGCTCCTGTTGCTCCAGCTCCTGTAGTTTCTACTCCAGAAACTGTTAAAACAGAAGAAGTTGCAGCAAAACCAGAAGTTGTTGCTCCTGAAACAGTGGCTCCACAAGTAGATTTAAATTCTTTTATTGCTAAGTTATCAAACCCAGATTTCGAAGTTCAAGCTTCAGGAATGGAAGAAATAGCTAATATGGTAAAAGAATCTCCTGATAAAGCTACAGAATTAGTTGATACAAAAGTATTTGATGCTTTGACTAATATTATCAACTTCGATTCTAGTAAATTGGAAGGACCAACTCAAGAACAATTAGCTGCTAGAGAAAAATTAATGTCTGGTAAAGAAGTTACTGAACAAGAAAAAACTTTAGCAAATACAATCACTCCAAAAGAACAAGCTGAAAGAAATAAAAGCTATGCTTTATTCACATCAGCAATAATGCAAAAACTTTATGGTGATGAAGTAGCTAGATTATCAAATACAACTGTTCCATTGACAGAATTGCCAGGTGCAATCACAGTTGTTGATCAATTGAAAGACAACCCAAACCCAATGGTTAGAGCATCTGCAATTGAAGCTTTGAGTTACATCCAAAACCCAGCTTATAAAAATGATTTAACAACTTTATTCACAGTTGCTAAGAACGATCAAGATCCTGGTGTTGCTGAAGCTGCTAAAACTGCTTTAGATAAATTGAATCAAGTGTAATTCATAGTAACCAGAGAAAAGATTTATAAATAAAATTCCTTTCTTTAAATAAAATAAAGCCCCTTTTTAAGGGGCTTTATTTTTTATTGTTTTAACTATGAAATCGCAAAATCTATACAGGTTTTACAGCTTCATTATTTGTAGTTGCATTTTCTTTGTATGATTCTGGAATTTCTGCACCGTTTTCATATCCAGCCATTTCAGATATTTGTTTGCACCATTCATAAATGATTTCATCTTCTTTTAATTGGTATGATATTGCTTTACCAATTTTGATGGTTACATTTCTTCTTGTGAATGGCTTTAATTTTGGATATCCATCCCAGCCACAAATTGCAATAGGTATAATATCAGCTTTTGCATTTTTGGCAATAACAGCAAAACCTTTTCTTATATCATCTAATTTCCCATAAGGACGAGTTCCACCTTGAGGGAATATACCTAAAGACCAACTAGTACTTAAAACATCTCTAACTGTTTTAAATGTTGCAATTTCAGGTTTTGTTCTATCTACAGCAAAAGCTCCAAGTCTTTTTACTAGCCAGCTTAATTTTTCAGAAGATTCAAAAAGCTCTTTTTTAGCCATGAATGCAATTGGTCTTTGTGCTGCCATTGCTACCATTGGTGGATCAAATATTGATACATGGTTTGCTGTATAAATATATTTTCCATTTTTTGCTTGTTTTTTAGGTAAGTTTTCTCTACCTTCAATTTTATAATTATAGAATATTGTATAAAATCCGAATACAACTATGTATAAGAAAGACATAAAAAAGATTGTACGGAAAATGTTATATTCTTTAGCAAATCTTCTATTGAAGTTACGTACTTCTTTAGTCATGAGATTCTCCTTTATTATTTTTTTTAGTTGCATCATCTTCTATATATTTAAATCCAGTTAATTTCTGAATTTCTTCAATCCATTTTTCTCTTACGATTTCTGGGTCTTTATTGTATGGGATAATTTCACCAATATTAACAATGATTTTACCTGTAAATGGCCAACGTTTAACTTCGTTTGAACCAATAATACCAACAGGAAGAATATCACATTTTGTTAGTTTTGCAAGACCTGCAAAACCTTTTGTAACTCCCTTTATTTCTCCAGGGATTCCTCTTGTACCTTGTGGAAACATCCCTAGTACCCAGTTACTTTCTTGGATGGTTCTTACAGTTTTGATTGTTGAAGGTCCAAGACTTTCTCTGTTAACTGCAAACGCTCCTAACCAATCAATCCACCACCTGATAAATGGTATATCAAATAATTCTTTTTTTGCCATAAAAGATACTCTTCTTGGCATAATACCGCAAATCATTGGTGGATCTAATGTTGATAAATGGTTTGGGCAAATTATGTATTTGTTGTCTTTTGGTACATTTTCTAAGCCATTAACTTCAATTCTGTAAACAAGTTTTAATCTAACCATATAACCAATTTTACAAACGAGTATTTGAAAAATTGATCTCCATATATTAAATTGAGAGGCTTTTCTTGATGAATATTGTTTCTTTTTCTTTGCCATACTTCTTCCCTCTACTATTATACATTTTATTATACATAAAATTTTGTTAATTGCTACTTTTTAATCTGTTTTTATTGTATTATTTATTATTATAAATGTATTTATATGAGGAGAGGGTATATGTTTGAATTTAAAAAAACTGATAATGTATTAGAAAATGAATTATTTAAGAGTGTTTACGATAAAACTCCGGATTATGTTAAAAATTTAGATTTAATGAATTTTGAAAATAATGACGAGTTTACTTTTGTGTTGAAAAAGGAGCATTTGTTACCATACGATGCTATTAAAAATCCTGAAGGTTTGAATTTAGAAGATTGGTTTGCAAATTACGCAAAAGAAGCTAAGGTTTCTACAGCTGGTATTAGAGGTCCTCAGAATATTCTTTTTCCTCAAGATACCAGATTCCCTATTAACTTAGTTGGTATTGTTTTGGCTACTTTAGCTAAAGCTCTTGTTGCGAAAGAAAAATATCCTAATAAAAGAATTGTTAAAGTTGCAGGTTGTGAAGTTAGATATAATTCAAAATTGTTTTTAAATGCAATTGCGCGTATTCAAGCTGCGCAAGGTATCGAAACTCTAGTACCTTATGGTAAAAAAACTATACCAATTTGGCTAGCATCATTTTTAGCATTTAAGTTGGATTTGTTAGGTGGTGAGTATATTACTTCAAGCCATGGAATTTCTGTAAAAAATGCAACTAAAGATTTGAATTGTCAGGGTAGCCAATACTTACCTGAAGAGTCAATGGAATTTGTAAATAAAATTCAAGAAATATTTAATGAAGTAAAAGAAAAAGGTAGTTATGAAATCCGAATTTCATCTTATGATAATCCATTAATTAATGAAAATGCAATGAAGTTAATCGATGATGGTGTAGATTTATATGTTGAGTACTTGCAATCAGGTGTTGCTCAAGATGTAAACTTGAATTTGATTAAGTCATTTAATTCTAAAATTGTAATAGAAAATGTTGGAGGTTCAGCTTATAGAACTTTATCAAGGGTGCTTAATAAATTAGGTATTGCAGATAAATTTGAGTGGTTTAATACTAAAGAAGATCCATTTTTCCATTCTATTGGAAAATATGATACTACTCCAAAAGGTGAAAAAGCTTTTTATGATTATTCTGTAGATGCTACTGTTCTTGCTCAAAAGTCAGATGGTACAAAATTTTTCCCTGTAATTGATACTATGCATTATGCAGAAAAATTGAAGGATTTTCCTGTTGGTACTGTTGTTTTAATTACAGATCCAGATCATGATAGATTAACTATCTGTCAAACAGAAAGTGTTGATAGAGTAGTTGATTTAAAAGAATTAGGTATTGATTTTATTCAATTGGATGATAGCAGAGTGTTAACTGTATTTACTGCAAACCAAGCATTTTTAATGTTGATGGATTTTTGGGCATTGCAATTAAAAGAAAAAGGTTTGTGGGATAAGCATCCAAGATTTATGATTAAAACAACTGCTTCTGCTCTATCTTGGGATGAATGGGCCAAAAACAACGGAGTAAAAGTTGTTAATGTTCCTGTAGGGTTCAAAGAAATTGCCAATATAATGAAAAAAGTAGAATTGAAATTGAAAAATAATCCTGATCAGCCAGTGATAGTTGATGATGTATTGGGTAATTCTATAAATTTAGGCGTTAATCCTAGATTATTGTTTGGTGGCGAAGAATCCGGTGGTATGATTATGGGAACAGAAGAATTGATTAAATCTCAGCACGGAAGATTGGCTGTTGCGATGAGAGAAAAAAGTGCAACTGAAGCTATTATTGTTGCTTCTGCATTGGTTGCCAAATTACAAGATTTACATGTTTCTTTATCTCAATATTTATCAAATGTATTTAATTCTAATAAAATTATTGGACGTTTTGATACTCGTGTAGATATCGCTTATTATAATGAATCAGAGCCGGATATTGAAAAGCTAAAAGAAGCAAAGATTTTAGGTGAAGCTTTGAGAACTAAAAATGATTTGTTCTATTTATCTATGGCTATAGGCTTGAAAGAAGGTATTGTAACTTTAGAAGATATTATTAAAGTTCTTAATGACAGATTTAATTCTGAAGGTTTGAATTTCGATAATTTAAAATCCGTTAAGTTTGTTGGCGATGGTACATATTTAGAATTTGATGATAAATATATCGAGATTCGTCCTTCTGGAACAGATGCTAAAACAAAAGCATATGGTGGAGGTTTAAGTAAACAAGATATCGAAAAATATGCTTCAGTACTGGGTAATTATTCTGGTGAAAGAACATATTATCATCAATCTTTAATTACTGATGAATTTTATGATTCAGCTAAAGATAGAGCAATGGATTATTATTTGAAATTTGTTGAAAAAGATGCAAATAATGAACCATTTGAAATTCCTGAGTATAATTTTTAGTATCTTGTTATAAGTATTTATATATTATAGGAGCAGATATTTATATTTGCTCCTGTTTATTATATAATTATTTTACGATGTTATTTTATGAGGTTAGTATGCTAAGAGATTATTTTTTAAACAAAATAGAAAATGCTATTGATAAAGCTATAAGTGAAAATAAATTAGGTCAGATGACTGAGTATAAAAGAGGTTCTTTAGTTGTTGAAAAACCAAAAAATGCAGATTTTGGTGATTTTGCAATTAACGTGTCATCACTTGCTAGAAATGCTAGAATAGCCCCACCTATGATTGCAAATTCAATTGTAGAATTTGTTGAAAAAGAAGATAATGAATATTCTGTAATTGGTGGTTTTATTAATTTTAAAGCTGGTCAATCTTTATTGATTGATTTAGTAGATGAAATTTTCAATAAAAAAGAAAATTTTGGTCGTCCTGAAAATATTCAAAAAGAAAAAATTATTTTAGAATATATTTCAGCTAATCCAACAGGCCCTTTCCATATTGGTCACGGTCGTTGGGCTGCTATGGGTAGTGCTCTTGCAAATTTATTAAAGTTTTATGGACACGATGTATATCAAGAATTTTATATAAATGATGCTGGGTCTCAAATTCAAAAATTAGGTAGATCTTTAGTTATTAGAGTAAAACAAGAACTAGGTGAAAATATTGATTTCCCTGAAGATGAAATCGAAAGAAAAAATTATTATCCAGGTGATTATCTTATTCCAGTTGCAAAACAGTTCTTAATTGATAAAAAATCTGAGCTTGAAGCTGTAAATAATGATGTTGATAAAATTGATTTACAAGTTTATTGTGATTATGCAAAAGCTTATGAAGAAAAAGTTCAACGTGATTTATTGGATAATTTCAGAGTTTCATTTGATAAATTCTATTCTGAATTATCTTTGCATAATTCTGGAAAAGTTGAAGAATGTGTTAAAAAACTTCGTGATAGTGGTAAAATCTATCAAAAAGAAGGTGCTGAATGGTTCAAATCTTCAGATTATGGCGATGATCAAGATAGAGTTATCAAAAAAGCTGACGGCTCAAATACTTATTTAACAGCTGATATTGCATACCATATTGATAAATTAGAACGCGGTTTTGATAGAATGATAAATATTTGGGGTGCTGATCACCATGGTTATGTGGCAAGAGTTAAGGCTTCTATTGAAGCTTTAGGATATGATCCAAATAAATTAGAAGTTCTATTAGGTCAGTTAGTTAACCTTGTTATTAATGGTAATGAGGTTCGTATGGGTAAACGTAAAAATATGGTTACTCTAGAAGATCTAATTGATGAAGTTGGTGTTGATGCAACTAGATTCTGGATGTCTATGAGAAATATTGATACAACTTTAGATTTTGATATTGAACTTGCAAAAACAAAATCTGATGAAAATCCTGTATTCTATGTTCAATATGCTCATGCCAGAGCTTGTTCTATTATAAGAAATGCTATCAATGATCGTATTGATACTGAATCTGGTAAAACAATTCCAGCTGTATTATCAGAAGCTGAATTTAATAACTTGATTAGTAATTTTGATAAAGATTTAATGGCATTAACTATGTCTGATGCTAGAAAATTGGTTCTTAAATTAGAAGAATTTAAATCTTTAATTGTAAATTCAGCTCAAACAAGACAAGTTTATACAATTTGTCGTTATGTTCAAGAATTGGCTGCAGAATTCCATTCATTCTATAACTCAACAAGAGTTATTACTGATGATGTGAAATTAACTAAAGCTAGATTATCATTAGTTTGGGCTTTCAAAACTGTTTTAGCTAATGCTTTAGCTATTTTAGCAGTTTCAGCTCCTGAAAGAATGTAAGCTATATAACGTTATAATTATAAAAAGCTACCTTTTATAGGTAGCTTTTTATTTACAAAATTCTTCTTGTAGATCTATTTTTCCGTTAAAGTTATTATCTATTCCATCAGTGCAAGAGCCTATTGAATCTTTACTTTCTGGTTTTGGGTTAAATTTTAGATATCTGTTTGGAATTATTGCCCATAAATAGTTGAAAAAGTTTTTATAGTGTGTTGCTAAAACTTTGTCTTTTATTATAAGTAAGTTTTCATCATTTTTGTTTTCGCCGCTGTTTGAAAAATTCATAGAGCCTAGAATTAAGTATTCATTATCAATAATCATTGTCTTTGAGTGCATCTTACCTGCATAGTTTTCAATTTTTATTGGTATACCATTTGATCTCAGTAAATGATGTTTTGTGTTTCTTGTGTAAACACTGTTAGCATCCATTATGACTTTAACATCAATTCCTCTATTGTGAGCTTCAATAAGCGCATTAGAAATTTTTGTATGCGTTATTAGAAATGTTGGGATATAAACATAGTGTTTTGAATTTTTTATTAGTTGAACTATTCTATCTGAAGGTTTATCTTGTGGTGAAAAATAGACTTCAATAGTACTGTCTTTCAATTGAAAGATGTTTGGTAAGTTTAGTTTAATTTTGGAATTGTGAAATTTTCCGTTTATCATTTGTTCAAATTCTTTTGTGTATAGTTGAGCGATTTCTTTTGATGTTATAACAATTGTGTTATTTGCATCATATCCAGACAAACCGCTTTTTGAAAAGTTCATTGAACCAGTGTAGATAATATTATTGTCAAATATAATAAACTTATTATGCATTAGCATATTGCTTTGTGTTGCAGAACTACATTTATCGGGTATAGAAATGTCTGCAATTTCTTTGATTTGTTCGTTACTTGTATAGTAACTAGCTTTACCAGTATGATCAGAGTCGTAAATAAATCTTATTTTTACTCCTCTGTTCTTTGCATTTTTTAGTGCAGTTATAATTTCTTGTGGACCATCAAATCCATATAATGCTATATCAATTGTGCTATTTGCATTATTGGTTAGGTTTATAAACGCTTTGCAAACATCAGTTGTACAAGTATTTGTTGGCTTTAATTGTTTTGTAAAATCTGTTAGATATAAGTCAATATTCCCATCAATAATTTTTAACGGTGGAGTTTTGATTTGATGTATATTATTTATATTTATATCTTTTTTATATTTGAATGCTTTTTTATGTTTGATTTTTTGTTTGTGACAAAATTTGCATGGCTTTGCATTTTGGGGTAATTGTTTAAGCGGTATAAGAATTTTGTCGTGAGCTAATTTTCCGTAAGGACACCAAAGTTCGTGATATTTATTTGAATGGTGATTGAATATTACTAGGTGTAATTTTCTTGCGATATTTAAATTTTGTTTGAACTTTTCTATATTATATATTTTATTATTCTGAATACCATATCCATTTTCTAGTAATAGTTTTGAATAATCTATGTTATTAATTTTAATCTTTGCAAATTGGCATTCAGTAGTAACTTTTGGAGTAAGTTTTATTGACACATTTTTATTTAAGAGTGTTTTCTGTGCAAATTCTTGTGATAGGTAACCTAAGGATATTAAGTCTTTTTCAGATAAATGTAATGAGTTATTATATTTATTTATAAATTCAGTAGTAGGTTCTAATGAAAACGTATCAATGTTATCGATACAGAATATTTCATTTGAATCGATATCTCTGTTTTTATTAATATCAATTCCAATTTTAGTAGGAGTTATTATATCCAAAACTTCTTTTGTCCTTGTTGTCGAAAGGCTAAAAGTGATGAAAGCTCCAAGTAATAATAAAAGTAGTAATATTGTAATATACTTTTTCATTAAGATAGATTTTTATAGTTTGTAATATCAAAACCAAGTCTTGTTATTGTATCTTGCAATGTTTTATTTTGAGTTATTGCAAATTCTTTTGTATGAGAGTCTTTTGTAGAATTGTCATATTTGCAAGGGTGAATTAGAGCTTCTGCAATACAATCTTCTTCTAGAGCTTCTAATCCATATTTAATAGCATCAGAATCCATCATGCCTGTATATCCTACGCCAATAATAAAATCATTAGATTTTAAGCCATATTCATCAAGAGTTTTTCTATTTAACTTTGTATAATACTGTAATAGTGCAACTTTGATTAAGTTTATTGGGTATTTAATAGTAAGGTGTTTTGCAAGTTTAGGAATAAAATATAATTCTTCAAATTGTGTACGTACAAATTTGATATCATATTCTTTAGCTAGTTTACAAGTTATTTTGAATAATTCAGGAATTGCGTGTGTATGTACATGAGAATCTAAGTGATCAATTTTTGTGTATTGAAGAACTTTTTCTATTTGCGCTCTAAATTCATTTTCAACTTGTTCTTTTAAATATTTATGGTTTTGTTTTAAAATTAGTTTTCCGTAGCTAATATTAAAATTTCCGCAAGAATCTGTTAGTAAAGGGCAGTTTGTTAAAGCTTTCCCTTCCATAATGTTTAAGTGTGCAGCGATTCCAAGATTTGGACAATCTGGTAAAATATTATGTACAGCACTTTCAAAAGCTTCTCCATTAGCGCATAAACTTGCACTTGTAAGAAAACCGTTTACATAACCTTCAAGTACTGCTTGGTTGTTATACTGTGTTAGACCAAAATCATCCGCATTTAAAATAAATTTCTTATTTATCATTTACATATCCTTGCATAATTCCATATAAATTATATAATCATGATAGTAGAAAGAGAGATGAAATGCAAATACCTAAATTAGCTGTAATAATCCCATGTTTTAATGAAGAATTGTGTGTTGAAAAAACTTGTAAAAGGCTTCTTGAAGTTTTACAAATGTTAGTTGATAAAAATAAAATAACTTCTGATAGCTATTTGTATTTGATAGATGATGGTTCTACAGATGATACGTGGAATATTATTGAGAAATTACATTCTGAAAATAATTTAATAAAAGGTGTTAAATTTTTAAGAAATTATGGCAATCAAAAGGCTCTTATTGCTGGGCTTGAAGGTGTTAGAGATTTTGGTTGTGACTGTGTGGTTTCTATTGATGCAGATTTACAACAAGATGAACTTGCTATAGAAAAGTTCTTAGATGAATATCAAAATGGGTATGATGTAGTTTTAGGTGTTCGTAATGATAGAAAAACTGATGGCTTTATAAAGAAAACTACAGCGGTTGCATTTTATAAAGTTATGAATTTGTTAGGTGCAAAGATTCCTATGAACCATTCTGATTATAGATTGGTTAGTAAAAAGGCTTTAGATGTATTGCATTTGTATCCGGAAAAAGCGTTATTTTTACGGGGTTTTTTCCATGAGTTAGGTGTTAAAACAACTACTGTAAATTTTGATGTTAAACCTAGATTTGCCGGAAATTCTAAGTTTAATTTAGTTTCACTTATGGGGTTAGCATTGAATGGTATTACATCTTTTAGTATTGTACCTTTAAGAATAATTGCTTGTTTAGGGTTTTTAATGGCTCTGTTTGGATTTTTAGTGGGGTTAGAAACTGTATTTGAAAAATTATTTTTCCATAACTCTCCAAATGGATTTGCAACAACAATTATTTTATTGTGTTTCTTTGGAGGATTACAAATATTTTGTTTAGGTGTAATCGGCGAATATGTAGGACAAGTTTATCGTGAAGTAAAAGCTAGACCACGATATATTAAAGATAAAGAGTTATTATAATTAGAACAAAAAATAAAAAAGCCGTGCCACTGTCTATCGAAAATTAACAATCCATTGTCCTTTAATACTTTCTCCTTCAATAAATAGAACACCCGTAAGGTCAATCTTAGTGCTGCTGAGTTTCCTCCCTGACACGGTTCGAAAGTTTACGCCATTCTACCCATTGTTATCAACAATCATATTAAATTTCAATGTGCTGTTAAAGTCCTCACAACAGGCTCTGCACCCCGCGTTAACTTCGGGTCAAGGGATTGCAATTCCCCGTGGAGCACGACTTAACTTAATGTTATCATACTAAATTTTTTTAGTCTAGTCTTTTTAACTAATTATTATATTACTCAAATTACCAATGTATTTTCTTTTTTTAATTTTATCCTTTTACATGAAAGGAGATATATAAGATGACTGAACGTTTAGAGTTATATAAATGTGAAAAATGTGGAAATTTGGTTCAAGTTATTTTACCTGGAGTAGGAGAGTTAGTTTGTTGTGGTGAACCAATGAAGTTATTGAAACCAAAAACTATAGAAGATGAATTAAATGAAAAGCACGTTCCGATTTTTGTTGCCACTGATGATAAAGGTGAAAAAGTTATGGTTGGTACAACTTTACATCCTATGACTGAAGATCATTATATTCAGTTTATTGAAACAATTTCTAATACAAAAAATCATTTAGAACTCCAATATTACGCTCCATTTGATCTTCCTATAATGATTTTAAAAGATAAATTAGGTGCCGAAAAAGCTCAAGCATTTTGTAATTTGCACGGATTATGGGAGGGTGAGCGTGATTAGTGATAAAATTCGAGATGTTTTGAATGAGCAGATTAACAAAGAATTTAATTCCGCATATTTATATTTGGCAATGTCTGCGTATTTTTCTGAAATTGGTTTATACGGCTTTTCTAACTGGTGTAAAGTTCAAGCTAAAGAAGAAATTGACCATGGAATGATATTATTTGAATATATCTTGAGTCGAAAATCGCAAGTTCATTTGTTACAGTTAGATTCTCCAGTATTAACTCTTACAAATCCTTTAGAAGTATTTGAGCAAATTTATCAACATGAACGCTCTATTACAGGCTCAATAGATTGTGTTTCTAACATGTCTGATAAGGATTGTGATTTAGCAACTAGAAATTTTATTGACTGGTACTTAAAAGAGCAAATTGATGAAGAATCCGCTCTTTTGCGTATAATATCTAAGTTAAAAGCTTTTGGTTCAGAAAAATCAGCGTTGTACTTGATTGATAGGGAATTAGGTGCTCGTGTTTATTTTTCTCAAAACTACTAAACGTGTAGAATATTGCGGATTTGTAAACAATTTGTTTATTTTCCTAAAATATTCTATTATGTAGGTATGAGATTAGGGAAAATATTATATGTTGATGATGATAAATTGTTAACTTCAACTTTTACTACGCTTATGAAAGTTGAGGGATTTAAGGATGTTGTGGTTTATAACAATCCGTTAGATGCTGTTGAGTATCTGAAAAACGAATCACCTGATTTAATAATCTCTGATTTCTTAATGCCGGAAATGAATGGCTTAGAATTTTTAAGAGAAGCAAAAAAACTATACCCTGAAACTAGTATGATTTTGTTGACTGCATATGCTGATAAAGAAAATGCAATTAAAACAATAAACGAAATCGGGGTTTATAAATATATTGAAAAGCCTTGGGATAATGATGACTTAATTATGAATATCAAAAATGGTATTGAAAGAAGTCATTTGTTAGCTGATTTGAGAGAGAAAATTGAAGAGTTAGAAAAGGCTAAAGCTCAACTTAAGGCATATTCTGAACAATTGGAAGATATTGTTGCTGAGAGAACTAAAGAATTAACTATTGCAAATAAAAAGTTATCAGGCATAATCAATTATTGTGCTGATGGTATTATTATCATTGATGCTCAAGGAAATATTGAGCAAGTTAACCCAGCTTGTGAAAATATGGTGGGCTTGCCTGCTGAAACCTTGAAGTCAATGAAAATTCAAGAAATTGCTTATACTGATAATCCAAAGCTTAATAAAGCACCTAAATCATCTCTTAAGAATACTATATTGGGCTTATCTTGTGAAAATTCAGAATTCTTATTGAGAGATTTGTATGTAAGAAATGCAATAAATGAAGAGTATATTCCTGTAGAAATTAATTTTGCTTCATTAGCAAGTGACGATGATGACGCAGAAAAGTATGTAGGTGTTATTAGAAACTTCAGTGTTCAAAAAGAAACAGAGCAACTTCGTGATGATTTTATTGCAACTTTAACTCATGATTTGAGAACTCCATTACTGGCTGCTATTCAAATGCTAAATTTCTTTTTGGATGGCTCATTGGGTGAAATTTCAGAAAAACATAAGGTTGTTTTATCTACGATGCTTCAAAGTAATGAAGATTTATTAGGTTTAGTTAACGCCTTACTTGAAGTTTACAGATTTGAAAGTGGTAAATTGTCATTATGTAAAACTGTGTTTAATATTCATGATTTGGTAACTCAATGTTATGAAGAGTTGGAACCATTGTCTAAGAAAAAGAATATTACGTTTAATTTACATAGTGAGAAAGATGATGAATTATTGATTGATGCTGATAGAGCAGAAATCAAGCGTGTAATAATAAATTTATGCGGTAATGCTCTCAATTATACTAATACAGATGGTACAATCGACGTGTATGTAAAAGCTCAGTGCGGTGATTTTATATTTTCTGTTGTCGACAATGGTAATGGTATTCCAAAAGAAGATATTCCGCATTTATTTAAGAGATTTTCTCAAGGAACTAGTAAAAAACGATCAACCGGTACTGGATTAGGTTTGTATTTATCACGACAAATTGTAGAAGCTCACGGTGGTAAAATTTGGGTTGAAAGTAAAGTAAATAAAGGTAGCGAATTTTCATTTATATTAACAAATGTAGTTGCAAAATCTAGAGTGTAAAGGTAGGGTTAAGATGTCGAAAAGTATAAAGGTTACAATCATTGAGGATCATGATATGACAAGAATGGGGCTGTCTTTTGCTCTATCTAATAATGATTCAATAGAAGTTTTAGGAACAGCTGCTGACGGTTTGGAAGGTGTTCAACAGGCTTTAGAATTGAAACCTGATTTAGTTATTATGGATATTGGTTTACCTTCTATTGATGGTATTGAAGCTACAAGAAAAATTAAAAATTCCATGCCTGAAATTAAGGTTTTAATGAATACCTCTAGAGATAATGAAGATGATATTTTAGATTCCTTTGCAGCTGGTGCAGATGGTTATATTACGAAAGGTGCAACGTCTGAGCAAACTATATCTGCAATAAAAGCGGTAAGTGAAGGTGTAGGTTGGTTAGATCCTGCAATTGCTAGAGTTGTATTGTCTAATATTCGTAAATCAAGCCAACTTGAAGCTAAACGCGGTGAAATTAATTATCAAAAAGGTAAAAATTTATATGGTTTAACAGAAAGAGAAATGGAAGTTTTAGCCTTATTAGTAGAAGGTTTAAAAAATCCACAAATTTCTAAAAAACTGGTTATTACGATTGCTACAACAAAGACTCATGTTCACAATATTTTGCAAAAGTTGTATGTAAAGACTCGTTCTAAAGCTGTTGCTACTGCTATGAAAGATGGTTTAGTTTAATAATAATTGGATCAGTGTGGTATGAAAAGGAAGTTTTTTATAGCAGTTATATGTGCATTGTGCTTTGTAAAGTCGACTTGTTTTGCTTTTGAGCTTCCTTTTGAACTCCCTTTTAAAGCTCCTTTTAAAAAAGATAAGCCAGAAGATTATCGTTCTCGTGAGATAAAACACCAATATGAGGTGTTAAAAGAGGATGAAAAATACAAAATGGAGGGAAAGTTATTAAACCGAACTCCTTCTGGATTTATGACAGTTGATGAATATGAGGCTTTATCTGAATATAAAGATAAATATAATTTAGAATATTCAGTGCCAAAGATTGAAAAACCTTCTGATTTTAAATATGTTCCTCAACCTTTATATAAGATTGTAAGATATAACGATCCGCCAGGTTCTGCTGAATTATCATTGGGTAAACGTCTGTTTATAAAACGTCAGATTAATGCTCAAGGTATTGTTTCTCCTGATTTTAAAATGTTAGTTTATCCAGCAGTTTATTATTATCCTGATAATGCTACAGTCGCTTGTGATTTATTTGTTATTCCACTTAAGAATGATAATGATTCAAATTTAAATAAAATATTAAAAGCTAATATTGCAAATCGTATTGCTTCGCCAATTTTGTCTACAGAGAAAGCTATTGATAATTTTGCGGCATTTAGAACTCTTACCCCTGTTGATTTTTCTGATGACGGTTCAAAGCTATTGGTTAAAGAAAAGATTGGTAGTAGTGAAGATGGAATTTGGCAGACTAAGGTTTATGTATATGATTTCAAAAATAAAATATCTTATGATTTAGTAGAAGTTCGTGATGCTGTTACTTATTTTTGGAAAGAGTATATGGATGTAAATTTAGATGATAAGAGATGGGATATTGTACCTTTAGGTTTTGATGCTCAATATCCTGATCGAGTTGTTGTACAAGCTTATGCTTATACTGGTGCAGGTTCTCGACCTGTATATTTAGGAGCTTGGAGTGTTGATTGGAAAGGTAATCAATCAAGATTAGTATCTTTTAATAAAAATTACATACCAAAAGTTTCCTCAAATGGTTTTAAGATAATTAAAGATGGTGTTGAAGCATATCAAACTGTAGAGAGACAAGAAAAATTTAATGAAGAGCAAAGCAAAGTTTTAGAAAAACAGAAAATAGAACAAGATAAAGAAGCTGTTAAAGCTATAAAGGAAGAGTATAAATACGCAATTAAAGAACTAGACGCTGATTATAAAGATGAAATGAGAGACTATAGAAAATTGCAATCTTTATCAGGTTCAACAGAAGATATAACTCTAGATGAAGCGTATAAAAAATATTTGGAAGATCAGCTAAATAAAGATATTCAAAAAACTGAAAAACAGATTAAACAAAAGCAAAAAGAAATAGATAAAATAGATAAAAAAATAGAATACATTTATAACGATAAACAAAAAGGTAAAGTGAAAGATTCTACTCCGACTCAGAATGTGCAGAATCAATAAGCTCTAGTTTTTGAGCTCTTGTTAATTTATGTTTTATTCTATACTCTTCTTTCAAGGCTTCGGACTTTGTATCGAATTTTTTGACATAAACTAATTTCTTAGGTTTGTTTGCTTTTGTGTATTTTGCACCTTTACCTTCAATATGTTGTTGATAACGTTTTTCGATATTGTCAGTGTAACCACAATATAGTGTATTGTTTTCAGTTTCTAATATGTAAACATAATGAGTTTTGTCCATAGTTGAATTATAATATACTTTTTTAATCTGTTTAAACAATTTGCATAAATTTCATATATTTGGTATAAACTAGACGTATGAACAAGAAATATGCAATTTGTTACAATTCATCAATGGAAAATACAAAAGAAGTAATGGAAGAATTACGCCAATTACTAACAAAATCAGGTGTGAAATCTTCTGTGTTGAGTATTGATGATTTAAAGTCTGGATTCGATTTTGTATTTGTTATAGGTGGAGATGGTACGATTTTAAAGGCTGCCAGATTTTATTCTAAGTGCGAAGTACCTATATTTGGTATAAATTTAGGCAGATTAGGTTTTTTATCTCAAGCTTCTAGAGACAGTTTAGACTATGCTGTAAAACAAATTTTGGCTGGGAACTATAAAGTAGAAAAGCGTTTGATGCTTAAGTCCAATAAATATGTTGCGTTAAACGATTTTGTTATAAAAGGCGATGTTTCATCTAGAACTTCTCGTTTTGCTTTACAGATTAATGATAAGTTTGTTTGTGAATATTTAGCCGATGGTATTATAATATCAACTCCTACAGGTTCAACTGCTTATGGTATGGCTGCAGGAGGTCCAGTGTTAGCTCCTGATGTTGATGCTATTGTAATTGTTCCAATTTGTCCTCATACATTTTCAGCTAGACCAATTGTTGTTTCAGCTAATGATGAGATAAAAATTCTCTCTTGTCCGAATAATAAATATATGGTTAGTGCTGATGGTCAAGAAGTATTTTCTTTTACATCAGATTTAGTAGTACAAAAATCTGAGGATTATGCTAATTTGGCTCTTTTGAACGGAAATGATTTCTATTCAGTGTTGCGAAACAAGCTTCATTGGGGAATTTCTCCGGCATGTATTAAGTAAAAGCTTGTTGAATATTAAATTTTGTTCATAATTATTGTAAATTTATTGTACTTTTTTTCTATTTAAAATACTATATTGTTATAATTACAATAATGGTAGTTATGTGTTTTAGGAACATGGAAAAGTAATATTACATTTAAGAGGTAAATAACGTGGAAAATATCGTTTCAGATATCTTTGCTAGAAAAGATGAACCATCAAATGATCAGACTTCAAGATTAGGGGCTAATCCTACAAATATTAAAGTAGTTGGTGTAGGTGGCGGTGGCGGAAATGCTGTTAACCGAATGATTAGATCAGGTTTGTCTGGTGTTGAATTTTGGTTAATGAATACCGATTTACAAGTATTAGTTGATGGTCAAACTAAAAATAGAATTCAGTTAGGTTCTTCTTCTACACAAGGTTTAGGTGCTGGTGGAGATCCTACAGTTGGTGAAAAAGCTGCTGAGGAAGCTCAACAAGAAATTACTCAAGCTTTAGAAGGTGCTGATATGGTATTTATCACTGCCGGCATGGGTGGTGGTACTGGTACTGGTGCTGCTCCTGTTGTTGCTAGAATTGCAAAAGAATTAGGAATTCTTACAATTGCAGTTGTTACAAAACCTTTCACTTGGGAAGGTAAGAAAAGACAAAATCAAGCAAACGCAGGTTTGGATAAATTAAAAGAATCTGTAGATGCAGTTATTGTTGTACCAAATGACAAATTATTACAAGTAGTTGATAGACAAGTTTCATTACAAGAATCTTTCATTATTGTTGATGAAGTATTACTTCGTGGTGTTCAAGGTATATCTGATATTATTACTGTACCTGGTATTATCAACGTTGACTTTGCTGACGTTAAAACAGTAATGCAAGCTTCTGGTTCAGCGCTAATGGGTATTGGTAGAGCTCAAGGTGAAGGTAGAGCTATCAAAGCTGCTCAACAAGCTATCAACTCTCAATTGCTAGAATCTTCAATTAATGGAGCTTCTGGTGTTATCGTTAATATTACAGGTGGCCCAGATATGGGTATTCACGAAATTAGTGATGCGGCTTCTATTATTCACGATGCAGTCCTTGATGATGCAACTGTTATTATCGGTACAGCTGTTAATGAAAATATTCAAGGTGAAATCCAAATTACAGTTATTGCGACTGGTTTCGAGTTAAAAAATAATTCTCCAGCAGCTAAGTTAGGTGCTTCAGATTCATTAGGTGATGGAAAAATGAATGCTGTAGACTTCTTCTCTGGAGCATTTAATACTCAAACTAAATCAATTTTATCTGAATCAAGTAATAATTTCACTAATATTGAAATTCCAGATTTCTTGAAAAGATAATTATAATTCGTTCAATTAACATAGTAAAATAGCAATGGAAGTATGAAAAAGTGGAACATAAAATATATGTTCCACTTTTATTATTCGCTTAGAATGGATAAGTTCATAATTTCAATATCATCGTAGTCAATGTGATCACTTGGCATCATGTTTTGCCCAGTTTTTATTGTTATTTGGTTGGCAGCATCAGCTTTTATCAATGAGTTTGGAATTTTTATTCTTTGTCCATCCCCATTTACTTTTAGTTCTCCAATTTTTCTTCCGTTGAAATAAACTTCAGCTGGACTGGAGTATGCGCCTCCTCTAATGTTGTTTTGTCCCATTGATCGTGCAAGTTTTGTATCCAAACCCACAATTGAGCCTATTACTAAATAGTTTGTGCTTCGTTTAGCATTTTGTGTCATTATGAAATCTTTTGAATAATATGGTCCAATAGATTTTAGTTTAAAATCTGATGCGTTTGCAGAGTTCATAGAATAACTGTTATCCCCAAGGTGTAAAATTTGTGTATCTAGTGAAATATCTGCGGCTTCACTTTTTGCAAGTTCAACTTTGAATGGTGTATTAAGACTTTGACCATTATTAATTGTTAAAGAAAATGGTCTATATCCTTCTTTTTTTACATTCATTATTGTTGGTTGGGTTATTTGTATGTTTTTGAGTTCAAAGTTCCCATTTGCGTCTGTGTATGTTCTAAATCTTTTTTGGGGAATAGTGATTTGTGCAAATTCAATACCTTGTTTTGTTTTTGCGTCTACTACTTGATTGCTTTCTTGTTGCCCAACTTTAGATACTCCTCCTGTGAAAGTTGTTGCAAATGAATAATTGTAAGTAAGAAGAATTCCTAATAATATATAAATAAATTTTTTCATATAAGTTTTATCTTATATTTTAGATAAATTTTAAATTCACTAGTTGGTTATATTAGTTGTAGGAGTTTAATTTCAAAAAGTTCTTGAAAATTATTATTTTTTTGATAGCATGTTGTTATGACAATTAAATAAGCCGATGTGATGGAATTGGTAGACGTGCTAGACTCAAAATCTTGTGAGGTTCAACCCTCGTGCCGGTTCGACCCCGGCCATCGGCACCATAAAAAGAACCTAGTTATATAGGTTCTTTTTATTATATTTATAATTGTTAATTATAAGATAGTAAGTATTAGATTTTTTTATTTAGATATATCAATCCATTCCAAGGATTTTGAGATAAAAAATACTTCTTCTGGTGTTAGTTCTATTGCTGAATTTTGCGAGCCACATGCTGGAAAAACTGTTTTATACTTTTTTAGAGATATATCACAATAAATTTTTACATCAGGATTTGTTATAGCAAATGGGCAAACTCCACCTATTTCGTGTCCGGTGTATTCAATTACCTCTTCTGGAGTAAGCATTTTTGCTTTTGTCTGGAATTTATCTTTATATTTACGATTATCAATTTTCTTGTCACCGGCAATGATTATTAAAAGACAAGTTGTATCAACTTTAAATGATAGTGTTTTTGCTATTCTTCCAGGTTCAACATTGAGAGCTTTTGCTGCTAGTTCAACAGTTGCTGTGGATTCGGATAGTTCGATGATATTATTTTCTTTGTTGTAATCTTTTAAATATTCTTTTACGGATGGTAGTGTCATTATAATAAAACCTCTGATAGTTAAATCTTATCAGAGGTTTGTGTTTTTTGCAATTATAATTAAATTTCTGAGAATACTGAATTTAGTGCATCTGTTAGAATTTGGTCAGATATTTCTATGTTTTGATTGGCAATTTCTCTGTTTTCTTGAAGTGCTGTAGAAAATCTTGTTTTTCTTTCCTCTGTCCAGAAACGTTTGAAAAATGCATTTTTATAGTGCTCTTCAATACTTTCAATGGATTTTTTCATATCATCTAAATTGAATTGAGATTTAAATTCTTTAAATCCATTGCCGTTTAAAATATTTTTATCCATATCCAAATCTTTTGATGATTTGTATAGTCTTTTTAGGAGCATAATTTTTGTTTTATCCATGTGAGGAGTATCTAAGTATTTTAAAATAGGATTAGGATTGTGTCCAGTTCTTTTACCATTTTTATATAAGTTTAGTAAGAATGCATTAATTAGTTTATCAGTTGGGTAGAATGTTGTTTCTGGAAACATTGTTTTTTGCCAAACTGCTTTTACAATACTCCAGTCTTTTTTATAAGCTGTTTCATTACCTAAATCGACTCTTAATTTACTACTTTTCCAAGTTTTTGTTAGAATTGCAGAATTTATTTCATGTTTGTCAAGTGAGGATAATGCTTGGAATTGTTTCGCATTAGCTTCGCTTGATTTTATGAATGCTCTGAAGTGTTTATCTAAGCTGCTGAATTCGATGTTATTTCTTAATCTGAAAGCATTTATTTCTTTGCCATCAAAATTTTTTATATTTATGTCTGTTAAGTTTTTACCATTTATGTAGTGTTCTCGTAATATGTCAAGGATGACTTTTTCTTGACTTTCTGTTTTTAAAAGTCTGTATTTTAGTGGCATTCTTCTCGCAAAAAGATATTCTAATTCTTTACTATTTTTTGTACTAATAAATTTGCCATCAATAATATCCTTTGCAACTTTTGTTTGAATTTCTTTTAATTCTGGGTATATTTCCCAATTTTCTGTTTGTCTTGATATATTTGTATTGAAATATTTATCGATATATTTTAGTTTTTCTTCTCTTGTACTTAATTTTGAGATTTGTTCATGCAAATCCTTTGTAACAGAACCTTTAACACCTTCAGTTAGCTCATCTTCTATGCTGGTTAATTTTGGTACTGTAATTTCTGGATATAGTTTTTTTACTTCGTCAAGAGTTTTGCAATCTTTTAAGCCAGAATAATATTCGCTGATTGTCTTTTGTAGTGAAAAATCTTTGACATCAGTTTTTGCTTGTATTTGTTTGAATAATTTCTCTGGAATTACATCTTTAAAAGTTTCCAGTTTAGCTTTAAAAGATTCAATAAATTCTGGGAAGCTATCAAATAATTTTTTTACTTTCACACCTTTATATGATTGTAAAAGTTGAGAGCTTACTTCTGCAAGATTACTACTTGCTTCTATTAAAGTGTTATCTGTTTTATTTGTATTCTTAGATACAGCTTGTGTTCCTATGTCAATAATTTGACTTGCTAATTTAATTGGTTTAATCATGTCTTTAATAAAACAGTGTTTTTCATAAATTTGTCATTATGTGAACTTTTATAAACTAGAATATTAACATTTTGTCTGATTTAATAAAATTTTCTAATGGTTAGTATATATGTATGAAAAAACGATACTTTATATTTTTTATGTCATTAATTCTAATAATTGCTTATTTTGATTTGATTGATAGTTGTTCCAAAATAGATAAGGTTATATCTAGCATGATTAAACTTGATTCTGAAATTAAAACTGAAATTGATACATCTACTAAGTATACAATCAAGCTAGTAAAGGATTAAAATTCAAAAATGTAATCGTCGTTTGGATTTGATGTATTTATTTGACCGTATTCTAATTCTTTGTTTAATTTTGGAGTTATAAGATTATCCAATGCATTTGGAGTGAATTGTGGTTGTGTAGAATTAGATTTGTTCTTAGTTATATTTACGGTTCTAACCTCTTTTGGGAAAAAGCGTAGTTGAACATTTTGGCTTATATTTTGTGCGATATTTGTTTTTGAATAAAGTTTTAATCTCTCTAGTTGAGAAGCAGCTTGAGCTTGTGTTTGAGCTGAAAAGTAACCGTTATTATCTGATAATGTTTTGCTATATTTATTGCTCCACATAATGATGTCATTTACGGTATCTGTTAGTACTGCATTTGTGATTAATTGGAATGGGTATGTGATTTTAAATGCACTCGTAATTTCTAAAGTTTCCCAAAGATTTCTTTTTTTATTTGATTGATCATTTATAGTATAGGTTGAAATTAACATTACAGATTTTGTATTAAAAACAGATGAAAGTTTATTTAAAGTTTGAAAATCGATTTTTTCAGATTGCTGGTATGTTCTTAGCATTTCTTCAGTGGAAGTTTTTAAGTTTTCATCTTGTAAAATTCTAGCTCTAACTTCAGCAAGTGGAATTGTGTGTATATGTTTTGTATCATTTAGGTTTAAGATTACATCTTCCGCTACTATTTCTTGAGCTTCTGGAAAACAAAAATAATTATCACATACTGAAAATAGGTTTGTAGGTAGTACTAGAACATTAAAATCAACTGCGCTACATTTACAAACAAAAGTAAGACAAAAAAGTATTGTAAATAAAAATTTAATAACTAACCTTTTCATAATTTAATTATAGCATAATTACTCATAATGTGGTATAATAAACATATGGATAGAGACTTGGTTAAAATTTTGGGTTTTAATGTTGATAGTTTTACCTTTGATGAAGCTGTTGACTACGCATATAATACTCCAGGACAAATTGTTACGATTAATCCTGAAATGATTTCTGCGGCTCATTCTAAGCCTGATTTTGCAAAAGTTATTGATCAGGCAGAATTGGTAGTCCCTGATGGTATTGGTGTTGAGCTAGGTTTAAAAATTCTAGGACATAAGGTAAGAAGAATTGCAGGAATTGAATTAGGCAAAGCTTTAATTGTAAAGTTTTCTGAAGAAAATAAAACTGTTGCGATGATTGGTGCTAAACCTGAAGTAATTGATTTAGCAGTAAAAAACTTAAAGGCCGAACTTCCTAATTTGAATATAGTGTATTCTCATGATGGATATTTCAGTGATAATAATCTAGTTCTTGAAGAAGTAGTTAAAGCTGAGCCGGATTTGATTTTAGTAGCTTTAGGTTCACCTAAGCAAGAGTTTTTTATAAGTCAATTAAAAGAGAGATTACCTAAGTCTACAATGATAGGATTAGGGGGAAGTTTTGATGTATGGGCTGGAGTAGTCGAAAGAGCCCCTAAAATTTATCAAAAACTGGGGTTGGAATGGTTGTATCGAACAATTAAAGAACCTAAAAGGTTTAAAAGAATCTTTCCAACATTACCATTATTTGTTTTAAAAGTACTGAATGAGAGGTTTATTAAAAAATAACTATGCTTACTAATGATGAAGTAAAAAATATTGAGGCTTTGTGTCTTGAAAATAGACAAAATATATTAAAAATGGTTTATGAAGCTCAGTCCGGTCATATTGGCGGGTCTTTGTCCGCTTGTGAAATAATGACTGTTTTATTTCATAAATGTATGAAGCATTCAGTGAAAGGTAAACTCTCTAAAAATTATAATTCCCGTGATCGCTTTGTTTTATCAAAAGGTCATGTTTCTCCAGTTTATTATTCAATACTTGCCCAATTAGGTTTTATTAAAAAAAGTGAATTGTTGTCTTTTAGAAAACTAGGAACAAGATTACAAGGCCATCCTTCTTTGTGGTGCCCAGGAGTTGAAGTTTGTACTGGATCTTTAGGTCAAGGCTTATCTATGGCTTGTGGTATAGCTTTAGCTTTAAAAATTGATAAAAATCCGGCTAACGTTTTTGTTTTGTTGGGTGATGGCGAAATGCAAGAAGGAAATGTTTGGGAAGCTTTGATGCAAGGCTCTCATAGAAAATTGAATAATTTAATTGCAATAATCGATAGAAATTCTTTGCAAATTGATGGCAATACTGAAGATGTTAAGGCTCTTGGAGATTTATCCGAAAAAATAAGAGCTTTTGGTTGGAATGTTATTGATATTGATGGTCATAATATTCAGGAAATTTATTCATCAATTGAAGAAGCTAAACTTTCAGATAAACCTACTGCAATTGTTGCAAAAACAATTAAAGGAAAAGGTGTAAGTTTTATGGAAAATAATGCAGGTTGGCATGGTAAGGCGCCTGCTAAAGATGATTTTGAAAGAGCAATGTTAGAATTGAAATAAATATATATGGAGGTATGATGAACTTCTTTAAAAATAGTAAAAAACCGGGATTTACCCTTATGGAAATAGCAATAGCAGTTTTGATTGTTGCTATTTTAGTAGGTGTAACTGGTCTTGTTGTAAAAGAGCAATTAAAAAAATCAGCACAGTATTCTTACTATCTAGCATATAGATCAGTTGAGAAAATGGCTGGTCAAATTGCTGCATTACCAGATTCAATTGCAGAAAATGAGCAGGCAAATAAAATTGCTCATTCCTCTAATATTTCAGAAAAACAATTTCAACATTTTTTAAAGAAGAATTCATATTTTGCTAAAAATGAAGTAAAATTGTTCTTTATTACAATGGCTTCAAAAATAGCATATTCTGAGGGGTATTTCTTTAAACGATTATTCCCAAAAACTTTAGCCGGTTCAACAACAAAATCTACAATTTACACATCAGATGTTGTAGATGAACTTGTTTTAATGTTAAAGGTATGTAGTGGTGAACAGATTGTCAATCCAGATGCAGAACCTATTGTAAACGAAGATGGTTCAACTACACCTGTTTACTATACAAAAGATGATTTTAAAGAAGACGATTATGACGGTTGTGCTGAAGACAACCTTGAAGGTGAAGTTTCAAACTTATTTGGTAATGATAATTGTTTTGATGAAAATCCAGAATCTGCTGATTCTGTTATTGCTTCAGCAAGGAGTGGGTTAACTTCAGGGGCTATTACTTCTGAAAGTTTATGTCATGGTTTAGTTACTGATTATTGTACTCCATATGTTGATGCTAACACTACTTTATCAGTATCTTATTCAGATGGTACTTGTTACATGAATAAGTCTGTTGAATATGATCAAGGAGGTAATGATCCAGGTTTTGCTTGGGATAGACCAGCTGTAGATCCAAATGCTTGTTCTACTTCCTATGGATACTATAATATGTATAATAGTGCGCCAAAAGATACTACAAACAATAAGCAGTACTTCATTAACTGTCAATGTTTAGATGGATATGAAATTTCTAATAATGATGCTAGGGTTTGTTGTCCTATTACTTCAGAATTAGGTGTTTCATATTCTAAATCAAATACTTCAGATAAAAATAATAAATGTATCAAATGTACAACCGATTTTGATATTATCTATAACACTTGTTGTCCTGAACACTCTGTTTATTCAGGTGTAAAGGATACTGCAAACTCAACGGCTTGTTCTTGTGTTGAGGGTTATAAGATGCAAATTAAAGATGGTAAACCATACTGTAAACAAGTTGGATGTTCTGGTGGTGCTATCTTTGATGAAGTTAATGGTGTTTGTATAACCAAGCCAAATATTATTAAGGGTAAAAATTTCTGTGAGTCTATTGCTAAATATTGGAACGTAAGTTCATCAAATTGTGGCGGTTGGACTAAATCAAATGATGTTGAATATAATAAACCAGTATTTGATGCTGCGACAGGTACAAACGGTAAATTCTTATCTGTTGTAAGTAAAGATGGTGCATTTGCTAACTTGACTCCAAATGTTGTATTAGCAAATGGTTTGAAAATTTGGGTATTGAGTGATAAATCTGCTTCAATTCCGGGATTATCTTATAATCCTCAAGCTGTAACGCCGTCTCAGAACGTTTGTAAACCAGTTCCAAATAAAACAAATTATATAGATTGTTATTCTGCTACAGGTGGTAAAGGCTATTTCTGTAAGAATGAAAATAACTGTTATGCTTTGGATGAAAGAAGTTTGACAGTAGGCAAAATGACAGATGCCAGAAACTGTTGTGGAACTTTGGATTTAACAAATATTGCTATCAAAGATGAAGAAAATTATCAAAAGCAAAATGTAGCTTTTGCAATTAGTGGTTTCACTGTATTTGTTGATATTGATGGACAAAAAGGTACCGGTACTCTATGGGAAGATATTTTCCCATTCTATATAGGTGCTAATGGTACAGTTTATCCTGGTTATCCGTTAGATGGTACTAAGAAAGAAAATACTTCAACAACATCTTTATATGTTGGGGGTAACGATGCATCAAGTTTACCAACAGATGTATATTACTTTGATACAGATACAGCAACTAATAAAGCTCGTAAAAAGATTATAGTATATCCTGCAGTTTCTTTTGCTAGAGCTGCTTGTCAAGCAAAAATTGTTAGTCAATATACACCTTATTGTATGAATTTAGGTGAAAGATTTAATGATCCACATGGTACAAATCCTTGTAATTCACATAAATGCTTTATTGGTGTAAGAAATAAATTAAGAATATTCTAATAAATTAGAAGTAACAGACCAATTAGGTCTGTTACTTTTTAGGAAGGTTAATATGATTATTGATAAAATAGATAATATATGTTTGTATAATGCTGTTCCAAAATCAGTAATACAATTTTTAAAGAATATAGATAGAAATAATGTTGAATATGGAAAGCATATTTTAGATGATTCAAATTTCGTTAATATAGAAACTTATGCGACTAAAACTATTGAAAATGCTAAGTATGAATCTCATGATAAATATATTGATATTCAAATATTGTTAACTGGCAATGAAAAAATAGGTGTAGCGGATAGAAGTTGTTTGTCTGTAGCCGAACCTTACGATGAAAATAGAGATATTACGTTCTATTCTGATCCGGTTGATACAAATAACACTGTTTCGTTGAATGGTTCTAATTTTGTAATGTTATATCCACATGAAGCACATGCTCCTCAAATTGCATCTGATTATAAAACATCAGGCCAGGTTATTAAAGTTGTTGCAAAAATAAAAGTAGAAAAATAATATTATTTTTTTAGTTTTTCAGGGTAAATATTCCATTCTATATTTTCATTTCTTCTAAACCATGTTAATTGACGTTTGGCATAGTTGCGTGTGTTCTTTTTTAATAAATCCTTTGCTTCATCAAGTGAATATTTATTATCAATATATCCTGTTATTTCTTTATAACCAATTGTATTAATTAGGTTTGGAATTCTTCCGTGAATTGTAAGTAAATTTTTTGTTTCCTCAATTAACCCATTTTCAATCATTATGTCAACTCTATCATCAATTCTTTTATATAAAGTTGTTCTATCATAATTCCTGCCAATCCATTTAATATCAAATTCAGGATTTTGTATGCCTCTAGTTTCGTCTAATGCTTTCCCTGTTGTTGTAATTATTTCGATAGCTCTTATTATTTTTTTTCTATCGTTTTTATTTATTTTTTGAGCTGCATTTGAATTTTTTTCTAATAGCATATTGAATAAATCTTCGTTATTAAGTTCTTTTAATTTGTTTCTTAATTCTTTGTTTGCTTCGATTTGTGGAAGATCATAATTTTTTAATAATATATCAATATACAATCCTGTTCCACCAACAATGATTGGAGTTTTTCCTTTTTGAGCAATTTCAAATATTTTTTCTCTAGCTTGTTGTTTATATAATCCTGCTGAATAGTCAAATTCAGGCTCAACAACATCAATTAAATAGTGTGGAATTCCATCACGCTCTTCAAGTGTAGGTTTTGCTGTACCAATATTAAAACCTTTGTACACAAGTCGTGAGTCGGCAGAAATAATTTCTCCATCAATTTTTTTTGCAAGTTCAATTGAATAAGATGTTTTCCCGCTTGCAGTAGCACCAACAATTGCTACAACTTTAATTTTCTTTGTTTGATTTAATGAATGTTTGTTCATAATATGTGAATAGTAACACAACAATATAAATAATTAAATAATAATGTATAACAAGTACGAAAAAGTATAAGATTGGATTAAACATTAGAATTGTGTTAAGTATGGCACTTGTTATAAGTAAAAAATAAATGTATAAAAATAATAATAATGATTTTGGGAATGTTATTACAATTTTTTTTAAAGATTGGATAATAGCTTTTAATGGATTTTTTTCTGAGTATACAATTTCAGGTACCAGAAACATTGTTAAAAACGATATAATTGCAGTTATTGCGCTTACTAATAAGTACCAGCAATTTATTACAATAATTTCGTTCTGTGGTAATTCTAGTAGTTCATTAAATAGCTCTTGAGAAGAAACTAGTAAGTCTTTTGATATAAATAAATTGTTAATGTCAATTGTACCAATGAATTTTACAATAATAAAAGTCGCTCCGGTTATAGCAAGTGAATAAATTGCTATCAATAATATAGTTATACCAACAAATGGTAAAAATAACTTACCAATTCCTCTTGGTAGGGACATAATTAATTCTCGAAAGGCTCTTGCTCTATCCTTGTCAAATATAAAAACTTGATTTGCAAGTTGAAGAGTTTTTTTCGTCATATACATCCAAGCAGATAAAAACCCACAACCCATTACAAGTAGTGTTGTTCCTGCAAGTATTAGTTTTGGTATATTGTCAGCAGTTTCAAGTGCATAATTAAAGTACCAACCTAATATAGATAAAAATATAATTAGTGGTGTTGCTAATATTATACAATCATTAGTTGTTTTAAAGTTATTTTTGAAAAGTTTAAACATATTAAAACACCTATTGTAACTTGAATTATGCTACTTCTTGTTTTTCTTTGTTTTGTTTTTGTTGAGCCATTTGACGTTTTCTTTTGCGTCTTCTCATAAGGTCAACAAAAGCTTCAATTCTTGTAATATATCCGGCTTTACCAGTTTGTTCGTCTAGAATTAGTGGAAGAATTGGAATTTCACAATCTTCACGCATAGCTGGGAATATATTTTGAGACATAATTTCAGGCATACAAGTGAATGGGCTTAAGTGTATGATACCATCTATACCTCTTTCATTTGCATAAGCTACATCTGATACACATTCTAGAGCATCTCCGCCAATATCTCTCATTAGATATGGTTTAGCAAGTCTATCTGCACGTTGTAAGTGTGTTTCACCTTTTCTGAATATTTTAGGTATAATTGCATCCTTCAAAAAGCTGCTTACGGTTAAGCTACGACGAACTTCTACACCCATTCTACCAAGTTCTTTTTCAATATTTTGGTTAGAAAATTCATCATTTACAACGTAAATTTCACCAGTGATATCTACATTTAAAACATCTTTATTAAGATTTAATTCTACTTTATTCATTTCGTCTTCTACTTGTTTTTTAGCTTTTTTTAGACCAAGCAAAGTATCTTGACTATCAATATATTTTAAAGCTTTATGATAGTGTTTTTCAGCGTCACCTTGGTTAATTTCTCTAGCTCTGCAGTATGATAGCTTAGCTTCTAAATTATCAAGCATAAAGACTTTTAATATTGCAATAAGAATAGCTCTACCAAATAGTAGTGGGTTATTTTTACCACTAGCTTCCTTTAGGAAGTTATACATACCTTTTATTCCATCATATAATTGTAAGTCTAGGTATTTAGCTTCATAGCCTAAGTCGTGTAGGGCATTTGCTATACACTTACCGTATTCACCTAAGCGGCAGCATCCTGGTGATGTGATCATTGCAACATAATCAGTTCCACCTTCAATTGCTTCGATGAAGTTTCCTAAAATTAGTTTATAAGGTAAACAAATAGCTTCAGGAGCATGTTTTGTTCCTAAAGATAATGATTTTTTACTAGTATAAGGTTCTACAAATGGTTCACAACCAATTATTCTTAATGCTGCTGACCAAGCAATACTTATTGTTCCCATGTGAGGGAATGATATTTTTTTCTTTTTTTGTTCTTTTTTACTCATTTTATTATTTCCTAATCTGTGTATTTCAAGTCTGGGTGTCTAGCTGCCAATACCTCATCTATTTTCTTTACTGGTGTTGTATGTGGCGCAGATAATATTTTTTCTGGATTACTTTTTGCTTCTTCTGCAATTGTAATCATAGTTTGTATAAATTCATCAAGTTTGTCCTTATGTTCAGATTCAGTAGGTTCTATCATAATTGCTTCATGGACAATTAGAGGGAAGTATACTGTTGGTGGGTGAGCGTTTCCATCCATAAGTGCTTTTGCGATATTCAATGTGGAAACCCCATTTTCTTTTTTTTGTTTTTCCCCAGTTATAACAAACTCATGCATACAAGGTTCATCGTATGGTAATTCATAGTATTTTTTTAATTTCTCTTTTAAGTAATTAGCATTTAATACGGCATTTGCTGAAGCGTTTTTAAGTTTGTTACCCATCATTAGGATATATGCATATGCTTTTACTAATACTGAAAAATTACCGTAGAAATCTTTTACACTACCTATTGTATGTTTTAAATTATAATTTTTATAGTATTTATTACCATCAAATTCAATAACAGGTGTTGGTAAATATTCTTTTAGTTTATCAACAACCGCAACTGGACCTGCTCCAGGACCACCGCCACCGTGAGGTGTAGAAAATGTTTTGTGTAAGTTCAAGTGAACAACATCAAATCCCATTAGTTTAGGGTTTGTGTATCCCATTATTGCATTGAAATTAGCTCCATCATAGTAAAGAAGTGAACCATTTTCGTGCATTATTTTTGAAATTTCTTCAACATTTTCCTCAAAAATACCTAATGTATTTGGGTTTGTCATCATTATAGCTGCAATATCTTCATTAATAGCTGATTTAAGAGCTTCAATGTCGACTTGACCTTTATTATTAGATTTTATTTCAACTATATCAAATCCTGCCATCTTTGCACTTGCAGGGTTTGTGCCGTGAGCAGAGTCAGGTATGATTACTTTAGTTCTTTTCTCACCAATTGAGTCAAAATATTTTTTGATAATCATCATGCCAGTCATTTCGCCATGAGCACCTGCAGATGGTTGTAATGTAATGGCATCCATTCCTGTTACTTCTAACAAAGCTTTTTGCAAATCATACATTAATTTCAAAGAACCTTGTGCTAAATCATCATCCATATTAGGGTGAATATTAAAATCTTCAAGAGATGCCAAAAATTCATTTACTTTAGGATTGTATTTCATAGTACAAGAACCGAGTGGATAAAAACCTTTTTCAATGCAAAAGTTTAAATCTGACAAATCTTTATAATGTCTCATTACTTCTAATTCATTGATTTGAGGTAATCCAACATTGTCTTCTCTCAATAAATTTGCAGGTAAAAAAGAAAGATTTTCAGTTTCATCGGTAAGATTTATACCATCAATACCGTTGCTTTTTTCAAAAATTGTTTTCATATCCTAAATAATCCCCTGTTTAGCCAAGTCTTTTTTTATTCTATCTAAGCCTGTTTGAATAATTCTAGAAATTCTTGATTGTGAAATATTAAACTCTTCTGCAATTTCTCTTAGTTTTTTTTCTTTGAAGAATTTGTATTCAATAAGCTCTCTTTCTCTAGGAGGTAATTTTTTCATTGCTTCCAAAATACCTTCTTTTAGTTCTGAAAATTCAATTGATTCTTCTGGAGTTCTATCTTGTGATTTGATTTGAGTAGGAACTTCAGCTTCTTGTAATTCATCAATTGATAAGATGTTTTTATAGACTTCTGCACGAAATTCTAATTCATTATGTTCATCATCTTCTTCTGTAGATGTTTGTTTATTTTTTAGAGTATACCATTTATAACGTCTTCTAACTTCGTTACGTATAGCCCATTTTATTGCAGTTGAAAGATAAGTATTATTGTATTTTTCTGGTGAATTTGATTTAAATAAAATATATAAAGCGTGAGTACCAATATTTATAAGTTCAGGTAGCTCAATTAAATGAGAATTTGAAAATTTTTGATACTCCACCTTAGCAATGATTTCTATAAGTTCTTTGTATTCTCTAAGTTTTACATTATCTTCAGCTGTCATTACTATAACTTATCCTAATAAATAACTGTAATATATTACACTTTTATAATATCAGAAAAATGTATATATGACTAGCTAATGTAATTTTCCTTAACATATCTTATGTTATTAGCGAAGGAGAATATAAATTTATGAAAATTTTATTTTGTACGGATGGCTCAAAGATAAGTTATCATTCAATACAAAACTTTTCTTATTGGTTTGAAAATATTGAAGTTGATATAATGTGTGTTATAGATTGGAGTTTTTTACCTGATACAGTGTCACTGGAACATAGTGAATTTGCATATCAATGTACAAATTCAGCAGATTCGATTTTAGATTATACCGAAAAGTTTTTACAGGAAAACAATATTAACGTTACTAAAAAAATCAAAATGTGCGGTCCCACGGTTGATGCTATTTTGGATATTTTAGATAAGTCAGAATACGATTTTATTGTTTTGGGTTCGCACGGTAAAAAAGGCATACAAAAATGGTTAGGTTCAGTTTCTCAGGAAATAGCTTCTGTCGCAAAAATTTCTACTTATATTTCTAAAGAAAGAAATGAACGTAAAAAGGTTTTGTTTACAGTAGATAATTCTGAGTTGAGTACAAAAGTTATTTCAAAGTGCTTAAATATGATGGATTTATCGGATAGAGAAATCTATTTGGTTACTGTTTTTGAAATTCCAGATTATTTATTTTTAGAGGGAAACTTAGATTCCAACTGGATGCTAGAAATAGAAAAGAAACAAGAAACTGCATCTCATATTCTTTTAAATCAATATGAAAAATTATTTAATGATAAGAATTTAAATGTAATTTCAAAAAAAACGTTAAGTGGGGTTCCTGCTCAAGAGATAATTAAATACGCAAAAAAAGAAGATATAGATTTAGTTGTTACAGGAACAAGAGACAGAAAATATTTATCTAAATTCATCCTAGGTTCAGTAAGTAAACGCATTCTTGAAAATGTGCAATCTGATGTGTTAATTGTAAGAACTTAATTTAGTATTTCAAGTACACCATCTTTTAAATTTGCTTTTGCTCCTATTGGGATTGTAGCCTTTACTTCTGTGTGCGAAATTGGGTATCCTGAGTAAATAGGGATATCCAATTTGTTAGATAATTCGGCAAAGAACTGATCAAGATAATTTTTATTATCTATTCCTGTAAAATCACCAAGTACGATACCTTTTACTTTATTTTTGAATTTATTTATATTTAAAAGTTGAGTGAAATATTTATCGATTTTATACGCATCTTCGTTGATATCTTCTGTAAAGAAGATAAAATCTTTATCAGGTATAAAATCTTGTCCGCATAACGATGCGACTGTTGCAAGGTTTCCTCCAAATAAAATTCCTTCGGAATTTCCAGATCTGTATACCTTTAGTCCATTTATTGGTCTTATTTCTCTAGTTTTGCCTTGTAGAGTATTAAAAAATTCCTCTTCTGTATATTTATTAAGTTGATCATTAGCAAAATCACTTTGAATCATTGGCCCAGAATAAGTTATTAATCCAGCATTTTTTAGAATCATAATTGATAATGCTGTTATGTCTGAGTAACCGCAGAATATTTTGGGATTATTTTTTATAATATCATAGTCAATCTTGTTTATTAGTCTTATTGCTCCGTATCCCCCCCTAGCACAAATTATCGCATTTACTTCTTTATCAAGAAATGCATTGTGTAGATCTTCGATTTTTTCTTCATCCGTTCCTGCGAGATATCTGTTTTTTTTATTAACATTTGAACCTAATTTTATTTTATAGCCTTTATCTGCAAAATATTTTGTTGCTATTTCTATTCTGTTTAAGTCTACGCCACCAGCTGGAGCTATAATTGAAATCGTATCTCCTAAATTTAATTTCTTTGGTTTAATTAAGTTCATAAATTATCCTTTTTTTATGATTATTTGTTATAATTACTTTATCATGAATAAAAATTACATACCTTTATACAGAAAATATAGACCACAGACTATTGAGCAAATTGTAGGTCAAGAACATATAAAAAAAGCTTTAGCAAATGCTATTCAAATGGATAGAATTTCTCATGCATATTTGTTTACCGGTCCGAGAGGTACTGGTAAAACTTCGACAGCCAGAATTTTTGCAAAATCATTAAATTGTGAAAAAGGGCCTACAATTTCACCTTGTAATGAGTGTGAAAACTGTAAAAATATTACAAATTCTATTCCTATTGATGTAATCGAAATTGATGCTGCTAGCAATCGTTCTGTTAATGATGCTGATGAAATTATTCAAAAAGTTGCATTAGCACCTGTACAAAGTCGATACAAAATTTATATTATCGACGAAGTTCATATGTTAACAAATCAAGCGTTCAATGCTCTTTTGAAAACTCTTGAAGAGCCTCCTAAAAATGTAATTTTTATTCTTGCAACTACTGAAGTGCATAAAGTTTTAGATACTATAAAAAGTCGTTGTCAAAGATTTGATTTTAAACGTATTACAACTGATGATATAGCCAAGCATTTACGCTATATTTCAGATAAAGAATCTATAAATATTACTGATGATGCTTTAGCTTATATTGCTCAAAATTCTGCGGGCGGAATGCGTGATAGTATTGCTTTGTTAGATCAGTTGAGTGTTTTAAATTCATCTGATTCTGCAATTTCTGTAGATGATATAAATCGTCTATTGGGAAGATTATCATTTGATTCTTTAACTTCTTTATTTGCAGCGATTGCATCTTCTAATCAAACTGATGCTTTAGATGTTCTAAATAATATTTATAATCAGGGTAACGAGCCTGCACAAATTTTATCAAACTTATTAGAGTACTTGAGAAATGCTTTAATATTAAAGTCTGTAGGAAATTCTTCTGTAGCAGGTGTTGTTCAACTAAATGAGTCTCAAATTAGTATTATAAGAGAAAAACTTGAATCTGTTGAAGTTCATCAAATAGTTTCTCTGATTGATAAATGTGCTTTGTATATTAAAGAGTTAAAACAAACTGCTAATCCTAAATTATGGTTGGATGTTGCGGTTTTAGATATGGCAAATCTTGTTCAAAATACAAAATTGGAAGAGCTACAGAAACGTATTTCTTTATTAGAATCTGGTGATGCTCCACGTTTGGTAAATGTATCTGCTTATAATACACCACCTTCTCCGGTAATGAAGCAAGAGGTTAAAAAGTCAGCAAGTCAAAGCTCATCAGTTAAAGAAGTAGCGCAATCGCTTAAGCCAAGTAGGCAAGTTGAACAACCAGTAAAATCTGAGCAAGCAACTGAGGATGAAGTATTAAATCAACCAGTTCCAATGTCTAAACCAGCTGCTGGTAATAATTTAAAAAATCAATGGGTTAAACTTCTTGAAAATATTTCAAGCTTCCCATCTCGTGCGATATTAAAGCAACAAGCTTTACCTGTAAAAATTGCATCAGATGAAGTTATTATTACAATTAAAAATCCAAGTTGGTTAAAACAATTTGGACCTGATGGTTCAAAACATAATTTTATAGTTGATGCTGTTGGAAACTTATTTGCAGGCAATTCTCCAAAAATTATCGTGAGGGCACCAGCTCCTGGAGATGATGCAATACGCTCAGAAAAATCTCAATCTTCTAGTGATGATGATCAGCCTGCCCCTGCTGTTAAACCTGTGCAAGAGGTAAAATCAGCAACTCTATCATTAGAGTCTCAAAATCAAAAAGCTCCTGTAAAAAAAGCTGTTGAACCTGAGGTTTCTGATAAAATTCAAACTGAGTCTGATGTGAAGACTGTTGAAATTCCAAAAACTAAGTTTTCAGCAACTAGAAATCCAGATTCATCTTATCATTCCGATAGTGTAAATATGATTATGGATTTGTTTGAAGGGAAATTTATTGAGTAAATTTTAGATGTTTTATACAAAAAAGCGAAGAATTTAAAACTCTTCGCTTTTTTAATGTTGTTTTTTATTTTATTAAAATTAGTTGTATACTTTCTTTGTTAAATCAGCTTTTCTTAATCTAACATTTTCCGGAGTAATTTCAACTAATTCATCATCACCGATATATTCAAGAGCTTCTTCAAGTGATAATATTTTTGGAGCTTGTAAAGTAACCATAACATCTGCTGTTGAACTTCTCATATTTGTTAGTTTTTTAGTTTTACAGATGTTTACTTGTATGTCTTGAGGTCTGTTACATTCTCCAATAATCATACCTCTATAAACTTTTGTTTTTGGAGTAATGAAGAATACACCTCTATCTTCAAATTGAGCTAAAGCGTAAGGTATAGCTTCACCTTGTTCAAAAGCAATGATAGATCCACTTCTTTGACGAGGGATATCTCCGGCATAAGGTCTGTAATGCAAGAATGTGTGATACATAATGCCTTCACCTCTTGTCATTCTTATGAATTCACTTCTAAAACCGATTAAGCCTCTTGCAGGAATATGGAATGTAAGATTTGTTCTACCTTTAGCTGTTTGCATATCTTTCATTTCAGCTTTGCGGTTAGATAATCTTTCAATTGCGCTACCTGCATATTCTTCCGGTACATCTATGATTAGATTTTCATAAGGTTCACATAATTCATCATTAATTCTTTTAAATATTACTTCAGGTTTAGATACTGCAAATTCAAAACCTTCACGTCTCATTGTTTCAATAAGAATACTTAAGTGTAATTCACCACGACCAGAAACTTTGAAACAATCTGTAGAATCAGTATCTTCAACACGTAAACTAACATTTTTTTCTAATTCGTTATATAGACGTTTTCTAAGCTGTCTTGATGTAACAAATTTACCTTCTTGACCGGCAAAAGGGCTGTCATTTACTGAAAAATTCATTTGTAGCGTAGGTTCATCAACTTTAATTAAAGGTAAAGCTTTGGGATTATTTGGATCACAAATAGTTTCACCTATTTGAATATCTGAAAATCCAGCAATTCCAACGATATCCCCAGCTTTAGCTGAATCTATTTCAACACGTCCTAAGTCTTTGAATCCGAATAATTTAGCTATTTTTCCTTTTTCTTGTGAACCATCAGCATGTATTACACAAACTTGATCTTGAGAAGAAACTTTTCCGTGTGCGATACGTCCAACAACAATTCTTCCAACATATTCGTTATAGTCTAGAGTTGTTGCTCTGAATTGGAAAGGTTCATTTTCATCACCTTCTGGAGGTTGGATGTTTTTAATAATACTTTCTAATAGAGGAACCATATCTTTTCTTTCATCTTCAAGATCATTTATTGCAAATCCGTTTAAACTGCTTGAAAAAATGAAAGGAAAATCAATTAAGTCTTCTCTATCTGTTAATTCTGTAAATAAATCAAATACTTTATCTAAAGCTGTTAATGGTTCTGCAGCTGGTTTATCAATTTTGTTAATAACAACAATGATTTTTAAACCTAACTCTAGAGCTTTTGATAAAACGAATCTTGTTTGAGGCATTGGACCTTCTGCAGCATCAACAATAAGTAATGCTCCATCAACCATACCTAAAACACGTTCAACTTCACCACCAAAGTCGGCGTGACCCGGAGTATCAACAACATTGATTTTAGTTCCTTTATAGTCTATAGAAATGTTTTTAGAAAGAATTGTAATACCTCTTTCTCTTTCTAAATCATTACTATCTAATACTCGTTCTTCCATGTGTTGATTTTCACGAAAAACACCTGCTTGCTTCAATAAGCAATCAACAAGAGTTGTTTTACCATGGTCAACGTGTGCTATAATTGCGATGTTTCTTATATTTTCATTACAAGTCATACATTTCCTACCATTCATATTATGTTTAGTGTACTTATTACACTTATATGATAAAACAGACATTTTGAATTTTCAATATTTAATAATTATATTTACATATAATTAATATTTAGATTTGTGTTTTATTGATGTCGTCTAGTAATTTTTCGATTTCTTTAGTGTATTTTCCTTTCCCTACACTTTTAAGTAAATCGTATGCGCTATTTAGTTCTATAATTGCAGCATTTTTGTTTGTGTTTCTTAGGATTTTTGCAATTTGAATTTGTATAGCGCCCTGCATAATTTGATAATTTTCAACAGGTTTCATTTCTTTTGAAATTGTTTGAAATCTATTTTTAGCACTTTCATAATTCTTTGTTATAGAATTTAGAGCTCTTTTTTCTTCATATAAAATTTTTAACATTTTTTCACTTTGAGGGCTGGTAACATTATAGATTTTTCTTAAATTTTCGCATCTTGCCATAATATGGACCGGATCATTAAATCTTTTTGCGATAGCAAGACCATTTATTGCAAAGCGTTCAACAAGTTCCGGATTTCCTTCATTAGCTTTTATAAGAAGACTGTATATAATTGCAGCAAGTCTGCCATCACCAAGTCCAACAAGCTTTTCTGCGAATTTAGTACCATTTTTATTTATTTTATCTATTTGGTTTGTTTCTAAAAATTTATTAAATAATGCGTTTAATTCTCCAAAAAACGAGCTAGGTTCAACTTTTTCTTTTTTTGAAACTATTTGTGTCACTTGTCGTTCAAATATATCAAAAGATTTATCAGGATTTGTTACATTCTTCTCATCAAATATTAATTTATGAACTTTTATTTTTTTCTTTTCTATTATTGGTTTTTCTAGTGCTTTTTGTTTATTTAATATAGCTTTTAAATCAACTTTCATATTTATGAATACCTCCTATGTGTTATAAGGCCAAAAATATAAAATTTTGCTATTAATTTTATTTTTTGTAAGCAAAAGCTGCACAAGAAAGACAGATAATTCCAAAGCCTATACCAAAACACATTGTCCAGTGGTAAGATGATAAAAATGCTTTTTGATATGCTAAGCCATCATTAAGTAACATTGTTCTAAAACTATCAAATAATGTAATTGTGATAGCTACACCAAGAATATTTCCAAGATTTCTTGATAGTGAAAGTATTCCACTAGCTAAACCTAATTCTTCTTTTTTTACACTTGTTATAATAGCTGTATTTGATGGAGATTGAAAACAGCCATTTCCAATGCCCATAATCACTGATGCTAAAATGATTTCCCATATTTGTGTTGAAGTATTGAATGTAGTAAAAATTATTAAAGCTAAAATATAAATGGATGGACCAACAACAGTTAGTAGCCTACTACCATGTTTACCTGCATATGATCCTGCAAATGGAGCTACTGCAGATGATGCAATAGAATAAGGTAATATAAGTAAGCCTGTTATTAGGGCATTATATTTTAAGATTTCTTGTAGGAAGAAGGGTAATAAAATTCCATTTGTAAACATTGTCATGTAAGATGTCATAACTGCTATATTCCCGAATGTGAATGTTTTAATTTTAAACATTTTAAAATCTATTAATGGATAATTTATTTTACTATCTCTAAAGTAAAACAGACCGCCAAATATAAGCGTTAGTACACCTAATGATATTATTTTGATTGACTTCCAACCCCAATGGTGTCCTTCTGAGATTGCAAGTAATAAAGCAAATAACGCCACTGTGAAATATATAAAACCCTTATAATCAAATTTGAATTCAATGTGTTTAATATAGGATGGAAGCATCTTGTATGCGTAAAAAGCACCAAATATAGCTATTGGAACTGAAGGAAGAAAAATTGTTCTCCAACCGAAAGAGTTTATAAGTGCGCCTCCAACTGCGGGACCACTCATGCCCCCAACGGCAACAAGACAAGCGTTTATTCCCAAAGCTTTGCCTCTATCTGCACCTTTAAAAAGGGTTGCGATTACTGCTGGACCATTTGCTATCATGATTGAGGCTCCAAGAGCTTCAATACATCTGTATAAAATTAATAAGTAAAAATTTGGTGCTGTGGAGTTTAATAGAGCGCCTATTGCAAAAATAAAGAATCCAAATGAATATACTTTGTTTTTAGGAAATAAATCTCCAATTTTACCAAAAAATGGTAAAAATACGGTTAAAACTAGCATATATGCAATAACTACCCATTGCACTTGTGCCAGTGTTATGTTCAAATCTTTAGCTATGGGGTATAAAGCTAGGTTCACTGTACTTGAATCTAGCATGCCTAAAAAATTACCAAGTATTACTAATAAACATATTGTCCATTTAATTTCTTTATTACTCATAAGTAAATTTTATCACGTAGTAATTTATCATTGTGTAAAGTTTTGTAATGATAAATTACCAGTCATTACAAGTTCTTAGCAATATTTGTAAATTATATTGAATAAGCTTTTGTAATGTGATATAATAATAATGTTCATGTTATATACTTTTGGAGTTTGATGAGGATGAAATTATATAAGAAGTATGCTTTTTCTTTGACTGAATTATTGATAGTTTTGGTTGTTATAGCTGTTTTATTTGCGGCTTTGGCTCCAATTATTACTAAAAGAAGAAGCGGTGCTAGTTTTTCAAATGAGTCAGTTTGGAATTATGTTACTAATGATGATATGATGGATGCTTTTTATGATCCAGGTGTTCCAGGTTGGACTTCATCAGCTTTTATTGGGCTAAATCCAAAGGTTGTTCCAGCTGACCAAATTAATAAAAGTGCGAAGGTTGTAATAAGAGCTTCTAATTCTCCTTCCCCTCAACGTCAAATTCAGTTTAGGTATGGTACTGGTGATGGTGTTAATGCTGGTACATTGCATGTTGATAGTAAAAATAACTTATTATTAGGCTCAAATTTCTTTTCAATGCTGCCTAATTCCTCTTATGGTAGTTCTTATAATACAGCAGCAGGGGTAGGTGTTGCGAACTCTTTGGTTTCAGCTAATAATACTGTTGCTTATGGTTCATATGCGCTTGCAACTAATGCAAGTTTAGATTCAGGAAACCATGTTATTGCTGTTGGTAATAACTCAGCTAGATCATTGGCATCTAAAGCTAATTCCAATATTTTTGTCGGTTCAAATTCAGGGACATCATCTGAAGCTTTAGTTGGTAATATTGCACTGGGTTCTTATTCTATTGCAAATTCTAATACTGTTGGTTCTTATAATGTCTTTTCAGGTGCTCAAACAGGTGGTGGCTTTGCAGATAAATATGCAACATATAATACTATTGCGGGCTCAAAATTCTATGGTAAAAAAGCTAAAAACAACACTATAATCGGTTATGATACTTATACTTCTGGTAATCCAGATATAACAAACATTACGGCAGTTGGTTATGATACTTGTGCGTCATTTACAGTTACTGGTAAAACTGGAACAAGAACTTGCGTTGGTTATACTTCAGGTTCTGGTGTTGGTAATACTCCAACAGAATTTAGTGGTGATGGTAATGATAGAGTATTCTTAGGTGGTTATCCTTTAGGTGGCTTTGCTGGTCGTTCTGTTTTGGAAATTCATAACGTTGATGGTAATTTTACTCGTCCTTGGTTTGGACCAGATGTTGGTAGTTCTCCAAGTAATGCAAAACAATTTAGTTCAGCTTCGGCTGTATTAAATTCAAATTTGGTTGTTCGTGGAAACTTTTTTGCTCTTGATAACCATGAAGATTTAGCTGGCTTCAATTTTATTGATATTTCTACTAACTTACGTGGTGGTAACGTATGTAGAGATGACACCTGGAGACCTGTACGTAGAAAATATACTTGTCGTTGGTTCCGTAAAAACTTTAAACCGGATCCATTTTCTGCTAACGTTTTAGATACTCATCGTGGCGGTCAAAAAACTTGTACTACCGATCCTTATTCATACAGTTTTAATTCTCCTTGTCCTCAATTGCACGTATCTTCAGATTTGAGGTTAAAGGATAATTTTGTTGAAAATAATTTTGGATTATCTGAAATTTTAGCTTTAAAACCATATACATATACATTTAAAGATGATGAGAATAAAACTCCTCACGTTGGTGTTATTGCTCAAGATTTACAAAAGGTTTTCCCTACAGCGGTTACTAATGGCAAAGATGGGTATTTACATATACGTTGGGATGAAATGTTCTACGCAGCGATAAATGCAATTAAAACGTTGAATAATAAAATAGAGAAATTAGCAGCTGATATTGTTGATTTAGAAAAAGATACTGTTAATATTCATAAGTCACATTCTGAAATACAAAAGCGTGTTGTATTATTATCTTCTAGAACAGCAAGATTAGAAAAAAAATAATGGAGTATAAATAATGAATTATAAAAAACATAAAGCTTTTACAATTGCAGAATTAATGATAATTATGTCTTTACTCGTAATTATCATTGCGGCTTTTGCTCCAGTTTTCACAGTGAGGTATAATAACGCTTCTACTGAAAATGTTTGGGCTTTCGTTGCAAATGATGATCAATATGATGCTTATTATGATCATATTAATAAAAGTATGACTGCACAAGCTTTTATAGGTTTGACACCAACAGATAAGTCTGATATAGCTAATTATGCTCCTTATTCAAAAGTTGTTATCCGACCTACAAATAAAAGACCTCGACCTCAAGCTCAAATGCAATTCAGGTATGGTAGTGAAAATTCAGGTGCAGGTAAACTTGTTGGTGAATTATTTGCTGATTCAACCAATATGTTGTTTGGTGGTTTATATGATAGCATACAGCCAAGTGCTGCAAAATATAATTCAGCATATGGTGTAGGTGCTTTATCAGGTTTATCTACGGGTCAGTATAATACTGCTTTGGGATATTCAGCATTAAAAAAAGTTTCTACGGGTAGCTATAATACTGCTATTGGTTCTAATGCGGCTAATCAATTAACAACTGGTTCGTATAATACTTTAATTGGTACTGATACTGGTAATAAATTAGTTTCAGGAAGTTATAATACAGTAGTTGGTGAAAAAATTCCATTGTCTTCTGCGGCAACTGGTAATACAATTGTAGGTTATAATGCAGCTCCTTCTACTTCTGGAAAATTTAATTATAATACAGTTTATGGACCACATAGCATGTTAAAAGCTAACTCCGGTGAAGGTAATACTGCAATTGGAGCTTATTCTCTACAATCATCAGTTTCAGGTAGTTATAATACAGCTATAGGTTATAATGCTTGTTCTGAAATTACAGGGTCTCATAAAACTTGTGTTGGTGCTAATTCTGGACTTTATAAAGATAAGAGCTCAGATTCAGGAAGAAGAAATAAGTCAAAAGGTTTATACACAGATGATGAAGAACGTGTATATTTAGGTTCATTCCCAGTACAGTTCTATAGATATGATAATAGATATTGGAGTGGTGCTTCTGTAATTGAAGTTCATAATGTGAATTCTAAAAATGGCTCAGCAAAACCATTTTCGATGGGTGACTCATCAGTATTAATAAATGGTAATTTTATTGTTCGAGGACAAACATATTTAACAGCTAGAGCATCATTGTATGATAATCAACCTGCTTTGATGTTATATTTTACAGAAAGAGCTAAGAATAGAACTCATGCTCGTCCAATGGGTGGCCTCGATGGTTCTGAAAGAACTGAAAAAGTTAGAGGGAACAGAGGTCGTATGCATGCTCAACAAGGTGGCCGTTTTTCATGTGTTTGTGCTGTACCTATTGGTTCACAAAATGGTATAGTTTCTTATGATTGGACCACACAAATGTCAGCCAAAAATACTTCTGATGATTGGCGATACGGAGGATCTTATACTGACAAATCAACAGGTTCAAGTATAACTTTGAAAGGTAATGATCACAATTCTATGGATATAGATTTAAACTATGCCCATATGTATTCTGATGGGTCTTGTTGTCCAGATTTAAGATCTGATATTCGATTGAAAAATTTAAGTTCTCTATATACAGCAGGCTTAGACGAAATCAATAAATTAAAAGTTTATAATTATACATATAAAAATGATAAAAATAAACTTCCGCATGTTGGTGTAATTGCACAAGATTTAAAACAAATATTCCCAAATTCAGTAACTAAGGATAGCCGTGGTTATTATCAAATCCGTTGGGATGAAATGTTCTATGCTGCTATTAATGCTATTAAAACTTTGAATACTAAGGTTGAGGTATTAGCTAGTCGAATTTCAAGAGACAGAGCTCGAATTGCAGCTTTAAAGCAAGATAATGCTGAAATGATTAAAAAATTAGATTCTTTAGAAAAAGAATTATCTGTATTAGAAAAAAAACATAAATAATATTTATTATTATTTCAATAAAAAAGCTAATCTTAAATCAAAGATTAGCTTTTTTATATTATATTCTATTCTCTAGAATTTATTTCATAGCTTGTTCTTTTAGTAAGTCAGCTTTATCTGTTAATTCCCAAGGAACTTCAATATCAGTTCTGCCCATATGACCGTAAGCTGCTAGTAATTGATAGAACTTTCCACCATTTTTTGCTGGTAAATTTCTTAAATCAAATTTATTAATAATTCCAGCTGGTCTTAGGTCAAAGTTTTTAGATACAAGTTTAGCGATTTCATCATCAGCTATTTTACCAGTTCCAAAAGTATCAACCATAATTGATAGGGGTTCTGCCACACCAATAGCATAAGCAAGTTCAATTTCGCATTTGTCAGCAAGACCAGCTGCTACAATATTTTTAGCAACATATCTTGATGCATAAGCTGCAGATCTATCTACTTTAGTTGGATCTTTTCCAGAAAATGCTCCACCACCGTGTCTTGAGTATCCACCATATGTATCAACAATGATTTTTCTTCCTGTTAATCCTGAATCACCTTGTGGACCACCAATTACAAATCTACCAGATGGGTTAATTAGTATAATTGTGTCTTTATCAGGTTTAATTGATTCTTTTTCAAAAACGTAATCTATAACTAGATTTTTTAAATCATCTTTAATAATTTCTTGAACTTTTTTATTATCACTAATACCATTTATTTCAGGGTTATGTTGAGTTGATAATAAAACGGTATGTATTCTAGCTGGTTTACCATCTTTGTATTCAACAGTAACTTGAGATTTACCATCTGGTCTTAGGTATCCAACAAGTCCTTGTTTTCTAATTTGAGCAAGGCGATGTGATAATTTATGAGCTAAACTTATTGGAAGTGGCATAAGTTCAGGAGTTTCATTACAAGCATAACCAAACATTATACCTTGGTCTCCAGCACCAATATCTTCAGTTTCTGTAGTTGAAGTATCAGTATTTGCATTTCTTGATTCAAGAGCTTTGTTTACGCCATTACCAATATCAGTTGATTGCTCATCAATACTTGTTAATACAGCACAAGTATTTGCATCAAATCCACCTGCATTTGAGCCAACGTAACCAATATTTTTGATTGTATTTCTAACTACTTGTGGAATATCTACATAACAATCAGCTGTAATTTCACCACAAACAAGAGCCATACCTGTTGTAACTGTTGTTTCTGCCGCAACTCTTGATTGTCTATCTTTTGTTAAAAATTCATCTAGAATTGCATCTGAAATCTGATCACAAACCTTGTCTGGGTGACCTTCTGTTACTGATTCAGAAGTAAATAAAAAATTTTTTGGTGTCATTTTATTCTCCTTAATTTATTTCTAAGCCGGTAAGTTTTTTAATTCCAACCCGGCACTCCGTTTATTATCAGTTTATGTCAAAGGTAACCCTAAATCAAATTTTTATTAATTTTTACTAAGAAAAAGCGGTTGTTAAAATCTAACAACCGCTTTTTCTATTTTCTATAGATATATTAGTTTGTAGCCTTTAGTTTTTCTATTCTTACAGAAAGTTTTTCAACTTGATTTTTTAGGCTAATATTTTCTTGTTCTAACTTAGATATTTGAGTTTCTACTTTAGTAACTTTCTTACTTATAGCTATAATCTTTTTATCTAATTCTTTTATTGCATTTATAGCCGCATAAAACATTTCATCCAAACGAATTTGTAAATAACCGTTTTCATCTTTTGTTACGGAGTCTGGGAATATTTGTTTTAACTCTTGTGCAATTACCCCTACTTGAGGTCTTTTTGTTGGATCATTCTTATAAACATAGTTTAAAACATTAAGTTTGTTAATCTCAGCTAAACCAATTGAACTTTTACTTTTAATGTTTTTTAATCGTCTATCAGAAGGTTGTTCAACTAAGTTTGGATAAAAATTGCAACTTGAATCATTTACACAATTTGTCTTACTAGGATCATTCCAAGTAGAATAATCTGTTTGAGAATCTACAATTTCTTCACCTTGTACTAATGTATGGTCAGCATTAGATCCATCAATTTCATAGTATTGGTAAGCTCGTAGTGTTGAACCCATTGTGAAAAACATACGACCCCTTACGATTAAGTTCCCATTAATAACAGTTGTTGTATTGGAAACAACACTTGGTGATAATTTTGGTTGACCTAATCTACCATTTGTTCCACCAACGTTATGAATTTCTAGTACGGCATCACCACCAAAATTGTAAGGAGTGCTTCCAATATATGTTCTTTGAACATCATCATTACGAGCGTTCAAATATCTTTCACCAGAAGTTCCCTCTTTAGGTCCTGAATTTGCACCTATACAAGTTTTATTTGAACCATTTATAAGATTTGCGCATGCATTATAACCTATTGCAGTGTTTCTAGAACCACCGACTAATGAACCTAAAGCATTATATCCGATAGCTGTATTATAAGTACCTGAAGTTAAAGATGCCAATGCTCTATAACCGATACCTACGTTTGCATTACCTGTAATTGAAGAATTGTATCCAGCAAAAGCTCCAATAAAGGTGTTATTATTACCAGTAGTAAGAGACGAACCTGCTTTTGCTCCAATTGCGGTATTTTCTTTAGATGTAGTAGCAGAGTATCCAGCAGAGTAACCAACAAAGGTATTTGTTTCGCCAAATGTCATCTTAGAACCCGCTAAAGCTCCAATACCAACATTGCTTTTTCCTCTTGATACTTGACCTAATGAATAAAAACCAAGGGCTGTATTGTTTTCAGCTTTATTATCAAGTACTGTATCACCACTATTGATAGAATTTAAAGAGCCAAAACCCATACCTAAATTGTACTTAGCAATAGAGGTTGCATCATTAGAATACTTCATATTATCGTATTTACCACCAAGTAATACGTTTTTACCATCTAGTAACCATGTACCAGCAAAATCTCCTCTAACAGAATCTCTACCATAACGGAATTGAACTTGTCTTTGAATTTTATTATTTGATGTTACAGGCCCAGATCTTATAACGACCTTAGATAGTGGTAAAAATGTTGTATTTATTGAAGATTTATCTGATGGTGTAGCTCCAAAGAATAATTCTCCAGTTAAATTGGCTGAACCTGGGTCATAGTATGCGTTCATTGTGTTTGTTAAATCTGCATAACTCCAAACCGCATATTTACTTCTATTTGACATGACTCTTCGTTTTGTTATTAAAGGAGCAAATGCTGCAAATAATATTGTTAAAATCAACAATACGATCATTATTTCAGCCAAAGTAAACGCTTGTTTTTTATTTGATAACTTCATACTATAACTCCATAAAAAAATTCATTTCTATTCTATTAGTATACCATATTTATATACTAATTTCAACAAATGAAATTTTTTGTAACATATTAAATTTTTATTGCTTTTTTTATGTTATTCTTTTCTTATACGCAGTAAATTGTGAGGATATATTAAATGCTAGCTAGTAACATTAATGATTTACCTACCGTTTATGATGCAAAAGAAACGGAAGAAAGTATTTACAAATTTTGGGAAGAAAACGAATTATTTAAGGCTAATGCAAAGAGTCAAAAGAAACCTTATTCAATTGTAATACCACCTCCAAATGTTACAGGTGTTTTACATATGGGGCATGCATTAGATGAAACTTTGCAAGATATATTAGTTCGATATCATAGAATGAGCGGTTTTGAAACTCTTTGGGTTCCAGGAACTGATCACGCAGGTATTGCAACTCAAAACGTAGTAGAAAAACAACTTAGAGAACAAGGTTTGTCTCGTCATGATTTAGGCCGTGAAAAGTTCTTAGAAAAAACTTGGGAATGGGCAAATGCTCACAAATCAAGAATTTTAGACCAATGTAAACGTTTAGGTGCATCTTTTGATAGATCTAGAGAAAGATTTACGTTTGATGAAGGTTGTTCTGACGCAGTAAAAGAAGTTTTTGTTAAATTATACGAAAAAGGTTTAATTTATAAAGGTGCATACATTGTTAACTGGTGTCCTCGTTGTCAATCTGCTATTTCAGATGTTGAGACTGAATATGAAACAGAACAAGGACATATGTGGGAAATTTCATACCCATTAAAAGGTGAAAGTGGTGCAATTATTGTAGCAACAACTAGACCTGAAACAATATTTGGTGATGTAGCTATTGCGGTACACCCATCAGATCATAAATATTCTGAATTAATTGGAAAAACTGTAGTTATTCCACTAACTGGTAGAGAAATTCCAATTATTGCTGATGAATATGTTGATAAATCATTTGGTACAGGTGCTGTTAAAATTACACCAGCTCACGACCCTAATGATTTTGAGGTTGGTAAACGTCATAATCTAAAACCAATTTGGGTTATTGATGAACAAGGTAAAATGAAAGCATGCGGTGAAGTTCCTTGTAATTTACATGGTCTTGATCGTTATGAAGCTCGTAAACAAATTATTAAAATGTTAGAAGATAACCATTCTCTATTAAGAGTTAGAGACCATGAGCATAATGTTGGAAAATGTCAACGTTGTGGTACAACAATTGAACCTCTTCTTTCTGAACAATGGTTTGTAAAAATGAAGCCTTTAGCAGAAGAAGCTATTGCAGCTGTTAAAGATGGTAGAATTAAATTTATACCAGAACGTTGGGAAAAGAATTACCTAGGCTGGATGGAAAATATAAGAGATTGGTGTATTTCTCGTCAATTATGGTGGGGACACCAAATTCCAGCATATATTCATAATGAAACAGGTGAAATGGTTGTAGCAAAAGAAAATCCTGATCCTGAACATTATACACAAGAAACTGATGTATTGGATACCTGGTTTTCTTCAGGATTATGGCCATTTTCGACTATGGGTTGGCCAAACACTGAAAGTGAAGATTTTAAAAAGTTCTACCCTACAACAACTCTTGTAACCGGCTTTGATATTATTTTCTTTTGGGTTGCAAGAATGATTACTATGGGTCTTGAATTTACAGGAAAAGCTCCATTTTCAACTGTTTATATCCATGGTTTAATTCGAGACGAAAAAGGTCAAAAAATGTCTAAATCTAAAGGTAATACTATTGACCCTGTTGTTATTATTGATAAGTACGGTTGTGACGCATTAAGATTTACAATGACTTCATTATGTACTTATGGTGGTCAAGATATTAAAGTTAGTGATGAACGTTTTGAATACGGCAGAAATTTTGCTAACAAGATTTGGAATGCTTCAAGATTTGTATTAATGAATCTTGATGGTGTAGATAATGAAGATATTGATTACTCAAAATTAACAATTGCAGATAAATGGATTTTAGATAAATTAAATTCCGTAGCAAAAGAAGTAAATGAAAATATTGAAAATTATAGAATTGGTGAGACAGCTCACGTTCTATATGATTTCTTCTGGAATTCATATTGCGACTGGTATGTAGAAATTGCTAAAATTCAATTGCAAGATAATTCATTGAAATTAAATACTCAAAGAGTATTGAGATATGTATTAGATATGTCTTTAAGATTGATACATCCGATTATGCCTCATATTACTGAAAGAGTATGGCAATTGATACCTCAAAAAACTGATTTCAAAGCTATTATGGTTGCCGATTATCCTACATATAGTGATAAATTAGCATTCCCAGCTGAAGCTAAAGAAATGGAACTTGTATTTGAAACTATTAAATCTTTAAGAAACGTAAGACAAAGTTTCAATATCGCAATGTCTATTAAATTTGATATTGAAATCAGAGCAACAAAAGATGAAAAGCCAATTTTCGAAGCTATAGAAAGTTATATTAAACGCATGGCTAAAGTTGAAAATATTTCTTACGCTGATGATACTAATCCTGTAGCTAAGAAATCAGCAACTGCTGTTGTATCTGCTTCAAAAATTGTAATTCCTCTTGAAAACTTGATTGATTTTAATGAAGAAATTGCTAGACAAGAAAAGAAATTAGGCAAATTGCAAAATGAAAGAAAATCTTTAGAAGGTAGAATCAATAATCCTAAATTTGTTGCTAATGCTCCAGCTGAATTGATTAAACAAACTAAAGACAGAATTTCTGAAATCTTAGTTCAAGAAACAGCAATTAATGAATTAATTACATCATTGAAATCTTAAGTTTTGTTACATTTTTATAAAAAAACTCTAGATTGCTATTTAAAAAAGTAATCTAGAGTTTTTGCTATGAAAAAGGAGAAATTATGGCTATACAAAATATCACATCAAATTTTGCTCAAAAAGCAGTAAAAGAAGGTAAACATTTCACTTCTGTTGCTTTAAAGAATAATGAATTTGCAAATATCCTATATAATAAACATTCAGTTGATTGTTTTATTACAGAAGGTGACAAAATAGTAGGAGGACGAGGCGCAGCTGGCTCAACTAAACATGTTGCAAATGAAATATACAGAATATTAGACAAACTTACCGGTTTAGTTGAAAAGGTTGATGAATTTAAAAATACTACTGTAACTGGCATAATTAATAACTTTTTTTCATAGTTTTTATTAAAAACTTTACATATTGTAAAAAATTTGTTAGTATATGTGCATAGTTTTATAGTAGTGTCTATTAGACAATGGAGTTAATTATGGTTACAAAAAAGGAAACATCAGATCAAGATTTTGAAGCTTTATTATCAAAATATGATTATAAATTTCAAAAAGGCGATTTAGTAAAAGGGATTATCTGTGGCTTTGATAGTCAAGGTGTAATGGTTGATATTGGTGCTAAAACAATTGCAGTTATACCAACTTATGAAGCTGTTGATAAAGGCGAAAATCCTGAAGATAAATTTGAAAAAGGACAAGAAGGCGAATTCTTAATTATCAAAGAAGAAGACGAAGACGGTAAATTCTTGTTATCTAAGAAAAAAGTTGATTTTGCTTATGCTTGGAAAGAATTAGAAAAAGCAAAAGCTGCTGATGAAACAATTCTAGGTACTGTTGTAAATGTTGTAAAAGGCGGTATCTTAGTTGAAGTTTCAGGAGTTAGAGGTTTTATTCCTTCATCTCAATTGAGAACTCGTGAAGCTGATGTTGAAGTAGGTTCAAAATTAGAACTTAAAATTTTAACATTAGATGCTCAACAAAATAACTTTATCTTATCTAATAAAAAAGTGTACGAAGACACAGCAGAAGAAGCTAGAAAAAATATCTTCTCTCAAATCGAAGCTGGTCAAGTAGTAAAAGGTGAAGTTGTACGTATAACAGATTTTGGTGCTTTCATTGATTTAGGTGGAATTGATGGTTTATTACCATTATCTCAATTATCTTGGAGATGGATTGATCATCCTACTGATATCTTGAATGTTGGTGACAAAATCGATGTTGAAGTTATTGCTGTAGATCACGATAAACAAAGAGTTTCATTGAGTTTGAAAAATCTAGAACCAGATCCTTGGATTGAAGCTGAAAAACAAATTAAAGAAGGTGACAAAGTTGAGGGTACTGTTACAAGATTAAAACACTTTGGCGCTTTTGTTGAAGTTTTCCCTGGTGTAGAAGCTTTATTACCACACAATGAAGTTGTTGATTACCAAAACGATACTAAAGATATCTTAAAGGTAGGAGATAAAATTTCAACTTATATATTAAAATTCAATCCTTCAGATAAACGTATTGCACTATCTGTTCATGAACAAACTGAAACAGAAGTTCCAACTGAAGAGTAGTAAAATTTGTTTAAATTTATATTAAAGAGCACTAATAAATTTTATTAGTGCTCTTTGACTTTTGTATTTGTATCATTATAACAATATCATACATTTAGATGTTTATAACTCTTTTGATATAAGACATAATAAATCAAGAAAGAGTAATAAATAGCATGCCATTCAGATATAGACTGCAGAAAGTTTTAGATTTTAGAATAAATCAAAAAGAAGAGCAGAGAATGAAAGTTCAAAAAGCTCAGAAGGCAGTTTATCAAGCTGAACAAGATATCAAGAAGAATAATCAAGATATTTTGGATACAAAAGAAGGTATGCGCTCTGCTGATCCAAGAATGTATGAAACATATGATAATTTTCTAAAGCATTTATGGCAGAAAGCTGAGCAACTCGAGGCTGTAAGGCAAGAGTTACAAAAAAAATTAGATATTGAAGTCCAAAAACTAGTGAAGTGTGAACAAGCAGTAAAGGTTCTTGAAAAGCATAAAGAAAAAAATAAAGAAATTTATCTTCAAGAAGAAAAAGCTGCCGAACTAAAACAATTCTCAGAACTAGGTGTAACAAGGTTCTTCAAACAACAACAAGAAAGAGCTCAAGAAGAAGAGTTAGAAATGTTAAAACAATTAAATGAAATAGAAGGTAACTAAATTATGGGTATAGAAGCAACATCATCAACATCATCAGTTAGCAGTTCATCTGCAGCTACACAGGCGGCTAGTACTGCAAGTTCTGATAATGCTAAGAAAACTTCTTCGGATTCATCATTTAAAGATGAGATGAATAAAGTTTCTTCTTCTGAAAAAAATAAAGATGAAAGTGGTGTAGAAAAATCTGATAGTAAAGTGAATTCTGTAGAGTCAAAAAAAGATAATGATTCTCAAAATTTGTCAAGCAAAGATAATCCAAAAGATTCCAATAAGGATCAAGATTTATTAAATGGATCTGTTGATTACAGCCAATATGGTTCTATGAGTGTTCAGAATGCTAATCAAATGTTGACTAATGATATTCAAAGAATGATGTATAATGCAAATAATGTATCAGGCATTCAACAGATAGATTCTGTATCTAAAACCCATGGATTATTTAGTTTTGGAAATAATGATTCAAAAAATACAGTTTCATTGACTCAAAGTGATGCACAATTTTTTATCAATTTGACTCAAACTAATGATGTGTCTGCTCAAAACATCCAAGCTCAGGCAAATACAATGATAGCTTCAGGCTCTGATGTTGCAGAAGTGAAACAAAACGTGCAAGTTTCAGAAACTTTATTAAATGCTATTAATACAGCAAAAGAGAATAATCAACCATTAAGAATTGATTTTGATCAAAATGTTTCTGTAATTTTGAGAGTAGGAAAAGATGGTGCAGTTGCAGCTCATTTTATTCCTGGTGATAAGGCTGTTGAACAGTATCTGAGAAATAATATTGAAAACTTAAAGGCTACTTTTGTTGAAAATGATTTACCATATACAGATTTATCATATTCAAATAGTAGTAAACAACAAAATGAAAGAAGAAGACAAAGGCAACAACAAGGAGAGTAAGAATTATGAATGATGCTTTTATAACAGCATTAAATACGCAGTATGCTACTGTAAACTGGATGGATGTTATTGCTGACAACATGACAAATATTTATACTCCAGGTTTTAAAGAAAAACAAGTTAACTTTAAAACTTTCCTTGGAGGTGCAATAAATGATGATTATGCAAAAAAAATGAGCCAAGGTAAATCTACTCCAGGTACTTCTAATGATAATGTATTTTTAGAAGGTAAAGGGTTTTTCTTAACTAAAACACCGGATGGTCGTAGTGTTTATACTAGATTAGGTGAATTTACTTTTGATGGAGAAGGTGTTTACAGAGCAAAAAATGGTAATACTGTCCAAGGATACATTTTGAATGATAAAGGCGAAATTATGCAAGGTACAAAAGCTATAAGTGCTGATTTGTATCAAGAAACTGCTTTAAAAGGTGGTGCTTTAGATGTACCTACAACAAGTATTAAAATGTGGATTGACCCAAATAACGGTAAGTATTTAGGAAAATATGACGAATATGAAATAAAAAATGATGGTACAATTGTTGGAAAAGCTGAAAGTGGTAAAAAAGTTGTTCCTTTATACAGAATTACTACAAGAAATTTCCACAATGCAGCAGGTTTATATGAGTACAAAGATGGACAATTCTTAGAAACTGAAGAATCAGGTAAACCGGTTTTAGGTTGTGGTGAAATTCGTTCAGGCTTATTAGAACTTTCCAATGCTGATTTTAAAGGTAATATTTCATATTATCAAATGGCAAAAATGCAGATGGAAATGGTTAATAAATTGATTTCATCTAATAAAGATTTATTACAACAAGCCATGCAGTTAGTAAGCAGTTCATAGAACTGTTATATCAATTATTAAACTCCATTTTAAGAGGCATATTTGCCTCTTTTTTTGTATCATTTAAATTTAATAATATTTACTTTTTGAAAAAAAACTTGTACAATTAATTATGACAGTTTTGTTTTCAGTACATATAAGGAGTTTATTATGGAAAATTTGAAAGTTGCAATTGGTTCAGATCACGGTGGTTTTCGTTATAAAGAAAGCATTATGGACTATTTAAAGGCAAGAAATATTGAATTTGTTGATGTAGGTACATATACTCCAGAATCTTGCGATTATCCTGAAATTGCAAGAAAAGTTGCTGAAAAAGTTATATCAGGTGAAGTAAATAGAGGTATTTTAATTTGCGGAACCGGTATTGGCATGTCATTAGCAGCAAATAAAGTTCATGGTATTAGAGCTGCGCTTTGTGGAGATACTTATTCTGCAAGAGTTTCAAGAGCGCACAATAATGCTAATGTTTTATGTCTTGGTGAACGTGTTATTGGTGAACACTTAGCTCTAGATATTGTAGATATATGGTTAAAAACAGGTTTTGAAGGCGGAAGACATAAACGCCGTGTTGATATGATTGAATAGAAAGGTGAAAAATTGAAAGAAATAGATTCGCACAAGTTCGCATGTATAATTGCGCAATTCTTAGATGATAAATTAGCTAAAGATATTACGATTTTAAATATTAGTAATGTATCATCACTTGCAGATTATTTTGTAATTGCAACAGGGGATTCTACTCCTCAAGTAAAAGCATTAATGGAAAATACAAAAGATAAGGTAAAAACTGAATTTTCACGTTTACCAATAAGACAAGAAAATGATGCAAAAAATAGATGGAATTTAATTGATTACGGCGATGTTGTAGTCCACATCTTACACAAGGAAGAACGCGAAACCTATGCAATTGAAAAATTTTGGAGCCATGCATATTGTGTAAATGAAGATGAATGGCGTGAAGTTGCAAAAGACTTTAGCGAATATCAAAAATAATTATAAAAAAACAGGTATCTGAATTGATACCTGTTTTTTTGTATTCTTAAACCTTAGTTTTTAAGCATTCTTCTAGATAATTAATCATTGTATTTTTAAATCTGTTACACTCAGCCTCGTTATTTGCCTCAAATCGAAGCGTAAATACCGGTTCGGTATTACTTTGTCTAATTAATGCAAAACCGCCCTTAAAAACGATTCTCATACCGTCTAGTGTAACAATTTCTTTTATCTCAGAGCCAAACATGTCTGGATTATTTTCAACAGCATTTTTCATTGATTCTAAAACTTCTTTTTTTAAGTGATTTGGACAAGGAAAACGTACTTCATCACTAGTAAAAACTTTAGTAAATGGTACAAGAATTTCCTCTAATTTAAATTCAGGATTTACTTTTTTGTTTTTTGCAATAATTTCAATCATTCTACATCCTGCATAAACCGCATCATCAAAGCCATAGTATCTGTCTTTGAAGAATGTATGTCCACTCATTTCACCACCTAATAAAGCATTAGTTTCTTTCATTTTTTCTTTAATGTAGCCGTGACCAGTTTTACACATAACAGCTTTTGCTCCGGTATCATTTATTGTGTCATATAAAACTTGAGAACATTTAACTTCTGAAACCACTGTTAAATCTTTACCAAGATCATTTATCATATCAAGGGCATAAATTAATAATAATTTATCACCAGTAAGTGGGTTACCATGAGAGTCAACAACTCCAATTCTATCACTATCTCCATCAAATGCGATACCAACATCAGCTTTTTCTTTGACAACAGTTTCTGATAAAGTTTTTAAAGTTGACAACACACTTGGATTTGGATGGTGGTTAGGGAATGTCCCATCTGGTTCAGAGAATAATTCAATAACCTCACAACCTAATGCTTTATATAATTGCGGGCCAACAATTCCACCTGTAGCATTTGCACTATCAACTACAACTTTTATACCTGAGCCAATTTTACCAAATTTATTTCTCATTTCTTCAATATATTCAGGAATAATTTGAGTCGAAAAATTCTTTTCTTCAATACTGTTAGGTAAATTATGCCAATTTTCAAATGTAATTTCTTTAACTTCTTTTATTTGCTTTTCATTAAGAGTTTGTCTTGCATAAGTCATTTTTAGTCCATTGTATTCTTTAGGATTATGACTTGCTGTAATAATCATAGCTCCATCTAAATTATGTGCTACTTCAGAATAATAGCCTATAGGTGTTGGAGCAAGTCCTAAATCTTCAATATGCTTTACTCCAATATCACAAAGTCCAGCAATTAGAGCATTTTTTAGTGATGGTGAATGTAATCTTGCATCCATACAAACACTAATTTTCAAATCTTCAACAGCTTTGTTACTTTGTTGTATTAACCAATTTACATAACCTAAACCTATGTTATAAAATAATTCTTCGGTAATATCTTCTCCGTAAATTCCTCTAATATCATTTTTTCCAAAAGCGTGTTCATATTTTTGCATAATTCACATCTCCCAATCTTTAGTCTATAATTAAATCATATCATGAAAAAGTTATTAGAAAAATTATTAAATGTACCAAATTGTGCAGCTTGGATTTTTATATTACCAGCTTTATTAGGTACTATAATTTTTATTATTATACCTGTAATTTGTTCTTTTGGGTTAAGTTTTACCAAATGGGATTTGCTAAATCCAATTGAATTTGTAGGTTTATCGAATTACACTTTACTTTTTAAAGATCATTTATTTTATAAAATTCTTATTAATACCATTGTTTTTGCACTTTCATCTTCAATTCTTGGCGTAATATTACCATTAATATTAGCCGCGATACTGAATTCTAAAATCAGAGGAAGTGAGTTTTATAAAACAGCATATTTTTTACCTTTCATTACTCCAATGGTGGTTATTGGTATAATTTGGACTTGGATATTTGATCCGAATATAGGCTTACTTAATCAAGTTTTACATATACATATAAATTGGCTTTATAATTCAAAATTTGCAATGCCAGCTTTAATAATTGTTTCTGTTTGGAAATTGATTGGCTACAATATGATTATTTTTCTCTCATCATTATCTGCTATTTCGCAAAGTATGTTTGAGGCTGCTAAAATAGATGGTGCAAATGCATATCAAACTTTCAAGAACGTAACAATACCGCTTCTTTCTCCTACAATATTTTTTGTCGTTATAATAACAGCAATTAGTTCATTTCAAATATTTGATTTAATATATTTGATGACGCAAGGTGGTCCATTTGATAGTACAAATGTTTTAGTATATGCAATTTATAAAAATGCATTTGAATATTTTAATGTAGGAAAAGCTAGTGCAATTGCATATGTTTTATTCGTTATAATTTTAATTTTGACGTTAATCCAATGGAATTTGAGAAAAAAGCTTGTGTACAACGAAGAATAAATTTACCTCATTATTTTGTATTAATATTTAAATACTATATTAGGCTTGAAGTTTTAGTAAAAATAGTTTAATATATAAATAAAGATATGTTATAGATATACAATATTTTATAATGTAAAGATTTGCCCTAAGCAATAAAGATGGTTTCTTAAAATGTCGATAGGAAAAATATCGATAATAGTGAATTGAGGATGATGAATATGAGTGAAATTATAAAAAAATCAGACAATTCTGATACTTTTGGAATTTCAAAACAAACATCAATGAATGCTTTGATTGTAGCTTCAATGTTGGCATTAAGCATGAATGGTGCATATGCTGCAGAAGATAATTCAATTATTAGCGAAACAAATAACGCAGCTAAAGATAACGTAAATACAACAAAAGTTGTTACAAATGATATAAACTCTGGTAATGTATACACATTAACAAAAATTCAAATTGGCGGAGAACCTCCAGAACGTAGCGACTTAGTAGTCAAATTCGAATACAATCAAAAAACTGATAAAATTGAACCAGTTTATTATGCTCTTACACTTAAAGATTCTATAAAAACTATTGGTCAAGGATCTGAAACTGATAATGTTGATTTATATTTAAACTCAGAAGTACCATTTGATAGTATAAATATAAAATATAATAATACTTCTGCAGAGCAACCGGTTGAACATAAAATTAGCGATGGTGAAATTTCTATCAGCGATAATTTCATTGGTTTGGACAGAACAATAACTAGCTATGATGATGGTGGTATGGTTATTAATAGCGGTAAAATCGACAATGTATCAGGAGATTTTATTAGTAATTCTTTTAATGCCAATACATACCATGAAACTGGCGGAGGGGCACTATCTAATGTTGGTGAAAATGCTAAGATAAATTCTATTACAGGAAATTATTATAATAATATAGCTTATTCGTCAAAAAGTTTTATTAGCGGTGGTGCCATTTATAATGCTGAAAATGCGCTAATTGATAGAATTAGTGGAAATTTTATTCAGAATACAGTTTCATCTAGTAGTACAAACAGTTATAGAAATGCGATGGGCGGAGCAATTGCGAATGAATCTCAAATTAATACTATAAATGGTTTATTTGCTAATAATTTTGCTACATCAAGTTATAAAGGTAATGCTGAAGGTGGGGCTATTTATAACTCTGGCTTAATTGATAATATCAATGGTGTATTCATTAATAATTATGTATCGGCTGAAGATCCTTATGGAGGAGCTATTTACAATACAGGTGTAATAAATTCAATTACAGGAGATTTTATTTCTAATAGAGTAGTTAACAATACTGAAGAATCTACATTTGAAGCTGGCTCAAGATATTATTTTAATAGTAGTATGTCAGGTGGAGCCATTTACAATTCTCAAAGCATTAATAAAATAAGTGCGAATTTTGTATCAAATTCAGCTTTTATGGGTGGAGCAATATTTACTGAAGGATATTCTGCAAATACTAATGTAAATTCTAGTAAATTTATAAATAATACTGCAAATTTTGGTGGTGCAATAGCTCTTTATAAACAACCATATTTGGATTCATATGAAGAAAATGATGCATTATATTTAAATATTGAAAACTCGATTTTTACAAGTAATATTAGTGAATCTGGTGGTGGAGCTTTGGCTTTAATATTAGATTCTTATAATAATACTCCGCTTAGTAAAACTTTTTCTAGCAGTACTAATATATCAAATTCATATTTTGAAGGTAATGCTGGAGACATTGGAGGTGCAATACTTCTAAATAAGAATACAAGTTATAATATGCCAGGACCAGCTTCTTTATTAGATAATACGTCTATGTACAGGGATAGTTCTTCTGCGGCATTAGATAAATATTTAGGATATGATTTAAAAATTTCTAATTCAACATTTAAAAATAATATAGCATCTGAAGGAGGTGCTATTGGTATTTTATCAACTACAAAACCTCAATATAATGCTGTAGAAGCTTTAAAGGCTTCAAATGGTCTTACTATTGGTGTGGTTAATTTTAAACTTGTAGATGAAGAAAATAATGTAATAAAAGATTTTGGCTCTCACTATGCTGCAATGGGTATAGAAAATATAGGATGTTTAATAAATACCAATCCGGCGCATGTTCAAATTAAGGATTCTCTTTTTAATGGCAATCTTGCAAAAAATATGTACGGTGGTGCTATCTCTATTAGAAGTGATTCACGTGATGATATTGATATAAATTATGTTGGCGAAAAAGATATTACGTTTTCTATTACAGATAAACCGGAAGATATTTCTCTAGAAGAATATATCGAAAATATTCAATATGATATTGATTCTTCTATCAATGACCATATATTATTTACTTCGGAAGATGGTTTAAATGAGTACTACGGTGGTCTCTTAAATACTGACAATAATGCTTTGGAACTTGTAAATACATCATTTGTGAATAATAAAGCTGAATCTGATACCTGGTATGAACCTGCACATGGTGGAGCTATTTACTCCAATTCAAATCTTAAAATTTCAGCTAATTCTGGTACTAGCTTATTTTCAGGTAACAAAGTTGTAACACCTACAGAAGACGGAAGTATAAGTTCTGTTAATGAGGCTATCTATTTAGATAATAATAATATTTACAACTTTGATTTTAATGAAATTCCTAGAATAAATTTGACACTTGAAGCAAAAAATAATGGACTTGTTCAATTTGATGATAAAATTAATGGCTCATATTCATATAATTTACATATAACGGGTGATAAAACAGGTACTGTTCGCTTAAATAATGATGTAAAAGCTGAATATCCAATTATTGTAGCAAAGCTGGATGCGAATTCAGATGATTCTGAACATGAGTATATGCCAGTGTATATTGATTTGGAAAAAACAACTTTACATTTAGGAGTTAGAGATAATGTTTTAGATGGTAATAATCTGACATTAAATTCTGGTACCATAAATATGGTAAATAACCAAGTTGGCGTATCCTTATTAAATAATTTAACTCTAGGCGGAGATACAAATATGGTAGCGGATGTAGATTTATCAAAAGCAGAAATGGATAGATTTACCGCTGAAAGTTATGGAA
>CAJMPQ010000006.1 GCA_905215335.1 uncultured bacterium | reverse complement strand
TTCCCTCGCGGTTCCTTTATCTTATCACCTGAATTTTTATTGTCAAGTAATTTTTTTAAATAAATTTTAAAACTTTTTGCTATTTATATTTTTAAAACTTATCTGTGCCCTTCGCACGTCTTTTAGTGTAGAACAAACAATTTTAAAAATCAACCCCCTTGTTCAATATTTTTTTGAAAATTTTAATATTTCGTAATAAAAATGTAAAAACTCCCTAAAATCAATAGTTTTAGGGAGTTTTTATTCTACAATTTTTGTTCTATTTTATTCTTCCGGAGTTTCTTCCGAGGTTTCTTCTGGATTACTATTTACTATTTGTACTCCAAATTTTGTTCTGAATAAATGTTTTACTGTATCACTTTGTATTTCATACATCATTTTATTAAATAAATCGTATGCTTCTTTTTTATATTCTATTAATGGATCTTTCTGACCATACGCTCTTAAACCTATTCCTTCTCTTAGCATGTCGATATTATGTAAGTGATCAATCCATTTGCTATCTACAACTTTTAATAATACATCTTTTTCTAAATGTCTTACTACGTTATCAGATGAGAATGGTTCTTGAAGAGGATAACCTGCATTATAGTCACTGATTACTTGGTTGTAGAAATTAATTATTTCTATTTCATGATTTTTGTACGCCTCAATAACAAAATCTTTTATTTTATTATACATTGGCTCAAATCGCATGTTTTGAATATCCGAAACTTCAAAAGTTGATAATTGAGGTACTGTAGAGTGTAGTTCTTTTATCATTGTTTGAAGATCTTCATATACGTACTCTTCGACTTTTTGTTCCGGAGAAATGTAACTTCTCATCAATCTATCAACTTCTCGTTCCATCATGTATAAAATATCATCGTATAAACCTTCTCCTACAAGAACTTTTCTTCTTTGACGATAGAATTTTTCACGTTGAATATTCATAACATCATCATATTCAAGAACCGACTTTCTCATATCAAAGTGGAAGGTTTCAACTTTCTTTTGAGCAGATTGAATTCTTTTTGTAATTAATGGTGAATCTATTGCCATGTCTTCCGGAACATTTAATGCCGTCATCAATTGTGTAATCTTTTCACCACCAAATATTCTCATCAAATTATCTTCCAATGATAAGAAAAATCTTGTCGAACCAGGGTCTCCTTGACGAGCTGCACGACCACGCAATTGGTTATCTATACGACGAGACTCATGACGTTCAGTACCGATTACATGTAAGCCCCCAACTTCTACTACTTTGGCATGCTCTTCCTCTGTAATCTTTCTAGCTCTTTCCAATGCTTCATTTTTTAGATTTTCATAATCCGGAGTATTTTCATCAATACCACGTTCTTCTAATTCCGCTTTTGCTAAATATTCAGCATTACCACCTAATAAAATATCTGTACCACGACCTGCCATATTGGTTGCAATTGTTACCGCACCCCAACGGCCTGCTTGAGCAATAATATGTGCTTCTTTTTCATGGTGTTTTGCATTTAAAACATTATGTTTTATTCCTCTTTGACGCAATAACTCTGAAACATATTCAGATTTTTCAATACTAATTGTACCTACTAAAACTGGTCTTCCTATTTTATGTTGCTCAATAATATCATCTACTACAGCTAAATATTTTTGAGCTTCTGATTTATAAATTACGTCAGGATAATTTATTCTAATATCAGGTTTGTTCGTTGGAATTGTTGTAACTTCCAAATTGTAGATTTTACCAAATTCAGCTTCTTCAGTCATGGCTGTACCTGTCATACCTGAAAGTTTTGGATACAATCTAAATAAATTTTGGAACGTAATACTTGCTAAAGTTTGAGTTTCATCTTGAATTGCCACACCTTCTTTTGCTTCTACCGCTTGGTGTAAACCATCTGACCAACGTCTGCCTTCCATCAATCGTCCGGTAAATTCATCTACAATCATAACTTCGTCATTACGAACTACATAATCCGTATCACGAACAAATAATTCTTTGGCTTTTAACGCTTGCAAAAGATGATGAGCATACTGCGTATGAATGTCAAATAAGTCTTTTATACCAATTAACTCTTGAGCATGATCAATACCTTCTTCTGTCAAAATTACGTTTTTATTTTTTTCATCGACAGTATAATCAACCTCTTTTTGCAATTGAGGTGCAATTCTTGCCATTAATTGATATGTCTCTGCAGATTGAGCTAAACGACCGCTTATAATTAATGGAGTTCTTGCTTCATCAATCAAAATACTATCAACTTCATCTATGATTGCATAATTAAATGGTCTTTGAACAAGCATTTCAACACTTGACGCCATATTATCTCTCAAATAATCAAAACCAAATTCATTATTAGTTCCGTATGTAATATCACATTGATATGCATGTTTTTTTACATCGAAATCTCTTGCACCTTCCCCATTTGAAAGAATTACACCAACAGTTAAACCTAAAAACTTATAGATTTTACCCATCCATTCACTATCACGTTTTGCTAAGTAATCGTTTACTGTAATTACGTGAACACCCTTACCTGTCAATGCATTCAAATATGCAGGTAGCGTAGCAACTAATGTTTTACCTTCACCAGTTCTCATTTCTGCAATATGACCATTGTGCAAGAAATAACCACCGATCAATTGAACATCAAAATGACGCATATTTAATACTCTTTTACCAGCCTCTCTAACTGTTGCAAAAGCTTCCGGTAAAATTTTATCTAATGCTTCTTTCTCAAGTTTCAAATCTTCTTTGAAATTTTTTGATGTCGGACGTTTTGCCAATATATCTTTAAATTCTTGAGTCTTTGCTCGAAGTTCATCATCTGTCATCTTCGCAAATTCAGGTTCTAAAGCATTAATGTGCTCTACAATACCCATCATTGCTTTTACTTTCTTCTCATTAGGATCGCCTAAAAGCTTTAATAAATATTTTAACATTATGTTACTACCTCTCCAAGTCTATCATTGCTTAAAGTGTAACATAAACATATATTAATATTGAAATCTTAATAAAAAATTAAGGTTTTAGCCAATAAAAAAGAGAAACTTATAAAGTTTCCCTTTTTTATTTCTACCTATCTTACCTAAATTATTTTTTTAAATATGGTGAAATATCTTGAATTATTAAATCTGGAGTTAAATGATATCTTTGATTTAAAGTTTCTAATGGAACTCTATCTGTAAACTCTTTTTTTGCACCATAGTTGAATACCTTCATATTACTATGTGAGTAAAATCTTGAAATTTTTTCTCCAAATCCACCATCTAAAGCTCCGCTTTCTAAAGTGATTACAATTTTATGATTTGCTTCTAAATTCTTCAATAATTCTTCATCCACACCTGTTAAGAATTTTGGATTAATTAATGTAGCATTGATTCCTAATTGCTTAGCAATTTCTTGCTTTAATTGCTTACCTAGTTGGAAGAAATTACCTGCAGCGATAATTGCAATTTCATTACCAGATTCTTCTACTTTATATTTGTTTAATTTTGAATAATCTGTATTATCTTTTACTCCTGATGAAACAACTTTACCGCTAGGTACTCTTATTGCCACAGGATAATTTTTCTGACTTGTTGACCAATCTAACATCGCTAAATATTCTTCTTTAGTTGTAGGTGCTAAATAAACCATATTTGGAATATTGGAAATTAGTGGAATATCAAATATTCCTAAATGTGTCATATCTGCACTCGAAATCCCACCGCCAAAAACTAATATAGTTGCCGGTGAATTATTTAATGCTAAATCTTGTGATAATTGGTCATAAGATCTTTGGATAAATGAACTCATAACTTCTAAAATAGGTCTGCCTCCATTTTTAGCAATTCCTGAAGCATAAGCTACCGCATGCTCTTCTGCGATACCAACATCTGTATAGTTTTCTCCTAATGTCGTCCTTATATCTTTTGTTAAACCAGTTGCAGCAGGTGTTGCCGGAGAAATTACTAACAATTTTGAATCATGCTTTTTCTTCTTTAAAACATAATCTGATGTGATACTGTTATATGTTTCTTCAATTCCGGTTTGAACTTTGCCTGGATCAATTGTCCCAGCTGCTATATAATGATATGCTTCTTTATTTTCTACAGCTTCTTGAAGGCCTTTACCCTTTAAGGTATGAATATGCACAACTACCGGATGATTTGTATCTTTTACTTGTTTGAAAGTATTTATTAAAGCATTAATATTATTACCATCTTCTACATAATAATATTCAAATCCCATAGCTTTGAAAATGTTATTTGCAGCAGTCCCTTTAGTTTGTCTCAATAATGCTAAATTTCTATACAAACCACCATGAGTTTCTGCTATCGCCATTTCATTATCGTTAACTACAATAATCATATTGCTACCTAATACAGCAGCATTGTTTAACCCCTCATAAGCTTCACCACCACTCAAAGAGCCATCACCAACTAAAGCTACAACATTATATTTATCTTTTTGTAAGTCTCTTGCTTTTGCCATGCCTGTCGCCAAACTTACACCAGTAGAAGTATGACCAACTACAAAATAATCATGTTCACTTTCTTGGGGATTTGAATATCCAGAAATTTCAGGATGCTTTTCCGGATTTAAAAATCCATCTTTTCGACCTGTTAAAATTTTATGAGGATAAATTTGATGTGATACATCATAAACTATTTTATCTTTTGGAGAATCAAATACATAATGTAATGCTATAGTAGCTTCTACAATTCCTAAATCAGGTCCCAAATGACCACCAATTGTATTTGACCTTTTCATTATTGCATATCTTATATCTTCTGCTAAAAGGTTCATATCTGCGATTGAAAGTTTTTTCAAGTCCTTTGGTGTATTAACTTTGTTCAATATTTGAAGTTGATATCCTTTTAAATTTGATGGTTCATTCGCAAAAACATTATGATTATAACCACACGATGCAACCAAAATAGCCAACGTAATTAATAATTTCTTTTTCATGTATTTCCCTCCTTCTTTTATTTTACTATCTGATAGTAGCTATAAGTCAATAGTCTTTACGATGTTTTATATATTTATTAATAAAAAATAAGAACGCTTTATCTCAAACGTTCTTATTTTAAATTCATTAAATTGATTATCTACATCTAGTAACAAACTATGCTGATAATGTAAAGATTTCGTAGATTTCTTCGTCTGAAAGTTCTGTAATCATCTTTTCACCTTCGTAAACAGCTAAATCTGCTAATTCTTTTTTAGATTTCAACATTTCATCAATTTTTTCTTCAAAAGTTCCCAACGTAATCATTCTGTGAACCATTACATTTTTGTCTTGACCAATACGATAAGTTCTGTCTGTTGCTTGGTCTTCTACTGCCGGATTCCACCATAAGTCATAGTGAATTACATTTGTTGCACTTGTTAAGTTCAAACCTGTACCACCAGCTTTTAATGACAAGATCATAACTTTTGTATCATTATCTGTTTGGAATTTTTCAATCAATTCTTCCCTTTGTGGAACTGTCAAACTACCGTGGAAGAATAATGGTTCGGTATTACATTCTTGAGAAATTACCTTACATAAAATGTCACCCATTTCTTTATATTGAGTAAAGATAAGTGTTTTTTCATCTCTATCAATAATACTTTGAACTAAGTCAATACATTTTTCCATCTTACCAGACATTTCTTTACTGATTTCACCAGACTTCAAGAATTGATAAGGATGGTTACAAATTTGTTTTAACGCAGTTATAAGTTTAAAGATATTTCCACGTCTATTAATACCTGTAAATCCACTAATCTTACTCATCATTTCGTTAAGAGTTTTTTCATATAGCACTGCTTGAACTTTTGATAAGTAACAGTATTCATTAAGAACCATTTTTTCCGGTAAGTCTGAAATTACATGCTTATCAGTTTTTAAACGTCTTAATACGAATGGAGAAATTGACATTCTAAGTTTACTAGCTCTTGAGTGTTCTTTAAATCTTTCAATAGGAATTGCATAACTCTTTTGGAATTCTTTTAGTGAACCCAAATATCCTTTATTAATAAAGTCAAATATACTCCATAATTCTGTTAATCTATTTTCTACAGGAGTACCAGTCATTGCAACTTTAACATCTGCCTTTAACATTTTGATTGCTAATGTTTGAGCTGTATCCGGATTTTTGATGTTTTGAGCTTCATCAACAATAATCATACTCCAAGCGTGTTTTTTCAATTCTTCAACATCAATTCTCATAATTGCATAAGTTGTAAGAATTACATCATGCTTAACATCAAGTTGTCTATCTGCACCGTGATAAATTGTCGCATCCAAACTAGGAGCAAATAACTGTAATTCTTTCATCCAGTTACCCATCAATGTTGTAGGACAAATTACAAGTACAGGTTTTTTAAGTTTGCCTTCCTCTTTCATTTTTAATATCAAACTGATAACCTGAATAGTTTTACCTAATCCCATATCATCAGCCATACAAGCACCAAAACCTTTTGATACATTTGTCCACAACCATTTCAAACCAACTTCTTGATATGGTCTTAATTCTCCATTCAAATCTTTTGGTATTGTCATATCTATAGGTTTTGTAAAATCAGAAAGAACTCTTGCAAATGCTGCATCATAGTCAAAATCATATTGATCCAATTGTCCTGACAATGAAGCATGAATAAGTTCCATTCTTGACATTGATTTAAGATTTGATTTTGCAATTTGTTCAAAAATCTTTTTACTTTCTTCTTGGTCAATAAGTACATATTTATTTTTGTACTTGATTAAACCATTATTATTTTCAACAAGTTTTTTGAATTCTTCCAATGAAATTTTTTCATTACCAATAGCAATTTCATAAGAAAAGTCTAAAATATCATCCAAAGACATCTTAGATGAATTTGTATTGTTATTGATTAAATCTGCCAAATCTTCAGAACGAGATGCCTTAACTTTAGCATTGATTGAAGCTCTAGGAATTACAATATTTACTAATTCGTCAGGTAATATAACTTCAATCTGAGCTTTTTGAAGATAATATGCAGTTTGAGTAATAATTTTATATATTTCATTTAAGTTCAAATCTAAATATAATTTTTCTTCATCTTCAAACAAATCTTCAAGTTCCGGCATATAACGCAACGCATAATTCAATTGTTTTTCAACAATTCTAGAAATATCAGATGCTTTTGCTCCAAAAACTTCTTCATCGGTATATAATTTATCGATTAATACACTTTCATCCGTTTTTCTATTTTTAATATGAACTTTCAATCTGAAAACTTCATCTTCTAATTTTTCTATTTTAAAGAACGGAATTACATCGTATTTACCCAAATATAACTCATCAAACCATTGAGCAAAATTTTCTGCAATATCTTTACCCTTAAGAACCGCTCTTTGTTCTAAATCTTTTAATAAATATGTACCAGATTTTACATCTTTAAATCTGTACATTTTAATACCTAAGAACTTATAAATAACATAATTCAAATATGTATAAATAAATTCATAAACAAAATCTTTAGGTTTTTCGCCTTGAATAAATAAATCTTCAGGAATACATTCTTCGAATTGATTAATAATTCTAGCCATTTTTTGGTTATTAATGATTGGCTCATAAACAATTCTAAACATCTGACCATAACGTTTAACAGTTGGAATGAAATATAATTTTTCAATCAATTTCATAACAAAGTAAGTTAATTTATTCAAATAAATAAATGTAGGAGTTAAATCAGCCAAATCAACAACATTACCAAAACCGCCGAAATAATCCATAACTAAATCCCAAGCCATAAAATATCCGACTTTATCATCTAACACTTCAGACTTGAAACGGAATAATGAACCTTTTGATTTCAAATAATATTGAAAGTTATTTGTAGGTGTAACAAAGAAAGATAACTTTCCTGCTTTGTTAATTAAGTGGAAATGAGTATTACGAGTAGGAGCATTTGGGCTCAAAAATACACCTGCGAATTCATCTTCTATAATTTGATAAATCATACTCAAGGTATATCTAAAATCTTTATTCTTAAATCCTTCAGGATTTTCACTCAAATTGAAGAATAACTCATCAACATTATTCTTTTTAAATGAAAAATCAATATCTAAATTTTCTATTCTATTACTCATAACCTTCTCTTATTTCTTACTATTTATATTCGCTTAAAAAGGTTAGGCTTAAAAGCCTAACCTCTACTATATTAAATTATTTAATTAATGACTTACCAGTCATTTCTTTAGGTTGCTCAATACCGAACAACTGTAAAACAGTTGGAGCAACATCACATAAAGCACCCGTTTCTCTTAATTCAATATCTTTAGGAGCATTGATTAAAACAAAAGGAACTTCATTAGTTGTGTGTGCTGTTTGAGGTTTACCGGTTGATTCATCAACCATAGTTTCTGAATTACCGTGATCAGCAGTTAACAACATAACAATATCGTTCTTACGACAAGCATCTGCGATTTTACCAACACATTCGTCAACAACTTTGCAAGCCTTTGTTGCAGCTTCAATAACACCGGTATGACCAACCATATCTGGGTTAGCAAAGTTAACTAAAATAAATTGATATTTTTCATCGTCAATAGCTTTTAAAACATTATCACAAACTTCATAAGCACTCATTTCAGGTTGCATATCATAAGTTGCAACTTTTGGAGAAGCAACTAGAACACGAGTTTCGTGAGGTTGAGGTTCATCAATACCACCATTGAAGAAGAATGTAACGTGTGCATATTTTTCAGTTTCAGCAGTTCTGAATTGGTTAATACCATTTGCTTCCAAAACATCACCCAAAATATTAACTAATTTTTCTTTAGGGAATGCAACAGGGAAAGTAAATGTTGCTTCATAACTTGTCATTGTTGTGTACAAGATATTTTTAAGAACTTTCTTTCTGTTAAATCCGTCAAAATCTGCAAAATTGATAGCTTTAGTAATTTCTCTGGCTCTATCAGGACGATAGTTAAAGAAAATAATTGAATCATTATCATGAATTCTTGATTCTTCACCACCAATAACTGTAGGTAGAACGAATTCATCAGTTTCACCTTTTTCATAAGATTTTTTAACGCCTTCAATTGCAGATGATGCATGTTCACCTTCGCCTAATAATAAAGCGTTATAACCTTTTTCAACTCTATCCCAACGGTTATCTCTATCCATAATATAATAACGACCGATAACAGTTGCAACAGGAGGTAAATTATATTTTTTAAGTTCATCTTCTACAACTTGTAAATATTCACAAGCACTAGCTGGCGGAGTATCTCTACCATCTAAAAATGCGTGTACATAAACCTTAGTCAAACCATGATCAGCAGCCATTTTAATTAATGCTAATAAGTGGTCTAAAGATGAGTGTACACCACCAGTAGAAACTAAACCATAAATATGTAAAGATGAATTATTCTTTTTAGCGTGTTCAATAGCAGCTAAAAATCTTTCATTTTTGAAGAAAGAACCATCTTTAATTGCATTATTGATTTTAGATAAATCTTGATAAACAATTCTACCAGCACCTAAATTTAAGTGGCCTACTTCTGAATTACCCATTTGACCTTCAGGTAAACCAACATTTTCACCATCAGCTTTGATGTGAATAAATTTTTCATCATGTTCTAATTCAGGAACATTAACTGGATGTGCAAGCTTAGTTGCATCATATTTTTCTGAACCGGTTGAAATTCCCCAACCATCCATTATACATAGCAAAACTCTTTTAGCCATATCTTATCCCTTCTTTCTGCATTTATGCAAAGAGAATTTTAACAAGAACATGTTTTTTTTTCAATGGGAAAATTAAATACTAATAATATGTTATTTGCCAACCATCTCGAACAATTCTAGCTGCACAATATCCACCTTTACCGCCATTTTTATTACATCCCCAACCACTTCCTGAGGATAATGTAGAATATGGTAAATCATATCCAGAAGGTATAATTGAGCCATCTGGTTTTACCTGAAAGAAAAACAAATCTTTACCAATAATATTTGGTCTACTTTGGCTCCCATTTACATCCACATATACCATTCGAACAAGGCCACCATTCAGATCAAACCCAACACAAGCCCCGTTTAATAATTTCACGGAAGATGTTTTAGTCGAAAATGGAGTAGAAACACCAACAGTATCTAACCAACCATATTGTGCAGATCCTTTTACATAGGACTTTATACTTCCATCATAACACATCGGTCTCTGCCCAGATTCATTACCACTATAAACACCTGCAAATTTTATATATGGTTCTAAAGCTTTGACTATAGCAGTTCTATCATCCCAATTATCACCAATCGTGTATAAGTCATTTTCATCAGATGCAGCCTTAAATGCTTGAGCTAATTCTGAGTAAATTTTTTTAAGTTGATTCGCGGTTCTAATTTTTTCAAAATGCGTAATTAAACTTGGTATAGTTAACGCAGCAACAACTCCAATTATCCCCAATGTGATTAAAACTTCCGCTAATGTAAATCCATGTTTTTTCTTATCTAAAAATGTAAAACTATTGTGGTTAAAAGCTTTTAGCGGGTTACCCCCCCCCCGAAATTAGCTCTATGATTGAATTTCATCCTTACACCTCTCTTTATCTTTATATTAACTAAACTACAGTATAAAAAATTTTTTTAAGATTTTCAATATTATTAACTTAAAGCAAAAAAAAAGCTTCCGATTAAAGAAGCTTCCTTGGAATCTTTGACAATTCCTCGTGTAAAAGGTTAGTAGTAGGTAGAAAGTAGAAGGTAGTGTATATAATCTTTTGAATTATATATTTCTTATATATAGATAAAGTATTTTTGATATATAAAATTGCAATAAAAAGCTAATATCTTTACATAATTTAATATTTCAAACTACAAATATCGACAGGATTGAAAAAAAGTAAATGTTAACATATAATCATCGTTATAAAAAAGTATTTAAGAAGGTAAATATATGAATATAGCAATATATCCGGGTAGCTTTGACCCAATAACCAAAGGACATCTTGATATTTTAAAAAATGCAGCTGGAATATTTGATAAAGTTATAATTGCAGTTGCACACAACGGTGAAAAAAAAGGATTTCTAACAACAGAAGAACGCGTTAAACTCATAAGAGAAAGCGTAAAAGATATTCCAAATGTTGAAGTCGATTCTTTCCAAGGTTTGACCATAGAATATGCAAAAAAAATAGGTGCAAAAGTTTTAATAAGGGGACTACGCGCAGTTTCAGATTTTGAATACGAAATGCAACTGTCACAAACAAATAGTGCACTATACGACAAAGTAAAAACAGTGTTCTTGACAACTAAACCTAAATACAACTTTATTTCGTCAAGCACAATCAAAGAAATTATGAATAACGGCGGAGATATCTCAAAATTCGTTCCTGAACCAGTTTACGAATATTTAAAAAATAAGGCTTAACTAATGGAATTCAAGACAAAAAAATTAATTAAAAGTTTTGAAGATCAAATAGAGCAAAGTTATGCTCTTCCAATTTTTCGCGGATATATTGCAATTGATAAACGCGGTGCCGAAAAAATTATTAACGAGTTATATTCAACACTTCCCGCCGATGTCCAAGCAGCAAGAAAATTTTTACAAAAAAACAATTCAACAGAAGCCGAAACCACTCAACAAGCTCAGGAAATAAAAAAAAGCTCGGCTTATAAATACCTTAAAGAATTAGACAACAAAATAAATAAAACAATTCAATTTGCCAAATTCGCATTTATAAATATCCGAGAATTAGAAAAAATTATCAATAAAATTTACGATAACCTACCAGAAGAAATTATTAAAGCCGAAACTCTCAGTAAACAATAAATCCCCATGTTAAAATATGTAATTGTCAAAATAATAATTATTTGACAATTAAAATTTGCTTATGTAATATATTAGTATATATAATTGTGAAAGGGATAAGGGATAATAGACATGCCACAAAACGGAGTGTATGATTTACTAAAGATGTTAGAAATAGCCTTAGATGAAGGTTGCTCTGTACTAAAATACACTGTAGTAAACAAAAGGGAAATTGAAACATTAATCGATAGAATATATGCAGCTTTACCGGTTGAAGTTCAAGAAGCAAGATTATTCTTGAAACGTAAAGAAGAATTACAAAATGAAGCTCAACAAAAAGCTAATAAAATTATACAAGATGCACAAAATGAAGCTGATAGAAAATTATCAGAATCAGATCAAATAAAAGCAATTGAACGTGAAGGCATTAGAATTAAAAATGAAGTAGTTGAAGAATGTGAAAAAATTAAACACATTGCTCTTCAAGATGCTGAAAACATTAGACTTCAAGCTACAGATGAAGCTATGAAGATTAGAGAAGGTGCTGAATTATACGCAGAACAAGTTCTTACAAGCTTGGAAGGTAATTTGACTCAATTACAACAAGTTGTTAAAAATGGTCAAATCTACATGGAACAACTTCGTTCAGATTCAGTAGGAAAATATCCAACCCAATCACAAGCATCAATGCGCAGATAAACAAAACAATAAATTATAAAAAATAAAATCCCGATAGTAAATATACTTTCGGGATTTTATTTATATAAAGATCAAAACCGAAGTTAATTCTGTCAAAAATGTAGTATTTGTTTACAATTAGTTTGCATTTTATTTTTTTTGATATAATATAAAAATATAAGCCGAAAAAGATAGAATGTGGGATGTACACATTCTATTTTAAATAGGAGATAAGTTAATAAAATAAAGGAAATAAAAACAATGGGTATCAAAGGAAAAAATGACAGAATGGTAGTTCTAGCTTGCGAAGAATGCAAAGAAAGAAACTACACAACAACAAAAAACAAAAAAAACATTAAGGAAAGATTAGAATTAAACAAATACTGTCCAAAATGTCAAAAACACACTACTCACAAAGAAACTAAGTAGTTTGTTAAAACGAGATTGCAGTTGGGGATAATTCCCCAAACATGCGTCCTTAGTTCAGTTGGTAGAACGTCGGTCTCCAAAACCGGATGTCGAGGGTTCGAGTCCTTCAGGGCGCGATTTTAACTTTAAATAAAGGATAAAGTATAAATGAATGAATCAGTAGAAGCAATAAAAACATATTTTAAAGGCGTAAAAAACGAATGGGGCAAAATCAGCTGGCCTGAAAAAAAGCAAGTTGTATTTGAAACATTGTCAGTAATCGTTATTGTGTTTGTATTTACTGTAGCAATTTATTTAATGGATCTTTTATTCAAAGGATTACTTAGCCTAATTAAGTAATAGATTAAGCAAAATTAATAAAGGTGGCTTATGACTAAAAAAGAAAAAACAATGGAAGAAGAACTAAATGAAGATGTTTTAGCAGAACAAGCTGAAGCAGAAGCTCAAGAAGCTGCTGAAAAAGAAGCTAAAGATGCTAAGAAAAACCAAAAAAGATGGTACATCGTTCACACATATTCCGGATACGAAAATAAAGTTAAAGTAAACTTAGAAAAACGTATTGAATATATGAATATGGGTGACAAAATCTTCAGAATAGAAGTTCCTCAAAAAACAGTTGTCCAAATGAAAGCCGGCAAAAAACAAGAAAAAGAAGAAAAAGTATTCCCAGGATATGTTCTTGTTGAAATGATTATGGACGAAGACAGCTGGTATGTAGTAAGACATACATCAGGGGTAACTAAGTTCGTAGGTTCAGTTAAAAAACCTATTCCGGTTAGAGAAAGTGAAATTAAAAGAATACTTCACAGAACATCATCTCAAGTTGAAAAAGTTGAACTTGATGTTAAAGTTGGAGATAAAGTTAGAATTATTTCAGGACCATTCGCAGACTTTGATGCTGATATTATCGAAGTTTACCCTGATAAATCTAAACTTAGAGCAAATGTTTCAATCTTTGGTCGTGAAACACCTGTTGAATTGGAATACAAGCAAATTAATAAATTATAAGAATATAAAATTTAGCTTCGGGAACCATTCCGAAGCCTAAATTTTAGAAACTTATATAGTTAGTACAAATAAATGTGGAAGGATTATTTCTCCAAAAGAGAAAGACCGCTATTACCACAAAAGGAGAAAAAAATGGCAAAAAAAGTAGTAGGAAAAATCAAGCTTCAAATCGAAGCAGGAAAAGCAAATCCATCACCTCCAGTTGGTCCAGCTTTAGGTCAACATGGTGTAAACATCATGGATTTCTGTAAGCAATTCAATGCTAAAACTCAAGATAAAGCTGGATATATTATTCCGGTTATTATTGATGTTTATGAAGACAGAAGCTTCACATTCATCATCAAATCACCACCAGCTCCTGTTTTGATTAAAAAAGCATTAAATATTTCTAAAGGATCTTCAGCTCCTAATAAGGATAAAGTTGCAGAAATTACAAGAGCGCAATTAGAAGAAATCGCAAAAATTAAAATGAACGATTTGAATGCTACAACAATGGATGCAGCAGTTAAAATGATTGCTGGTTCTTGTAGAGCAATGGGTGTTACAGTAAAAGAAGATTAAGATGGAAGGACAAATTGTCCGCTATTACCACGAAAGGAAATTAAAAAATGTCAAAAATAACTAAAAAACAAAAGAAAATGCAAGAAATGCTAGAAGGTTTTGTACAACCATCTACAGCAGTTGATGCAATTAAAAAATTACAAGAAATTTCAAAAGAAGTTTCAAAATTTAACGAAACAGTTGAATGTCATATGCGTTTAGGTATTGACGTTCGTCAAGCAGATCAACAAATCAGATCAACAGTAGTTTTACCTGCAGGTTTAGGTAAAGAAGTTAGAGTTTGTGTTATCGCTAAAGGTGCTAAGGCAACTGAAGCAACTGAAGCTGGTGCAGACTTTGCTGGTGCTGAAGAAATTATCGATAAAATTTCTGGCGGTTGGTTTGAATTTGATACATTGATTGCTACACCTGATTGTATGGGTATGTTAGGTAAATTAGGTCGTGTATTAGGACCTAAAGGTTTAATGCCAAACCCTAAAACAGGTACAGTAACAATGGATATTGCTAAAGCAGTTAAAGATGCTAAAGCTGGTAAAGTTGAATATAGAGCAGACAAACAAGGTATGATTCACTGCCCTATAGGTAAAATCCAATTCTCTGAAGAAGATTTAATCAAAAACTATGCAACTTTAGCTGATGCTATCCTAAAAGCAAAACCTGCTTCAGCAAAAGGTACATTCGTTAAATCAGTTTACTTATCAACTACAATGGGACCTGGTATCAAATTAGATCCAAAAACTTTTGCAGCTGAAGTAAAAGAATTAGTTTAATATAAAATAATTAATTCAATTCAAAAAAAGCCTTCTTAATTGAAGGCTTTTTTTGTTGATTAAATATAAAGCTTAATAATTCAAAGACTCTTTAAAAGTTACTTTTGGTAAAAACTTTGGAAAATATTTTGAAACCATATCATCTACTTTTAATACTACATCCGGATCATTTTCTCGAAGACTATCATACATTTTAAGTGTTGCACTACCAGATGGAGTTAATACAGCTTTTTCATATTTAAAGTTATTTGGATTTTTTCTTTCTATAATAATCCTATCAATATATTTTGATCCACGCTTCTCTAACAAAATAGAAGGATTAACTGTATTATACAAAGGTTTTAAAATAACATCATTTTCTTTATCTTTTATTTTGAATTCTGGTCTATGTAATTTGGAACGACTACTTTTATTTCTTATTTCAGCCCAAGTATCTTCAATAAAATCATCAGCTCGTTTTACTAATTTAATTGTTTTATTAGAAACAATATTATCAACCTTAGCCAAGGCATCTTGAGTACCTGTGAAATTTACATTTGATTTAAATTGATTTTTATTTGAAGAATAATTAAATATACCAATAGGTTGCATAAATTCCCTCCATTTATACTTTCAAATATATTAAGTTCAAAAATAAAAAATTTGATATTAAAATAAAAAATTTACATATAAATATACAAAGTAACTTGGAACCTTATCATCTCAACACTATAAACTAAAATTTTACGGGATAATTGACAGGTATTTTCCAACTATTTCTCATTAATAATTCAGAACAAAAATTACTACGAGACCATGAACCTCCAAGTATATTTATCCTACCAGATTGGTTGCCACAATATTCCAACAATTTTTCTGATTTCATATTTGGGTCTAACTCTTTAACAATAGTCCCCAAATACAAACCATTATTACCACTAATTATACGAAATGCAAAAACATCTCGCCCTTCAATTTTTTTCTTTTTTGTTGGATTAATAACAACTCTCAAAGGCATTGAATAATTTTTATCAGCTGCATTTTTACCAGCCCAAAAAATAATAGAAACACCATTCATTAAAGCATAACATGCACCATTATAATCTTCATATTTCTGTGAATTTTGAACCAAAGAATATGATTCTGATAATTTTACACATTCGTCATCCTTATATCGAAAATTAATCTTAATGTAAGGTGCAAAATATTGTTCAAAAACTTTTTTTGCATTTTCTTTATTATAGCCTGAACCTTGGAGATCTGAAAGAGGATTAAATCCAACTCCAAACTCTTCTTCTGCTAACTTAATCCCATTAGCAAGCACAGCATAGGTATTTTTCAATCTATTTTCTACAATACTACGCTGGAATTTCGCTACTAACGAAGGTATTGTTAATGCAGCAACGACTCCTATAATTCCCAATGTTATTAAAACTTCTGCTAATGTAAATCCTAAACTTTTTTTTAAAATAGATGCAAAAACGTTACCATTAAAGGCTTTTAGCAGGTTACCCCCCCCCGAAATTCTCTCTATGTTTGCATTTCATACTATTTACCCCCTTATTTAATATTATAACAATCATAATTTACTATTTGTATATCTTTAATTTAAGGAGTTCAATTGAACTCCTTAAATTAAATCTTATGCATGTTATCAAAAATTTCTTTCTTTTGAACCCAAACTTCCATACCCATATTTTTACCGGAAGTTACAATTGCTTCTTTTATTTCCTTAAATGAATAAGTTGATTTTTCTATATCGCATAGCATAAACATTACGAAATGACCTTGCATTAAAGTTTGTTTAATATCTTCAATATTTACTTCATACTTTGCTAATACCGTTGTTACTTCAGCAACAATACCAACTTTATCAACACCTGAAACTGTAACAATTATTTGGTTTGACATTTAGCATCATCCTCCACTTTTTTATCTTCTACAGGTACAGCAGCTAATTCAGCTTCCTTAAACCATTTTCCATAAACAGTTTTTCCTACACCATGTTTTAAACAATATGCTTTCAAATCTCTTTTAATTTCAGGAGCTAAAATATAAAGAACAATGATATTTGGTACACACATTGCAATCATCATAGCATCTGTAATATTAATAACTGACTCAACGTTCATAACTGAACCAATTACAATAAATACACAATACAAAATATTGAATGTTAAAACACGTTTTTTACCTTCACCTAACAAGAATGTCCAAGCTTTTTGTCCATAATAAGCCCAAGAAATTAATGTTGATAATGCAAACATAACTGCAATAGCAGATAAAATAATTGGGAAGAATGGAATTACAGATTGGAAAGCATTAGAAGCAAGTTCAATACCTGAAATCTTACCAATGTGAGTATGATGAAGAACACCTGAGAATATAATTGCAAATGATGTGAATACACATAAAACACCAGTTAAGAATGTTTCTAACAATGCAACAAAACCTTGAGAAACAGCTTCTTTAGTTTGAGCAGTTGCATAAACAATGGCAGCTGCACCAGTACCAGCTTCATTAGATTGAACAGAACGTCTCAAACCTATGATAATAGTACCAAATACACCACCCGCAACAGCTGTTGGATGAAATGCTTCTTTAAGAATTAAAAGTAATGCACTTGGAATATTTGCAATATTAGCCAGAATAACAATTAATCCTGAAACAATATACATAATACACATTGTAGGAACTAAAATAGTTGTAACCCTAGCTATACTTTTAATACCACCAACAATAACTAAACCAATAAGAATAGCAACAACTAAACCAACAACCCAAGTCCAACCATGTAAGAAACTATGTTCTCCACCTGTAATAAATACTAATTGGTGAGCAGATTGGTTAATTTGTATCATATTACCACCTGTAATACCACCTCCAATACAAAGAATAGCAAATATTACAGATAAAGGTTGACCTAACCAACGCATATTTTTTCTTGTTAAGCCGTGAGCAATATAATGCATAGGACCACCTGAAACTGATCCATCTAAATTAAATCTTCTATATTTAACAGCTAAAGTAGCTTCAACAAATTTAATAGACATACCTAAAAGCGCACCAACAAAAATCCAAAATGCAGCTCCTGGTCCACCTATTGAAATAGAAATTGCAACACCAGCGATACTACCAATACCAATAGTTCCAGATAAAGCAGTAGCTAATGCTTGGAATGATGAAACTTCACCACAACCTTCATGATGTTTTTCTGCAGGTTTAGCTACAACATCAATAGCATGTTTAAAGCCCCATACAGCTATACCTCTAAAATAAATTGTAAAGAATATACCTGCAATTAAAATCCAGAATATGATTATTGGAACTTTTGAACCACATATCGAAATTGGTAAAAAGATTAAATTGGCGACGGCGTCTGATATTGGTGCAATATGTTTATCCATGAATGCATCCACATTCATTGCACTTGCACTTTGCATACTGCATAGTAGTAACATCAAAAACGTCATTAATTTTTTCATCTTTTCTTCTATCCTTTCAGCTGTTTTATTAAAAGGTTAAGTTCCCATAGGGGTAAATCCAACCAATAAATAACTACTAATAGTATAGCAAAAACATGCCAAACTTAACCGTAATCGTTACAAAAGGTAAACTTTACACTTAAATAATATCTATTTTTTGATTTAACTTTACAAGGTTGTTTAATAACAAATTAAATGCTACAATACAAAAAAGAAGGTACCTAATATATGATGAGTCAATCGAAAAAATTATCTATAGCCTTTTACTGGCATATGCATCAACCTGTTTATCAATTAACCCCACAGGGTGATTATTTGATGCCTTGGGTTAGACTTCACGCTGTAAAAGATTATTTAGATATGGCATTATGGGCTAAAAAATTCGATAAGTTAAAATTAAATTTTAACTATGTCCCGGTTTTATTAGACTCAACCATAGATTATGCAGAAAAAGATGCTCACGATATTCATTCAAGATTAACTGTTACCCCAGAAAATGAACTTAACAAAGAAGATAAAATTTTTATATTAAATAATTTCTTTGACTCAAATTATCAAACTATGATTTTACCAAACGAAGAATATCATAGATTATATCAAATTGTTCAAGCTCAAGGTACAAATGATATTGATATTTTTTCAAACCAAGAATACGCTGATATTATGGCTTTATTCAATCTTGCTTGGATTGATCCTTCATTTAAAACTTCTAATTCTGAATTAAAAAAATTAATTAAAAAAGGTAAAAATTATACTCTCGAAGATAGAATTCAAATTATTGAAATTCAAAGAGATATAATCAAAAAAATTATTCCAACTTTGAAAAAACTTGTTCAAAAAAATAAAATAGAAATAACAACAAGTCCATACTACCATCCAATATTACCAGTACTTTTAGACTATAAAAGTATCAAAAAAAATGCATCTGCAGATGATGAAATTTTAAATTTAAAAACTGAATTAGATGCAAAAATTCAAACTGAAATGGCATTGGATAGAGTGGAAGAAATTTTTGGAAAACGCCCTAGAGGAATTTGGCCATCAGAACAATGTGTAAATGGTAAAACTCTTGAAATGCTTAGCAATCTTGGCGTTGAATGGTCAATTTCAGATGAAGGTATTTTAGCAAATTCAATCAATTTTGAATTTGTTCACGATTTTAAAGGTTATTTAAAAGAACCTTATCATTTATTGAAAACTTACCAATATAAAACTAAAAATTCTGATATCAAAATGATATTTAGAGATGCAACAGCACCAAATCTAATTAGTTTTGAATATCCTCATCATAATCCTATTGCAACTGCAAACGATTTATATGACAGAATTAAGGTTATGCAAAGTAAAATACTTTCATCACCTGATAGCGAACACTTACTAACAATTGCACTAGATGGTGAAAATTGTTGGGAAAATTATTTGGAAGATGGTGCATCTTTCTTAAAAACTCTTTATACACTAATCACAGAAGATGATACTTTAGAAACTGTTTTAATCAGTGATTACTTAGAATCCGCTAAAGAACATAAAATTCTAAATAAAATATCTTCAGGTTCTTGGTTTAATAAAAACTTTAAACTATGGATTGATGAACCTGTAAAAGATTTAGCTTGGACTTATTTGAAAAGAGTTAGAGAAGATTTCTCTAATTTTGTAAAACGTGAACCTCTAAATCCAAATATAGAACTTGCAAGACGAGAATTATTTATATGCGAAGGCAGTGACTGGTATTGGTGGTACGGAGAACCTAATTATTCAGGTAGAGATAATATTTTTGATTTTATATTTAGAACTCATTTAAAAAATATTTATCGATTCCTTGAATTAGATACTCCACAATATTTAGATGAACCGATAACAAACATTTCTCCATCTAAACCATCTAAATATCCTAAATCTTTAATAACCCCTGAAATCAATGGTAAAAATGTTATTACTGATGAAGATATTTGGAACAATGCCGGTTGCATTGAAATCCCGGATGGACCTGTTCTAAGAGAATCAAAACTATTTGAAAAAATCAGATTTGGTAATGACAATGATAATTTTTATTTAAAATTTCATTTAAACAAATATATAAAAGGTAATCCTGATCTTACGCAAAGAACCTACCAAATGTATATTTATTTAAGAAAAACTGGCAGAAAACAAGCTTTAGCTCCAGTTAGATTGATAAATAAAACTCAAAATATTTTACCAATCTCTATGGAAAAATTCCATAATGAAATTCAATTATCTATTCAAGATGATAAACTTCAACTATTAAGATTAGTAAAAGCAATTCCTGGAGATATGTGGGTTTTAGAAAATGCAAAACCTATAGAAACTGCTTATGATGAAGTTTTAGATTTAAAAATTCCATTTGATGTTTTAGATATTAAAGCTGGTGAAACCTTAGAATTTTTATTTATAAATGCTCACCTAGGAGTAAAAGATTTTTATATTCCTAATGAAATGGTGCTATCTGTAACTAGACCGGCATTAGTTTTAAAATAAATTCTATTATATTCTAACTAACAAATATTTTGAAATTTCAGCAATAGCAAATAATTGAAGCGTAACAAATAATATTCCCATCTTTATTTCCCCTTTAATTACATGTTATTAAAGGTAATTTATACACTAAAATTGCTAAATTGTTAACTTATGTTAATATTCATAAACTAAAGAGGTATGTATTATAAAATACATACCTCTTAAAATCTAGCTAACATATTAATTACATATCAAGAGCAATATCTAAAGTTGGAGCTTTAGCAACAATGGCACTTGATGAAATAATATCAACGCCACATTCTGCAATTGCTCTCACTGTTTCAAGATGAACATTACCACTTGCTTCTACAATTGCTTTACCATCAATCAACTTAACAGCTTCACGCATTGTTTCATAATCCATATTATCTAACATAATAATATCTACACCTAGTGGCAAAGCTTCTTTTACTTGATCTAATGTATCACATTCAAGTTCAATTTTATGAGCATGAGATAAATGTTCTTTAACAAGTTTAACTGCATTTGTAACAGAACCTGCAACTTGAATATGATTATCTTTAATCATTGCACAATCTGAAAGATTAAATCTATGTAATGCTCCTCCTCCAACTTTAACAGAATACTTTTCAAATGCTCTAAAGTTTGGAGTAGTCTTTCTTGTATCTACAATCTTACAAGGTAATTCACCAATAGCTTCTTGATATTTGTGAGTTTCAGTCGCAATTCCACTCATTCTCTGAATGTAATTTAATGAAACTCTTTCACCTAGTAACAAATATTTTCCTGGACCTGAAAGTTTTGCTAATACATCACCCTTTTTAATTTTATCTCCATCTTTAAATAGTAATTCTACTTTAACTCTGTCAGATAGAATTTTAAATACAGTTTTGAAAACTTCAAGACCGCAAATAATACCATCACATCTTGAAACTAGTGAAGCTTCAAACATTTTATCTTCACCAACAATACTTTCAGTTGTTACATCGCCAAATCCTATATCTTCCATCAATGCTGATTTAACATGATCTTCTACATAAAAATTACTTAACAAAATTCAATTCTCCTTCTATATTTTTTAACATACTATGCTCACATACATCATTTGCAGACAAATAATCTACTCTATAATGAGCACCTCTGGATTCTTTTCTACGTAATGCAGAACGAACTATTAATTCTGCAGTTATTATCATATTTCGATATTCATATTCATCTTTTGATAAACATATATCTTTATTTTTCAATTGCATTTTTAATGATAATATTTCATTTAATGCATTAGTTAAAGACTCCTCAGAACGATAAATACCAACATTTTCCCACATAATGTTTTGAAGTTCTGATTTCAAAGTTTTAACATCAATTACATTCAAATTTTTACTATCATTATTTTCATATTTATCTAAAACTGATTTGAACGTTTCATCATTTTTTAGAATTTCAATATCATTATTTTCAGAATTTTTTACATCTTTCAAAAATTCTGCAACTTCATAAGCGCAAACAACACATTCTAATAATGAATTGCTTGCCAATCTATTACCCCCATGCAAACCTGTTGAAGAAACTTCACCAATTGCATACAAACCTTTAATAGAAGTTTCGCCTTTTAAATTAGTTTTTATACCACCCATAAAATAATGAGCGGCAGGAGCAACAGGAATATAATCCTTAGTTATATCAATACCATTTTCCAAACATTTTTTTGCAATTGTTGGAAAACGTTTTAATAATTTTTCTTTACCAATTATAGTCGCATTCAAATAAACATTTGGAGTATTATTCTTATGCATTTCACTATAAATTGAACGAGCTACAATATCTCGAGGAGCAAGTTCTTTTTTCTCATGATACTGTGCCATAAATTGATTACCATCTTTATCACACAATTTTGCACCCTCGCCTCTTACAGCTTCACTTATCAAAAATCTATTATGATTTTTTTTGTCATCAAAAGCTAAAGCGGTGGGATGAAATTGAACAAATTCCATATCCTGTAAAATTGCACCTGATCTATATGCCAATGCAAATCCATCACCCGTTGCACCTACAGGATTGGTTGTATATTTATATAATTGTCCTAAACCGCCGGTTGCTAAAACCAAAGTTTTACAAAAAACAGTTTCATATTCCTTGGTTTCATCATTGAAAATAATAACTCCACCACATTCTTTATCTTTATTCAATAGCAACTCTACAGCTAAAGTATTTTCATAAACTTTTATATTTTTATTATTTTGAAGAGTATGACATAATGCAATTTCCATTTCTCTACCGGTAGCATCTCCACCTGAATGAAGTATTCTATTTACACTATGTGCAGCTTCTTTTGTTAATGTGAAATTACCTTCAGCATCCCTATCAAATTCAACACCGAATTTTAATAGATCTTTTACAACTTTATCCGAATTTTCGCTGATAAATTTTATTGTATCCATTTCGCTCAATCCGGCACCAGCTTTTATCGTATCTGAAACATGCGATTCTACAGAGTCATTTTTATTATCTTTTAATACCGCTACCATTCCGCCTTGTGCATAATAAGAATTACTTTCTCCTAATTGCGACTTGGTTATAAGTAATATTCCATCGGGTAAATCTAATTGTTGTTCTATCTTCAAGGCAGAATATAAACCCGCAATTCCGCTACCAATTACAACTGCTGAATATTTAGAGTATTTCATTTCTCTATCTCCTTAATGACTCTATGGGATATTCAATTATCAAAAATATTTATTATATTTTTAACTTAAAATTTCCCTAAACTCATGTTTTATATTGTCATCATACTATAACAAACAGATAATTTTAGCTATAAAAAAATAGCAAAATTTTATAAAAAATAAATAAAATTAAAACTCAAATTTTAAATAAAAAAGAAGAAAAAATAATAATAAACCTAACAGATATACATTACTCAGTTTATAGAAAATAACAAAAACTCCTATAATTAAGAAAAATAATAAAGGAGCAATTATGATAAATTCGGCAATAAAAATACTTTTAGTAGAAGATCATAAACTATTACGAGTTGGTTTAAAATCATTGTTTGAAGAACAAGATGGTTTAGAAGTAACATCCGAAGCTCAAAGCGGCAAAGATGCGATTGAAAAATTTAAAACAACTCATCCAGATGTAACTTTAATGGATATCGGTTTACCAGATATTACAGGAATTGAGGCAACCAAAAGAATTTTAGAATTAAATACAAATGCAAAAGTTATTATTTTAACATCACACTTATCAGAACAAGAAGTCATTGATGCTCTACAATCCGGAGCCTGCGCTTATGTAATGAAAGATATTAATACGGATATTCTGAAAATGATTATCCAAACAATTAAAGAAGGTGCTATGTGGATTGATCCACTTGCAGTACCAATACTACGAGAAAAAAATAACGGACTTGTACCTCAACGCCAAATGTCTAGAGCAATGTTCAGAGAACAACATTCAAATCTTACTCAAAGAGAATATGAAGTTCTTAAACTTGTTGTGGAAGGAAAATCAAATAATGAAATTGCAGAAGCTTTAACAATCTCTTCTCATACTGCAAAAGCTCATGTCTGCAATATTATCCAAAAATTGCTCGTAGATGATAGAACCCAGGCTGCCGTCAAAGCATTAAAAGAAGGTCTTGTATAATAATTTATATAATACTTTAAACACTCAAAGGGGAACTGACCATTCAGTTCCCCGTGTTAAGACAAAATCCCTAATCTCATCTCTTGCATTTACGCTGCCGCTTCCTCTCGAATAAATTTAAGAACATTATGTGCAACTTCAACTTGCACATCGCTTTCCGAATCTTTCAAATATTCGAAAGCTAAAAATAAGAATCGGTTTTTGTCATACCATCTTCGCATTTCATAACTACGAATCCGGTCCAAATAAATTTGTCTGTTTGGTTCATAACCAGCACGCCTCAATTCCTTAAGCATTATTTTGGCATACCGTGTGCGATCTTCCTCCTTTGCTAATTCAATGCGACTAATCACAATACAAACATCAGGCGATAGTTCATACCAACGGTTCTTCATACATATCCTCGCAACATATCCCTATATATATATTATAAGATATGTTTTTACTGTTTTAAAGTCTAATACTAAAGAATTAATACATTCCGTTACATTACCAAGGGTAATCTCCAGAAATAACCCAACCATCTCTCTGTATTAAACCTCCACAAAAATCTCCTGAGTAATTCCCAGCAGTTTTACTACAACATTCACGACAATTTTTTAATAAATTTTCTCTTTTAAATTTTGACGATGCACCATACAATGAAGTACCTTGATCTAATCGAATTGTAAAAATATCCTTACCAAAAACATTAGGTTTCCCATCTCCATTTATATCAATATATACCTTTACAATACTTAAAATTCCAGCATTATTATCAATCATAAATTCCCAACTTGTACCATCAGCAAGATATATAGTATAATAACCTGAAGGCTGACCATAATAACAATCAACACCATTTAAACGACAAATTTTTATTTTCTTTCGTTGTGGACAATTTAATCCACAATCGCCAATTACTTTAGCAAAAGGAACAATCCTTTGTTTTACCATTTCTGAAATAACTTTTTCATATACTCCCCAAAAATCTGAAGAAGCATCAGTAGCTGATAATTCCCATTCAGTTACAGGACCATAATCATCCTCTGCAGCTTTAAAAGCTTGCATTAATTTTGAATACGAGCCCTTTAATCTAGTAACTGTTACTCTTTTTTGATAATTAGTTATCAAACCTGGAATGGTAATAGCTGCAACAATACCTATTATCCCCAAAGTAATTAAAACCTCTGCCAGTGTAAAACCAAATTTTTTTAAATTAAATTTACCAATAACTGAAAAACAATTGATATTTAAGGCTTTTAGCGGGTTACCCCCCCCCCGAAATTGGCGCTATGATTGAATTTCAACATACTCCTCCTTATTTTTTATATTAAAGGAAAGAATTTCATTTATTTATGAAATTCTTTCCTTGTAAACAATTACTCATTCACTTCTTCTGACATGCCAGCATCTTGAATATCTTCTTCATCATATTCATGTTGATTCATTTCTTCTTCAATTTCTTCTTGAAGTTCATCCGGATCAACTACATCTTCAACTGAAGATTCTTGGATTTCCTCTTCATCATATGAATAATTTGAGATATTTTGAGCTTCAGCTTGTTCCATTTGAGAAACTGATTTAATATCAATTTTCCAATTAGTCAATTTATGAGCAAGTCTTACGTTTTGACCTTCACGACCAATAGCTAAACTTAATTGATCATCTGGAACAACAACCAATGCTTCATGAGCAGTTTCATCATCTGCCATAATATCAACAGATACAACTCTTGCTGGAGATAATGCGTTTACAATATATTCAACCGGATCTTCTGAATATCTAACAATGTCGATTTTTTCGTTTTTCAATTCACCAACAATTGTTTGAATTCTGCTACCTCTAGGTCCAATACAAGCGCCTACAGAATCAACTTCAGGATCATTTGACCATACAGCAATCTTTGTTCTATAGCCTGCTTCACGTGAAATTGATTTAATTTCTACAATACCATCTTCGATTTCAGGAACTTCTAATTCAAAAAGTTCTCTAACAATTTCAGAGTGTGCATGTGAAACAATAACTTGAGGCAATCTTGTTGTTTCTTTTACATTCAATACAAATACTCTGATTCTATTACCAGGTTTATAATATTCGCCTGGGATTTGTTCTTTTCGTGGCATAATTGCATCTGTTTTACCAATGTTAACAATAACATTTCTTCTATCGTCAACTTTTTGAATTATACCTGTAATCAATGTACCTTTTTTATCTAAAAATTCATTTAAAACCAGATTTCTTTCAGCTTCTCTGATTCTTTGAGTTAAAACTTGGTTTGCAGCTTGTGCAGCTATACGACCAAATTGTTCAGGAGTTACTTCTAATTTAACTTCATCTCCTAATTCAACATCTTCATCAATTTCTTTTGCTTCTGCTAGAGAAATTTCATTATCTGGATCTTCAACAGATTCAACTACTGTTTTACCTTTGAAAATACCAATTTCACCTGATTGTTCATCTAAGAATGCTTCTACATTAGAAATTTCTTTTAGTCTTAAATGCTTTTTGTAAGCAGCAACCATTGCATCACATAAAGAAGAAATAACAACTTCTTTAGAAATGCCTTTTTCTTTTTCTAACTCTTCGAAAACTTCATTTAAGTTTCCAGCTCCGATTTTAATCATTTTATTTTTCCTTTCATTTGTTATTTGAAATTTTTAATCAATATAAAGTTTTGCTGATTGAATATTTTCTTTTGGGATTTGGTATTCACATCCATCATCGAATCTAAAGAATTTTAACCCCTCATTAGAATCATAATCTATAATTTCACCTTTAAATATTTTTTCAGTTTCACCTGCTAAAGGTTCTTTTAATTTTAGACTAATTCTTTTTCCGTTGAAAATAATAAATTCTTTTTCTGATTTAAATTTTCTTTCTAAACCAGGAGAAGATACTTCAAGATAATATTTCACAGGAATAAGTTCATCTAAAAAACCTTCCAAACTTCTTGTAACATTTTCACAGTCATCAAGAGTAATATTGCGTTCTTTAGAATATAAAAATATTCTCAAAAACCAACGGTGATTTTCTTTAGAAAAATCAATTTCGATTGGAATTAAATTAAAACGCATAGCTGTATTTTCAATTAATGGAGTAATAGCTTCCAACACTTCCAATCTATTTACTTCTTGTTTCATAGAATACCCTTTCCTGCTTAGTACCTACTTGTTGGAATACAGTATTAAATTTGTTCTTATTAGTGAAAAAAAGAACGGGGTAACCGTTCTTTTTTGTCTTGCAATACTGCTTTGTTATTTACATTTTAATATAGATATTCTTAAAAGTAAACCCTTTGTAAATCTTTAGTTAAGATACCTATTTCTTCAATTGAGCTTCATATTCTGCTTGCGAAACTTCTTTATTACCGATGAAATAAACAGTTCTACCACTTGGTAATTGACCTGTTCTCAATTCTTCACCATTGATACCTTGTTGAACATTTGTATTATCCTTTAACAAATTAGTTATTACTAAATTATCTTGTAATTTTGCTTTTTCTTCTTCCATGCGATCTACTTTGGCATTAGCTCGTTCATTACGATTTTGTTTCATACGTTCAATAAAAGTAGTACCGTCACTGGTATCAACTTCTCGATTATTTATATCTTCTATCTTATTAGAAATTTTAGTATTCAATTTATTATATTGTTCTTGTTCTTTCTTTTCCAATTCTGCCAATCTTGCTTCTTGTTTTGGAATTTCTTTTTCTAATTTTTCATATTCTTCTCGTTTTTGTTTTAATGTATCTAATTCATTTTCTTTTGCATCTAATGCAGCTTCTTTATTTGCAAGATTTTCTTTAGATTTTGCTAATTCTTCTTTTGCTTTGGTTTCATTATTTTTAGCTTTATCTAATTGTTTTTGAGCTTCTACTAATTTAGTTTCTGCTTCTTGTACAGCTTTATTTGCACTAACAACAGCTTCATTAGCTTTATCAAATTCAGTTTTTGCTTTTTCTTCATTTGCTTTAGCTTCATCTAAAGCTTTTTCTGCAGTTTCTACTGCTTGTTGCGCTTGAACATAAGCTGGATTTTTAATTTTAGTACCATTTGGTCCATCTATATATTCTGGAGTACTATTTAGCATTGTTTGAGCTGAACTTAGTGTAGCTTGTGCAGATACAGTATTTGCTTTTGCTTGAGCATAAGCTGTACTGCATTGATTTTTATCAGTCATTGCTTGAGTTAATGAATTTTTAGCAGTATCACGTTTCAATGTTGCACCTCGAACAGAGTCACCAGCTTGACCTACTGCTTGTTGTTTCTCGCCAACATCTTCTTCAGCAGCTTTGACTTCACCTTTTAATGAATCAACTTCGCCTTTTAATTTTGTTTTTTCTTGTTCAAATGTTGATTCAGAAGCTACAACACTTGGTAAATCTGCTTTTGCTGATTTTGCACTTTCAATTGCTTGACGTAAAGATGCAGAATCTGTTGCACCTGACATACTAGCAATAGCAGAAGATGCTGCAGATGATGATAATGTTGATGCTGTATTAATTCCACCTAATGAATTCATAGCTGCATCCAAAGCTTTTGTATTTGAAACTGGAGCTGAATTATCAGCTTTTAATGAATCAAATACACCAAATTTATTTAACATACTAAATGCACCACTGATAATTTGACCAGCAACCATACCCTTTTGATATGCACTGTTATTATCAATAGTAAAGTTAGTATTTGTTGCTACGCGAGTAGTTGATGGTGTTCCATAGAAACCAGTTTTTCTAACTTGACCACTATTTAAACGTTGACGTATACCTTGATAATTATATTTACTTGTATCTCTACTTACTTGTTGACCAGCAACCCAATTAGTTTTTGGACCTGATTTTAAAGAGAATAATGAAGTTCTATTTGCAGCAGAAGAGTTTGCCAAGTTTCTTGTAGCTTGACTAGAAATTCCACTCCTTGCTTTTGAAGCAGAGCCAAAGGAGCTTGCCATTCCAGGTCTATTCAGTTTTGACAAATCAACTGACATATTACTCTCTCTTTTTTTGTTCTTAAATATATAAAAACATGCCAAAAAGCCCAATTTCACATGGTCTCAGGTTTGTTACATTTGTTTACAATAAAAATATAAGAAATTTTTCACAAAAAAATGAGCTCGGAAATTCCGAACTCACTTAAGAAAATTTACAAATATTTACAAATTTTATAGTTAAATCTAAAATTTATCAACAACAAATTCTTGTGCAGAATAAGATGGTTCATACCTATCTAATTCTAAAGGATCAATTTTAGAATTTACAAAATCAGCATCCGCACCCAATAAATCTCCCAATTTTTTCTTTGCGAAACCTCTTTCTACATATAAAGTTTGTAACTCTTTAGAATACTTTTTACTATTTGCCTCTGCGTAAGTAATAAGAACATTATAAATACTAATAGCAGACTCATAATCTTGCATTAAATAATACATATACGCTTTATCTGAAGAAATATAAAATTGATTTTTTGCATCCTTTGGATCCAAAGAAGCCAAAAGATTATCATAATCAGCAATAATACTTTCCGGAGAATTATTTTCAATCCTAAAAATAGATTTTATCCATAACATCTGAGATTCTTCTAATATTGACATATTTTTACGTGTTATATAATCATTAAACACATCTACTGCGTTATCAGGAGAACTTAATTTTTTTTCTAATAGTAATAAATTCGCAAAACGAGCAAAGTCTTTTTTGCCAAAATTTTTACCAGACATATCTAAAACTGTTTTATAATCTTTTAATGCCCCTTCATAATCGTGTTTTACATACTTTGCATACGCTCTCATATCATATATATTTTCAGTTTTTGGATATAACGCTAAATAAATCTTTGATAAAGTTATTACTGCCGGGAATTTTCTCTTTGAAAGATTTAATTTCATAGCATATTTCATAATGAAAGCTGGAATTGAAAAAATAACCAAAACCAACAATATAATAATTATTTTAGAATTAAAATTAGCTCGAAATTCATCATATTTTTTAGGATTTAAGTTCGGTTTAAAATCAACTAATTGATAAGGACCAAAGTTTTTAATTAAATAATTACTATAAATATATGAACATATTCCTTGACAAACGCATACTAAAAATATCCACCAAAATTCACATACCAAAAGATTCCATAATGAGAACTTTAAATGAATAAAAATAAAATACATGATTATTGGAATTAATACATATGCAGTTTTTAAATATTTTTCTAACCCAAAACGGTATTCTAAAATACCACCAACTTCGGGCTTAGATAAATTTAAACGATATAAACAACCTGTATTTTTAAACCAACAAAAATTACGAAATACAGAATTTCCAGACTTATCTGCATAAAATAAAATTGGATTACTTATTATATTAATTAGATCTTTTAACATAGTAACAACACTGTACACCGAAAAATTATTTTTTTCTAAATTTCTTTTCCGATTAGCTCCCTTTCAAAATTATACACATCTGTTGAAATATTTAAATTTTCTTTAATATCAATAACATCAAATCCTTTAAAATTATAAATAGTTTTTATTTTATCCGGATTTTTCACATATTCTTTCATCAATATTGCACCTAAAATAGCTTCTAAATGTGACATTGGCATCATATTTGAAGGTAAATCACTAAACCCCCACTCTAACTTCAATGCTTGTTGCAAGAATTTACAATCAGCCGGAGATCTGTCTTTATAACAAGAATTCAAATGCATACTTTGTCTTGTCATATAAATATCAAATCGTTTAACTTCAATACCTTTTTCTGTTAACTCTCTGAAATATTCAGATCCTCTATTAGAGTGACGCTGTGTCCAGTTATCCCTATTAGGAATAAGCTTATTTGTTGCAACCAATTGATAAGGTTTTGATAATATTCGCCATTTCCCTTCCAACATTGTTCTATCGTATGGAACAGAAACACAAATTTTGGAATTCTTTAATGATGAAAAATTTTCAAAAAAGAATACCACATCACTCATCTTATACAGTTTATCTAAGAGAATAATTTTATTATCCTCATCAATAACTGCAACTCCTGAATCCATACTTGAACCTGAAGCCAAGGATAGACCAACATAATAATTCATTTAATTATTTCTCCTAGTTCATTAATTTTGTTGTAATTAACGGACCATCATCAGTTGCAATTACAGTATGTTCAAAGTGAGCTGATGGTTTACCATCTTTTGTACTTACTGTCCAGCCATCTTCTTTCGAAACAACTACATCATCACAACCCAAATTTAACATTGGTTCAATTGCAATTGCCATATTTGATTTAATTAAAGTATTATCACCTACACTATAATTAAATAAGAAAGGATCTTCATGCATTTCGTGACCAACTCCGTGACCACCATATTGACGAACAATTCCATACCCTTCTCTATTAGCAACGGCTTCAATCGCTTTTGAGATATCATCCAAAACATTACCTGGTCTCATCTGTTCTATACCGGCATATAAAGATTCTTCCGTTACTTTCATTAACTTTTCAACTTCAGGTGAAATTTTTCCAACTGCATAAGACCAAGCACTGTCCCCAACCATTCCACCATAAGTAGCACCTACATCAATTGCAATAATATCGCCTTCTTTTAAAATAACATCTTCTGATGGTATTCCGTGTACAACCTGATCATTTATTGATGTACAAATACTCGCAGGAAAACCTGAATACCCTAAAAATGTCGGTATTGCTCGATTTTCTTTTATAACTTTCATTGCTATATTATCTAATTCTTTTGTAGAAATACCAGGTTCTACAACTTCTTTCATTTTTTGATGAACAAGAGCCACAATATGACCTGCGTGACGCATTCTCTTGATTTCATCTCTTGATTTTCTATGTATCATATCTTTCCTACCCTCAACTCTAGAGTAGCACAAATACTATAATTAAAGCAAATTTATTAAAAATTTGAACAGAATTAAATATAATTTTCAATAATTTTAAGCACTTCATTTTGAACTTCAGTAATAGACTTTGTAGAATCAATAACTTTAACTCTATCAGGTTCATTTTTCGCAATAGCAAGATAACCATTACGAACCCTATTAAAAAATTCATTTCCAGACTGTTCCATACGATCTTTTTCTTGACCAACGCGCTTCATAGATGTTTCAACATCAACATCAAACACCAATGTTAAATCTGGTTTTCTATTTCCTGTTGCTAAGTTATTCAACATGTTTATTTCATCAATATCTAAACCTCTGCCATAGCCTTGATATGCAACAGTACTATCAGTATGCCTATCGCATAATACAATTTTACCTTCTTCAATAGCAGGCTTTACTATAACATCAATATTTTGTGCTCTATCTGCCAAAAATAAAAATGATTCGCAGCGATCTGAAACTACACCATCATAATTAAGAAGAATTTTTCTTACATGTTCACCCAATCCCTTAGCTCCAGGCTCACGAGTAACCACAACATCTTTACCTTGTTGTTCCAAATAATCTTTTAATAAATTTAGCTGAGTTGTCTTACCACAACCATCAGCACCCTCAAATGTTATAAATAATCCTTTTACCATACAACCCTCACATTAGTGAATAATAACACAAAAACACCGAAATATTTATTCGGTGTTTTTAAATATAAAGTAGCCCGTAAGCCGTGTTCTGTTTTAGATAATCATCTATCTGGTATTAGGATTGCTCCTAATCTCTAGCGATTTTTCCGAAGATGGCGAACAACCTTAACCTTCGAGTCAATCTTGCATCCAACCGGGGTTTACCTAGCTGATACCTCTCGATATCACTGGTGAAGCTCTTACCTCACCGTTGCACCATCGCCTGTGATTAAAAATCCATCGGCAGTCATCATTTCTGTGGCACTATCCACCGACTCACGTCGTCCGGAGTTTCTCCGGCGGCCTGTTCTAAGATGCACGGACTTTCCTCACTTAGCATAACTAAGCGCGATTATCCGACTACTTTATTATTCTGTAATATTTTTATCAACTTTAACAGCCTCTGTAGCCCATTGATCCAGAATATTAGTTTTTCCATCGGCATAGACTTCCATAGTAAATCTGTCCCAGCCAGATGTTCTATTTTGACAATCTCCACCAGTACCTAAAGCATCTGCAGCACTATTTTGACCACAGTTAGGTTCGCCTTTAGTACCGTTTACGTCAACAACAATAAGAGCTTTGGCATTAATGCTATCTTTTGTACCAAATCCGCCACTTGTCATAGCCCAGTCCATACCGTCTTTTGTACTAAACTTAACAGTACCGGAACCGCTACCATTAGTAGAACCATCCAAGTCAATTTTATCAGTGAACAATGTTAAGAATTTAGAATTCGCATTACCTTCAGTAGCAACAGTTCCTGTATTTTGAGAACCGCCCCATAAACGACAGTTTACATAACCATAACCATCATCAAAACCAACTCTACGGTCGCCTACGTTAGCACTTGTTTTATCAGGATAACAAGCTTCATCATTCAACATATCTGCAACAACTGTTTGTACTGTATAATATGCCCTTTTTGCCATAATTGTATTTTGGTTTGGCAATAAATTAAATATTACAGGTAATAAAATTGCACAAAGAATACCAATTACACCCAAAGCTACTAATAACTCTGTTAATGTAAATGCATTATTAAATCTTTTCATCCTCAAAATCCTCAATTTCTCTATATAATATATAATCATTATAACATGTATCATTGTAATTTTCAATATAATATGTTATACTAGTAGTAGTTTACAAGTTTAAATAAGAAGACAAATTATCGCCTCAATGTAAATATTTGTTTACATAATAGCAAAATAATACATTCAGACGAGTTAATAACATATCACGTACTTTATAATGTGTAGGAGAATAAACACGGATATTTGAAGCTAAACTTCAAATAAACACAGGTAATAGGTGAGAAACTATGGTCGACAATAGATCTGCAGGTTTCTTTGGAATTGGCGGTTCTTTTAACTTTAAAAGTGGCGACATTTCCGGAACAGCAGCAAAATTATCAGATGATAAAATGGGACAAGGTGGAGAATACTTTGCCCAACAAAGAGCTGCTGAAGAAGAACAAAATCAAGGCAACCAATATATGGATCAAAGCGCTGTTCTTCGTGCTACCTTAAATTCTCTTGCGATGATGAATGTTGCAAATGTTATAAATTCAAAAAAACATAAACGTGTACTTGATGAAGAAGACAAAATTACTGAAGATCTTAAAGAAATCCTGCGTGTAAAAAAATTACAAAATAATAACCAACAAAAACAACATAATGACGAAGATTCTATTGAAGGTTACTAATCTTACCATTTCCCCATAAATAATATATGTGATAAACTCCATATTTTATACTATTGCACTTTATAAAAAACTGTAGTTTAATTAGTTGTAGTCAGACACTTAGGAATAGTTGCTATGTTAGAAATCTCAAAAACTCAGGACGACGGTTCTTTAAAATATCTAAACCTAAATGAAGCCGTATCAGGTTCTTGGTTTAACCTAATAAATCCTACAAGAGAAGAAATACAACAAGTTTCTTTAGTGCTTGGCTTGGACGAGAGTTTTTTAAATAACTCATTAGACGCAGATGAGTTATCTCGTATGGATTTTGAAGATGGGAATTTATTAATAATCACGAACGTTCCTGTTATGGATGAAGAAGGTAATTTTGATACATTGCCTTTAGGTTTAATCTTTACTCCTGAAAGTATTATTACTGTTTGTTCTCATGAAAATAAAATCATTAATTCATTCAATGAAGATACCGCAAAATTCTTTGATACAAGACATAAAGCTAATTTTATGCTTAATATCCTATTTAGAGCTGCAAAATTTTATTTGAGATACTTAAACATAATCAATAAACAAACTGAAAGTATTGAAGATTCATTGAAAAAAACTACACATAATAAAGCTTTATTCCAATTAATGGAAATTCAGAAATCTTTAGTTTATTTCACTACAGCTCTTAAAGATAACCAGCTTGTATTACAAAAACTACTAAGAATGGTTAATACTGCGAACTTACAAAGAATTTTAAAATTCACAGAAGATGACATTGATATGCTTGAAGATGTAATCATTGAAAATAAACAGGCTTCAGAGATGGTTGAAATGCATAGAACAATCTTAGAAAGTATGATGGATTGTATGGCTTCAATCATTAATAATAACCTTAACCTTGTAATGAAATTCTTGGCAGCAATTACAATTATAATGTCTATACCTACAATGATAGGTAGTTTCTGGGGTATGAACGTACCTATACCGTTTGGACATAACCATTTTGGATTTTTAATTGTTATTACAATTTCTATTGTTGCAACATTTATTGTTGCAGTATTTTTCAATAGAAAAGGTATGATGTAAAATATGCTAGGGGCATATATTGCATTATTTTTTAGGATAACTTCAAATCCTCTGGCTAATGCAATACAAAAGAAACTTGCAGAGAAATACTCAGCAACACTTATAAATTTGTATTCTTTTGGTTGTCTAAGTTTAGCCTGCATATATCCTGCATTTATTAATCATTGGAGCTCATATAGCTACAATTATTGGGGATATGTTATTCTTGCAGGTTTGTTATGTACCCTCGGTTCAATTTGTCTTATCAAGGCTTTACAGTGCGGAGAAATGTCAGTATTAGGACCGATAAATTCCTATAAATGTATAGTAGGCTTGATTTTTGGGTATATTTTATTAGGCGAAATACCTTCTTTAAAAGGGCTTTTTGGAACACTATTAATTATTATAGGAAGTTGGTTTATTTTTGATACTGTAAAAGAAGGGGTAAGTTTCAAGCTATTATTGAGAAAGGACATAATTTTAAGATTTTGTGCATTATTCTTCACCGGGTGCGAAGCGGCCGTTCTAAAAAAGATAATTTTAATGTCTTCTCCAAAAGAATCCTTTATTTTATGGTGCTTTTCAGGATTTCTATTTTCCATAATATTAGCATTTTTATTCAAAACAAAAATAAGGCGCTTAAATTTAAAAAATACCTTAGGTACAATAGGAATTGCCATTTGTCTTGGAATTATGCAATATTCTACTAATTTAGTATTTCAAAAGCTTAATGTAGGATTATCATTAGCATTATTTCAACTATCCAGCTTAATTTCAGTATTTTTTGGCTACTTAATGTTCAAAGAAAAAGACATTATCAAAAAAATACTTGGAACTCTTATTATGATCTTTGGAAGTTGTTTAATTTTACTTTAAATCTTACTTGAGGTAATCTTCAAATTTTTTAATATGAACAGTATAACCACAACCTTCGTGTAATTTACCCGGATATGAAATTCTTTTTGCCGGATATTTTCTACACATTCTTGGTCTATGCTTGTAATCTGAACATAAACCTTCCGGCGTAACCAATTTACACGCAAATATCAAATTCCCAAATTCATCCTTTCCTTTTATATAAAATCTTTTATAAGTTGGGAATAACATCTGCATTATCTTAAATTCTTTTTCTGTATAGGTGTCAACGCTATACATATAATTACAACACTTTCCACACTTCTTACACTCACCTGTAATTTCATAGGTAAGCTTTTCCGGTACAAAGTATGATAAAAATTCGTATATTATTGATTTAATAAAATCTAACATCCCCTAAATGCTATTACAAAAATACGTAAAGTTAAATAACATAATTCATTATAAAAACAGTTTATTGTATAATGTGAAGTATGAAAAAAGTTTCTACAAACATAAGATTATATGCGTGGATTGAGTTTGTAATATGGCTACTAATCGTAGCTGTATCTGTTTTGGGAATAAAATATCACCATTATCAAACTCAAAAACAATACAAAAGCTATCAAATCTTTATGGAAGATGTAGACGGATTAATTGTAGGTTCACCTGTAAAATTCTTGGGAGTACAAATTGGATACGTAAAAAATATTCAAATAATATCTTCTAGTGTTTATATAAAATTTGTGATTACACAAAAAGGACTTGTCCTTCCTGTTGGCTCAATTGCTACAGTTGAAGCTTCAGGACTTGCCGGCTCAAAAGCTTTAGAAATTTATCCACCAATAAAAAATAATCCAACTGATAAAATTATTGTTTCTAAAGATCCAACAAGACTAGGCAAAGTTATGAGCTTATTTGATGATATCTTTAGAGAATTGAACGCAATATGTATGACTTTAGGACATGCTGCAGGACAATTTGATTTTGAAAATGGAGTTCCAAAAAATGTTGTTGAACCTGTAGATGCTACAATGGGATTGATAAAAATTGAAAAAACCATAAATACTATTATGGATAGTAAGAAGAATTTTATGAACAATTTTAGTGGAAAAGAAAAACAAAATAGGGGTGAAACAAATGAACTTAAACAAAGTGAGGATAATAAATAATCCGGTTGTGCTTTTAAATCTTTGCACAATGCGAGATAAAAATACTGATAGCCAAGGTGTAAGAATTGCTACCAGAAAAATTACAAGATGCTTGTTATACGAAGCCGCTAAGAATTTACCTCTTGTAGAAAAAGAAGTTACGACTCCACTAACAACTTTTAAAGCTAAGACTGTTGATCCTGAAATCAAATTAATAATTTCTCCAATATTAAGAGCAGGGTTAATTTTTACAGATGAAGCAATTGATATTCTTCCTCAAGCAACTATAAGACACATTGGAATGTATAGAGATGAAAAAACCTTAAAACCAGTTTGGTACTACAATAAAGTTCCAATGGAAGCTAATAATCCTGAACAATTTTATGTATATATAACAGATCCAATGCTTGCAACTGGAAATTCTTTACTTGCAGCCATTGATTTATACGCTCAAAAAGGTATTCCTATAAACAATATTAAATGTCTTTGTATTATTGCTGCCCCTCAAGGTATTGAAAATATTCAAAAACACTACCCTGATATAGAAATTATTACCGCTGCAGTTGATGACCACCTAAATGAAAAAGGTTACATTGTACCTGGTATGGGTGACGCCGGAGATAGAATATTTAACACATAAACTTATAATTGTAAAATTTCTTAATAAAAATAACGATTATTTTAAAGATTTCCTTTGAATAGTCGTTATTTTTATTAGTGTGTAACTTTATGGAGAGAATTATGACAACTCAAGGTGTAGATCGCGTAAATAATCATTCTAAAACCCAGCAAAAAACAGAAAATTCAAAAGTAAGCCAAATAGTTGTAAAAAATGGAGATACTGTTTCGGGCTTAGCTAAAAAATTTGGAATGTCCTCAGAAGAATTTATTCAATGGGCAGGTTTAAAAAATTCAAAAATCAAAATAGGTCAAAAAATAGATTTACCTATGGATTCAGTTCCACAAGGTAAAGGAATTTTAGCTTTAGCAAGAAAATATAATATGACACTGGAAGAATTTGGTAAATTAAACAATTTACCAAAGCCTTATAATGAATATTCAGCAACCAAAGGCGAAATGTTTTATGTAAAAACAGCCGCACCTCATAAACCTCAAGATAAAAATAATTCAAATAATCCCGCTGCTGAAAATTTAAAAAAATGGGGTTCTCAATACTCGCCAAAAGAAATTGCAACAAAATTAGAAAAAGAAGCATATGATAAATGGGGAGCTGTTGGTAAAAAATCATTTGATGACATGTTAAATGAAATAAATCCAAAAAATGCTTCTGCTGTTATTAAAGCTTATGATAATGAAGATTATGGACAATCATTAATTAACAGAATTACTCACGAAGTAACAAGTAACGAAGGAGCAAGAAAAAAAGCTGTAATGCAAGTATACGATGCACTTGCCACAGAAAAAAAATACACCAAAATCAGTCAGAGAAGAATTTGAAAAAGAATTAAATGACAGATTTGATGATTGGGGTATGGTAGATACCGAAAAACTAGATGAAATAATAAATAAAATTATTTCCGGGGAAATTAAAAATGAAAAAATTTCCGGTCAATCAAAACCCAGAATATCAAACAATAACTCACCTGTAAAATTAACAAGAAACTCCGGCGAATTTACAGTATCAAGTTTACAAAAAGGAGCTATCCACTCTGCAAAAAATGAAGCTAAAGATAACTTCAAAAGATTCTGCAAAGAAAACAATCTACCTTATGATGAAAACAAACTGGATTTAGCACCTCTTGATAGAATACCAGCACCAACAGTAAAAGGTAAATCTATTGTTGCAAACGAAACAGAACTATTAAAACCTACAACAAAACCAAATGGAAAAGTTGTAATTCTAAATCCAGGTCATGGAGGTTACAGTGCAAGAACCGGATATTTTGACCCGGGATCATATAGTTTTATCAAAAAAGGTAACGGAATGTATGCTCCCTTATTAGAATATGAAAAAATGAAGGGATATTCTGAAAGTTTATCAGAAGAATTAAGAGCACAAGGTTATGCCGTTGTAATTACAAGTGCACACGCCCAAACCTTATCTGATCAAAAATCAATATCTAAATTAGTAAAAAATCTTCAGAACGGAGAAAAAGGAAACATCAAATATGATAAAGATAATATTATGTTTATATCACTACATGCAGATTCTGAACCTGGAAAATCCGGTTCCGGCGTATGTTATGATTCACGATTTGAACAAGACTCAAACTTAACAAATATTTTAATAAAAAACTTAAATCAAGATGACTGGATAAAAGCAGATTCCTCTCAACGTAATTGGAATGTTCCACGAAAAGGCTTACAAGTACTACATCAAACAGAAAATATTCCATCAGTTTTGGTTGAAGTTGAATACGTAAACGGTTCAAAAAGTAAAAATTTAGATTCTTCAGCTTTTCAAAACAGATTTGAAAATAAATTACTAGATGGAATAAATGAATATTTTAATGAATAAAAGGTTATAATCTATGGATTTTTTAACAAAACTATGGAATTACATAAAAATTAAAATTACAGGTGATACTCAAACATCAAAATCACCTGTTCAAAAAACGAGTATAAAATCTCCGATTTTTGAAGCTCCAACCAAAAAGACTGCTCCAAATGAAATTACAATGATGAATGAAATTTCAGATGAACAAATTCAAACAAACAACACTCGTTCTAAATATATAACCACAACAAAAAATCCTGATTATAAAATTAAAAGTGGTGATAATTTAGAAAATATTGCTAAAAAATTTGGAGTTGAACCCCGTGCACTGTTAGCTCTAAATGGATTAGATGAAGCTTCAGCAAAAAAAATAAGAGCCGGACAAATCTTAAAAATTCCCCCAACAAGAAAAGCCAAAAATGTTAACAACTTAAATGACATTGCAAAATCTATGGGGGTAAGCCTGGATTTTATAAAAAAACTAAAAAAAGTCGAAGATAGTTCTAATCTTCCTGAAAACAAATTTCATAACACACCATATAAAGATAAAGCTGGTGTATTAACCATTGGTATCGGTCATGTGCTAAAAAAAGGTGAACCACGACAACTGACTAACAAACAAGTCTGTGAATTATGTGCAAATGATTTATTAAAAATGGAAGAGAATTTAAAAGTTCTACTTGGAGGACAAAAAAATTACGATAAACTTCCGCAAAGTATGAAAGAAGCACTACTTGATATGACGTTTAATAAAGGAACTGCAATCATTGAAGATACACCAGGACTTTTATATTGTCTTAAAGTAGGTAAATATGAAGCAGCAATAAACAAATTTACAAATGTAAAATCCTCAGCAACACAAAAAGAAATGGCTGGATTATGTAAAAGAAGATTATTTGATATTTCACTAGCCACAAAAATGTATGGTAATAAAGTTCCACAATCAAATATTAATACCGCACAACAAATCTACAATAAAGGAATTGAACTTCTAAGAGCTGAATGCAAAAAAGAAGGTAAAAATTTCGCATCTCAAGTAGACGGTTATAATAAAGATATTCAAAACTACTTTGGCAATCAAATCAAATTAAAACTTACAACCAAGTAATAATATCACCAATTTTTTCATTATGAACTGTTGTGATATCGTGAGAAACTTTGATATCCGCCCAGTGCAAATTATTTACTAAATCTACAGTTACTAATTCTCTTGCACGGCTATCAGAATCACAAATTTTAACAGCAAAACCTTCTTCTATAGCAGGATTTACAACAACACAAAGTCCTGAAACCCCGGTTTTAGCAATTAAACCTTCTGATTCTGTCATAATTTTAGTATCCGTACAATTATCTCCACCTATTATGTATGGATATTTTAAAAACGCATCTTTAATTTTTTGATATTTTGGATTACAAAATACGTTCAAATATCCTTTTACAATACTTCCTAATGGCATAGAAAAAATTGGGACTCCGCAACCATCTTTAGTAACAGGATATTCATTTTTTATTTCGCATAATTCATAAATTTTCTTTTCAATTGCTTGTTGTAGAGGATGGTTAATATTGTCATATTTTTCCATATCCCAATCATTTATTTTACACAAACCAAGCATCATAACATGTTTACCTGAACAGTTATTATGAAGTACAGTTGGAGTTTTACCACTTAATAACAACTCTTCTCGAGCTGACTTAGATGTAGGTTCACTTACACCACACTTTAACTTATTTTCTGTTATTTCAAATTTTTCTAATAATCTTTTAACAATATCTACATGAACTTTTTCGCCAGAATGTGAAGCTGCACATATTGCAATTTCTTCTTCTGTCATATCAAATTCTTTATCCAACCCATAATCAATCAATAATGTTGCTTGAAGTGGTTTTGCACAAGAACGTAAATAGAATGGATAATTTTTATCATCTCCAAACTTTTCAATTATTCTATCTCTATCGGAACGAACAACATAACCGAAATGTTCTTGTTCTATTAATCCATCTCTATTAAATGTAATCAATTTAGCGGGTTCTGTATTAATATTCATCATTTTTTTTCACCATATTTAAAAGTTGATTCAATCTAGCTTTTAACTGTCTATTTTCTTTTTTCAAATCTTCAATTTGTTTTTCATATTCATCAGAAGATTTTGCATACTCTTGTTTAAATTTTGGAATTTCATTGTGATCAAGTACAAATCTTTTTTTCGCTTCTTCTTTAAACGAAATAATTATATCTAATTGTTTTTGAGCAATAAGACCTAAATCTACCAAAAACTGACCAAATTTTTTATTTTCTGATTGGTTATTATACTTATCTACAACCTTATCTAGCTGGTCTTCTGAAATTGCACCATCTTGAACGAAATATTCACCTGTTCTGTATTTTCCTGCAAGAAAACCTGCAATATTCAAAATTTGAGAATTATCAGGAATTTGCAAATATGCTTCATCTACACAAAACAGAAAATAATTCGCAATTTCTTCTAATGACATGTAAGTATTCAAAGCAATTTCTGAAATACTTGCATCATTATCACAGTATTCTAAAATATTATAAATATTTTTATCAAAACTAGCTTTCTTATAATCTAACTCACATTTACCCTTATAAGTTAACACGGGTTTATAAGTAGCGAAAACATATGAAAGATCATTATCTTTATCGATCTCTTCAGATAATCTTGCATAAATAATTTCCTTAATCCATACAGGAAAATTAGATACTTTATTTAAAAATTGATTTAAAAAATTTCTTTGCACTTCCGACCTCAATAAGTATTATAAATATTAACATTAATTAGCAATTTATTCAAGATATTACAAATATATTTCAGATATTAAGTTAGTTGATTAATTTCATCTTAAAATGTAATATATTAAATAACAGATAAGGGAGAAACACGATGGAAAGCAATAAGAGACAAAAATTACAATACACATCTATTGGGATTTTACTTTTTATAGGTATTATCGCAACAATATACTTAGCAATTGTATATTATGATGCAAACTTTAATCAATACTCACTTGGTCACTTTTGTACAGTAAACGATTTTATCGATTGTGATGGAGTTGCAAGAACAACTGAATCACAATTCTTAGGTATACCATTAGCTTACTGGGGACTGTTCTTATATTCATTTATCACAATGTTGTTATTTGTTGATAAATTAAAAAAAATACCATTTTTAAAATTCTTAGAAGTATTTAAAAACAAATTCCACTATATTGCATCTTTAGGTTTAATTGCATTTATAATTTCAATGTCATTATTATGCATAAGCTTATTTGTTATACATAAACTATGTGTTGTATGTGCATTAACATACATACTTAATTTAGTTATTGGTTTAATTGCAGTAATAGGAATTAAAGGCAATTTTATCGGTGCAATTAAACAAAGTTGGATTGATTTTACAGAAGCTTTAAAACCAATCCCATACAGAGTTGCATTTATTATCGTTATGCTATGTGCTTGCGGATTTCTAGGTTGGGCATATACAAGTGCAAAATTTGCACCATCTCTTACATTTGAAAGAAACTTTGGAGAATTTGTTAGAGCTAAAACAAATAAATATGCAGTAAAAGGTAATATTTTAGGTTCAGATGCAAAAGATGCTGTTGTACTAAAAGTATTTTCAGACTACAAATGTCCAATGTGCTATGCTTGCAACATTATGATTCATAAATTAGCAATGGAATTCAAAAACCTAAGAGTTGAACATCACGCATTACCTCTAGATACATCTTGCAACAAATACCTAAAAGAAGAATTTCACCACGGATCTTGTATAATGGCTCAATATGCAGAAGCTGCCGGTAAACAAAATAAATTCTGGGAAGTTCATTCTTTATTCTTTGATAAAAAACCAACAACAGAAGATGAAGTTATAGAGGTTCTTAAAAAATCAGGCTTGGGTATTGATATAGAAAAAATCAAAAAAGATGCTCATAGTCCTGAAGTTAACAAAATCATTCAAGACGACATTGATTACGCTATTTCACACAAACAAATAGGAACTCCAGCAATACAACTAGGAGACGAATTTGAAATGGGCGTGAAAGGATACCCAGAATTTAAAGAATGGATTAAAAAACATGGCGGAGAACCTAAAGGATTATTCTAATAAAAAAATATTATTGCACGCTTGTTGTGCTATATGTTCAGGTTATCCCATATCTTTATTAAAAGATATGGGATATACTGTTATTGTTTATTTTTATAATCCAAATATTTTTCCTGAAACAGAATATCAAAGACGATTAGAAGCTCAAAAGACATTATGTCAACATTTCAATTGCGAACTCATCATTGGAGAATATGAACCTCAAATATATTATCAATATGTAAAAGGATTTGAAAACGAACCGGAAAAAGGTTTAAGATGCGATAAATGCTTCACTTTAAGACTCTCTAAAACCGCAGAATTAGCAAAACAATTAAATATATCTGAATTTACAACATCTATGGTAATTAGCCCACATAAAAATTATACAAAATTAACTGAAATAGGTGAAAAAATAGCAGATAAATATAATTTAAAATACATATCTACAAACTTTAGAAAAAATGATGGATTTCTAAAAACAAATCAAATTTCAAAATCTTTAAATTTATATAGACAAAATTACTGTGGCTGTAAATTTGCAATAAAAATTTTATAATCTCATACATTTAGATTATGACGTTTAGATTTTAATATCATATAATAACCTTGACGTAGAAGATATTTTAATTAAAAGGAATTCTAAAGAGGATAAGATAATGAAGAAAAAATTTGGGTTATTACTAGCTACAGTAATGGTATTAAATACAGTATCATCAATGGCTTACGGTTTTACCAATCCATTGAAAAGTTACAATTTGTATGAGGATACACACCCATCAAGCAGCAATACTGAAAATAGCGACAGAGAAAGAGGTATGTCTGAATTTTATGAAAATTCATTAAGTGCATCTTCTAGCAAAGCTAAAAGTAACAGTAATTATAGCACGTCAACTGACATTAATGATGAAGATATAACAGATAATGTTCCTCAAAGAAGAAATGATGTACTAAGAGAATCTTCTAGAAAAGTATACGGTAACCCTGGAATTCCTGCCGGATGGTTAGAAGGTCCTTCATTCTACGCAAACCCTACTTTTGAAAGTATCAAAGAAAAATATCGTAAGAGTGATTTTGCAGGATGCCTACAAGAGTGTATATCATATGTTAGACAAAACCCAAATGACACACTTGGTTTTTACTATTTAGCAATGTGTTATTCTAAAGTTAGTGATAAAGAAAATGCTATAAAAGCATACGAAAGAGTTATTGCATTAAATGCAAATCCTATGATTGTTAAATATGCAACAAATGGAAGAAATTGTGTTTTAGGTAGTGCTGATGAAACTTGCTACCCAAATGTAAACGAACCAGATTTAATTTATCCATATGCTAACTTAGATACAGCAAACTTAACACCTGTTGATCCAGATACTCTAATTCATAGAAATCTTGTTAAACTACAAAATAAATTATCTCCAGCACCTAAAAAGGATGATGAAAATCCTAATAACCAAGAAGATAAGGATAAAGAAGAAAATAAAATTATTCTTCCATTTGGTCAACAAGATGCAAAACTTGATCAGTTCATTAACGCACCATACGGAAATGGCTTATCTCCTGACTTGAATAAAGAGTACAAACAAATTCAATTGAAAAAGATTCAACAAAATCTTAATAACGAACAAGTTACTCCGGAAAATGATGCACATAATTTAAAAAATATCCAAAAATTTGATAGTCATAAAACTGATTCCGAAACAATCAAACTAGCTTATGACACACCATCAAGCGATATGGAAAGTTTTTTAAAAGACCCTGAATACCAACAATCTAAAAGAGAACTTGATGAGTTAAGAATGATGCTTGGAAACAATAACAATTCTAATTCAGACGATGATTTAATGAATTTGGTTCCATATTTTTCAGACAAAGATAAGAATATGTCTCCTGAAATGATTGAAGCAATGATGGTAAAATCAATGATGCCTGATTTTACATTCGTAAATAATAATAAAAATCTTTTATAAGAAAATTTTATGACTCCTAAATATGAACAGATAAAACAAGAATTTTTATCAGGCAAATTAGAAGGTTGTGAAACATATTTTGAAACAAATAAATATTTTGTCGAAGCAGGCTATTGTAATATAATTGAAGATAACCTAGCTAAGGCAAAATATTTGTTTGAACAAGATTCTGAAAACAACCCAAGAGCAAAATGGGGGTTATTTTTAATAAGTTTATTATCAGAACAAATTACAATATTTCCAACTTATTTTTGGATAAGGAATTTTCTTGAAATTGATTTAAACATTTTAATTCAATACTATAAAGCAGATTACATTGAAAAAATAATCAAATATGCAGACTTTATGGCATATTACAACCCTGAATGCTACAAATTCATTGGTAGAGCTTTTTGGGCAAATAATCTAATTCCTGCCGCAAAATTTTTCTTAAGAAGAGCTAAAGATAAATTATATAATGATCCGGAATTACACTATTTAATAGCCTATATAGAATATTATGATGATAATAATACTGAAAAGGCACAAAAAACACTTGAAACTTGTTTAAATATACTGCCAAACTATTATCCTGCTAAAAACCTCCTAAATATCATACAAAATAATCCATAATTAAAATTATATTTATGAAGAATTATTAGAATTTTTTTGTAAAATAAATTTTTCATGATAGTATGATTTTATGAAAAGAAAACCAATTGTAGCAATAGTAGGAAGACCTAACGTAGGTAAATCAACATTTGTTAACCGTCTTATGGGCGCTAGACATTCAATTGTAGATGATTTACCGGGTGTTACTCGTGACAGAATTTATTTTGATGTTGAGTGGCAAAATAAAGGTTTTACCGTTATTGATACAGGTGGTATTATTCCTGGTGATGAAGATGATATTATGGTTTCTATATTTGACCAAGCCAAACTTGCTTGTGAAGAAGCTGATAAAATCATATTTATCGTAGACGGAAAAGATGGAATCAATCCCATTGACTACGATATTGCAAATGTTTTAAGACAATCAGGAAAACAAATATTTTTAGCAGTTAATAAATGTGATAATCCTGATTCGCTAATGATGACTAGCGATTTTTATGCATTAGCATTAGGTGATCCAATTGGAATTTCAGCACTTCACGGTTCTGGTGGAGTAGGTGACTTGCTAGAAATTGTTACTAAAGATTTTGAAATTTTAGAGGAAGAAGAAGAAGATAATAGAATTAAAATCGCAATTGTAGGCAGACCTAACGCTGGTAAATCTTCTATTGTTAATTCTCTTTTAAATACAGATAGAGTTATTGTATCAGATGTATCTGGAACAACAAGAGATAGTATTGACAGTTACATCACATATAAAGACAAAGAATTTATAATTGTTGATACTGCTGGCATCAGAAAAAAATCTAAAGTTGATTATGGTGTTGAAAAATTTGCAGTAGATAGAGCAATAAGATCCATTAGAGAATGTGATGTTGCACTTTTAGTTATAGATGCCAAAGAAGGTATTTCAGATCAAGATAAAAAGATTTCTTCAATTATTACAGAAGCAGGAAAAGGTATTATTGTTGCAGTTAATAAATGGGATTTAATTGAAGATAAAAAAGCAAATACAATTAATAAATTTGAAAAAGAATTATCAAATGAAATTCCATTTTTAAGTTATGCACCAAAAATTTTCATTAGTGCATTAACAAAACAAAGACTTGGACAAATATTTGAAGAAAGTACAAGAGTATATGAACAATGTACTAAACGTATTTCTACAGGTTTATTAAACAAAGTTATCAATGAAGCTTACGCGCTTAATCCACCAACAAGCTTCAAAGGTAAGCGTTTAAAAATATACTACATCACACAAGCAGCAATACAACCACCTACATTTGTCTTGTTTGTTAATAATGAAGAACTATTGAAAGATAGTTATAAAAGATATTTAGAAAATAAACTACGTGAAGCTTTCGGATTCTTCGGAACTCCGATTAGAATTTCTGTTCGCGAACGAAAAGAAAAAAAATAAATTTAATTTTCATAATTTTTTAAAGTATTGTTTATTTTTTCAATCATTTTATCTCTCAATTGTTTAGGAGAGATTATTTCACAATTGTACGTATATCTCATCAATCTATTTAATAACAAATCAAATGGTTCATTTTTATTTATAACAATAAGATTTCCAGCTTCATCATAACCGTCAGAATATTCGTTTTCTTTAATTTTATACGTCTTTGCTAATCTATTTTTAAGCTTATAAACAACAGTTGTAGGCAATTCTATTGGATTAGCAATCTGAGGTAATTTTGCAATAGATAAAATGTTATCCAAAGGAATTTCTAGATTTTGTTTAGCAACACTATCATAAACTTTAAAATATACTCTTTTAGAATCATATAAAAGTTCTTTTGGTGTACATTTACATCTATGTTCTTTATTATTTTTTAAATATAAAATATCTAAACTGAAATTTTCACGACAAATCTGTTCACATTGATCAATTTGTTCACGCAAATTAGAATAATAAAACGAAAAATCATAATTTTGACATAAATAATTTAATTTATTTTTATCACATTTATTCATTCTTAAAATTAAATTTTTAATTAAATTATTTACATCTTGTGAAATTTTATCATCTGGAAAATTTTTAACTGCTTCAATCAATATACTTAATGATTTCAAATCATCTGCCGAAAAATCCATTGCATATAAACTTGATTCAAGTTGATATTTATTTTTTATTTTTCTAACATTAATTCCAAAAACTTTTAAAGCATTCATATATTTATTTAGAACAACTTGAATACTATTTGTAGACTGTTCATTACAATCATCCTTAAAAATATCAACAACATTGCTATAATATGCATTATCTTCATATAAGAGAGTCAATAATTGAAATATTTTAAGACATCCATCATTTAATTTTAAATTATCTTTTGCCTTCAAAATAACCCTCTTTCATTTGCTTTAAACAATTAACAATATCATTTTTAAAACTTTCAGGATATAGGACTTTACAATTATTTGACAAATACATAATTCTTTGAACTATATCAAATTTATTACGAGATGAAATTTCAACAAGTAATTTATTATCTGATTTTTCTATAATTTTTTCACAATCTAATAATTCAAAATTATCTTCATTCGAATTTGAAAGTTCATAACCTACAACCAATTCAGGTGCTACTAATTTAGATTTTCCTAAATTCACACTTACAATTTTTAAAATTTTTGAAACCAAAAAACTAGAATAATTATTATATTCAGAATTAACTCCATATACATATAATTTTCCGTTATTAATTGATAATTTATCAACAATTAAATCAATATTTTTCTTACCTGAATTTGAAGAATTATACAATATAGTAACTTCAGTATTATTTTTTGAATATGTGATTAAATTTTTAATTAAATTTTCATCAATATTATGTAACGGAGAAATATTTTTTAATTTATTTTTAAAATCTTCATTCGTAATATATTGAGAAAATTTTTCAAAAAATCTTTGCAAAGATATTAAATCTAAAATATCAATTGAACTAGAAATCACTTTATAAATTTTTAAAATACTATTTGCTTGCTGTTCATCTATTTTTAAGTCAAAAGGGTGTGAATCTATTGAATAACGTGTAATTCGCCCTTCTGTAGTTTTTATAACATGACAACCGATTTTTCTAAGAGAATTTATGTAAACTCTAAGTGTATCAATAGATACAGACTCATGCAAATACTCATGACTTTGCAAATATTGTTGTAATTCTGCATAAGTTTTAGGCCCCTCTAATAGTAGCGAAAATATGAGTATAGACTTAAAACCGGTAAATGACATGAGATTTTGAGTCACTGTATTTGTTTTCATAAATTCTTTCATGCTATTTTCCCCATCATTCCTCAAAACCACTCTATCACAAACTTTCAGATTTTCTAACCCCATGCTTTATATTTAAATATTTTTTTATACTGTAATTTTAAATTGTCAAACATTTTTTATTTAAAATTTTACATAATTGTGTCAAAAAACATTTATTAAGAATTAATAACACGAATTTTATCTTACGCTTTCAAGGGGCATGGTCAAATGTAAAAATTTACTAATAAATATTTACTTGTCAATCTTAAGATTTAGTTCTAAAGTAATAAGTATAGAAAGAAAGCCGAATTAAAATCATAAGGCTACCAGATGGAAGGAACAATTAAATAATTTACCAAAAGGTAAAAATACGATTAAGAACAGATTGGACAGAAAAAGAAATAGAGGTGATGGCGAAGAAGTCCAAAAGGGAAAAGAGATTATTGAGGTTTAAGTTTTATAGACTGTGAGATTAGGGATATTTTTTAGTTTACATCTTATGGAAGTATTAAAATTTTATATATCTAGTTTATTGTGGGAGTGAAGTGAAAGCTTTAAGAGAGAGTAAGGATAGTTGTAAACTTTTTAAATAGCTTGTACTTGAATAAGTACAGGCTTTTTTATATGATAAAAATATGGAAGAGTTAGAAATAAAAAGAGTTATAGCACTTATGTCAGGAACATCTTGCGATAGTATAGATGCAGGATTATGCGAAGTTTATCCTGACATGTCAGTAAAATTAATTCACGGAATAAATTATAAATATCCGGAACATATTAGAGCAAAAATATTTCAAATGTTCAGAGGTGAAGCTTCTATCAAAGATATTTGCCAAATGAATTTTGCAATCGGAAAATGTTTTGCTCAAGCATGCAAAGTACTAATTGAAGAATTTGGAAAACCAGATTTTATATCAAGTCATGGACAAACAATTTATCATTATCCATTTGATGAAAAGTTAGATAATATAAGCTTAAAAAGCACATTCCAAATCGGAGAAAGTGCAATAATAGCGCAAGATACAGGTTGCCTAACAATTTCAAATTTTAGAGAAGCAGATATTGCACAAAATGGACAGGGTGCACCTTTAGTTTGTTTTGCTGATGAAAAATGGTTTAAAAATAAAAAGAAAAATTTTGCAATCCAAAATATTGGAGGAATATCAAATGTAACAGTAGTTTCACAAGACTTTGAAACATTCGGATTTGATACAGGTTTAGGAAACATTATGATTGATTATTGTATGAATAAATTTTATTCCAAACCTTATGATAAAGATGGAGAAATTGCTGCTAGCGGAATAATTTCAGATACTTGGCTTGATTGTTTATTACAAGATGAATATTATTTTATGGATCCGCCAAAATCAACAGGCCGTGAATATTTTTCTCCAAAATATATAGAAAATGCACTAAAATTTGCTCCTGAAGATCCAAAAGATATAATTGCAACAGTAACAGCATTAACTGCGAAAACAATTGCAGAATCTTATGAAAGATTTATTTATCCAAATGTTGGAATTCACGAAGCTGTAATCTGTGGTGGTGGAGCTTATAACAAAACGTTGATGAAATTTATAAGAAAATACCTTCCTTCATATATTGATTTAAAAACTTGTGAAGATTATGGTATATCAAATAATTTTAAAGAAGTAATGGCATTTGCATTACTTGGATATTGCACATATTACGGAATTCCAAATAATTTGCCTTGTTGTACCGGTGCTAAAAAAAGAGTTATTTTAGGAAAAATTACTCAAGCTTAATTTAAAATTTCATAAAAAAATAATAAATAATTATACTTAAATAGTCGCAAAATAAATGATATTTATTTTACATACTACTTATTTTGTAATACAATAAAAACATAGATTACAATTATATTAAGAGGGAAAAAATAAATGCAAGTATCTTTAAATTGGTTAAATGAATTCGTAGACTTATCAGATGTTGACGCAAAACAAATTGCTCATGAATTAACAATGAGTGGTTTAGAAGTTGAAAGTATTGAAGACGTTAAACCAATGTTTACAAATATAAAAACTGTTAAAATTGAAAAAATAGACGCTCATCCAAATTCAGACAGATTACATTTGGTAACTGTAAATTTAGGTTCTGAATTAAAAACAGTAGTTTGTGGAGCTCAAAATATTCAAGAAGGACAAATTGTTCCATATGCAAGTGTTGGCTCACAAGTTTTAGATAGAAAAACAGGTGAAATGTTTACATTAACTCCTGCAGTTATTCGTGGAGTAGAATCACAAGGTATGTTATGTTCATCTGATGAACTTGGAGTTTCTGAACGTGGATATCAAGAAGAAGATGGTATTCTTATTCTTAATAGAATTTTCCCAAATGTTCAAATTGGACAAGATGTTAAAGATGTTTTAGGATTTGAAAAAGATACAGTAATTGATGTTGCTCCAACTGCCAATAGAGGAGATCAAATGTCAGTTATTGGTGTAGCTAGAGAATTAAGTTCTTTATTTAATAAACCTCTAAAATTTAACAAAATCGAATGTACAAAAGACTTAACCACAGATAAATTTAAAGTTGAAATTAAAGATAAAGATGTTTGCAAATATTATTCAATAGGTTTACTAAAAAATATAAAAATTAAACCTTCTCCAGAATGGATGCAAAAAAGACTTTTAGCTTCAGGTGTTCGTGCAATTAACAATGTTGTTGATATCACAAACTATGTAATGCTTGAATACGGATGTCCATTACACGCATTTGATGCAGATAAATTAAACGGTTACCTTTGCGTAAGAAGAGCAGAAGAAGGCGAAAAACTTGTAACCCTAGACGAAGTAGAAAGAACCTTAACAACTGATTCTGTTCTTATAGCAACAGAAAAAGAAGGGGTTTGCCTAGGTGGTGTATTTGGCGGAGCTAACTCAGAAATCGATGATAATACAACATCTTTAGCTTTAGAAGCTGCATACTTTACTCCTGTATCTAATAGAAAATCTGCAAGAAGTGCAGGTTACAGAAGTGAAGCTAGTGCAAGATTTGAAAGAGGTATTGATATTGAAGCTGTAAAACCGGCTTTAATGCGTGCAATGCAATTACTTGTTGAACATGCTGATGCTGAAGTTATCGGTATGGTAGAAGATGGTGAAAATAAACTTGAACCATTAGAAATTACATTAAGATACCCACAAGTAAAAAGAATTTTAGGTTGCGAAATAGCTCCTGAAAGATGTGATAATATTTTAGAGAATTTAGGATTTGAAAAACTTGGCGGAAACGCTGCTGCTGCAAAATTTGCAGTACCAAGTTTCAGAGCTTATGATGTAACAAGAGAAATTGATTTAATTGAAGAAATTGCAAGAATTAACGGTTATGACAAAATTGCACCAACACTTCCAAGTAAATCTCAAACTCCGGAAATTACTCTTGAAGAAAAAGTTCTAAAAAGAGTTCATGAACTTATGCTATCAGCAGGTTTGAATGAAATACAAACAAGCTCTTTAATCGGAAAATCACTTCTAGATAAATTCAAAATTCCATATGATGATGCAAATGCAGTTAAAGTTGCAAATGCAGCAAGTGAAGAATATTCAATGCTTCGTCAAACACTAGCTGCAAGTGTTATCAATTGTATGAAATATAATTTTGATAATGGTCAGAAAAATTTCTGGGCTTACGAAATCGGTAAAACATATTTAAAAACAGCAGAAGCTGATGAAAAAAATACAGGTGTTAAAGAAACTAGAGTACTGGAAGGTATTATAACCGGTGAAGTTCAAAATTCTAAATGGCAAATTAAAACAACACCTGATTTCTATACTGTAAAAGGTATTTTAGAAAATATGTTTGAAGATTTAGAAGTTACAAGAAGAATAAAGCTTGTTCCAATTGAAGAAACTCAATTAGCTCAAACACATAAAATTCTTCATCCATACAGAACTGCAGTAATTATGTTATTAGGTAAAAAACCTCAACCTATCGGTTACTTTGGTCAATTACATCCAACACTAATTGGAAAACTAAAATTAAATCAAGATGCATTTATCTTTAAAGTTGATTTAACAGAACTAATTTCAGCAGTAAAAGAAACAACTCCAAGATTTAAACATCTTCCTCAATATCCTGAAGTAAGAAGAGATATTGCATTTATCATTAATGAAGATGTATCATTTGATGATATTCAAAGAGTTATAAAAGGAGCTGTAAAACAAAATATCTTTAAAGGTTCTGAAATCTTTGATGTATACCAAGGTGAACATGTTGAAGAAGGTTTCAAAAGTGTTGCATTCAGAATTAAAATGCAAGATGAAAATGCAACATTAACTGATGAAATCATTGAACAACAAATGACTTCAGTTAGAGAAAAATTACAAAAAACATACGCACAAATTTCATTCAGGGAGTAATTTAATATGAAAAAGTTATTCTTATTCTTTATAATAGCAGTAAGTTTAACATTAGGCTTTGGGTACAATCAAAGCGTTTACTCAAAAGATGTAATGCCAATACGCCCAAGTTTGGTGAATGTAAATACTATTGGCCTTTACCAAGTAGGCGATGATATAACAATTTACAAAGAGCCTAATACCGACTCTCAAATTTTATACAGAATAAGATGGAACGCAAACGAATTTTTCCCTGAAAATATTGGTGCTGAAAGATTTTTTGCATTGTTTTTACCGGATAAACAACTTGCATTAGTAAACGTAACAGATATTACTGATGATTGGGTAGAAATAATGTATGATAACACAACAGGAAAAACTGGCTGGATAAAAAAAGATGATCCATATAAATTTATGACTTGGATAAACTTTTATAATACTTACGGCAAAAAATACGGTTTAAGACTTTTAAAAAGTTCTCCAGAAAGTTGTAAAGATATGAAAGCCGCTCCTGAAGATTTAGCACAAACAGTATCAACAATGAATATGCCACAAAAAATCAAATTAAATGTAATCCGTGGTAATTGGGCACTAGTAAGCGTTATGGATCTAGACAGAATGCCAAAAACAGGATACATAAGATGGCGTTCAGATGATGGTGTTAGATATTTCTTCCCAGCTGTAAAATAAATAAAAAAATAATATAGCAAAAACGTCGGTTCTATAAACTAGAACCGACGTTTTTAAAATAAAATTACTTTTTAAAACTTAAAATGGTTTTGTTTGATTTAATTTCAATCTTAATTCTCTAAATCTTGAAATATCTTCTTGGGTTTTACCAGAATCTTTAAACACAGCTTGTGTTGTTGGATGAACCATCAAAACATAATCCATATGAATTTCCAAGAAATTATAACGTCTTGGAGATTGATTACCTGTTCTTGGATAAATTTCAGCATTTGTTACTGCTAAAAATCTTCTTTCTCTATCATTTAAAAGGTCTGTAAGTTCTCTGTTTGTATTTGTATATTTTGAAACATGAACTACACCTTTAATATCATGATCTGCTGTTAAAATTGTAACCTCTATAGGCACTGTATCACAATGTTTAGCCATATTTATTTCCTTTATCTCTTCTTAAATTTCAGTATATTATATTTTTTTTAAATTGTCCAGTTATTAAATTTTATCAATATGCTTTCTAAATCTGCCACCATAAACCTCGTGAACATCTACAACAGATACAAAAGCTTTTGGATCAATTTCTTTAATTATATCTAACATCTTAGGTAATTCTAAACGTGAAATTACGCAATAAATTAAATCTTTATCTTGACCTGTATAACCACCAATTCCTTGAAGATAAGTTACACTAATATCTAATTTTTCAATTAATGCTTGTCCTATTGCAGAAGCATCATCGCTAATAATTCGAACTGATTTAGAACTATTGAATCCTTCCATTACTATATCAATAACCTTCGATACAATAAAATAAGTCATTATTGAATACATTGCACTTTCCCAGCCAAAAACTAATCCGGCTAGCATATAAATAAATACATTTATTCCCATAATAAATTCGCCAACAGAAAATCCAAATTTTTTAGATACTAATAAGGATAAAACTTCTGTTCCATCAAGCGAACCTTCGTTTTTTAAAATTAATCCAACACCAATACCTAAAATAATTCCACCAAAAACAGTTGCTAATAATAAATCTTCTGTTGCCTTATAATGATGGAAGAAATTTAATGATAATGCTAAAATAATGTTGGCATAAGCAGTCTGAAAAACAAACCTTTTACCCAACTTCGTAAGCGCCAATAAGATAAATGGAGCATTTAAAATCAATACTAATAAACCCAAATTCCAATTTGAAATATGGCTTACAATCATTGAAATACCAATAACTCCACCATCAATAATTTTATTAGGAACTAAAAAAGTTTCCAAAGCACAACCTGTAATAACAGCACCAAAAGTCAAAAATAGAATATTTTTAAACCACTTCAATATTTTTACTTTATATGATAATTCTGCGTTATTACCCATAATTATTTCTCATTTTTTTTGATTGTGATTAATTTTTCTAAGTTAAAAATAGTTTTTTTATCTTCCTGTTCTGATTTTTTATAACCTAGAATATTTTCTAAATCAGTTTTTAAAGTTGGAATATCATCATACTTTTTCAATGCGCCATCTAATGTTATAGAAACATCCCCAGTTTCTTCTGAAACAACAAGACAAGCTGCATTACTAGATTCTGTCATACCAATTGCAGCTCTATGACGAGTACCATACTTCCAACTTAATTTAGGATCATCTGTTAGCGGTAACAAAACACCAGCTGATATAATTTTAGAACCGCTAATAACAACAGCACCATCATGTAAAGGTGTATTTACGTGGAAGATAGTTAACAATAATTCTGTAGAAACATCAGCATTTAAAATTGTTCCAACATCATGATATGTATTACTTAAGTCTTTTTGGAATACAATCAAGGCTCCTGTATGTGATTTTGAAAGATATTTTACAGCCTCAATAATTTCTTTTATAACATCAATTGATTTGTTTTCTTCTTTTTTCTTATCGTTTTCAAATAATCTTTTAAAGAAATCTACTTGGCCTAAATAACCTAAAAATCTTCTTAATTCAGGTTGGAAAATAACAATTAAACTCAATGCAATCAAAGTTACTACAGAACGAATAAACACACCCAAAATAGTTAAATCAATTGCAACCAAAAATTCACTAAATATCCATAAAAATACTAATACGAAAGCACCCTTAACAAATTTTTCCGAATGAGTATTTTTAATAAATTTTTGATAAAAAACAACTAAAATCGCAACAATAATAAGAACTTCAAAAATATTTTTCCAGCCAAAAGTATCCTTTAAATACAAATGCCAGTTATCCATAAAGCTTTGAAGTATCATTAAAAATTCGTCTATCATCATTTTAACCTATCCGGAATTATATCGTGCGAAATTAAATCATCTAAAGTTTCTCTTTTGATAATAATATCAGATTGAGAATCATTAACTAAAACCATTGCAGGTTTTTGTACTCTATTATAATTCGATGCCATTGAATAATTATAAGCACCAGTGTTATAAACACATAAAATATCACCCTCTACAGGATTAGGTAATTCTATTTCTTTAATTAGAATATCACCAGATTCGCAAAATCTACCTGCAACAGTAACTTTTTCAGTGTCAGAATTATCTTTTTTATTTGCAATTTGTGCAAAATATTCAGCCTGATACATTGATGGTCTAGGGTTATCTGCCATACCGCCATCAATAGCAACATATTTTCTTCCTTGAGGAACTTGTTTTGAACTTCCAATAGTATATAAAGTTACACCAGATGTTGATATAATACTTCTACCTGGTTCTAAAAATACTGTTGGAGGCTCAATACCGTATTTTTCAATTACTTCATGTAATTTATTAATAATCAATTCACCAATATCGTATGTTGAAGGTGGTAAATCAGCTTCTGTATATTTTACCCCTAAACCTCCACCGATATTAATCTCATCTAATTTTAAATTATATTTTTCATCCAAACGAACAATTTCTTTTACTAAAATTTCAATTTCATCAGGATAAATACTTGTTTCAAAAATTTGCGAACCAATATGAGCGTGAAGTCCGTGTAACTTAATATTTTTATATTCATTCAATATAAGTTCAACAGCTTCATCAATTTGTGTTAAATCAAATCCAAATTTAGAATCCAAATGTCCTGTTTGAATATATTCATGAGTATGACATTCAATTCCAGGAGTAATTCTTAATAAAACATCTACAATTTTATTTTTACTTTTTGCAATTTCATTCAACAAAGCTAATTCCAAAAAGTTATCTACAGAAATTCTACCAACACCTAAATCTATAGCCAAAGTTAATTCGTCAAAAGATTTGTTATTACCATTAAACAAAACATGTGACATATCTACACCAGCTTTATAGACAGTATAAATTTCACCACCTGATACAGTATCAAAACCAAATCCTTCACTATCAACAATTTTGGCAACTGCTTCGGTACACAATGCTTTAGAAGCATACATCATATGAGTTTTAGGATACTTTTCAAAAGCTTTTTTGTAATCTTTACATATTGAACGAATTGTCTTTTCATCTAAAACATACAAAGGAGTAGAATACTTTTCAGCCAAAGCAACTAAATCACAACCTCCGATTTCTAAATTTCCGGAATTGTTAACTTGCATAGTAACAGGTTTTTGAAGCTGATTTGTACTTGATGCCATTTTTACTCCTCGTATTGTAATTTATATTATTATAATAGCATATTCATCAACAATTGCATACTACATTTTTTGGATTAATATGAAAAATATTTATCAAAATCAACATCATCAAAGCTACATAACAAATGAAAAATTTCATCATCATCATCCAGTCTCTGAAAATTATACTCATTAAATTTCCAATACTTAGGATTGATACCCTTAACTCTAACGATATCTTTTTCTTTTAAAATATTTAATTTCTTTTTTACTACATCGAGAGGAATATCGACTAACTTTGCAAGTTCGACAGCTGTAATTCCATCTTCTGAAGAACATTTTTCGGGAGTTAGAAACATCAGTTCCAACCCTACCATTTTTAATGCCCTATCTTCCTCTTCAATTGACATATGTGTATCCATACTATTTATAATACATAAAATATAAAATCCGTTTATCCTTTATTTATAGGACATTAAAAAACGATGCACATATAATGCACATCGTTCTTTATATTTTAAAATAATAATATATTGTTATTCTTCGTCATCTGAATCTTCGTCTTTTTTTATTGCATCAACAACCATTTTAGCCATCTCTTTTGCAATAACTTTTTGAGTATCTTCAGGACAATTTTGTAACATATTCATAGCTGTTCTTAATGTTGTATCAATATCATACCAACGTCCACGTCTATTATCATCTAAACCTGAACCAACTGCATTAATGATATCATCAACAGCTTCAAATCTTTCATCTTCGATATTATGTTCAATAATAATTTTAATCAAATTTAAAGCTACTCTAATTTGAGTTTGATCATCAGTTTCTTCTAATGTTTTAACTGCCTCTGATAAAACTGGATCTTTGTCATACCAACGTCTGTGTTGTTGAGAATATTCTTCTTTCATCTTTTTCGTCTCCTTATATTTATTTACTAAATAATTTATCCTTGCTTAAATGTGACTCCTTTTGTACCTTTAGGATACTGCCAATCAATACACTTCTTTTCGCAAGCTATTCTACAAGCTCCGCATTCTAAACAATTTTCATAATTTACAATAAGCTCTTGAGTTTCTTCATTCCACTCATAAACTTCTGCAGGGCAAATGTATGTACAACATTTACTTTTACAATTTTTGCATTGTTCTTTATCAGGTTTCAAATGTGATTCTACATCCGGAGAATATTTTAATGTGAAAAGTTTTTTATCTATACTCATATCAAAATACTCCATACTAACTTTATAAGTGCAAATACATCTTTAAATAATTCTGAAATCTTTCTATCCGTAAATATACTTTTTATAAACTTCCAATAATTTTCGCGCTTTGGAATACTATTTACTGATGTAAACATTTCAAAGAAAGAATTGATTTTCTTCAAATAGTAATTCAAAAATGCTTGTTGTCTATTATGAAAAACATCCATTAATTCTTTATATGTTTTCATATCTTTAAGAACAAATGAATTTTGTAGATTTTTTTCATAATGTGATAACATTTTTTTAGAAAAATCTCCACATTCTAAAGCTTTTATTGCGGTTTCACCCGCCAACTTACCACTAATCATAGCAAGATTAGTACCTTCCCAATGCAAGTTATTAACAAGCATACCTGCATCTCCAACAATCATAACTCCATTATCACAAAGCTTTGGAATCTTTTTATATCCGCCTTCCGGAATTAAATGCGCAGAATATTCTTTTAATGTTGCGTCTTTAATTAAAGGAGCAATAGTAGGATGATTTTTCAATTGTTCTAAAACTTCAAATGGTCTAAGATTTTTTTCTACTAAATCATTTAAAGTTACACCTAACCCAATAGTAATAGAATCTGTATTAGTGTACATAAATCCTAAACCCAATGAACCTAACATTGGCCCACCAAAGATTTCACCAATAGCACCTTCATCATCATTTAGATTAAATCTTTGATTTATAATTTCTTTATCCAGTTTTAAAACTTCTTTTACGCTAAGTGCAACATCTTTTGTCTCAAGTTCATTCCTTAAACCTATCTGTCTTGCTAAAAGAGAATTTACACCATCTGCTAAAATCACAATATCTGAATAATATTCTTCTAATTCAGTTTTAACACCAACAACTTTATTGCCTTTTTTCAACAATTCTCTAACAACAGTTTCTTCAACAAGAATAACGCCTGCTTTTTTAGCCTGCTCTGCTGCCCAACGGTCAAATTTACCTCTAATAACAGAATAACTTACATTATCATTTTTTCGATAAGTTACAGTTGTTGAATCTTGTTCTCCTAAAATAATAAAATTATGTTCTATGTTACGTCTTTCTACAGGAGCTTCTGTTTCAAAATTTGGAAAAATTTCTTTTGTTGGTTGAGTATAAATTGCACCACCAAAAACATTTTTACTACCTGCAAACAAGCCGCGTTCAATAAGTACAACCTCTTTACCTGCTCTTGCAAGAGTAATTGCACAAGCTACACCACTTGGACCTGCTCCAACGACTATAACATCTGTTTTATTATTTTCTTTCAACATAAAACTTCTCTCAATACCTATTATACACTAAAACCCACGTCTTGTAAAATAGTAAAATAGACTATATATGCAGATATATAATGATTATAACAGGATTATTTATATTGTTTTCAATTGTTAAAATACGTAAAATTTTAGCAAATTTTACTTGCGTTTTGTTTTAGTATGAATGAAAATACATGAAAAACGGGTGTGTATATGATAGTAAATAATGCGACAAATTTTCGAATAGACAAACAACGATACAAGAAGGAGTACATGTCTCCGAATTTCGAGACCACTCTCTCTCATTCTCAAAAATTTCAATCACAATATAATAATCAAGATATTAAGAGACCTTTAAAAACTAATCATCAGGATTTGAGTTTTAAAGGTCTTTCTTTAGGTTACAAACAATTAGAAAAAGTTTATAGTGTTGATGAATTTAAAAAATTCGCTCAAAAATATGTTGGTTCAATGGGCGAAGATTTATTACAAGATATCACTGTTAAACACGCAGATAAAACTTCTAATCTAATCTCTATTGATGGAGATAAAATTATAATCAAGAAAAAAACAATTCCACACTTAGCATTAGAAGGTGCTTTATATCCATTTAAAATATTACCTGGAGATATCTTAAACGGAACAGTAGAACTTTTAGGAAAAGTTCCAGGCTTAAAAGATTGGTCCGCAAAAACTTTAGAAAGACCAGTATTTAAAGCTATAAGACAACGTTCAAAAATAGATGCAAAAGTAAACTCTCTAACAGGTCTTATCACTTTTAGAGATATGAAAATAGAAAGTGCAAAAGAAGCATTTGCAAAACAAGCAGGTAAAGCTATTTCTGATCTATCAGCAGATGAAATTGCAAGAATTACTGCTGACGTTGACGCAAAAATGGATTCTAAAATTTTCCAAGCAGAATTAAAACAATTCGATCCAAAATCAGGAAACTATGATACAAAACACGAAAGAGCTTTGAACAGATTAGTATCTGGTTTACCTCCTGCAATATTCTTAGCAAATGATGCTTACAACTTATCAAGAATGATGGATGATGACCCTAAAGCTGCTGATAAAGAAAAGAAAATCAGATTTAAACAAGAAGTTAGCAGAATTTTAACAAGCGGTTACCTAACCCTTATCACAATGGGTGCATTCCAAAAATTCATCAATAAATCAAAAGCAGGTATTGTATTAACAACAGGTATTACAGTTCTTGTTACAGAAATGTATTCTCGTCTATCTAACGGTAAACATATTACTAGATTAACTCCGGAAGAAGCTAGAAGAGAAAATGAAAAATTAAATGCACCTGAAGCAAAAATTGCTCCGGTATCATTCAAATCTGAAAACAATAAACAAGTAAGCTCAGAAGGAACAAATAATAATAATAATAAACAAAAAGAACAACAAAAACCATTATTATCATTCGATACAATTATGAAAGCTTCCGCAGCAATACTTGCAATCGGATATAGTATAAAAGGTATCAAAAATATCCCTGCAGTTAAAAATGCAGCACTAAAATATTTTGAAAATATGAAACTTAATAATGCTGAAAAATTTGATAAACTTGGCATTAAAGATTTGAACGCCGATAATGCTGTAAAAGCATTTGAAGATAAAGTAATATATAGACCATTCACTCAATTATACAAAAACCTAACTTCAGAAAAATATATTGTAGACAGTAATAAATTCGATGAAGTTGTAAAAGTTCTTAGAGAAAATGGTTTTGAAAAACTTGCAGACAAATATGACCAAGTTGGTAAAACTGCATTAAAAACAGTAGACGGAAAATCAATTATCGATTTAGGTTCTAAAGATAAAAAAGTTAAACCACTTGTAAACTTCTTCATTGCACCATTCAAATTTATGTGGAACACAATTACACTTCCATATTGGATGATAGATGAAAAACTTATGAGTGTATTCAGAAAAGGTAAAGCTCCTAAACAAGTTAAAGATATAGAAGCTCTTGCAAATAGTTTTGAAAAAATAAGCAAACAAGCATTGAAAAAAGACTTTAATGCTGAACAATTCAAAGACTACGTACAAGTAAACTTATTAAAAGCATTCAACGTAGATTCATTATCAAATGTATCAAACGCAGAATTATCAAACCTTGCAAAAACAGCAGCTTCAATCGCTACAATCTGGTTCTTGATGACAGATAACTACAACATGGTTATGTTGAAATCAAATGGTAATGATAAACAAGGTGCTGATACTAAATTCAAAGAAAGATTTGTACAAGAAGGTTCAAGATTATTCTACCAAACATTATTGATTGACTTGTTCAACTCAACATTCAGAAATCAATATAATTCATCTCTACTAGGTATGAGCTGGATTACATTAACAAATACAACTCTTGGAGAAATGTTAACAAGATCATCAGTTGGTACACCTCTAAAAACTCACACTAGAGATGAACTAATTGATATCGAAACAAAACAAAATAACTCAACCGGATTCAAGAAAAAATATTATAACTTTATGCAAAGATTAACAGGAAAACGTTCTATTAAATCTTACGAAGTAGCTCCTAGAAATAATACAAATCCATCACAACAAAATCAACCACAAGCAACTATTTCAATCCCATCAATTCCTGTTCAAAAAGAAATATTCTTCCAACAAAATGGAAGAACATTACAAAAAATAATTAAGGGGTAATATGTTATATTTATTCGGTTAATGAACTTATTAAGGTTAGAGAGTATAAAGTCTAACCTTTTTCTTTCCCCGTTAGTCGGGGATAATATATTAACAAAAAGAATAAAAAAAAACAAGATAAAAATAAAAAAAGTGCAATGAAAAAATTCATTGCACTTTTTTGTATCCTATTAAATTATTATTATTTTAAAACATCCTTAATTGAAGGACTTTCATTAACATAACTAGTTAATTGTTTTAACGCAGGTTTAAATGCATTAACAGTAGCAGAACCACCTAAGCATCCACCTGGACAAGCCATTACTTCAATTAGATTACCAAGTTCACATTTACCATTCTTAGCAAACTTTTTCAAATCTCTAACAGCTTGTTTATCCAAACCATTAACAACATAAGGTGTAGCTTTATCTTCTTCATCTAGTAATGAATTAACAGCACCAGCAACTCCACCAGTTACTGCAAAGTTTCTAGCTTGTGCTGAAGATTCATGTTCAAATTCAGATTCACCACATTCAGAAACTTGAACATTCAAAGCAATAAACCAAGCACCTAATTCTTCATAGTTAAGAACATAATCAATATTAGGATTTTGGAAAGCTTCACGTCTTTTAGCAACACAAGGGCTAAAGAATACAGTTACAGCTTCCGGATCAGCTTTTTTAACAAGTTCAGCTGTATAGTAAGCAGGAGTTTTAGTTTCTGAACGGAAAGGTTTCAATTCAGGAACGTGCTTATCAACAAGTTCGTTATAACCTGCACAGCAAGAAGTTGTCATGAACGCATCGCCTTTTTCCATTCTTTCTTTGAATTCTTCTGCTTCATTTTTAGTTGTAATATCTGCACCTTGAGCAACTTCTACTACATCAGAAAATCCTAATGATAAAATTGCTTGTTTCAATTGTTTTGGAGTACAAGGTAATTGACCAAAAATAGCAGGAGCAAGCATTGCAACTAATTTTTTACCATTTTTAATTGCTTTTAATATATCAATAATTTGGCTTTTTTCATGAACTGCACCAAATGGACATGCAGCAACACATCTACCGCAAGAAATACATTTGTCGAAATCAATATGAGCCAAACCTTCTTCATCCTTAGCAATTGCTCCAACAGGACAAGCATTTTCACAAGGAACAATAATTTTTGTAATAGCTTGATATGGACAAACCTGAACACACATTCCGCAATTTTTACATTTTGCAGGATCTATAACAGATTTACCATTTTCAACTTTTATAGCTCCGAATTTACAAGTTGATTCACAAGGTCTAGCTACACAACCTTGACATAAATCAGTAACAAAAATTCTTGAAGGTACACAACCTTTACAAGCTGTTTGTAAAACTGTTAATGGATCATTTTCAGGTTCTGTTCTATCTTGAGCTCTTTGAGCTAATGTTGATAATAATTCACTATCTTCAGCTTCTTCAATAGACAAGCCTAAACCTGCAATTGTTCTATCTCTTAAAATTGCACGTTCTTTATGAATACAACATCTGTATGGAACTTCACTACCTTTTGGACGCATATCAAAAGGAATTTTTCTTGTATTTTCTTCAAAATTTTCACTTAGATACGCTTTAATAAGTCTTACTAAAATTTCTTTTTTTAAATGAGAAGTTTGTTTAGGGGTATTAATCGCCATTTCTTTATCCTTTTCTATTCTTTGCTTTCCAATTTGCTATCAATAACAGCAATAACTTTTTCTACTGTTGCTTCTTTAACAATTTCATCGTCAACTTTTACATAAGGAGCTTTTGAAAATTCCCAATCAGCAGAACACAAGCCTAAGCAAGGAACGCCTGATACATCTACCTTATCACCATATTTTTCAGGAACAATATCAATCAATTCTTGAAGATTTGCTGAACCCATAACGAAACAAGTAGTTCCTAAACATACTTTTACACTGATTTTTTCCATTTTCACCTTCCTTATATGATAGTTATTACATATATTGTACACTAACTTTTTTAAAATACTTATCTTGCAAAATTACTGCCATTTTTTTGATAATATTTTTCCTGATTTCGATTTCAACCGGCAATGCAGGATTATAGTGAGCTTGATTTAACTTTGCACCCACCATAAAGTTAATGCAGTCACTATCTAACAAGAATTTTACCAGCTTTCCGGCAGCATTGTCAATACCTAAGTCCCCTGTTTCCAAGTACTCTAAAGCTTGTGTCAAAGTTAAAATTCCCTCAGTAACCAAATCAACTCCATCCATATATGAACAAGATGGAAGTTTACCTACACTTATTGCAGTATCCATAGTTATAGGGATATTTAACTCTCTTGATATTAAATTTGCAGTTGTACCACCACAAATTGCTTTTTTCCCTTTGAAATTTTTAAACATTTGAGCATATTCAGCATCTTTAGCCTGATGATATGGTGGGCCTGTAAATACTAAAGAAGTTCTAGGTTCTCTACAATATAATACACAAGCTGAAATATCATCTTTTGGAAGTCTATCTGTTTCAATATTTTTAGCTTGTCTAACAATATAAGCAGATAAATCAGAGCTTGAAATATCAGGTTCTTCAGCAATTTTTGCAAGAACCAAATTAATCAGCCCTTCTCTACGTAAACCTAGTTTCAATCTAGGATTACCTAAACCACATTGAGTTACACCATCAGAGCAGAATATCAATCTATCACCTAATTCCAAATGTATTTTATAACTTTTCATACATCTATTTTTAAAAGTTACAGATTGAATAGATTCATATTGAGGTGTCATAACTTCGTTATTCCTAATCCAAATAAATTCAGGATTACCTTCCTCAACAATTTTGGCATAACCATAATCATTCACTTCAATAACAGAAAATGTTGAGTAACTAATTTTACGAACCTTACAAACCGGAAGTGAATTCATAACAATTTCAGAAGCTCGACGAATTGGAATTTGCTCATTTTCAACAAACTTCAACAACATCGTAGCAGTCATACAAGATAATATATTAGCCTTAATTCCGCTACCTAAACCATCTGATAAAACCGCAATAAGTTTTGCTTCATCAGGATATCTTTTTGAAATAAAATAATCCCCATAAGCATTTTGGTTATATTTTTTTAGTTGATTACAATCAATATCAAGAAACATTACTGAACATTATCCTCATCAATTTTATCATCATAATCATTAGCTATAGAATTTAAAAGAGTTTCAGTTTCAACCATATGCTCACCTAAAAGACAAGCGATTTCTTGCACAATTGAAATGTTTTTAGAAATAACTTCTTTAGCTTTTTCTGAAATCTTTTCTCTAGTAGTTTCACTTTGAGTTACGTCAGTGATAATCGCACCAACAATTGAATTTTCTTCAATCGTAAATGCATTAATATCATATAACCTGTCTTTTAAAGGATAATGCTCTTTATGCAAATCTTTACCCGTTTTAAGAATTGTTCTGAAAATATCAGAGAATTCAACTATCCTGTCAATTGCAGCTCCAGTTAAACCATCAGGACGTGCTTTAAAGATATCATACATATCACCTGTAAACATTTTCATAAAACTATCATTGGCTTCAATAATATTTAAGTTATTATCAACCATAACAATTGCCGCAGGCATACAACGGAGCATTGCAGCAGCTTTTCTCATTGCAATTTTTCTCATATAAGAAATACACATCGAAGGTTCTGCAACGCCATCTAGCAATGCTACAGCAAGTTCTCTGCAAGAAGAATATCCACAACCGCCACAATTCAATTCATCATCAATTGAATGTTTACCGATTTTTTTCAAAGTTTGCAAGATTTCTTCAATAGAATATTTTGAAGTAGTTACAGCAGAAGCATTATAGTCATAATCTACTACATATTCAGGCTTTTTAGGAATAATATTTCTATCTTTAATTTTAGATAATATTTCTGACATAATACTTATTGTAGCCTTGTCTGTAGAGATACAAGGACCTGCTATACATCCACCTTCACAAGCTAAAGCTTCCACAAAAATCGGTCTGCTAATTTTTTCAGGATGTAAATTATTTAAAGCTTTTTCTAATGCCGGAATTGTACAAATTTCTAATAATTGAACCTCCGGTTTTACACCAATTTTTCTTATTGTAGTATTCATACCACCATCAATTGGATACATGGCACCCTCATGAGCTAATTTTGGTACAAATGTATATTTTTCATCTTGTTGCACATCTGAAATATATGGAATTTTATCGTCAATCCACATTTTTAATTCATCAAATGTAATCGCAAAATCAATTAAACCATCTTTTGCATCAGCTTCTTTTTTCTTACCAATACAAGGACCAATAAACACAACTGCAATATCATTACCATACTTTTCTTTAAGCATCTTTGCATGAGTTCTTGCAGGAGATCCAACAGGAGTAATATATTTTGCAAATTCCGGTTTATACAAACGAATATAATCGACAATAACAGGACAAGCACTTGAAATTAACAAGCCATGTTCCATACTATTAAGCATATCCGCCGTTTTAATAGAAACTTCTTGAGCACCAAGAGCAGTCTCTGAAACATCTTTAAATCCTAATTTCTTCAAAACAGCAATCATCTTTTGAGGAGAAACTTCAAATACCCCACTCCAAGATGGTGCTAGAGAAACATAAACTTCTTTACCTGAGTTAATCAAATTTTGAACTTTATCTAAATCTCCTCTTACACATTTTGCATTTGCCGGACAAACTTGAACACATTTACCACAACAAATACATTTTTCAGGAATAACAGAAGCATGATCGTTTTCTATTTTAATTGCTTTAACAGGACATTCCCTTACGCATTTATAACAATCATGACATTCATTAACAAGTGTATAAACCGGATACTGACTATTCATTTATTATAAACCCCTATTATTTTAATTTATTTAACTAACAAACCATTTAGAATTTCTTTTAACTTTTCTTCATTTATTTCACTATATAAAACATCATTTACATAAATATTAGGACCAATATCACATTTTTCTTGGCAATGTGCACCAACAAGTTCAACATCTGCCTCTAGGTTATTCTCTTTAATAAAATTTTCAATAAAGTCCAAGTTTTGTAAATTACCACGCGCAAAACACGCACTGCCCATACAAACTTTAATATTATTTTTAGCCATATTTGCCTCACTTTGTATTCTATTATTTTACAATATCACAGATTTTATAGCAACAATTCATTTTTAATAAAAAATCAATTAAATGGTGCAGTTAAAATTATTTATAATACAAGTGTAAACAAATTTGTTAATAACGATACTTTTATGCTATACTAATACTATATTTTTGAATAGACTAGGGAGAAGTATATGTCAGAAAACACTCAAGACATGATTAATGATAAAGGTTTGGAAGCACTTAAAGAAGTAGAGAATAAACAAATAGAAGAACAAGTTGAAGCTATTGAAACTCATACATCAAAACAATATGATGCAAGTAATATCAGAGTATTAGAAGGCTTGGAAGCTGTTCGTGTGAGACCTGGTATGTATATCGGTTCGACATCACAAAGAGGTCTTCACCATTGTATTTACGAAATTGTTGATAACTCTATTGATGAATCTTTAGCAGGTTTTTGTACAGATATTCACGTTACAATCCACAAAGATAACAGTATTACCGTAGAAGACAACGGCCGTGGTATTCCTGTTGACATTAAACCTGATAGCGGCAAATCAGCTCTTGAAATTGTTCACACAGTACTTCACGCAGGTGGTAAATTCGGAGATGGTGGTTACAAAGTTTCAGGCGGTCTTCACGGCGTAGGGGCTTCTGTTGTAAACGCATTATCTGAAAAATATATTGTAGAAGTTTCTAGAGACGGTTATGTATGGCGTCAAGAATATATGAGAGGTGAACCTCTTGCTCCTGTTGAAAAAGGCGAAGCTACAGATAAAACTGGTACAAAAACAACTTGGTGGCCTGATCCTGAAATCTTTACAGAAACTACTGAAATCGATTGCGACGTTATTGCAAATAGATTAAGAGAAATGGCATTCTTAAATAAAGGTTTAAAAATTATTTTCTCTCGTCACGATTCAGAAGAAACTGAAACTTTCCACTACGAAGGTGGTATCGGCAGTTATGTTGAATTTTTAAACAAAAATAAAACTGTAATTAACGAAAAACCAATTTATATTGATAAAGTAGTTGGCGCATTACAAGTTGAAGTTGCAATGCAATACACAGATTCTTATCAAGAAAGTGTATTATCATTTGCAAACAATATTAACACTCATTCAGGTGGTACTCACTTAACAGGTTTCAGAAATTCAATTACTCGTGTAATCAATGATTACGCAAGAAAAAATAATATCTTAAAAGATTCTGATGCTAACCTATCAGGTGAAGACGTTAGAGAAGGTTTGACTGCAATCGTATCAGTTAAAATTCCTAACCCTGAATTTGAAGGTCAAACAAAAGAAAAACTTGGTTCTCAAGAAGCTCTAAGTGCGGTTCAAGATGCAGTTAGAGATAAATTACAAGAATGGCTTGAATTCAATCCAAAAATAGCGAAAACTATTTTAGATAAAACTCTTCAAGCTCAAAGAGCAAGAGAAGCTGCAAGAAAAGCTAGAGAATTAACAAGAAGAAAAACTGTTCTTGAAAATTCAACATTACCTGGTAAATTGGCAGACTGCTCAAACAGAGAACCTGAAAAATGTGAAATATTCCTAGTCGAAGGAGATTCAGCTGGTGGTTCTGCAAAACAAGGTAGAAACAGAATGTTCCAAGCTATCTTGCCTTTGAGAGGTAAAATCTTAAACGTTGAAAAAGCAAGATTAGATAGAATTTATGGTAACAACGAAATTCAATCTATGGTTCAAGCTTTTGGTATAAAAATTAGTAGAAATGAAGAAGAAGTTGAACTTGATAAATTGAGATATCACAAAATCATTATCATGACAGATGCTGATGTTGACGGAGCTCACATTAGAACATTAATGTTAACATTCTTCTTTAGATATGCTAGACCATTAATTGAAAAAGGTTATGTATATATTGCGCAACCTCCACTATTCAAAGTTACTCAAGGTAAAACTTCTGAATACTTATTCAATGAACACGTTTTAGACAAAATGCTTAAAGAACGTGGTATCAAAAATCTTAGCTTATCAGATAAAGATAAGAAAAATGTTAAAACAGGTGATGAATTATTAGAATTAATCAGAAATATGTCTGAATTCTACCGTTCATACAATAACCCTATCTTGAATTTATTCCCAGCAGTATTTTTAAGAGGACTTATTCGTTCAGATATCAATTTTGAAGATTTTGATAATCAATTAAAAATGAATGAAACTTGTGAATATTTAAATCACTACTTAAAAGATCACGCTGAAAATTATAATATTCAAGAAGCTAGCAAATACAAGGTTGAAGTAAAATACAACCCTGAAAATGCTAAATATTCATTTGTTTTACATCTAAATGAAGAAGAACACGTAATCTTTAACCAAAATATTATTAAGAGTTCTGAATACAAAAAACTAAGAGCTTCATACCCAATGATTCGTGATTTCTTAATTGAAGAATCTGATGGATTATTGCTAGAAACAGATACCGAAAAATATGAAATCAATTCATTCGAAAGATTACAAAAAATCATTGATGATAGAGGTCAAAAAGGATTACAAATTCAACGCTTCAAAGGTTTAGGTGAAATGATGCCTCAACAACTTTGGGAAACAACAATGGATCCATCTACAAGAACATTGTTAAAAGTTACAGTTGAAGATGCAATGTTATGTGATCAATTATTCGATATCTTGATGGGAGATAAAGTTGAACCTAGAAGAGATTTCATTGAAACTAACGCTGTATATGCAACAAACATTGATACATAATATCAAAATTTAAAAATAAAAAAGCTCCTGAAAATGGAGCTTTTCTTTTGATTTTAACAAAGTGTTGAAAAGAAATATTGTTGATGTACAATTATTGTGTATTTGAAAATAAGCTGAAAAGAGAAAAGAGATTCCATTATGAGTACAATTGAAAAACAAAGTGAACGTATAAATCCAGAAATGAGTTTGAATATGAGAAAACAAATGATTTTTTTAGGACCTCCAGCTTGCGGTAAAGGAACTCAAACTAACAAATTAGCTGAATTCCTTGGACTTCCTCACGTTGATACTGGTTCATTATTAAGAGCAGAAATTAAAAATGAAACTGCTAACGGTAAAATTGCTAAATCTTATATCGATAAAGGTAACTTAGTTCCGGTTGAACTTGTTGCATCAATTATCAGAGACAGATTAGCAGAAGAAGATTGCAAACACGGTTATATCCTAGACGGTTACCCAAGAAGTGTTGAACAAGCTGATATGTTAGAAAAAATCAATGCTGATATTAATGGTTCTGACAAATCTGATTTTAGAGCAATCTATTTCGATTTAGATCAAGATATTTTAATTTCAAGAATCGTAAATCGTCGTTCTTGCCCTAAATGTGGTGAAATTTATAATATCAAATTCAAACCAACAAAAGTTGAAGGAATTTGTGATAAATGCGGAACTGAATTAACTCAAAGAAAAGATGATAATGAAGAAACAGCAAAAGCTCGTTTTGAAACATACTTCAGAGAAACAGCTCCACTAATTGATTATTACAAAAACAAAGGTGTTCTAAGAACTATCAATGCTGAAGGATCAATTGATGAAGTTTGGGAAAGACTTTTAGAAGTAATTAATGACTAATAAATTAAATCATATATAAAAAAAGATGGGTTTTAAAACCCATCTTTTTTTATGCAATAAATTCTTAATTAGTCTTTGGTCTTTGAAAATGTGCCATTAATTTACCAAAGCCATTACGCATTTTTATAAACGGATTTGATACAGGTTTTGCTTCCTTACTCACAAAAGTATCAACCTTACTGTCAGGCAATTTGACTTTCTTAATGTAAAAATGAGTTACAGGCTCTAGCTGAGTACCATTTAATGCTGAATGTATTGTTGATACAGGATTATCACAAATACCAAAAATCTTACCCATAGATAACCACCTTTCATAAAAAAACATATAAACGAACTCTACTATAATATATTTAAAAAATTATTTAGGCAACAAAAATAAAAACCTTAATAAATTGATATCTATAGAAATATTGCTATAATAAAAAATATGGTAGATATTGATAAAAGTAGCATAGAAGATTTAAAACAACGAGTAAAACAAAAACTCGACGAAACAGAATTAATTTCCTACAAAGGTACAGTATCAAAACTACTGGGTTTAACCGTTGAAGTTAAATTACCTGGATTAAAAATAGGCGATTTATGCTACATTGAAACCTTTGACGGAAAACAAAAACCGGCTGAAGTACAAGCTTTTAAAGGAGAAGTTGCTCAATTATCATTACTACTTGATGGAAGCGGAATTGGACAAGGTAGTTTAGTTACCACAACAAGAAAACCAATTATTGTTCCGGTTGGAGATTTTTTATTAGGAAGGTTGATTGACCCATTAGGAAATCCTATAGACGGTAAACCTTTAGACACAACAAATGCAAGCTGGCGACCAATTGAAGGCCCTCCACCTGGCCCATTTGAAAGACCAATTATTACAGAGCAATTCTCAACAGGTGTTCGAGCAATTGACGGATGTATGACAATGGGTTGCGGACAACGTTTAGGTTTATTTGCCGGTTCAGGTGTTGGTAAAAGTACACTATTAGGTATGATTGCAAGAAATTCTGATGCTGATGTAAACGTTGTTGCACTAATCGGAGAACGTGGAAGAGAAGTTAAAGAATTCGTAGAAGATTCTCTTGGAGAAATTGGTATGGCAAAATCTGTCCTTGTATGTTCAACAGGTGACCAACCTCCACTAATTCGTCAAAAAGCTCTATTAACAGCTACAGCTGTTTGTGAATATTTTAGAGATCAAGGGAAAAAAGTTTTCTTAATGACAGATACAGTTACACGTTGTGCAATGGCAGGACGTGAAGTTGGTTTGTCATTAGGTGAACCTCCTACAATGAAAGGTTATCCGCCTTCAATATTCTCTTGGTTACAAAAAGTTTTGGAAAGAGCAGGGAATAGTCCAAAGGGTTCTATTACTGCGCTTTATACCGTATTGATGGAAGGTGATGATATTTCTGACCCTATTGTCGATATTGTTCGTGGTATTGTAGACGGACACATTTTCTTATCCAGAAAAGTTGCAGAATCAAATCATTATCCGGCAATTGATGTTTTAGGAAGTATTTCCCGTTTGATGAGCGCTATTGCTTCTCCTGAACACAAAGCCGCTGCGGCAAAATTAAGAACCATTATGTCTATGTATCGAGAAAATAAAGACCTTATTGATGTTGGTATGTATCAACCTGGTTCAAACCCTAAATTAGATATCGCCATCGAAATGATGCCAAAAGTTAATGCTTTTCTTCAACAAAGGACTTCTGACAGTGTAACAATGGAAGGTACAATCAGCCAACTTGTAAACATGATGCAAGGCGTTGATATTTAAGAAAGATTTTTACTTTGTAATCCGTACATTTTCATTAATTCACCTAATTCCTTTTGCATGTTCTCAATCAAAATTCCAAGATTAAAAAGTTCTCTATTATTATCATTGTTATCAATATATGATGAAGCCAACTCTAAATAACTATCCAAATTAACAAGTATATCTTGAGTTTTGTATTCTTTTCTTTTTAATTCTTCATGACTAATAATTTTTTCTTCCATTTTATTCTCCTTTTTTAAACTATAGTTTTAAAATTTTTAACACCGACTTATACGGGATTTATATAGCGATGCCACCTTTTTAGGTTGCTATAGCAACCTTATAGATATTCTAAGCAAGTACTCATATATTTGTCAATATGTAAATATAAATATATGGATACAAATGAAATTTTATTAAAACTTGGAAGAAATATTTGCGCAGAACGTAATCGTGCAGGTTTATCCCAAGAAGAACTTGCAGAAAAAGCAAATATGAACGAAAAACATCTTGGACAAATTGAAAGAGGACAAATCAATCCTAAAATCACAACCATTATTTCTATAATGGAAGCTCTTGATTTGCCATTTGAAGCGTTATATAAACATAAAGCTAACTAATAGGTTATAATGTCGTCGTAAGATTTGAAAAATCCGAAAACATCATGACCATAACCTTTTAATATTACATATTTATCTTTGTAATATTCTTTTTGATGTTCTAAATTGAAAATTTTATCACTATCAGAAAGTATGGCTTTATCATATTCCATAATGTCATATTTTTTACTAGAATATTCAACAAGCTTATGGAATTCAGCATCACAACTTTCAAAAGATCTTTCCGGAGCGTTGGCATTAAATTCTTCTAATTGATCTTCATTCACAACCAAATAATTACGCCTAAAGTCCATATAATTATCAGGATTCACATCACTCAACACTGCTACTACTGAAGATATAGCACCAAAATATTTATCAAATATCAACGGATTTCCATTTATTGCAACTTTATAATTAAATTTTGGGAATTTATCTTTTATTAAGCCTGCAATAAAAACTCCAGCAGAATAAGTTATCAAATCAATGTTTTCAAATTCCGAAAAATCAAATTCGAAATCCAAATCTGTATAATCCCAACAAATTAAAACATTCTTTGAAGATGTCATATTTTTAAATTGCACATCATCACAACCCCAACCACTTAAATATACAATTAAGTCGTTGCTGTTATTATTCCTAATTAATTTTGTTTTCATTATTATTTATTACCTTTAGATTTATCTGCTAATTCACTGTCAACTCTCAAAAATACAGGATGAATTTCTTCTTTCGAAATCAATTTACCTGCCTTGATATTATCAGATTTAATATCATCTAATTTTGTTGACAAATCATAAGATAATTGCTTAGCCATATCAGCAGCAATATTTGGACAATATGGATAAATCAAAGAAGATACAACGCACATAACTTCCAAAACTGTTGCTAAAACTTGGCCACATTCTACCATTTTTTCTTCTTTTGCCAAAGTCCAAGGAGCATTATCTGTTACAAATTTATTTGTAGCATCAACTAAAGAGATAATTTCTTGAGCTGCTTCTTGAATCTCAAAATGATTGAAATGATTTTCTACAATTTTAACAGTACCTAAAGCAGTTTTCAAAAGACCTTCAGCTTCTTTTGAACGGTTAGTTAAAAATTCTTCCTTAACTTCACCATCAAAATATTTAACTAACATAGATAAACTTCTATTTAACAAATTACCCATACTGTTAGCTAAATGAGCATTAACTTTTTCCTTAAAATCTTGATCAGAATAATTACCATCACGTCCGCAAGGTGCAGATGTAGCCATATAATATCTGAAAGCATCCGGATGTTCTAATTCAAAGTTTTCCAAAACAGAAGTTGGAGAAACAACATTACCTAAAGATTTAGACATTTTAGTTTCATCAATAGTAATCCAACCGTGTGCAAAAATATGTTTTGGTAAAGGTAAATCCAATGCCATCAAAATTGCCGGCCAATAAATACTATGGAATTTCAAAATATCTTTCCCGATAACATGAACATCTACAGGCCACAATTTTTTAAATTGTTCTGATGGATTTTCTGTATCATAACCAATTGCAGTAATATAATTTGATAAAGCATCAATCCAAACATAAATAGATTGTTCAGGATCATCTAAAATATCAATACCCCAACCTACATTTTCTTTACTTCTTGAAACAGAAATATCTTGAATATCTTCCAATTGATTTAAAACTTCATTAGCTCTGAAACTTGGAACGATAAATTCAGGATTTTCTTTTATGTGTTTAATAATAGCATCTTTATATTTTGTAAGTTTGAAGAAATAATTTTCTTCTTTAACAACTTCAGGTTTCTTCAAGTGATCAGGGCATAATCCGTCTTCTGTTAAATCTTTAGGATTTAAGAAACATTCACAACCTGAGCAATACAAACCTTCATATTCATGTTTGTAAATATCACCTTTATCAACAAGTTTTTTGAAGATTTTTTGAACAGTTTTTTCGTGATCTTCATCAGTTGTACGGATAAATCTATTATAATTAACATCCAAAGCTTTCCACGCATCTTTAAATTTTTGAGAATTTTCATCGCATAATTCTTTTGGAGTTTTACCTTGAGCTGCTGATGTTTTTTGGATTTTAATACCGTGTTCATCAGTACCTGTTAAGAAAAACATATTATCAGTTCTTTGAGAATAATGTCTTGCAATAATATCTGTCAAAATCTTTTCATAAGCGTGTCCGATATGTGGAGCACCGTTAACATAATCAATCGCTGTTGTTAAATAATATTTATCCATATACTCATTCCTCATATATTCGTTGTTTATGTCTAAATCGTACCATAAAAACATTCTCAATCATATAAAATATTGATTAACAGATACAAAAAAAATGTTATGATAATTTGTATACAAATCTCAAAAGAAAATAATATAAAAAGATGATTATCTATAAGTTGCACAGAAGAAATTTCTGATACGGAATTTGTATTACAAGATGTGAGAGCAAGTAAATGCCACGTTAAATAATATAGAAAGGAATTTATGAAAAAATTTTTTTTATCAACAAGTATAATCTCTATGATTACAATAGGTTCTATAGGGTTTGCACTTACAAATGGTTCACTACCTCCAGCAAAATATATAGAAAATCTTAGAACTTGTACAAAATCTACAATTATAAACAAAACCCCAAGTCATACTCAAGAATATTCAATAAAAGGGAAACTTCCTAATGGGAGATGCGAAGTCAGTATTATAACTTCTACAAATTATGCAAACAATGAAACATATAAACAATCTATAGAAATGGCAAAAGGTCTTGGAATACCAGCCCAAAAATTGCCTAGTCAACAACAACTAATTCAAAACGCTGATGAACACACAGTTTGTACAATATGTAAACTTAACGATAACGAACGTAAGGTTTTATATGATGCATATCAAAACGACCGCAAACTAGGACAAAATACCTATTGGAAATTGATGAATAAATTTGACGAGGGACCTTGCTTAACTCGTTATAAAAATGATCTTAATGACATTAAAAACAGAAAAACATATGCTTGTGAATATGCAGATACAACATGTTATTGGACAGATTTGGGTGGAGGAGCATCTTCAGTAGCTTGCACTAAAGAACCTCCAGGCGGAATATTTCCATTTTTGAAAACAGTAGAAAAACATGCAAAAGCAGGTTTTTGCCCGCGTATATAATACAGAATGGAATATATAAAAAATTATTATCATTAGTTATAACTGTATTACATTTACAAACCTTAGTATTTTCTGCAGAAAAAAGATTTGAACATAGAATTACTCTGATTGCGATAAAAAGCAAATTAGGAAAATAAAACAAAAAATACACAAAACAAAATGTAAATTTATAATAATGATTAAGGAGCAACAAATAAACATGAAAAAAACACTAACAATACTTGGAATAATAGCATTAACTATGACAAGCTCTATTTCAATGGCTATAACCATAGGAAAACGACCGCCCGCTGATTATATGAAAAATCTAAAAAGCTGTACAGCAAGTTCTATTAAAGATGTTAGCGAACTTGTAGAAGAATACACAATAAAAGGTCTATTACCAGATGGAAGATGTGAAGTTAAAATAACAAGTTATACAAATTTTGAAGATCCAAAAGTCTATGAAACCATAATGATGTTTATAAACGTATTTGCTGGTGATAAAATAGCTCCTGAAAATATTCCAACTCAAGCTCAATTGATTGAACATGGGCAAAAAGAAAAAGACGTAACAATTTGTAAATTTACAAAAAAACAAAGATCCGCTTTGTATGCAGCATATTTAAAAAACGATGGTAAAAACAATACCTGTGAAACAAAGCCAGATGGTACTACAAGTTGTAATTACAATATAGAAGATATTATGAGTTCATATGAAAAACTAATGATGAAATATGACGAAAAAACTTGTTCACGTCAATAATTAATTGTAAAAAACTAAGCAATTTTTCATGAAAAAAATCCTTTATATATATGTAGGTAAAATATAAAGGATTTTTTTATGTCTTCAAATTGGGCTTATTCATTAGACAGCTTAGCAGCTGGTGGCGTAATAGATTTTGATGCAACTGCATATATTTTAGATAAACCTGCAAGATTTGTAGGTAATCCTCGAATGGAAGATTTACCAATTACAGATTTATCTTTACTTCCAGAAGGTACAAAATTAAAAGAGCTTCCTCAATTTGACAGCTATAATGATAAAAAGCTTGTTCAAAATCCTAGTTGGAAAAAATGGGCATTTGGAACAATTGCAGCTGCCGGCATAGGTGGCGCAATCTACGCTTTAACAAAAGGTAAAATAAAAACACCTAAAGTAAATACACAAAGCCTGAAAAACATAGCCACAACCACAATGAATTACATTAAAAAACCATTTGTGTGGATAGCTAATAAATTCAAAAAAACTCCGTAAATATAAATAGCAAACAGAAAACAGCTTGGAATTATCTAAGCTGTTTTTATTATTAATAAAATTCGTTTAGCTCAAAATATCTTCTAAAATTTCAGCATTACGATTTGCATTTTGCAATTGTTGCTTTGAAACTCTACGCATATAATTTCTCAATGCAGCTCTAATTAGCTCACTTCTTGAACAACGTTCTGTATCAGCCAAACCATCAACTTTATTCAAAAATTCGTCTGGCATTGTTACTAAAATTTTAGCCATAAACTAACCCTTTCTTAAGCATGATTATATCACTTTTATAATCTTTTATCAAGCAAAACTAATCAAGTTTCCTATACAATTAGATATTGCAAATTTTTCTTCAATATATAATATTAAAGCGAAAGGAGTTATTATGGACGAAAATCAAAATCAAGAAAATATAACCACTACCCAAGAACAAAACTCACACCCAAAGAAAGATTACACATTATTAAAAATTATAATGAGCGGAATCTTAATTTTTATTGGAGCATTTTGCGCTTTCTACGTAGTTGTAGATTGGCATATGAAAATGTTGTTTGCTCCACCTATGCGTCCATTCCATAGAATGGAAAGAATGATGGAACGTGATATGCGCTCTATGGATAGAATGATGAACCATAACTGGAAACACATTCAAAAAAGTAAAAATGTTATTCACTTAGAGCAAACAAAAGATTTTTATAAAATATATATTGATTTAAAAGCTTTTGACAATAACGAAAATAATCTTCAAGTAACAACAAATAGTAATATTCTAACAATTAGAGGACGTTCAATTAGAAAAACAAAACATGATGAACAAATCTCAGAATTTCAACAAAACTACATGTTTGGAGATAACGTAAAACTTGCAGATTTAACAAAAGAAACAAAAGATAATTACCTAATTATATCAATTCCAATTAGAGATACTGCAAATAACAATGAGGACGAAGAATAAATATTTAACCTATAAAATATAATAAACAGAGGCTTGTTAATATGCCTCTGTTTTATTTTAAAAATTTAACATTACTGTAATTTTCTGCTAAAATACCATTATGAAAATCTTAGGTATTGACCCAGGAATGGCAATAGTTGGTTATAGTCTTTTAGAATATGACGGAAAAAATATCACTCTTTTAACTTCCGGTTCAATTCAAACTGAAAAAAATCAAAGAGAAGCTTCCAGATTATTAGAAATCTTCAATGATATGTCAGCTTTAGTTGAAAAATTACAACCTGATATTTGTGCAATTGAAAAATTATTTTTCTTTAGAAACCAAACTACAGTAATGCCTGTTGCCCATGCTAGAGGAGTTATTTTAACAGTTCTAGAAAAAAATAATATTCCAATCTTTGAATACACACCAATGGAAGTTAAACAAATTCTAACAGGATATGGAAGAGCTTCAAAAAAAGAAGTTGAACAAATGGTAAAAATAAGTTTAAATACTGAAAATTTACCAAAACTTGATGATACAGTAGATTCAATAGCAATTGCAATATCTTTCACTAGAAGTCCTGATGCATTAACTTATGTGAACAAAAATTGAGTTTTTTATATTTAGATGTTAGGATTGATTAAAGGGATAATATGGATAAATTTTTAATTCAAAAAATAATAATTTTAAGTTTAATTTTAGGCCTAATTTTAGGATTATTAGCACCAATACCTTTTGTTGGTATGATAATGCTATTTTCAATATTATTACTAGCAGCTCCGCTTGTAATGTTATATATGATTATGGCTGGGGAATTAGATTTATCTTCTCCAAAAGACAGTATAATAACAGGCGCAATCATTGGTTTTAGTTCTAATTTAACTTTTGCTATTTTTTACTCAATTATAATGGTGATCTTATCAAAAGTTTTCCACTATACTCCAAACTTCTTTTTAACTGCAATGATTACAAATTCACCAATTTGGTTAATCGGCACATTTATTATTTTTCTCGGAGTATTATGCGCTACTACAAATTCTTTTACAGGATTTGCAACATATTATATTATAAATTTCATTCGCGATGTTTATGAAAAACAACATCCTGAACTAAACAATAACAAAGATTTTACACAAGAGAATTATAAATAACAAAGGGAAATTAATATGACAGAATTTACATCAAAAATAAGAACAATTGAATGGATTGATACATACTCAAGAATGGTAGACCAAACAAAATTTCCACAACATTTTGAATATGTAGATATAAAAAATGGCCAAGATATGTTTGACGCAATAAAAACAATGATAGTAAGAGGAGCACCTGCTATTGGTATTGCTGGAGCTCACGGAGTTGTTTTATATGCTCAAGAATTAGAAAAATTAAATCTTTCAAGAGAAGATTTTGTTAAACAATTATTAGAAAAAGCTGACTATATGGCAAGCGCAAGACCTACTGCAGTAAACCTTATGTGGGCCGTGGAAAAGCAAAAAGAAATTATTAAAAATTCAAAATCAGATATTAAAACACTTATAAAAGAGCTTGCTGATAACGGAAAAAAATTAGAACTTGAAGATATCGCAATAAATAAAAAAATAGGGGACTATGGAGCAGAAGTTGTTCCAAAAGGTGCAACTATCTTAACTCACTGTAATGCAGGAGCATTAGCAACAGTTGGATATGGAACAGCTCTTGGTGTTGTTCGTTCAGCTTTTGCAAATGATCCATCAGTACAAGTTTTTGCTGATGAAACTCGTCCAAGACAACAAGGAGCTAGAATTACAACATTAGAACTAACAATGGACGGAATTCCTGTAACTCTTATAACTGATGGAATGTGTTCATATTTCATGAAAAAAGGTATGATAGATATGGTTTGTGTAGGTGCTGATAGAATTGCAGCAAACGGAGATGCCGCTAATAAAATTGGTACATATACAGTTGCAATTGCAGCTAAATATCATAATATTCCATTCTATGTTGCAGCACCACTTTCAACAATTGATACAAGCATAAAATCAGGTGATGAAATTGTTATTGAAGAACGCTCTCATGAAGAAGTTACTCACATCAATGGGAAACCTATTTGTGCAGAAGGTGTAAATATAATTAATCCTGGATTTGATGTAACTCCACACGAACTAATAACTGGTATTATTACAGAAAAAGGTATTCTAAGACCTGATTATAATAAATCTATAGCTGAAGCTTTTAAAAAGTAACATACAAGGAAATATATGAATAAAAAAAAGAAAAATTCAATAATCGCAATCAGTATAATACTTTTTATAATACTATTTGCTTTAAGCAGCGCATTTGCAGCAACAAAATTAATCAACAAAAAACTACCAGCAAAGAAAACTATAGAAATACAACAAACTGATGATTCTATACAACAGTATATGAACAATATGCAACATACTGTTAAAGCTAATTGGAATCCTAAAACCAATTCTGAAAACTCGACACGAGTAGTTTTAAAGTATAGAATTCATAAAAATGGAGAAATTAGTAATATAGAAGTTTTAAAATCATCCGGAGATAAAAAAATGGATGAAACAGCAATTGAAGCTGTAAGGAAATCCTCTCCATTAGCAGAATTACCGGATGCAATTAAGGAAAACTATGTAGATGTAAATTTTTCTTTTGATTATAATATTTTTAGGGGTAGAAATAATAAATAAGGAGGTTAGTATGAAAAAACTTTTATCTACAATGTTAGTATTATCAATGTTTGCACTAGGTATGCCAGCATTTGCAGGAACTCACGGTACTAATGGTCAAGTTAGTGCAACATCAGTTGGTGCAGCAGCTTTATCATTATTGATTTGGCCAGGTTTAGGTCAAGCAGTTAACGACCAATCTTTCGAAAAAAATGTTACTCACGCTTTATTAGGTCTAACTGGTATATTCAGAATTTGGTCTTGCTATGATGCTTTTGTTGATAGACAAGGCGGTGTATGGCATAACAGAATTTAATTATTGTAATAATAATTTAAATTATAAAAAATTAAGGCTATTTGACAAATTTCAAATAGCCTTTTTTAGTGTCAGAAAATTATTTTTAAAATCTAAAATCTCGTTGCCCTTGTTCTATTCTAGAAAGTTTTTCTTCAACTAAACTTTCCATTTTCTTATCAGGAAATATTTCTAATTCTTTTTTAATCAATTCTTCGCCAACTTTTTTAGTTTCTTCAGATGCATAATCTTCTAAATATTCTTTTAGAGTCATAATTGCATTTGGATGGCAGAAATTATGAATTTGTTGTTCTTTACAAATTGCCATGAATCTATCGCCAACTCGGCCTTCTCTATAACAAGCTGTACAAAAACTTGGAACATATCCAAGTTCCATAAGCCATTTTATAATTTCATCTAAAGTTCTTCTATCTTCAACATCAAATTGAGCAGTATCCTCTTCTGATTCATCTTCAGGATGAGCATAACCTCCTACACTAGTTTTTGAACCACCACTTATCTGAGATACGCCCAATTTCAAAACTCTTTCTCTACATTTTTTAGATTCTCTTGTTGAAATAATCATTCCTGTATATGGAACAGCAATTCTAATACAAGCAACAATCTTTGCAAAAGTATCATCATCAATTCCATTATCAAAAGTTGATGGATCAATATCATCAGCTTTTCTAATTCTAGGAACTGAAATTGTATGAGGTCCAACACCAAATACTGCTTCTAAATGTTCAGCGTGCATCAAAAGTGCTGAAAATTCATAACGGTATAATTCCAAACCAAATAATACACCTAATCCAACATCATCAATTCCACCTTGCATAGCTCTATCCATAGCTTCCGTATGATATGCATAATTATGCTTTGGTCCTGTTGGATGTAATCTTTCATAAGATTCTTTATTATAAGTTTCTTGGAATAAAATATATGTTCCAATTCCTGCTTCTTTTAATTTTCTATAGTTTTGAACGGTTGTAGCTGCAATATTAACATTGGCTCTTCTTATTGCACCATTTTTATGATGAATTGAATAAATTGTTTTTAAAGATTCTAAAACATATTCAATCGGATTATTAACAGGATCTTCCCCTGTTTCTATTGCTAAACGTTTATGTCCCATATCTTGAAGTGCAATAACTTCCTCTTTTATTTCTTCTTGTGTCATCTTTTTACGAGGAATATGTTTATTTTTTGCGTGATAAGGACAATATACACAACCATTTACACAATAATTTGATAGATATAAAGGTGCAAATAAAACAATTCTGTTTCCGTAATAATCCTGTTTAATTTTTTCAGCTAATTTGAAAATTTCTTGATTTTTCTCTTCAATTTCACAGTCCAATAAAACTGCAGCTTCTCTATGAGTTAAACCTTTACCCAAACGAGCTCTTTCTAAAATTTTATCAATTAATTCAATATTATTTTTATTTTCTTCGGCATATTTTAAAGAAGCCAAAACTTCTTCATGATTTATAAATTCTTCAGCCTTATTTGACTTTGGATTATACATAAACTTCTCCCCTTATGTCTTTTATAATATCATAAAACTTTAAACATAAATGTAAAGCTCCAATACTCCATATAATAAAAAATAAAGAGTAATTATTTAAAATTACTCTTTATAATTATATATCTAGTTATTTGTTCATTAATTAAACTTCAGCGTTTTGTTTATCAGCAAATTTTGCTGCACCTTTATTAGAAACTTTATCAGTGATAGAACCTAAAATCAAACCATCAATTGCACCTATAATAGCAGCATTTACTATACTTTTTGCTCTTATTGGAGTTTTAGTAATTACATCACTAATCAAAGATACAGCAGGAAGAACTACTGCACCTAATGCTACACCAAATGTTTTACCCACATTAGATTTATAGAATACATTATTATTTTTAGTTAATTCCGCACGATCTTCTTGCTCTAACACTGCTTTTTTACCTTCTGTTTCTAATTTATCAGTCATTTTTGCATGTTTATCATTAATTTTCTTATCTACCAAAGCTCCACAACCTAAACAAGCCAAAATTTCTATTGGTAAAGTAATCCAAATATTTTTATTTAAAGCTTTCATATTTTTAACAATATCATCAAGATTTTTTCTAGAAGCTTTATCAATAGCTTCACCTGCCTCATCCATAGCTGCTTTGCTCATATTGGTAATACCTTTACCAATTGCATTAAATCCTAGGCAAATAGTAGTTAAGAAACCCGCCCCTACGGCACCTGTTTTTAAACCTGCATGTGTTTGGAATGGCTTTTGAGCTTGATTATTTCTATCATTTTCACGAGATTTAAAAGCTAAATTTCTACCTGAAGTTAAGTTATAATTTTGAACAGATAACATAAATACTCCTTTTATTTATACCTACAAAAATTCTAAAAAACATAATAAAAATATTTGCTATTACTATAGAAAAAAACGTTCATTTTGTAACAATTTTTTACTTAAACAGTTTTGATTTAATTGCATTTCAAGGTTTTCTACTAAAATGCGTATTACAAATTAAACTTCAGCATTTTGTTTATCAGCAAATTTTGCAGCACCTTTATTAGAAACTTTATCAGTAATAGCACCTAAAATTAAACCACCCAAAGCTCCGTTAAATAAAGCCTCTATGTATACTACTGCAGGCAATTTAAATTTACATACCTTACTCAATACTAAAATATTAGCTGTAGTTACCGCAACTCCCAATAAAGGTCCCAATTTTTTTCCTACATTGGATTTATAAAATACATTATCATTTTTAGTTAATTCTGCACGATCTTCTTGATCCAATACTGCTTTTTTACCTTCAGAGGCTAACTTACCAGCCATTTGCGCATGCTTTTCGTTAATTTTCTTATCAACCAAAGCTCCACAACCTACCCCTATTAAAATAGAAACAGGAAACTTATACTTCGTATATTTGGTCATTACTTCTAAAAGATTCAAATATTTTTCGACACCTTTTACACTTATAGCATCCAACTCATTCCCTATTGGTATTTCACTATGCTTTTTTATATTCTTGGCTACAACCTGGGAATTTAAAAAAAATAAACTTTGATAACCTATATATCCTACACTTGTTTTCAAACCTGCATTAGTTTTATAAATTGCATTTTGTGAATCTTTATTACTGTCAATATTAGAATTTTCTTTAGCCTTAAATGTAACTATTGCAGGCTTTGTTTGATAATTTTGAACCCTACTTATCATATACTACTCCTACTTATTTTATTATATTTTTGAAAGCTCATAAAAAAATTTGCTATCAAATAATAAAATATCATTATAGACGATACATTGATTTATTTGGATAATTTCTTTTTTACCCAATCAGAAACAACTCTTAAAGGAGAACGAGTTATTGCTAAAGCCCAAGACGGAATATTTTTAGTTATAATTCCTCCTGCACCAACATTTGCACCTTCTTCAACAGTTACTGGAGCTACTAAAACTGAATTTGAACCGATTTTTACATTATCCTTCAAAATTGTTTTAGATTTAGTTTTAGATAACGGATCATAATTTGCAGTGATTGTACCAGCTCCAATATTAACGTGTTCACCTAGTTCTGCATCACCAATATATGATAAGTGCCCAACATTAGTATTTGAAGAAATTTTTGCTTTTTTAACTTCAACAAAATTACCAACTTTTACGTTATCTACAATTTCAACCCCACCTCTTAAATGTGCACAAGGACCAATTTTACAACTTTTACCAATTTTATTTTTACCCTCAATATAAGTCGCAGGATAAATAATTGTATCTTGACCAATTTCTGTATCTTCACTAATCCATGTTGAATCAGGATCTACGATTGTAACCCCATTTATCATATATTTTTCAAGATTTCTTCTATTCATCATTTTAGTCGCTTGAGCTAAATTTAATCTTGAATTTATACCATAAATTTCATCACTATCTTCTAAAATATATGCATTTACATTTAACTTTTGTTCTTTACCCCAAGAAATAATATCTGTTAAATAATATTCACCTTGAGCATTATTACTTTTTAACTGACCAAAAGCAGATTTAATTTTTGCCCAATTCAAACAATAAATACCAGCATTAACTTCTTTTACTGCTTTTTGTTCAGGAGTTGCATCTTTTTCTTCAACAATGCATTTTAGAGAATTATCAGCTTCTCTAATTATTCTTCCGTAATTTGTAGGGTTTTCAAATATTGTACTCATAACAGTTAAATCTGAGTTATTAGATTTGTGAAATTCTACAAATTTTTTCAAAGTTTCTTCTCTTACAAGCGGAGTATCACCACATAAAATTAAAACTAAACCATCATAATTTTCCAAACTAGGACAAACCATAGAAACTGCGTGGCCTGTACCTAATTGTGGGGATTGTAAAACCGTCTTAGCATTATCATAATTATTTTTTACAAAATCTTCAACTTCTTGAGCATGGTGCCCAACAATTACAAATTCTTCAGAAACAAAATTCTTTACATTATCCAAAACATAGCCTAATAAAGTTTTACCCATAATTTCATGTAAAACTTTTGGAGTAGTTTCAGATTTCATTCTTGTACCTTTTCCTGCTGCTAAAATTACGGCTTTAATATCCATATTATCCCCCTTGCCATTTCAATAATTTTATATTCGCAAAAATATAAAACTTATGCAACTAATCAAGTTGCAAAAAATTAGGTTTTTCCAATTCTTCAATCAAATTAATATTTTTCGATTTTATATAGATTTTATTAATAGCAAAATCACCAACCAAAACATCATCACTCAAACAAGTAAACATATAATTATCCTCTAAAACAGTAGAAAAAGATGCAATATAATCTTTTCCCAATTTAATCTTAGCTTCATGTTTTGTCCAAAATCTATAAAAATCTTTCAAGGAAGGATTCTCACACTCATAACCATAACGCTTCATTATAGGAAGATAATTTCTATCTTGCATATATTCAACATCTGCACCTATTTCACAAGTATTTACCGCAACAAGAACTATATCTTCCGAATGTGAAATACTGAAAAAGATTTTATTATCTTTAAAAAAAGGTTTGTGATTTCTAATTTCTATTTCTAAATTTTCAATACTATAAACATTCTTAGCAATAAATTTTATTAAAAATAATCCACACAAATGTTCTAATTTTTTATCTAAAGATTGATAATTTCTTCCATCATCAAAAAACTTTAAAGTTTCAGCATCTATAGATGACAAAAATTCACTCTTTTTCAAATAGAAAATTTTCATAGAATAATAATAACCTATAAAATAACAGAATCAACAAGAGGTTTTGCAAATGTCAAAGCATTATTAACTATTTCAGGATTTGTCCAAAAATCAGAACTTTCAACATATTCTCGTACAATTTTTCTGGCATAAGAACCCACTGCCACTCCGTGATAAGATATTTCACATAATCTTGCAAGTTCTGTTGATTTAGAATTTGTTCCACCTGATAGCATTAAATAAACAGGTAATTTTGAATTCTGAACAATTTCAGCGGTTGCAACAGTTTGTAATGTTGATTTATAATTATCATCCCCGCCGCTAAGAGGAAACCCATCAGCCTGAATGATTGTAGAATATGGTTCTCTACCTTCAATCATTTTTTGAATTCTTTTAACTAATGCTTCATCACTTAGTTGTTCTCTACTTATACAAATACTCAATAAACCTTCGTAATTATCACTGATGTATTTCCACTTTGAATAGATTTCACTTTCGTCTAAACCAACTGCATGAAGTTCAATACAATCAATACCTTTATCAACAATTGATGGTAAAACTTCATCTAGATTTTTCTCTTCGGAAACATAAGAAATTGCAGCTCTGGAACAAACTTTCCAACATCTTCCACAACCAACACATTTTTCTTTCTTTATCTTAGCTTGATAAATTGCATTCTGAGGACAAACTTCTTCACAAGCACCACAATTAACACATCTGTCATAATCAATCACAGCTTTTTTAACATGCGGATCATCTTTAATTCCAACACTTATACATAAATATGCATCATATACCTTAGCCATTTCTAAGGCTTCACGCGCAGCATTTATCACATCCTCATTTGCAGATAAATCAAACAATCTGCAACCTGCAATAGCATAAATGTATACAAGACGTTTAATGTCTTCTACATCTTCATTACCAGCTCCACAAACTAATTTAAAACAATGTCTAGTTTCTAATAAATCTTTTAACATTATCTCACCATGTAATTATAAATAATTTCAGATGCGTGAACTATAAAATCTTTACCAGCAATTGCATTATGAGGACGATTTGCTAAAATTACAACAATGTATTTTTTCCCATTTGGAGCAATTACTATACCTGCATCACCTAACATTGAACCAATATCTCCAGTTTTATGCAAAAATACTGCACCTTCTCCTAAACCAGCTTGAATTAAGCGGTTATTATGTACATGTCCCATATAATTTAACATTTTACTACGAGATGCTTCTGTTAAAAATTTATCATTGTTTTCGATATTGTAAAGCATCATAGCCATATCTCTAGCTGTAGTATGATTATTTCCGGTTAAATCAGGTAACCAAGTTTTAACTTCTGTATGCTTTATACCCCAATCTCTAATCGCCTGATTAACATCGGTCATTGAACCAACTTTTGCCATTAACATATTTGTTGCAGAATTATCTGATTCGGTAATCATTTTTTCAGCTAATTCATCAATTGTATACTCTGAATTTCTTGCTTTAAATTGCAAACTTCCGGAACCTTCACTTCTGAAGTATTCTGTTAATGGAATTGTATCTTCCAATGAAATTTGACCAGCTTCTATTGATTTAAATACATCTATTAAAACCGGAATCTTAATAATGCTGGCAGTAGAATATATTTTTGAAGCATCAATATCTACATAATTTCCTGTCTCATAATCCCAAACATAAACTGCTGGTTGTACTGTTGGATAAGATTCCATTAAAGTTTTCAATTCACTTTGTAAAACAGGCATATTAACATTTTCTTTTATTGGTTCCATCTGAGCATTTTTAGTATCAGCGGCCATTCTAAAAGATCTTTCACCCATAAACCAAGCATTTGAAAGATAATCATGAGTTGGGAATGCTAAACTTTCCATATCTGTTGAAATATTTTTATAAGGAGTAGGAACAAACATAGCCTTAGTTATATTATTAAAAGAAAATGGCATAGCATAGAACAACATAAAAGCTAAAAAAGAACAAGAAACTAAAAATTGAAATAAATTTTTCTTTTTAGTTGATTTTTTCTTTGGTCTATTTGCATTTCTTAATTCCGAATAATAAACACTTGATTCTACATGTCTAGAATTATAATGTCCATCTCTATGATAAGAACTCGAAAAACTATATTCCGAATATCTACCATCATATTGTCTTGCTACTTTCGGCATTTTGGTCCGATTCCTCCCCAACATTACCCTCATTTTAGCTTAAAATAACTCAATCAGGCAAGTATTTTACATATAGATTTACAAACACCAATATTCTAAAGCTCAATAAAATTAACACATTTAAACGATATGTAAATAAATGTTACAAAAATAACACTTTCTGAAATTAGACTTCTCTAAAAAACTTTATATATACGAGAGAACTTTATAAATAAGGAGACGAGAGATATGGCATTTTTAGCATTAGCAAGTCAAAAGAGTTTATTGACTTTACAAAAAAACTTTTTACAATTTCAGTACACATCTATTCAAAACCAAATTCAATATGCAACTTCGCAAATGACAGCAATTGAAAGAGAATATGCTGGTGATACAGGTTCTGATTATACCGAAGATGCGGATTACATTTACTACCAAGATTTAGATGATCAATTAGAAACTGAAAAAGATTCATTAGATTCTCAATTAACAGCAATTGAAAACGAAATTTCATCATTAAAGACAATGGTAAACAACAACATCAAGACAAGCTGTACATTGAATCTTGTGAACTCATAACAAGATTTAAGAATAAATGTTATTCAGAAAATATAATTCAGGATAACATTTATTTCTTTTCAAAAAGTTCCACGGTATTCAACATCAATGAAGCTATAGTCATTGGTCCAACTCCGCCTGGAACAGGTGTAATATATGATGCAGATTTAGAAACATTTTCAAAGTCTACGTCTCCTCGGGTCTTCCCGTTTTCATCTTTGAAAATTCCTACATCTATAACTACACAACCAGATTTTATCATTTTCCCTTCTATAATATTTTTCCCCACTGCAGAAATCAACACATCTGCAGTTTTTGTTATTTCGGAAAGATTTTTTGTATGACTATGACATACCGTAACTGTAGCATTACGATTTAATATCATCTGAGACAATGGTCTACCTACAATATTTGATCGTCCTACAATAACAACATGTTTTCCTTCTAGAGAAACCCCATATTCATCTAACAATAGTAATATACCTTTTGGAGTACAAGGATAAACCATTGGTGCTTCTCCCGAAAATAATTTACCAAAATTATAAGGAGTAAAACCATCAACATCTTTTTCTGGAGCAATAGTATTCATTACATTTTCTTTTGAAATATGCTCTGGTAATGGCAACTGAACTAATATTGCAGTAACAGCTTCATCTTTATTCAATTCTTCAATTTTTACCAATAATTCTTTTTCAGAAATACTTGATGGATAATTTATAACCTCAGAAATTATACCGACTTTTTCTGCCATTTTTTTCTTGTTATTTACATATATTTTACTAGCAGGATTATCACCCACCAAAATAACAACTAACTTAGGCTTCTTATCAAAACCATCGATTTTTAATTTCAAATTATCTAAAATTTTATCTCTTAATTTTTTACCATCAATAATTTCTGCCATTCATACCTCTACTGTTGAACTTGCGGTAAATTTAATCTGAAATAGAATTGTTTTATTGCGTCTTGTACAACTTTTGAATCTCTTGACATTGAATGTTCTTTCAAGTCTTTGTCATATGGGATAACTCCCAAAACATCTAAATCATATTTATTCAACAACTCATAAACTGATGATAAATTATCATTATCAACCTTATTTATAACAACACCCAATTGATTACCAGCAGCATACTTTGCACTGAATTCTTCAATACGTTTTGCCAAATGTGCAGATTCTTCACTAGGTCTTGCAACAATAATTGTTGAATCAATTTCAACATCAACAAGTTGATTTAAATATTTTAAATCAAATTCACAATCAAATATAACTAAATCATAACGTTCAATAACTTTTGATACTGCAGTTGAGATTTGTTTTGTAATAGGACATCTGCAATCTTTAGAACCAACAAACCAAGAAACAATAATATCAACATTATCATCAATAGGAACTAAAATATCTTCCATAGCCCACTCGATAAATTCTTGTTTTGTCATATCTTCAGGAATACCAGTCTTATATTCGTGCTTTCCACTTCTAATACCATAAATGGTATTTCTAATATCCAAACCAAAACTATGCCCTAATTCGCTTGACAAATCATTATCAAAAAGCAATATAGATTTTTCTGGAAACATCTCTTTGAAAATTTCCATAAATGCCTTAACTATTGTAGTTTTTCCACTTCCACTTTTACCTGTTATTGCTAATTTTACAGTCAAAATCAAAACCTCTCTTTTAAAGTCTTCGATAGTTCAAAAACTAAATCCATAGCCTTCTGCGCCAACTCTATTGACAGTGAACCCGCTCCACAAGATGATGTTATCAACGAATTATCTATAATAAGTTTCTCATCAACACCTTTTTTAGTCAAATAATTTACTGAATTTTTAAATTTAAGAACCAAATCTTCTAATGTAATATTTTCTAAAGCTACACTATCCAAAGTCGGAACTAATCCCCAAGCAATCTTTCCTCCGGATAACAAAAATTCTTCCACCGCAGAACTGTAAACACTTAAATTCTGAGCAAAAGCAAACGCATCAAAATTAATAATATCAACACCAGCATTTATAGGTATACACCAATCGCATTTACCACAGCAATGTATTGCACTAATTCCACCATTTGCTTTTATCAATTCCGAAATTTCTTTTAACATTTGAACAACATCATTTTCTGAAATGGTTAAATACGCAGAAGTTCCTAATTGTGACACTGAAGGTTCATCCATAAATATAATCGGAACAGTAGTAGGATTTGCTAATTTTATGTGTCGAATTTGCCATAGAGCTTTTAAAGATAATAATTTCACAATAATATCTCTTAAAGTTTCATCATAAACAGCGCATTTACCATCTTTATCCAACAAAGAAGTTGCTAATGTAAAAGGCCCAACAATTTGCCCTTTTGCAAATTCCGGCTTAGTTTCTTTAACTAAATTTATAAACTCTGGAAATGCTGACGAAAACTGATTACTAATTCCATATTTTTCCAATATAGAAAAATCATTCCCTGAAATTATCTCTTCATAATCAGTAAAAAATTCTTCTAATGCAATTAGAAAATCTTCATCTTCCAAATCAAAAGCAAATTCCTCAATTTTATCAGAAAAAAACGAAGGCATGCCTTCTAAAAATTGAATAATCATGTCTTCGTTTTTACTAATATTTGCTAATTGTGGATAAAAAGGAACTATTGAAAAATCCTTTTTTACCAATGTCATCGCGTCATTTAAGTTATTATGCGGAAGTGAACCAATTGCTAATGCTTGTAATTTCAGATTAGAATACTGATTCATTCTCACTCCCGATTAACTAAAACTATTCAGCTGCTTCTTCAGATTGTTCTTCGATAGATTCTTTTACAACTTCAGAAGCTGAAACAACAACTGTTAATTCACATTTAACTTTAGAAGTTAATTTGATTAACATTGTGTATTCACCAATTTTATTGATTGGAGCATTTAATGAAACTGTTTTTCTATCTACTTCAATACCTGTTTTTGCTGCTAATTCTTCAGTTAATTTTTTAGTTGTAATTGTACCGAACAATTTACCAGATTCACCAGCTTTTGCTGATAATTCTAATTTAGCAAATTTTTCAATAGCAGCAGCTTTTTCTAAAGCTTCTTTGTGTAATTTTTCTTGTTTAGCTTTAATTCTAGCGATATTTTTTTCTCTATTTTGTAAAGCACCTTCAGTTGCAACTTCAGCTACAGCTTGAGGTAATAAGAAGTTTCTAGCATAACCATCTTTAACATTGATAATATCGCCAGCTTCACCTAAGTTTTGTACATCTTTTTTTAATATAACTTGCATAATAAAATTCTCCTTTTGTATTTATATTTCTGCATGTAGCCCTAATGTACAACAAAAATAACAAATTGTCGATACTTTTTGTAATTTTGTTAAGTAAAAACAAGGCAAAATCTTATCTAAAATTGTTATCCTAATAAAATTAGACTTAGCCAGATAAATAAAATACCAGAAATAATACCTACAATAGACAAATGCCAATTGCCATATTCTTTAGATAAAGGTAATAACGTATCAAATGAAATATAGGTCATAATACCTGCAACAGCTGCCATTAAAAATCCCACCATAATTTGCGGAACAAATAACCCAAATACAAACATACCAACTAAAGCTCCAATTGGTTCTGTTATACCTGATAAAGCTGCATACAACATAGCATAACGTTTTTTACCGGTAACATGATAAATTGGTAATGCAACCGCAATACCCTCTGGAATATTGTGAATAGCTATAGCTAATGCCACAGAAAAACCTAATGTAATATCCTGAGTTGTTGTCAAAAATGTAGCCATACCTTCAGGGAAATTATGAATACAAATCGCAATTGCAGTGAGCATACCCGCTCTTTGTAATTTATAATGATCTTTTTTTGCTTTATCTTCTGAATCAGGGTCTAACAATTCTTCAGCATCAATGTGATCCGGTAGGAAATAGTCTATCAGAACTGAGACTAATATCCCTAAAATAAACCCACCATAAACTAACCATTGATATATATGAGGGAAATTTACCTTCAATAAAGTCTCCGAATTAGGAATAATATCGACAAGCGAAACAAAAATCATTACACCTGCCGAAAAACCAAGCCCTATTGATAAAGCCTTCAAATTATCTTTTTTGGTAATAAAAGCAATAGCTCCACCGATAGCTGTTGTTAAACCAGCTAACATCGTAAGACTAAATGCTAATCCAACATTATTTGGTAAATTCATATACTACTTCCTTTTGCAAAAAATATATTATCACAAAGAAACTTTTTTAGAAAAATTTAGTCTATAAAAGTAGAAGAGTAAAAAGAGGGTAGCTGATGGAATTATTTAAAAATCTAATCTATGAATATAAAAAAGGGATGAGAGATTTATCACTATATACAATTGAAACTAAAAATATCAAAGATTATATTAATCTGCTTCAACAACTAAAAATCGCACATATAACAATTGATTTAGAAAACCAAAAAACAAATATCTTCTTTGGAAATCAAGACTGTCTTGAAATTTTAAAACATTTTTCAAGTAGAAATCTTGATAAATTATCACCAAAAGAAGATTTTATTCTTGGAATAATGCTTGGATATTCCAGAAATGAGCAATATAAAAGGATTTTAAGTAAAATTTAATGTTACGCAAACAAAACTGTAACTTTTTGTAAATTTCGTAAAATTTTCAAAAAAAATTTTCGCTCCATCTAAATATTGATGAAGTTGAAGAAAAAAGCATGCTTTTCAATAATAACAAGGATTTTAATATATTGGATAAATTGCAGTATTAAGTTTTGTAAACCTAATAAAATCAAAGTCCACAGGGCTGAAATCATGTCAGTGACATGATTTCAGCCTACTCTACTATTTACAAAAACCATAAAGGATTAATTATTTTGGACATGCCGAAAAGTTAGAGTACAATTAAATTATGCTCATGTTTAGAGCTATTTTCTTGTAGAGGTGAAATGATGTACGAAACAATTAAGCAAAATCTTTTACAAATACAAGAAGAAATCGCACCTTGTAAACCTAGAATAATCGCAGTTACTAAATACTTCGATGAAGAAGCAATAATTACAGCATACAATGCAGGTATTCGCGACTTCGGAGAATCAAGAGTAATTGAGGCTTCAGCAAAAATTGCAAATCTGCCGGATGAAGTGAGACAAAATTCAACATTCCACTTTATTGGTCACTTACAAACAAACAAAGTTAAGCAAGCAATAAAAGTTTTTGAATATATTCACTCTGTAGATTCTGTAAAACTCGCTCAAAGTATATCTCAACATGCATTAGAAATTGGTAAAGTACAAAAAATACTTATTCAAGTAAATAATGCAAATGAAGAACAAAAATTTGGTTTTTCAAAAGAAGAAGTATTCAAAGACTTTGAGCAAATCCAAAACTTAAAAGGAATTGAAATAGTTGGAGTAATGAACATGGCTCCACTAGGAATCGCTGAAGATGAAATTGAAAAATTATTTTTGGAAGTTGTACAAATCCGAAATGATTTAGAAAAAAAATATAACTGTAAATTGGGAGAGATTTCAATGGGTATGAGTCAAGATTACAAAATTGCGGCTCAAACAGGTTCGACAATGTTAAGGGTAGGTAGAAAATTATTTAGATAAAATGTACGGAGGATAGATCGGTGGCAGCAATAGCAGATAGTTTCAAAAAAGTTGTAGATTTCGTAATGGATGGTTTCCGTGGGGAAAATCCTTTTGTTGATATGAATGAAGAAGATGATTATGATGATGGTTATGATTATGTAGAAGAAGGAAGTGCTTTAAGAGAAGTTGCTCCTGCTTATACACCAGTTCCAATGATGGAAAAACATCAAGAAGCAAAAGTTATCAGCCACCCAAGTATCAACAGAGGCGGTAACGAAGTTGTAGTTGTTGAACCTCGTTCTTTCGATGATGCTGCTACTATTGTTCAACACCTAAAAGATAGAAAAATCGTTATGCTTAACTTGCACTTATTAGACAAAGAACAATCTCAAAGAACTATTGATTTTGTTTGTGGTGCTTCTCAAGCTCTTAACGGTAACCCTAAAAAAGTTGGCGATCTAGTATTTGTATTTGCTCCAAGCAATGTAACATTATCTGCTGATACTAGCGCACAACAAAGCAAATTTAACGATTCTTTGTGGAGAACATCTCTACAATAGAATAATTTTGGTATGAGAAGAGAGATAGTTTAAATAAAGACAGGCGGATCATAATTTGAACCGCCTTTTTTTTATACTCCTTATTTTGAAAACCTATCTAAATAAGAATTATTTTTTAATTCTCATTCCTTCTATAAATGTACTAATACCAAAAATAAAACCAATTAAACCAATAATTGTCCATACCAAATTAAGAATTGATAAACGCAAGAAAGACATCTGCTTTTCTTCTTTATTTTTCATAAAGTTCTTAATTTTATTATTTAATTTAATTGTCTCTTTTCTATTGCTATTACAAATAGTATAAGTAGGAACTTCTAAACCATTTTTCAATATGATCGCTGTATTGTAACAAGCAAAACGAATTTTAAATAATCCGATTTTTGTAACATTAACAATTGCTAAAGATTCAACATCGGAATAATCAGCAAAAGTTTTTGCTTTTGAATATGGCACAATTTTTTGCAACTGAACTGTATTATTGGTTTTATCAAAAGTTAATTTTTCCAATAAAGACTCCTTGCAAGTTGAAGCCCAAATTACTCCAAAAGAGCACAATATCAAAACAAAACTTAGAAATAATAATTCCTTTTTACTACCTGAATAATGAGAATTTTTATCACTCATACTATTGTCTAACCTTATTTTCAGTACCTTCACGAAGTCTTTTAATATTTTCTCTATGCAAATAAATTACATAAATTGCAGCAATCAATGCATAAACTATGTATGCAATTGGAGCATTCAAAAACCACATAATAATTGGAGATAAAGCCAATGCTACAATAGAACCTAATGAAACATACTTAGAAACCCAAGTAACAATACCCCAAACTGCAGCAATAATTAAACCTGCTTGCCAATTAAGAGCTAATAAAGTTCCAACTCCGGAAGCAACTGATTTTCCACCAGTAAAATTTAAAAATACAGATTTACTATGACCTAAAATTACACAAACTGCTGCAACTACCGGTAACAACCCTATTTCCTTCATCGCAGGCAAGAAACAAGCAGCTAAAGCTACAGGTAAAGCACCTTTTAAAGCATCTAAAAGCATTACGATAAAAAACCATTTTTTACCCATAACACGTTTTACATTTGTTGCTCCTGTAGAACCAGAACCAATTGTTCTTATATCCTGACCTGTAAATAATTTTACAATAATATAACCTGTTGGAATTGAACCTATTAAATAAGAGGCCGCAACAACAAGAGCTAATTCTCTTAATAATTCACTATAATCCATAATTTATAATTTCTCCTTAATTATCCACGCTAAAAAATTATATCATGTTAAAAATAAAGTTTGCAAATTATTTTATAAAACCTATAGAATAATTTTAAAACATAAATTTTCAATAACTGTTTGTATATTCATTGCAGGAGTCAAAGATATCTGACGTTTTGCATCTTCAACATATTCTATATCCTGAAGAATTTTATAAAAAATTTGTTTATTTTCAAAATTAGATTTCATAACGGATAACATATAATTTTGGATTTGTGTAAAAATAACTTTTGCATCATTAGAAGCAATTAAACTTGTTAAATTATTTTCAAATTCTAAAACTTGATTTTTATTTAATGTCCAATAATTTTGAATAACATTTTCAACCAAATCAAAACTTACATCTTCTAAAACTGTACCTGCTACAAAAAATGATTGAGCTCTAGATACAACCGTAGAAATAATATCAGATTTATCTTTTGTTAAAAATATAAAAGTAGTATTGTGCGGAGGTTCTTCAAAGGTTTTCAATAAAGCATTTGATGTTGCTTCCGGGAAATTCCATTTATTTAATGGTAACAAATTCCCATCTTCATCTCTATCACAGAAAATATAAACTCTATGATAATCACTTGATATAGAAAGCTCATTTATAATAGATTTTGCTTGATCAATATTGATATTTTTTTTACCCTTAGAAGCCTCCCCATCGTCACTTGAAGATGCTGAACTTTCTTTAAAATCCAATCTTGTATATATCTTTACAGCAGGATGAGATTGTTCCCTAACCCATTTACAATTCAAGCATTCACAATCTAAACTTCCACCCTCAGAACAGTTTAATAATCTTGCAACTTCTAAAGCTAATTCACATTGAGATAAAATATCAGGTCCCCAGAATAACAAACAGTGGCTTATATTTTTATTTTCATCATTTATTCCACTGCGAAAATAATCTAATAATTTTGGATATTTATTTGCAATTTCTTTATTGTAATATTGCATATTCAAGCTCCTTATCAACATCCAAATTTGCACGTCCTGATTTAATTTTATATTCCGCCTCTGTCAAATTTTCTTTCAATTTAACTAAACTTTTTAAAGAAACATTTTTTAACTTTTGCAATTCCAACTTTACTCGATACGGGTGCATATTAATCATTTTAGCAATTTCATCAGCACTGTATTTTGCAGAATTTGCTTTAATCTGAATTTTGCCATGCAATAAAGTATGTAATACCGATAAAATTTCTAGCGGGTGTTTTTTAGTTAAAAGTTTTTGAAATTCTACAAGGGCTTTAGCTCTATCACCAGTCATCAAATAATCTGCAAATACAAATAAGTCTTCATTTGTAACACAAATTTCTTTTACCATTTCAATAGTTACAGCTTCTTTCCCTGCAAACACCTTCAATTTTTCTAACTCAGAATCTAACATTCTCAAATTCGAACCTACTTGAATTAGAAGTTCTGAAACTACACTATCAGATAATTTTAAATCTTTAGATTTTGCCTGTTGTTTAATCCAAGATTCTAATTCAGCGGTTTTATATGATGGAATTTGAAGAAATTCTTTTGCATTGTATTTAGATAACAATTTGAAAAACTTTTTACGTTTATCAATTTTTTTCTGGCTATCCGGCGGAATTAAAGCCACAAAAATTATATCTAAATTATCTCCAACATCTTCTAAAGCTTCCGTCAATTGCTTAATCTGCTTATCATCCAGCCCGCTTTCATCAGAACTTTTTCCACTGAGATAAGATAAACAATTTATCTCCAACAACATTTTACCAAACATCATTGGTTGAGATTTAACCGCAGCAACCAAATCAGGAAACTTTGGATTATTAAAATATTTATAACTCATTTCAAGAAAGTCTTTATCAAGTTGACCTTTAAACTTCTTGATTTCATTAGAAATATTAAATTCTTCATCCCCATAGAAAAAGTAAATCATACTATATAGTTTATAGAAAAATTGAACTAAAGTAAACTACAAATAAAACAAAAGGAACCTCATATATAAGATTCCTTTTATTTATTAATTAATAATATATAAATTCAAAACTAACTTTCGATAAGCATACTTGCACCGATAACACCAGCAGAATTACCTAACTCAGCTGGAACAATTTCAACTGCGCTACCAGCTACAACCATAGCTCTTTCTTTAATAGTTCTTCTGATTGGCTCTAACAATAATTCACCAGATTCAGCAACACCACCACCAATAATAACTTTTTCAGGATTCAATAAATTGATAACACTAGTTAAACCGATACCAATATATTCACCCACAATTTCAAAAATTCTTTTAGCAACAGGATCGCCTTCTTCTGCAGCTTTCGCAACCATATAAGGAGTAATTTCGCCACCTTCAGCAGCAGCCATTTCTCTAAATTTAGTAGATTTTCCACCTTTAATGTATTCTTGAGCCATAGCAACAATACTTGGACCAGAAGCAAAAGCTTCTAAACATCCTGTATCACCGCAACCACAAATAGGTCCACCATTCATTTGTAATTTAATATGACCAATTTCACCAGCAGCATTTGATGCACCACGCACCAATTTACCATTAATAACAAGTCCTGAACCAATACCGGTACCAACAGTGATACAAACAAAGTTTTCACAACCTTTACCAGCACCAAAATTCAATTCTCCTAATGCTGCACAACGAACATCATTATCAATACGAGTTGGAATATGGAATTCATCTTCAATCATCTTGGCAATAGGTATATTTACCCAACCTGGGATGTTTGGAGCTAATTTTACAACACCTGTTTTACAATCAACTTGACCAGGAAAATCAAAACCAATACCTTGAATATCTTTAGCCTGAGTATTAGTTTCCTTCATCAAATCTCTGATTGCTTGTTTAATATTATTAACTGTATATTCATAACCCATTTTTGCATAAGTTGGAACACTATTTGAATAAATAATTTTACCTTTATCATCAACTAAAGCAATTTTTACATTAGTACCACCAACGTCAATACCGATTCTTTTCGCCATATTTCTCCCTTTCATTACTAAAAACCGAATATATATTAATGATAAACCAAATATTTAAATTGAAAAATTGTAAACATTTGTTACAACAATAAGCTAAATCTTTAAAGTTAAAAGGACAAAATACCGTAATACTACATGAAATCATAGTAAAGTTACGAATTATAGAGAAAGGACAAAAATGGCTTTAGCGTCAATTCAAGCACGATTATTAACAATAACAGCTAGAAAATCTGACTGTGAGTTTCAATCTATGAATTTATCTCACCAAAAGATTTCGCTTTCTCGTGATATGGAAAGAATTTCTACCGAATACCAAAATGCGTTAGATACAACCAAATTAGTTTATGATTACTATGGTTCAGGTGGTACAACCACACAAATGAACTTAAATTATGGTTTGTTAATGACACCTTCTATCTACAACGACTATTATCCAAAATTAGTAACTGATGCAAAAAACAGAGTTGTTTTAGATCCGGCTTATGCTGCAGCAGCAAGAGCAGCAGGAATTCCTGCAGAAGGTTTATCAGGAACACCATCATCAGATGTTCGTAATAAATTTATCGAAGCTATGGCAGCAGAAAATATTATTACACCAAATAAAGCTGCAACTATCCAAAGTATCACATATGGTAATACTATTGGTATTGGTAGTGTATCTAATGAAACTGCCGGAACAACTCAAATTACTTATAATGAATTAATTGAATTAATAAGTCTTAATTGTCAAGATTCTGCATCTTGGGGCTTAACAATGGGTACTTCTGCAGATAAAGCTCCATTAGGTGGAGCTTCCGAAAGATTTTGTACTGACTCTGACGGTAATGGTGTAAGAGATGGCGGATCATCTCAATATGTTACACTTGCCGACTTATTGACAGATAAAGCTCAATACAATTTAAGTTTAGAATCACCACAAGGTGAAAAAACACCTTTATTTGAAACTGCATACTTACAAGAAAAAATAATTGGATCTAGTGAAAATTCAAAATCTTTCTTAAACTGGATGACAGCACAATTTAAGGCTGTATTAGGTGGAACTAATGCAAGCGAGGCTGCATTACAAGCTGCATATAACGCAGTATATGATTTAATTTACCCAGATTCAAGTATCCAAGAAGCTGCAGCAGAAATTGCAAGTCACAATTATGATAACTCAGACCTTTGTGAAAATACAGAATTCGATGATACTTTTCAAGGTAAAACTTTCAGAGAACACATGCAAAGTGTTGGTACAAAACTAGGCCATGATATTGATGGTAAACATGGTGATTATGATGCTGGTGTTGTAACCCAATCTCCTAACTATTTAGGATTTGTATTCACAGATGGTTATGATAGTAGAAGATGGTTCTACAAAGATAGAAACGACCATACTACAGTTTCTATTAACTTAAACAATATTGCTGATGTCTTTCTAACTGCATATGTTGGAGCAATGAAAGGACCAGAAAACAACGATTATACAATGAACGTTGGTCCTAGAGGCGACCAAATAATGTATGATCCTAATAGTGATGATTTTCTATTCACTATCCCAGTTGATACAACATCAGAAGATACTGAAGATACTTGTATAGAAGCAACTTTCTATGATACTTTATTTAACCGTATATGCTTAAATGGTTGGACAGAAAATAGTCAAATAAACGATGCTTCATACTTACAAGAAATGCTAAAAAGTGGACTGGTTTTCATATCCTCAATTGGAGATGATGGTTACTATTACCAAACCAACTATTCAACCGACAAGTATATTAAAGAAGTTCCTGATGAAGAAGCAATAGCAAAAGCTGAAGCTAAATACAATACAGAAAAAACAAAAATAGAAAATAAAGAACAAAATATCGATACAAAAATGAAAAACTTAGACACAGAAATTTCTTCACTAACAACTGAATACGATACTACAAAATCTTTAATTTCAAAATCTATAGAAAAATCATTCAAACGATATGATGCATAATCAAAAACCCGAGGTTTAAATCCTCGGGTTTTTATTACTAAATTAATTTTCTTAAACTTTTTGGAATACGAAAATATATTCATGAGTAAAGATACTAAATCCACCTGCTAAAGCTCTATAGCGCCATAAGTTAGCAGTTCTTCCTTTACCTCTTTCATTACCTTGAATATCTTTTACTATAGTTGATTTCAATACAAAACCAAGCTTTCTCATTCTATTCATACATTCAAAACCTAAAGGCTGAACTTCTGAATTTTTATAACTATCTCCAATGATAAGACAAGCAAATCTGCCTTTTTCTAATAAATCATAACCGTTTTTAGCAACTTTTTCAAACATATCATAGAATTGTTCTGTAGATTCACAGTTAGATAAATCTTCTTTTTTATCTGAAAATTTGATAATATCATCATAAGGTGGATGAAGCATTAAAAATTGAGCTTTTTCTTCACCCATAATTTCTAATCTTGCCTTAACCTTTTCTACAGCCAATTCACTTGTCGAATCAGCACAAATTATATTAACATCAGTAACTAATTGTTTTGGTGTAAATTTTTCAGAAACTTTTTCTGCTAAATCATCTTTTAATTCCACACCAATACAACGTCTATTCATATTTATAGCTTCGATTCCTGAAGTTCCGGAACCAAAAAACAAATCAAGTACAACATCATTTTTCTTTGTATATCTTTCATACATCTGTTGTGCAATTTGTGGAATATAATTACCATGGTATTCATTAGAATGACCGTGTTCACGCAATCTTGAAGGGAATTGCCATAAAGTACCTGTCAAAATATGCCCGTAATCTCTCCATTTTTTCAAATTTATATCACTATATTTGGTAGTTTTAACTTCGGATTCTTTAACAATTTGCAAATCCGCTTTTTTCTTAGGCTTTAATTTTAAATTTGAAACAAGATTTTTAACCAAAATGTTTCCCCCCAATAGTTTTTATATATTATTGTCCAAGTCTTTTATTTTACTTTTCAATCTTATAAAAATGTTTCAAATTTGTAATCAAACATTCAGATGATTTTATTTTTGTTGTAGATTGAAATTTGGTAAGGGAATTAAGGATAAATATGTTCTCGCAACACTTTACACTAAGCCATTTTTATATGATTGCAGGATTTATACTGTCAATGTATTCTTGCGTATCAAATGACATTATTCAAACCTTAGGAACATTTTTATCTGCGAATAAAAAAACTCCATTTATATATTTATGGATTTTTTCTGCTGCAATAATGATAATAACAATCGTTGCAGGATGGTATTTTAACCAGGGAGATTTATCTTTTGGCTTACTAAATAGTATTCCATTTAATCCTCATATGAGTTGGATTTATTTAATTCCGCCTATTGCACTATGGATTTTAACAAAATACGGAGTACCGGTAGCATCAACATTTCTAATATTAAGTGTATTTTCAATTAGTAATATGGATGTTTTTGTAAGCATTTTAATAAAATCAATTTTAGGTTACGTAATTGCATTTTTTGTAGCAATAATTATTTATAACATTTTAGCTCGACCTTTAGAACGATATTTTTACTACACCCAAAAGCGTTCCGGAAATGAAAAAATTTCAAAATGGTGGATGGCTGCAAAATGGTGTTCAACAGCATTCATTTGGTCACAATGGTTGATGCAAGATAGTGCTAAATTATTTGTATATTTACCAAGGAAAGCTAATGTTTGGGAATTATTATTTGTATTAGTTTCGTTCACAATATTATTAGGATTTTTAACATACAACCGTGGTGGAGATATTCAAAAAATTGTTAAAATGAAAACGAATGTTCAAGATCCTCGCTCAGCAACAGTTATTGATATTATTTATGCATTTTTATTATTATTCTTCATTCAAATGAGTAAAATTCCAATGTCCACAACTTGGGTTTTTGTTGGTTTATTAGCAGGTAGAGAAATTGCGCTATATCAAAGATTACGTTTTGAATCACCTAAAAAAATGTATAAACATATTGGAAAAGATTTAACTAAAACAATTATAGGATTATTCATCTCAATCCTTGTTGTTGTGTTATTATTACCTTGGTTACACTTAAAATAAAACTAATCTACGGGGATATTAATGGCAAGAATAAAACAATTATCAAAACACCTAATCAACCAAATCGCTGCAGGGGAAGTTATAGAAAGACCGGCATCTGTCGTCAAAGAATTAACAGAAAATTCTATCGATGCTGGAGCTACTAAAATTAGCATAGAAATAACTAACGAATGTAGAGATATTAGAATTGCTGATAATGGTTGCGGAATTCATCCGGATGATATATTACTTGCATTTTCAAAACACGCAACAAGTAAAATCCAAGAAGACGAAGATTTATTTGATATTCACACACTAGGTTTCCGTGGAGAAGCTTTAGCTAGTATTATTTCAATTTCAAAATTAACTTGCATAACAAGAACCAAAGATTTTGAAACCGGAACAAAGGTTAAATGTGAAAACTCTGAAGTTCAACAAACTGAAACAGGGTGTGCAATTGGTACAATCATGGAAATTAAAGACTTATTTTATAATGTTCCGGTTCGTTTAAAATTTTTGAAAAGTGCAAGTACTGAATTTTCATATATACAAGAAATTGTTCAAACTTTGGCTTTATCTCATCCTAACGTTGCAATTGAACTTAAAAAATTTGGAAAAACTGTTCTAAAAACAACAGGGCAAAACAATTTAACTCAAACAATTAAAGAAGTATATTCTTCAGATGTAACCAATAACTTAAAAGAAGTTTTAAAAACCGACGAACTTTCAGGATTAAAAATTAGTGGATTTGTAAGCACTCCTGATTACACTCGTTCAAGTAAAAAAAGTTATCACCTATATATCAATTCCAGAAGCGTAAAGTGTCCAATTTTACAAAAAGCAATTGATATGGTTTACAAAAACTTAACTGCAAATAATAAATATCCTTTTGTAGTTTTAAACTTAGAAATTCCAACACACGATGTTGATGTAAACGTTCACCCAACCAAAAAAGAAGTTAGATATAAAAATCCAAACCAAATATTTAACTTTGTATATTCATCAATTGAAGCTGGGTTATCAAATTACGTTGAAAAAATTACTCCTAAATTAGAACAAAGTGAAGACTTCTCATACAATACACAAAGTCAACATAGTTCATCAATGGAAAATTCGTCTTCAGTTATACAATTTCCAAACCAACCTAATAAAGAATTTTATGTTGATGAAAAATCTGACACTATGTATATTTCAGATTTAGGAATGCAAAAATTAGAAGAACAAACTTCCAATAATTTTTCAAATAGAGAAAGTGAAAAAACTGCGCAGCAACAGATTTTTACACCTCAAACTTACGCACAACCTGAAGAAGAAGAAAAAATTGTTGGACAATATAAAGATACTTATATTCTTGTAGAAACAGATGAAGGTTTAGAAATTATAGATCAACATATTGCCGAAGAAAGATATATTTATGAAAAACTTAAATCCGAAAAGAATGTAATTTCTCAAATGCTTTTTGTATCTGATGTTATACAAATTTCATCAACTGAAGCAGAATTAATAAAAGAAAATATAGACAAATTTGAACGTTTCGGATATGGCATAGAATTTATAAGTGAAACAGAACTTATATTTAGAAAAGTTCCACAACTTTTAGCCAAAGTAAATCCGAAAGAAATTATTGCTGATATTTTGGAAAATATTGAAGGGGATATTGACAATCTTGAAGAAAAAATATTAATAACAACATCTTGTAAGGCTGCAGTAAAAGCAAACACAAAATTATCAATCTGGCAAATGCAAGAAATTATAAAAAAATGGCGAACAACAAAAATGCCATACACTTGCCCTCACGGAAGACCAATAAGAAAATTCTTCCCACACAAAGAAATTGCAGCATTTTTCCAACGTTCAAAATAATAAAAATAAAAGCGTAAAAATCTCGGATTAGCAGACAAAATCTCATGTTGAATAAAAGTTTTGTTTGTTATAGATTAGGCATGTGTAATATATTATACGTAAGAGAAGGAGAACTCAAATGAGTGAAAGAAAATTAGTTGGAACAGGCGAAATGTTCAAAAAAGCATTAGCTGGCGGTTATGCTATCGGTGCTTACAACGTTAACAACATGGAAATTTTACAAGGTATCGCAGAAGCTGCAGAAGAAACTCAATCACCAATCATCTTGCAAGTATCTGCTGGTGCTAGAAAATATGCTAACCAAACATATTTAATCAAATTAGTTGAAGCTGCATTAGCTACAACTACAGTACCTATCGCATTACACTTAGACCACGGTGCTGATTTCGAAATTTGTAAAGCTTGTATCGATGGTGGTTTCTCATCAGTTATGATCGATGGTTCAAGATTCCCACTAGAAGAAAACATTGCTTTAACTAAAAAAGTTGTTGAATATGCTCACGCTCATGGCGTTTCAGTTGAAGCTGAATTAGGTAAATTAGCAGGTGTTGAAGATGACGTTAAAGTTCACGCTGCTGATTCAACATACACAGATCCTCAAGAAGCTGCTAGATTTGTTAAAGAAACTGGTTGTGATTCATTAGCAGTAGCTATTGGTACTTCACACGGTGCTTACAAATTCAAAGGTGAAGCTAAATTAGACTTCGAAAGATTAGAAGAAATCAAAAAAGCATTAGCTGATGCTGGTTTCCCTAACTTCCCATTAGTATTACACGGTTCATCTTCAGTTCCTGCTGAATTTGTTGCTAAATGTAATAAATATGGTGGTAACTTACCAGATGCTCAAGGTGTTCCAGAAGATATGCTTAACTATGCTTCTAAACACGGTGTTGCTAAAATCAATATCGATACAGATTTAAGATTAGCAATGACTTCTACTATCAGAGAATTCTTCATTGAACATCCTGAAAAATTCGACCCACGTGAATACATGGGACCAGGTAGAACTGCTGTTAAAGAAATGGTTATGCACAAAATGAGAGATGTATTAGGTACAGCTGGTCACGCTCAAGACTAATTCAATCTTTATATAAGCTAACTGAAAGAGGAACATTTTGTTATAAAATGTTCCTCTTTTTTAATCACTTTTGAAATTCTATCTACAATATTGTTGAATATATTTATGATTATTATACATATATTTTAAATTTACACATGTTGTCATCCTGTATGATTTCATAGTATAAGGGGCAGAAATATCTATTACTTCACCGCCAAGATTATGAAACTCTTTTACAAGCTCTAAAGTATCTTCATTTAATAAACTATCTCTCGCAATTTGTTCAGCAATTTCTTTTACTTTGTGCAATTGTTCTCTTTCTTCCACTGTCATCATTGAAGCCTTGGCAATAGAAGAAAATCCAACTAACATTATAGTTATCAAAAATAAATTAATAAATTTCTTCATTTAATCTTACTCTACTCTCTTTACTACTTACAGTAACCAACATCATATGTTTCACCGTCATATTCATAACAAGTTAAAGCACAAAGACTTCCACTCTTTGTTACACCATTAACTTGTATTTTTATAGGAGGACATTGCGGTGTTCGTTTAGCAAAAATCTGAGGTTGACATACAGAAGTTGCACCATTTTCCATTAACTTAATGGCATACTGTTTCATACTTCCATCATCCCTTTTTTCAGACGCTTGTAACATCTTTAATGCTAAAGTATCCAATAGTTCATTACCGGAACCACTACTATTCATTAAAGCATCTAAATTTGGTAAATCCTTTTTTACAGGGACACTATTAACTCTAGAATTTCCTTTTTTCAAATATTTATCAGAAGGGTTTGCTGTAGAAACATTAGATTTGACACCATATACAGGAGCTCCAGGCATATTTGTCGCACAATAACCTTTTACCGCAACTGTCAATAAAGCTAAAACCAAAGAAAATAACATAAAATTTCTCATACTACATAAACTCCCAATTATTACATTCTTATTTCAATAAGTACTAATGTAATATATTTTCATGATAAAATCAACATATAAACGTAAAAGGGATATAAATATGTTTGATAATTTAAGTGAAAAACTTCAAAATATAATTTCTAAAACTAGAGGACAAGAGTTAACCCAAGACAATATGCAAGATGCGTTAAGAGAAATTAGACGCGCACTATTAGAAGCAGATGTTAACTTGAGAGTTGTTAAAGCTTTTATTTCTTCAATTAAAGATAAAGCTGAAGGTGAAAATGTTTTACAAGGGATCGATCCATCTCAACAATTAATTAAAATTGTTAATGATGAACTTGTTGAACTTTTAGGTAAAGAACTTAAACCTCTTAACCTATCTGGACATCCTAGTTTAATAATGATGTTAGGGTTACAGGGTTCAGGTAAAACAACATCTTCTGCTAAACTTGCAGTGAAATTAAAAAAGGAAGGTAAAAATCCTCTTTTAGTAGCCTGCGACGTATATAGACCAGCTGCAATAACACAATTACAAACTTTAGGACAAGAAATAGGGTGCGAAGTTTTTACAATACCTGACTCTAAAGATATTCAAAATATTGTTCAAAGTGCAATTAATTATGCTAAGGAAAAAGGGTTTAATGTCCTAATCCTTGATACAGCAGGTCGTCTTCAAATAGATACCGAGATGATGGCTGAATTACTGATTATTGATAGAGTATTCCAACCTCACGAAAAATTATTAGTAATTGATTCTATGACAGGTCAAGAAGCCGTTCACGTGGCAGAAAACTTTGATGCTCAAATTGGATTAACAGGTTTAGTTTTAACAAAATTAGATGGTGATTCAAGAGGTGGTGCGGCATTATCTGTTGTTTACTGCACAGGTAAACCTATCAAATTAACCGGTACAGGCGAAAAATTAAATGCTCTAGAAGATTTTTATCCTGAACGTATGGCAACACGTATTCTTGGAATGGGTGACATTGTTTCACTTGTTGAAAGAGCACAAGAAGTTTTCGATGAAAAAGAAGCTCTAAAATTCCAAGAAAAAATACAAAAAGAACAATTTAGCTATAATGATTTTCTAAATATGCAAAAACAAATGAAAATGTTTGGTTCAATGGATCAACTTCTAGGTATGATTCCTGGAGTAAATTTAAAACAAGCTGATAGAGAAAAAATTTCTCACGCAAGTGAAACTGAATTCAAAAAAATTGAAGTTTTCATTCAAAGCATGACTCCTGAAGAAAGAGAAAATCCGCAACTTATGAATACAAGTCGTAAAAAACGTATCGCAAAAGGTTGTGGAATGGATATGCATACTGTTAATCTTTATGTAAAACAGTTTGAACAAATGCGTCAAATGATGAGCGGAATGAACAAAATGCAAAAAATGTTCAGCGGATTTAACATGAAAAATGAGAAAAAAGCAATGGTTCAAGCTATGAAAATGATGAGAAGATTTAAATAGTTTAAACGAAATAAAGAGGTGGAAGTTAAAACTTCCACCTCTTTATTTATGAAATAATTTAATTAAGCATTTGTATCTAATTTATTTCCCAAAATTTTGTTTTGATTTTCTAATATCTTATTTTGATTTTCTAGAATTTGTTCAAGCATCATATTATTTCTAGCAACCGTTCTTAGTGTAATTTCTTGCGGTTGTTTTATAACACTTGTAGTATAAATAATAGGAGTATCAGCATTTAACAATCTTAATCTTTCTGTAACATCGGTTCTTGAAATATTATTTAAATCTTGACCTTTAAAAGATTGACAACTAACACTATTTACATTCATTTAAGCACCTCTATTTCATTTTACTACTGCAATATTACTAAAATAGATAAAAATGAAAATTTACCATATATAAGCTTTTATATTTACATATTTTAATACTTTAACTAAAAAGTATTTGTATCATTCAAATTAAAAATCTTCATTGCTCTAGGTAAAATTCCCAAACAATAAGAAATCACTATACCATAATTAGAAATTGGAACATTATTTTTATTTGCAATTAAAATTCTTGATAAAACTTCCCTTCTATTAGTCATACAAGCTCCGCAATGAATGATCAATTTATATTCTGAAATATCAGGGAAATCATGACCTGATTTATGCTCAATCACAAGTTCTTTACCAGTTTTTTGCTTTAATAAACGAGGGATTTTTACTCTGCCAATATCATCTTCAATAGCATGATGAGTACAACTTTCTAAAATCAGAACCCTATCTCCATCTTGTAAAGTATCAATTGCTTCTGCGCCATTTTTAAAAGCATTTAAATCACCTTTCAATTTTGCAAAAAGAATTGAAAAAGATGTTAAATTGATATCATTTGGAACAATTTCATCAACTTTTTTAAATGCTTGAGAATCAGTAATAACTAAACTTGGTGGGGTCTTCAAATTATCTAAAGCTTGCGCAAGTTCAGTTTCTTTAACCACCAAACTCATACAATTACTATCTAATAAATCCCTTAAAGTTTGAACCTGAGGCAAGATAATGCGTCCTTTTGGAGCTTCTTTATCAATAGGAATTACTAAAATAACAGTACTTTTTTCCGGGACTAAATCACCTACAATTTTTGGAGAATTCACAAAATCTTCAGGTAAAAGCTTAACTAACATTGATTTTAACTTATAAACTATATCATTATCATGTATAGTCGAAGTTATTAAAACATTACTACAGATCGCTTTTATTTCTTGAAGCTTTAACTCCTCAATATTGTGAATATCAGTCTTATTAACCACTACAATATAAGGAATTTTCAATTCATCAAGTTTATTGATAAGAGACTTTTCATAATCACTAAAACCAGAATAATCACAAACAACAATTGCAACATCAACACGATTAAGCACTTTCATCGTTTTTTCAATTCTTTCACCTGATAAAGCAGTATTATCATCAATACCCGCAGTATCCAAAAAGTTAACAGGCCCTATCGGCAAAAGCTCCATTGATTTTTCAACAACATCAGTTGTAGTACCTGCAATGTCTGACACAATTGAAACATCTTGATTGGTAATTCTATTCAATAAAGATGATTTTCCTACATTAGTTTTACCAAAAATTCCAATATGTAAACGTAACGATTTCAATGCTTTCATATAAGTCCTCTCCAAAACTTTCGCAATAAATACTAGTACGAAAAGAAAATAAGTTCAAGAAAATTACATAAAAAAAGAGACTGACTTGAAAAGCCAGTCTCTTTTTTGTTTTGAAGATTAACCTCTAATACCTAATTTTTTAATCAATTCTCTGTATTCGTCAAGGTTTTGAGATTTAACGTAAGCTAATAATCTCTTTCTTTTACCTACCATCATTAAAAGACCTCTTTTTGTAGCAAAGTCTTTTTTGTTAGATTTTAGGTGTTCAGTTAATTCGCTAATTTTTTGAGTCATCATAGCGATTTGAACTGCTGCTGAACCGGTATCTTTTTCGTTTTTACCGTATTCCTTAACGATTTCTTGTTTGTTTTTTAAGTTAATTGACATATCAGTATTTCCTTTTCTTGTTGAGTGATTATTGGCGTAAGCACTCTACAAGGAAATAATAATATGTTCAAAGAAAAAAATCAAGACATGACATTACGAACCGTTAAGTTGATAAATTTATACCACTATGAGTAGCATCATTATACAAGCTTAGGGCATAATCTCTTTCAAACTCTGCATCATTATAGTTCTTAAATGCCTTTACTGCCCCACTTCCGGAACTTTCTAAAGCAAATTGTTTTTGAGCACCTGTTAGAGATGCACCATTATTTTGGCTTCGTGAAATATTTAAATTTGTATTATATTGTGGTTTAAATTCATTCCAAACACTACTTGCTTTTTTAAAATTTGCTAAAGCCGCAAGATACTGTTCTTTCTTTTCTAAAATATATTTCTCTTTTGAAACTGCTATAGGATTAGTTAAATCTTTTTGAGCAACCATAATACTATTCATTTTGGCAACATATTTTTTATATCCGTTTTCACCATAAACTTTCCGCAAATTCACAGCGTAATCAGAGTTACCGTATTTAAAATCTTGTTCAGATATAATTTTGCCAACTTGTAAACTCATAGTTCTCCCTTGATTTATCCTATATTTATATAAAGTATTTTTCCTTACAAAAATTGCCTATTATTAAAAATTATTAAAAAAAAGTCCTGCAATTTTTGCAGGACAAAATATCTACACTAACTTTACTAACCTATTAAGAGTTTTTCACATTTCTATCTAACTTTGAGGAATCTATAATTAAATCTTTTTATGATTCAGCTTTTTCAGATTCAGCATTTGCTGATTGAGGTTTGCCGTATTTGCTTCCCATTTTTGCAGCAATCTTTTCAATGATAGCATCATAATTTTCAGCTACATCATTGCTGATATATAACCAGCTATTCATTTCTTTATCGATAGCTGCAAAATCTTTTGCACATTCATCGTAAATACCTAATTCTTCAGCTTTATCACGTAATGCTCTTACGATAAGTTTACCGTATTTTTCTTTTTGACTTGAATCAGCATCCCACATAAAGGCTGTCATAAATGATTCACCTTTTTCACCTGAGTGATACTTGTTCCAAGCTAACATTAATTCCATTACATTATCTTTATTTACCATTTTTAAAACTTTTTCTAATTCATCATCTTTAGTACCCCAACAATACATAGCATCATAAGCTTCATCAACTACTGCTTTAGTAGCTTCTGAGAATTCATCCACTGAAGTTGTACCTTCTGTTGTAGTAGTACTAGTTGCATCTGTAGTACCAGTTGTTGAAGTTGTACCAGTTGTTGATGTAGTACTAGTTGTTGATGTAGTACCTGTAGTTGTAGTAGTTGTTGTTGATGTTGATGTTGAAGCAGGAGACATTTCTTTCAATAAATCAATTGCTTCTCTAGCAATTTTATTTACTGCAGATTCAATCTCACTTACTTTTTGATAAGCAGTTTGAGGATCAAGATCTGTAGAATTTTTAATCTCTTGTAATTTATCTTCTTGAACTTTTAATTTATCTAAAACAGCTTGAATTTTATTTCTTTGTTCTTCAGTTAATTTTTCATCTTGCATTTTAGCTTGAAGTCTTGCTTTAGTAGAAGTTATATTGTTAATGCAAAGATTGATATTTGAACTTGTTAAATTATTTAAAGCCGGAGTTAATAAAGCTTGAGCTTGTTGCATAATAACTTGTGGATCAAGTTGAATTTGAGGGAATTGTCCGGCAGACATTCCAGGAATACCCCAAGTTGCTTGAGCAACAGGATTGAAATTTAATCCAATATTATAACCTGCATAAGATGGTATTGTTGAAATTTGAGTATCACCACCATAATTTGTATGCATCATTGGTAAATAACCCCAAAAAGGTATATTTGCAATTGACATATTTGTAGCAGCCATAATCTTTTCCCCGTTTCTTTATTTTCGTTCCCCGTACTTATATAAAAACTTTTGCATTATCAAAATTGCATGCCAGTATTCAATCTTCATGAAATGAATTCTGTAAAAAGCAATATTTACAACAGTTTCAAGGATAAATACTTTATGTAACATTTCTTAATAATCCTATTAAACATAAATTCATGCTATTATACAGTTATGAATACATTAGCAAGATTTATACAAACAAAACGCGAAGAATTAGGTTTAACACAAAAAGGTTTAGCTATTGCAGCAAATATTTCTGTAGAAACTATCGAAGAAGTTGAAGCAGGTAAAGAATTATTCTTATCAGTAACAACACGACAAGCAATAGCAAAAGTATTAAAATGTGAACCTCACGAAATAAAAAAATTAGAAAAAGATATTGCTAGCGATATCATTTCTCCTGAAATCATTGAAAGTTTAAAGCAACTTATTTTAAATGGTGCAGGTGGTTTAAAATGCCCAAGATGCGGAGCTCCTCTTGATACAAGAATTGCAAGAATGTACGATTTGGAAGACAATTTAATTCTTCATCCAAAAGCACATTGCACTAAATGTCCATTCCAAATTCATTCATAATATTTAACTACGAAATCTGTCTGATAAATAACTCAAAATTGCGCCACCAATTTCTTCATTTGGATCAAATGGTTGGTCGTGCTTGTTAGGTTTAGTTGAATTTTGAATAAGCATTTTTACTAAAGGACCAAACGCATCCGGAACTTGTGTTTTTCTATAAATTCCAGCTAAAAATGTTTGAATATTTGGAGAATTTGTATTATTAAATCTTGCAAATACAGGATACATTTTATCTATACCTTTTGTACCGTTATCTAACATTCTATCCACTATATAAAGAGCTTCTGTAACTTGTGCTTCGTTATTAGAATGAGATAAAATATCTGCTAAATAAGGAAGAGCTTGTTCTTTTTGCTTTACAAAATAATCAACTTCCTTTTTATCAAAAATACAATAATTTCTATTAGGAGTAGGAAGCTGACAAGACGCACAAATATAATTAGGTCTTTGCAGGTGTGTATTATATGGATTTTGATAATTTATTGTTTGAATTTGTTGAATCATGTGAACCCTTCTAACTGTTTTTGAAAATATTATGAATATACAAATGGCGGTCCATTTTTAATTTCAAATAGAATATTTTCTGCCATAGTTTTTAATTCTTCTTTAGAACGTTTTCCACTATCTACCTGTTTATAAAATTCTTCAACTAAAGGATGAATAGCTGCATCTTTTTTGGATTTAAAATTTCTTAGTTCCGTAGATACAAGTCTTTTTTGCAAATCCAATTCTGTTTCTGCATTGATTTTTTTAACTTGAACTTCTTTTATTGCATCTCCTGCTAATTTTCCACCATAACTTATCGCTGTAATTCCTGTAACACCTAAAAATAATTGTCTGAATTGTGGATTTGAAGTATCTAACAATAAATTGTAGAAAAATGCACGATAATCATCTACAAAAGAATTAAATGCAGGTTTTGGAGTTCCATCACCACCAATATTTGGATTAACTTTGGTCGTAGATGTTCTCATTTTTTCAAGGATTTCATCTACAAATTGAGTTTTTTCTTCTTTATTTCCCCATTTTAACTTTTCTACCTGTTCTTTGATAAAATCTTCTTTTGCATTAATACTCATAAATAAATGTTCAAGATTATGTTTATCAATATCTTTAGTTGTATTATTTGAAGTTTCAACAAGCGTTCTTATACCCTGGATTATATCATCTGCACCCTCTTTTAAATGTGCTTTACTCTTAGATAAGTTCTTCAATGATACAAAACCTAAACCAACAATACCCGCAACTGTTCCCAAACCTAGTAAAATATTTCCTAAATTTGATGACTTATTATTTTTATCACCGCTGTTATTTTCTGATGTAAATGGAAGAGATGCATATCTTCTTTTACCAAAATTAGGAAGAATTTTATCACTATCAGGATTTATATATTTTTCAAAATCAGCAGTATATTTTGATAACATACTTCTAATAATTTGCATCTTACCTGAGAAAGATTGAGTTTCTACATCAATCAATTGCTCTTGCAAATTTTTTTGAATATTAGCTTCTTTACGTTTAACCCATACATCTTTGTAACCATCAAAGAATGTTTTTCCCATAAACGCCATAGCAGTAAGAGCTAAAACTCCGGCACCAGCAATAAATGTTTTTTGATTTGGATTTTGTACAAATTGATATATTACTTGATACATTTCATTACTTAATTGAACGTTTCTAGTAACAGATGGTAACCATTTTTCTTTTGCTAATCCAACAGAAACTTTTGCACTATGATTTAAAAACGCTGTTAACCCTGCAATTGCTCCCATTACACCGAGGGCAATTCCACTAAGTGGAATTAATTTCTTATCAACAGACGATTCATCTTGATAAAGTTTTTTAGGCATAGGAACTTTTTCAGAAATAATAAATGTATCTTTTGAATTATCTAGAGTACATTCCTTTTCTTTTACACAACTATTAACCAGTACCCCTTCTTTAGTTGTAAGATTATTTTTCTTTTGAGAACTGGTTAAATTTCTTTGTTGTCTTATCGTTTCCGCATCATTAAGCGGGCTAATGTTCATCCTTTTCTATATCCTTTTCTTCTTCGTCTTTAAGTTTTTTATATAACTTATGAATGAATGTTTTCAATTCAAAAGTTCTTTTAGCTTCATCAATCTTTTTATCCTCATCATCTGATTCAGTTGTTCCGAAAATAGAAAAAATTGATTTCAATTTCTTTTTCACATTTGATAAAACTTCTGAAACTTTTTTTTGAACAGCTGCTTTTAATTCTCCATAAACTGCTGTTAATTTATCAGAAATATCCGCGAATTTTTGACTAATAGCCTGAGTAATATTTGCAATAACTGTTGGAATATTTTGAACAATATTTAAAACTCTTCCAACAATATTATTAAGAACAAAATTTATAGGTTTAGCAACAATTGCAGGCATCGACTTTGAAATCATAGAAGTTAACTCAACTAAACGCTGATGTGCATTTGCAATTGATTTTTGAAAATTTGCTAAAGCTTGTATATGATTTTGTTGAGCAATTTGAGCTTGTTGACGAGCATGCTTTTGAGCTCTTAGCATAGCACCTATAGCTGCGCATTGATTATAAGTCATTTCACCAACATTACGAGGAGTATCTCTTTTTGTTGTGGAATTTCCACCAGCCATTCCATTACAAATAGGACATGCTCCCAATGGAAGTCCATGCGGACATGTTCCTACTTTCGCTCCGTGAGTATGTAATGTTGCTGCTCCAAATGACATTAAAAAATCCTCTAGCTATTTAGAGGACACTTCAAAAAAAATCTATTTATCATACCTAATCTGCACGTAGTATATGACATGTTTTCTTTGAGTGTTCCGACTTTTACGGCTGCGGCTACAGTTGAAGATCTCCACTTCATTTCCTCTTAACTTGATAGTAATTTAACCAAAAAAACATGTCAAACATGCATTTACAAATATTAAATTCTTTTGTTACATTTATATTTTTATAAAATATTATTTTACTTTTCCTCGGATTAACAATGTTAAACCTGAAATCACAGCAGTTCCTAAAGCTGTTGTTAAACCAACAAGTACTGATGAAATAGTTCTTTTCTTAGATAAATTTTTCTTAAATTCATCAACAGTAATTTGGCCATCCCACATTGTACCATCTTTTTTCATTCCTCCAATAGGAATAGTACCATCTTTTGCAATGCTATTAATATGAGCAATTGCAATCTTATCCACCTTATTTTGCATAAAATATGAAGCTCCAGCACCACCTATTGCCCCAATTCCTGCCATTATTCCAATACTTTTACCTACACTAACCATAACTATTACTCCTATCAGATTACAATTACATTAAATACAAAATCTTTTATTTTTGCCAATTTATTACAAACATTTAAAATTAATCCCTTTGTATAACTTGCTTTTTTATCCTGAAAGTCGTATGATTAAAAGGGTTAAGTTTTCTTAATTGGATATATCATTTTGAAATTGATTAGGGTACAATAATTCTATGGCAACTGAGGAAAAATTATATTCGGACATTCCACCGACAAAATTAAGGAATAAAGAGGAGAAATTTAAACCAGCTAAAACTAATCGTTTTTGGCTAACTATTGCAAGTCTGTTTTTCTTTAACATGTTGCAAAATAGGTTTTACGCATTCCGCTATAAAGGTGTAGAAAATTATCTAAACAGAGATGATAAAGCACCTACAATTCTTTTTGCACCTCACTGTAATTGGTGGGATGGAATTGTTTTGTATAATATTACTCACCGAATTTGCCATAAAGAAATTAGATTAATGGTTGAAGAATTAAACAGATTTCCATTACTAAGACGTGGTGGAGCTTATTCTGTTAACAAAAAATCCGCTCAATCTGCAATGAAAGCTCTACAATATTCTGTAGATGTTTTAAGTGATTTGAGAAATATTTTGTGTATATTCCCTCAAGGAATTATCAGACCCCCACATTATCGTCCATATAAATTCCAAACAGGTTTAACTTATATTGCTCAAAATGCAGTTAAAAGATACGGAAAAATTAACTTAATACCTGTATCTATTGATTATTGTTTCTTAAGAGATAATCGCCCAGAAGTTATTGTTGATTTTGGCAAATGTATTGAATTAACTGATTCAAAAATTGATAGAAAAGAATATACAAAATTCTTAGAAGCTAAATTAACAGAAACCAGTGACGAACAATTTAGAAATATTTCACAAGGTCACATGGATGATTATAAAATATTATTTAAACAACATTTAAAATGGTACAGACGTATTGAACAACGTTTAAAAAGTATTGATTTACCAGATGTATCAGGTGTTTAATAAATTTTTATAATATAATCAATTTTATTTTATGTAGCAAAAAAAATTTTTACCAAATTTATACTACATAAAAGGAGAATTGTTTATGTATATTACACCAATTTCTACAAACACTTACAACAATTTAAATACTTACAAACAAAATAGAGTCTCTAAACCAAACTTCAAAGGGGCATTAAACGATAGAGAAATGGAAAGAGTTCTAAAACTTTTAGCTCCAAAGAATACAGAAGTTTTTGAAACCTTCTCAGCTCCAAAACTAAAAGAAGTTATGGATTCGCTAATGGAAAAATATAAATGTTTAGGACTTCGTTCAATAGGAATTCAAGTTGTTGAACCAAAAGATTTACCACAATTATTAGGTAAAAATGCTGCAAAATATGAAGCTAAAAATAAATTCGGATTATGCGTAGCTGTAGGAGATAAATACGGTCCTATTGAAAATATGAATAATATATACGAAGCTAAAACATTCTTAGTAAATAAAAATGAACTAAAAAATTTATAATATATAACAATCTAATAATAAAAAGGGAGCGTGAAAAATCACACTCCCTTTTTTTATATACAAATTTATAATAAATTATTTTTCTAATAAAACAACTGCATTCGCTTCAATCGCTAATTTTTGCCCAACAGCATCAAGTTTTTCTTTTGTCTTAGCCTTAATAGATAAGTCATCCGGAGAAATTTTTAAAATTGAAGATAAAATTTCTTTCATTTTTGGGATATAAGGCATCATTTTAGGTGCTTGAGCAATGATATTACTATCTATATTAACAATCTTATAGCCCTTTTCTTGAATAAGGTCATAAACGTGTTTTAATAAAACTGTGCTATCAATATTTTTATATTTTGGATCAGTGTCAGGGAATAATGTACCAATATCATCTAAAGCCAAGGCACCTAACATTCCATCAATGATTGCATGGATCAAAACATCTGCATCAGAATGACCTAATAATCCTTTTTCGTGCGTAATTTTAATTCCTCCGATAATTAAATCACGACCTTCAACAAGCTGATGAACATCATAACCAATACCAATTCTATACATAAAAATACCTCTTTTCTTTACATTATAACATATTCCGAAACAATATGTTATAATACTTTTGCAAAATAAGAGTAAAGATATGATTACACCAATATTTGATACAGTAATAGTAAATCGACCAAAAGCTACAAATACAGAAGTTCAAATGCCAAGTGAATATGAAGAGTTAGGGTTACCTTTTTATTATTATATGAAACCTGCGCATGGATTTTTACTAATTGGTTTGGGTATCGTAGCTTTCATTGTAAGTATGTCTTTCACTGGATTATTAATGTTCATTCCTTTCATGCGAAAAAAATATCGTTGCACAAATTGTGGACGTAAATATTTTCAAAAAGGAAACATTTGTAAATACTGTAGAGGACAAATTGTTGAAGATAAATAATAAGCACATACTAATTTAATGTACAATTTATTTGAAAGAAACTAATGACACAAACTTTACTTACAAAAATCAATAAAAGTTTATTATATAGAATCATTTTTTATAAACATTTTTATAAATTCATTTTTTTACATAAACCATTATGTGAAAAATATAAAGAAAGCACACTCAAAATTTTTAATTTATATATATGTAGAAGTTGTTTATTCCTATATACCGGATTTTTTATATCTTTGTTATTAGTTTCACTATCTCCAAAACATATAACATTTAACAAATATTTTATACTTGGAATTATTGGTGGAATATTAACATTTATAATTTCTTACCCAACTATTTATAAAAATTTTAGTAGAATTACAAAAGATTTTATACGATTTTACGATGGAATATTTTTAGCAGCGCTTTTTGTAATTTGCTTCAAATTAAATATAATTGCAGGACTGTTAAGCATACTATTTTTTATAGTTTTACGCAATACATATAATAAAAAGCGTTCAGGAGAAAGAATCTGCAAAGACTGCCCTGAACTTATTGAAGGAAAAACGTGCAGTGGTTATATACAACAAAAAGAAGCTTTACTAAAAATAGAAGAAGAATATTCAAATATAATATCAGCAGGGTTAATGAAAAAAGGAAAGGATTTTAATTTATGATTAATCGTGAAGATTTATTAGCAGGAACAAGACCTGAAGTTGGTAACAGAATACTTGTTACAGAAAAAGACACCTTTGAAGGATACCAAGTAATGGACTATAAAGGTGTTGTTTGGGGCATTTCAATGAGAGCAAAAGATATTGTGCAAGATTCTGTAATGGGTTGTAAGAATATTACAGGTGGAGAACTAACTTCTTATACAGAATTATCAGATGAAGTTCGTCAAAGAGCTTGGGATAGAATGATTTCTTCAGCTAAAAGAATTGGGGCAAATGCTGTTATAAACTTTAGATTTGAAATTACACCGGTAATGTATGGTGCAGGAGGAACAGCAGAAGTTATAGCTTATGGAAATGCTGTTGTAATTGAACCAATTAAAAATTATGTTCCAATGGGTGGCTTGGGTAATATTTTAGCTGAATTTGTTGATGGAGTTGTTGGAAATCCTTCATCAGTATCTACAGTAATAAAACCTCAAGTAAAACAATCTCCAAAAGCTGAAATTACAAAAATGGGAGACATCACTTACGCAATCTGCCCTGAATGTAAATTAAAATATAAAGTAACAAAAGATGAAAACGGTGTTACAAGAGTATTAGGATTAACAGATGTTGACCCTAAAGAAGATGGTTTGCAAATCTTCTGCTCTAGATGTGGAACTAAATTTACGATTCCAGAACAGGAATAACAAATTTTTCTACAGCTTTTACAAAACCGTCATTATCTACGGTATCAGTTATGAAATCGGCACACTGTTTTAATTCCGGTGTGCCGTTTCCCATAGCAACACCTATTCCGCCACATTGTACCAAATCTATATCATTATTTTGATCACCAATAGTTAAAACTTCATCTCTATTAATTCCCCACATATCACAAAGGAATTTAATTCCCAAAGATTTTTTAGCTTCGCCGCTACCTATTTCACAAAAATATGGAGTTGATTTTACAATATATAATTCCGGGTATTTTACTTTTAACTCTTCTACCCAATCTGTAACTAAATTCGCATCATTTAAATTTATAGCAAGAATTTTATTAACATTTTCAATTTCTAGATCATCAAATGAACATACTGTATAATCTATAAATTTTCCATCAGTATAATATTTAATAATTTCATTATCTTGTTCTACATATAATTTATCATCTAAATATAGATTGATATGAATATTATTTTTTCTAGCCCATTGAATAATCTCTTTCGCATATTTAGAATCTAAATTCTTTTGATATAAAGTTCTACCGTGACAATCTTTAATCAAACCACCTTGATAAGAAACAATAGGAGTATCAAGACCTAATTCTCTCGCAACAGGTAGTGCTGCACTGTGCATTCTACCTGTAACTAATACTAATTTAATTCCTTGTTTTTGCAATTGTTTTACACAATTTCTCATACCAGGAGTGAAATCTGTACCCCATTTTAAAATCGTTCCATCAATATCTGTACCGATTAATTTTATCATATATTAAAACCCCTTACAAAAAGCTCTTGTTAATGCACAAATAGTTTTTGCATCATTAATTTCACCATTGTTAATCATTGAAAAAATATCATTTAATTTATATTCAAAAGTTTTAAGAATTTCACCTTCATCAGGATGCTCTCCAACAAATTCCAAATCTTTTGCTAGATATAAATATAATTTTTCTGTACAAATTCCAGGAGTTGTATTAATAAAACCTAATGATTTCCAAGATTTTGCACGATAGCCGGTTTCTTCTTCCAATTCTCGCTTGCAAGCTTCATCAGGATCTTCTCCAATTTCTAATTTTCCTGCCGGAAGTTCCAGATTTACACGTTTCAGCGGATATCTATATTGTTTTACAAGTAAGATAGTATCCTCATTTTTCAGCGCAACAATTACAACACCGCCAGAGTGCAAAACCACTTCTCGAAAAGATTTGTGACCATCTGCGACTTCTACATCATCTCGCAGAACAGTAACAACTTTTCCTTCATAAACAACTTTAGAGTCCAATGTTTTTTCTTCGAAATTCATGTAAATATAATAGCATAAATTTCTAATTTTAAGCACCACATTTACATAAAATATGTTATGAGAAATTCAAATAATTATTTTTTTATTTATTAAGAGGGGTTCGGGGAGCATACTCCCTGATAACTCGAACCATTTGATCACGCG
>CAJMPQ010000005.1 GCA_905215335.1 uncultured bacterium | reverse complement strand
TGCCATCCACTCGCGCAAGCACATGGAGTACCATTCCCTTTCCAAGTCCAAGGCCATGCAGTTCTTGGGTTTGCAAATCGAGGTTCCAAAACTCTTGTACAACCTATGAATGGAAGACCATTAGGACAAGTTGATTGTGTAAACTGTGGACAGTGTGTAGCAGTTTGTCCGACTGGAGCTTTAACAATAAAAGATGAAACAGAAAAGGTTTGGAGTGAAATTACAAATCCAGAAAAAACTGTTGTTGTTCAAATGGCTCCAGCAACTAGGGTTGCGTTAGGTGAAATGTTTGGTTTAAAGCCTGGTCAAAATACAATCGGTTTGATGAATGCTGCATTGAGGAAAATTGGGTTTAATTTAATTTTTGATACTAATTTTTCTGCAGATTTAACAATTATGGAAGAGGCAACAGAGTTTTTAGAAAGACTTAAAAAGGGTGAAAATCTACCTTTGTTTACATCTTGTTGCCCAGCGTGGATTAAATACCTGGAAACTGCTCACCCGGAAATGTTAAATCATTTATCAAGTTGTAAATCTCCAATGAGTATGTTATCGCCGGTATTAGTAGATTTGGTTCCAAAATATTTCAATGTACAACGTGAAAATTTAGTTGTTGTTGCGGTTATGCCTTGTACAGCTAAAAAATATGAATGTAAACGTCCAGAAATGTATAGAAATGGCAGACCTGATACGGATTATGTTATCACTACTCAAGAATTGGGTAAAATGATTAAATCGGCAGGTATTGATTTTAATGCATTATCTCCAGAAGATCATAATTCTCCTTTTGGTGAATATTCAGGAGCAGGTACTATATTTGGAGCTTCCGGTGGTGTTGCAGAAGCTGCTGTTCGTACTGCTTATGAATTTGCAACTGGAGAACCTTTAAATGATGTTGATATAAAACAAATGAGAGGTACTACAAACCGTTCAAGATCAATTGAGTTAGATTTGAAAGGTACTAAGTTAGTAGTTCGTGTTGTTTCGACATTAAAAGAAGCTGAAAAAGCTCTTCAAGAAATTAAAAATGGTACAGCAGATTTTCAAATGCTTGAAGTTATGGCTTGTCCTGGAGGATGTATAAATGGTGGCGGTCAACCTAGAAGCTGTGATGATTCTAAAATAAAACAAGAAAGGGCAGATGGCTTATATAAGGAAGATAGCGAATTGCAAGTAAGAAAATCTCATATGAATCCTTCTATTCAAAAATTGTATCAAGAGTATTTGGAATATCCGGGTTCTCACAAGGCTCATGAAATTCTTCATACAATTTATACAGATAAACTTTCGGGGTCATATAGAGATATTTAAGGAACAGAAAAGCCTCTCAATAGAGAGGCTTTTTAATTAGAATTTATTTTATAAAATTTTATTTTACAACTTTGATAATTTCTGCTGTAATATCTTTTCCGCCGTATAATACAATGCCTTTACTTAAAACTAAGCTATATCCATCAGCCTTAGCTTTTGTTTGGATTTGTTCTGAAATAGACGCATCAATAGCTTTTAACTTTTCAGAGTATTCTTGATCCATTTTTTCTTTTTTAGCAATTAATTCTTTATTGTATTTTTCTTCAGTTGCTTTTTTCTTGTCTGCATCTGTAATTGTAGCTACGTCTTTTCTAGCTTTTTCTACAAATTTAATAATTTCGTTAGCTTTAGCTTGTTGTTCTTTTTTTAATGCTTGAACTTGAGCTGAAGCATTAACAACTTGAGGAACATCCACGATTGCTACTGAAAAATCTGCAGCATTTGCTGAACTTATTGATAAACCTCCTAAAACTGCAATAGATACAGCTAATAAACCTAAATTTTTTTTCATAATTATCTCTCCTTTTAACATTTGTCATTTTAACACAAATTCATAATGTCTGTATAGTAATCCATTTGGTTTATTTTTTTTGTTACAAGCTTTACACAGCATGCATAATTCAGTATAATATTATAGTGGTAAAATAATAAACCTATATTAATTCGTAAATTTCTTGTTACAAAAGTTAAAAAAGGGTTTTTATTTATCATCTATCGTTAGACAATATAAGATATATTTGCAGATATAAAACTAGATATATTTAACTAATAGAAGGTGAATAAAGATAATGAAAAAGATTAACAAAAGTAATCGATTACTTGGTACTATTTTAACAGTGTCGACCTGTTGTGCCTTATCTCTTTCAAATTTGTTTGTTCCTGCATTCGCAGCTGGTGAAGGTGCAGTAGGTAGTGCAGGTGGCAATTTTGCTGGTTTTGGATATACGCACGGTGTAGTTCCTGTTATGAACGAAGTTGGTGGATCTAGTATTCACGACTCAGATATGATGAGATACGATAAGAATCGTAGACGTACAGATTCGGATTATTATCAATATGAACAAAAACGTTATGGAACTGGTGGCTCAACTGTTACTAATTCTGCTACCCCAGAGGCTAGTATTCCTGATGCAATGAAAGCTACTGTTGATGAAATGGGTTCAAAAGGTGTTTATGTAAATTCTATTGAAGTTTCGCCTTCTGAAATTTTATCAAAAGAAGATATTAACGCAGTTATCGGTAAATATGTTGGTAAAAACGTATTTATGTCTGATATTCAAAATGCTATCAATGAATTAAATAATTTATATGCTGAACGCGGTTATGTTACAGCAAGGGCTTATTTGCCAGAACAAACAGTTACTAATGGCAATATTAGAATTGAACTTATTGAAAGTAAGATTGGCAATATTACGGTTGTAAATAATAAATACACTAAAGATAAATATATCTTAGATCGTATGCCACAAAAGTCTGGAGAATTGTTTGATATTGTTGATTTAGAAAAAGATGTATTGGATTTCAACAGATATCATGACGGTGTAAATCTTGCAGCAAACTTAAAAGCTGGTGAAACTCCTGGAACTACAGATATTGAATTAACAGCTCAAGAAACATTCCCATTCCACATTATTGGTGTAATGGATAACGCTGGTAGAAGAAGTACCGGTTCTTTAAGAGGCGGTCCTATGATTGTTGCTGATAGTTTATTCCATCGTAGAGACCAAATGAGTTTAGGTTCATATTTCTCTGGCGGATCTGTGAGTCCATTCTTTGATTATAGTATGCCAGTTAACAAGAAAGATGGTAGAGTAGGTTTTTCTTATTCTTCAACTTTTGCAAATGTTAAATATGGTCCGGCTTACTTAACAGGTTTAGGTTTAAAAAGTAATTCATATATATATAGTTTATACTATGATCAACCAATTGTTAGAACTCGTGGTTTTGAGTTGAAAACTTATTCTGCTTTGAATTACAAACGAGCTAGAACTTGGTCAAAGTATGATGGTATATTTGAAGAGTTGATGGGTGATTCTCCTTTCTCTGATGTTGACCAAGTTACAAGTGTTGATGTTGGTTTGAATATGAGAAAAGATACTAAATATGGTATTTGGTATTTAAGTCAAAACGCATCGATGGCATTCCCTATTTTTGATAGTGATTCTAGTTACTTCAAATATAGTGGTGGATTATTGAGATTACATGATTTCTCTCACGGTGTAATTGGTCAATTACGTGGTAGTTACCAAATTATTCCAAATAGTAAATATATTCCTTACCTAGATCAATTCCAAACAGGTGGTTTGGCTACAGTTAGAGGTTATTCTGAAGGTATTGTAATGGGTAAAAGTGGTTACTTCTTCAGTGGTGAATTGATGTTCCCATTGTTACCTCGTACAATTACTACTAAGAGTGGAGAAACTAAAAACTTTATTGGTCAATATATTAAGGGTGCAGTATTTGCTGATACAGCTGGTGTATTCCCTTGGGTTGGTCAAGATATCTACGGTGGTAGTTATTTCTTAGCATCAGTAGGTATGGGTTTAAGAGTTCAATTACCTGGAGACTTAAGTGCTAGATTATATTGGGGCTATCCATTAATCAACAACGCTTATGAACAAAATAGAAAATATGGTAGATTCCACTTTGAATTAACTCTAGAACCTGATTTAGGTGCATTGTTGAGTAAGAGATCAACAAAACCTCAACCTGTTCCACAAAAGAAAGTTGAGTCTCAAATTGCACCTCCGGATGATAGTTTAAATAATTATGATGATATTAGACACTATGATTACTTGTTAGATGGTGGAGCTTCATTATAATATAAAACTTAACTAATAATATTTTTGCAATATAATAAAAGCGGTAACTATGTTACCGCTTTTTTAATAAGGAGATTAGGATTATGGTATGTAAATCTTTATTTATTACAGCAACTGGAACAGATATAGGTAAAACTTATGTTTCAGGTTTAATTGTAAAAAAAATGAGAGAGTTTGGACTTAATTGCGGTTATTATAAACCAGCTTTAAGTGGTGCTATAAAGCAAAAAGACGGTAGTTTGCTTCCTGGCGATTGTGATTTTGTTGTGAAAACTTCAGGTCTGGATGAAGAACCTATGGCTTGTTTATCTTATTGTTTTGAAGAGGCTGTTTCACCTCATTTAGCTGCAAATCGTTTAGGTGTTAGTATTTCTCTTGATAAAATTCATGACGATTTTGATAAAAAGACAAGTAAATATGATTATCTTTTAGTAGAAGGTGCTGGAGGTATAACTTGTCCTTTTAAAATTACAGATACTGATACAATTTTATTGCCAGATGTTATTAAAAATTTAGGATTAGATATTGTAATTGTGGCTGATGGTGGTTTAGGAACTATCAATTCAGTTATTTTAACAGTTGAATATGCAAAAGCTCATGGATTAAATATAAAAGGAATTATTTTAAATAATTTTGATAAAGATGATTTTATGCATATTGATAATAAATTACAAGTTGAAAATTTAACATCAACAAAAGTTGTTGCAACAATTACAAAAGGTGATAAAAATATTGATATTTCAGAACAGGCATTACTTAACTTATTTAGTTAATGGATACAATATTGAAGTGTTATAATTGAACTAGTCAATATTTATAGAAAGAAGGTAAATTATGAATTGGCAGGAAGAAGATTTAAAATACATTTGGCACCCTTGTTCACAGATGAAGGATTATGAGACATTAGCGCCAATTGTAATTGACCATGCAAAAGGTATTAATTTGTATGATATAGATGGCAAGTGTTATAAAGATATTGTTTCTTCTTGGTGGTGCAATTTATTAGGTCATTGTAATCCGAGAATTAATGAAGCTATGAAAAAACAATTAGATACCTTGGAACACGTTATTTTTGCAAATTTTACTCATAAAACAGCAATAACATTATGTCAAAAACTGATGAAAGTTTTACCAAAAGGTTTGTGTAAGTTTAATTTTGCGGATAATGGTTCTGCTGCTATAGAGATGTCTATGAAAATGAGTTTTCAATATCATCAACAAACAGGAAATCCACAAAAGAAAAGATTTATGGCATTAACTGATGCTTATCACGGTGAAACTATTGGTGCATTATCTGTTGGTGCTTGTGATTTGTATTCTGAAATTTATAAACCAATTTTGATGGATGTTGTAAGAGTTCCTGGGCCTGATTGCTTTAGATGTCCTTATGGTAAATGTAGGGATAATTGTAACTGTGAATGCTTTGAAAAAGCAGAAGAAACTTTTGAAAAGTATGGTAATGAAACTTGTGCGATGTTAGTTGAGCCTTTATTACAAGGTTCTGCCGGAATGAAAGTTTATCCGCCACTATATTTAACTAAATTAAGAGCACTTTGTGATAAATATAATGTTCATTTAATTGCAGATGAAATAGCTACAGGTTATGGTAGAACAGGTAAAATGTTTGCTTTTGATCATGCAGGAGTTTCTCCTGATATTATGTGCTTGTCAAAGGGGTTGACCGGTGGATATATGCCAATGTCAATTTGTGTGACTACTCAAGAGATTTACGATGCATTTTATGATGATTATGGTAAAGGAAAAGCTTTTATGCATTCTCATACTTATGCAGGAAATCCTTTAGCTTGTTCTGCTGCAATTGAAGTGCTAAATATTTTGGAAGATGAACAAATTATTCCTAAAGCTGTAGAAAATGCTAAATATTTTAATAAGATTATTTGTGATAAATTCTTAGATTTACCTTATGTTGGCGAAGTTCGTCATATTGGTTTGGTGAATGCAATTGAAATAGTTAAGGATAAAAAAACTAAGGAATCTTATCCTTCTCATTTACGATTAGGGTATCAAATTTATAAGAAAGCATTGAAAAAAGGTGTATTGTTAAGACCTTTGGGCGATGTTATTTACTTTAATCCACCGCTAATTATTGAAAAAGATGATATGGATTTTGTAACTGATGTTGCTCGTGAATGTATGATTGAAGTGATGAATGAACATAATAAATAAATATTTAAAAGAGGGTATTGTTATAATACCCTCTATTTTTATTTTATTGCTCTTCCAAACATTATTCTGAACCCTGAAAATCTTTGTTTAAGTGTATTCTTCAATCCTTGTAATATTTCATTTATATTAGTTACTACACTTGTTATTTTATCAACTAAATTGTCAATTTTTGGTAATCCATTTAGTATATTTGAGGTTGTATCTTTTAGATTTTGAGTTATAGGAATTAAGTTATTTGTAATTCTAGTAAGATCACTTGTTATGACTTTTAAATTTTGTGTACTAGCTTGAATATCTTTTTTATTGATACTAGTGTTTGCTTTTTGGGCTAGTTCTTTTACATCAGTAGTTATTACGGCTAAGTTTTGAGTGGTTACTTTTAAATTATTTGTTGAAGATTTGATATCTGCTCTGTTTTCATTGATGACATCTTGTACTAAGGATACAAGTCTATCTGCATTATCGGTTAGTTTTGTTGCGGAGCTTATCAGCGAGTCCCCTTTTTGAGCTAAACTTACTAAATAAGCTTGGTTAAGCTTTGTTGTTGTTTCCAGTTCAGAATATGTTTTACCTTTAATTATATCACCACTTTTTATGTACCTTTTGGCAGGTATTGTTGGACAAACTATTTCAACATAATAGCTTCCTGCTTGGTTTTTAATTTCTGCAGTGATATTTTTAGGTAAGTGTAAGCCGCTCTGTTTGAGGTTTATATACAAGATAGTTTTGGTAAAATCTTTTGAGATTTCGTTTTTTGAAGTTGTGCCAAGTTTATAGCCTTTATAATAAACTGGCATTTTAGCTGGGAACGGATCAAGATGTTGGAATTCTGCCCTAATATATGTATGTGTTGCGTATGTATATATCCAAAATCCAATTCCACCCAAGAATAGAAGTATTAAAATAATTTTACCAGTTGTGAGATCAATATTTACCTTCATAGTGGTATTATTATTTTAATGAATAGAATTATTAATTGTTCTGTTGGCTTAATTCATTATTTCTTGAAGTTTTTTATGCATTTTTACATTGTGAACTCGTATATAATCAATATTATCATTTATTAAAACGCTATTAAGAGCAAGAGTATAAATATCTTTTTCTTCATTACTTGAGTTCTGCATATTTAATAAACTTTTTCTTGATAATCCTATGAGTATAGGACATCCAATTGTTTTTAGTTCTGCCCAACGTTTTAAAATTTCAAAATTGTGTTCTCTGGTTTTACCAAATCCAATTCCTGGGTCAATAATTATGTTTTCTTTTTTTATTCCGTTTGTAATGGCAAAATTTACTTTATTTTTTAAATTTATATAAATTTCATCCATAAGATTTTTGTAAGTTGGAGCATTTTGCATTGTTTCTGGTATTCCTTGGCTATGTTGAAGAATTATTGTAACTTGCGGATTCTTTGCAAGAACTTTAACCATGTTTTCATCATAGTCAAATCCTGAAACATCATTTATTATATTTGCTCCGAGTTCAATACATTTTTGCGCAACTATTGAATCTCTTGTATCTATACTAATTGGAGTTTTTATATTATTTGCTTTTATGTATTGTAAAATTGGTTCTAAATTTTTTAGTTGAGTTTCTGTATCAACAGCTTTAGAGTATGGTTTTGTTGATTCTGCACCTATATCGATAATATCTGCACCATCTTCAATGAGTTCATTTAAGTGTGTAATAGCATCTTCTAATTTATAATATTCTCCCCCATCAGAAAATGAGTTCTGTGTAATATTTAGTACGCCAATTATTTTAGTTTTTGTCGTTGAGTTTGATTTTTGCAAAATTTCTTCTAGCTGTAATCCTAATTCTTTTAATTTGAACGGTTGCAGTTTTAGTTTTTGTGAGATTTTTAAAAGTTGAGAAACGCTGCCACCTAAAATGCAGGAGGAGGTTTCAATTTTTCCAGTGATAACTTCTCTATGAGTCCCGCAATCCGCACCAACAGAAAGAGCAGTTTGTTTCAAAATATTTGCTTGTGCGACAGTCAAATTAAATATTTTGAAATTTTTATACTCAAATTTTTCTTTTGCTTTTTGAGTATACGTTTTATCAAAACCTATATTTATAAGTTCTGTTTCGATATTTGTATTATGTAATTCTTTCAATAAAAAATCGTGCATATTTGAAGTTTAGCACGATTTTTTTTATTTCTCAATTTTTGTTAATTTATTTTAGTATCTCATTTGTCTATATTTATCTTTGAAATCATTAATAGCTAAAGAACCATTTTCAGCGGCTTTACTTATTCCGGTTACAAGAACGAAAAATGCCATAACTCCACCAAATCCACTTGCAAGTTTTTTGGTAATAGGACTTTTTACGATAGGTCCAAGAATTTTATTGTTTTTTAGCTTTGAGGCAAAGCCCATAAAATCACCAGAAAATATTTTCATGTTCTTTTTGAATTTTGCAATAAAACCAGTGGATTCTTTAATACCTTTACTTGTTATGCGAGCTGCTTGTTGAGATCTTTCCATCATTGTTTGTAATACTTTTTCTCCAGCTTCCGCTTTTAGTCCTTGTTTGCTCGCGTATTTAGTCGCAGTTGCAACAAACCCAGTACTACCAACAACTGTTGCTGCTTTTTCAGTTTTTTCTTTCTTTTGTTGGTTTTGAGTTGGATTTATTGTACTTCTTATGTTGTTTATTGCATCAATTCCTGGCATTATATACAATCCTTAGCTAAATCTTCATTAAAATTTTCAACTTCATCTGCATAATCTTTATTAAAATCAGTATTGGTATCTTTTGCATCTTTTCTTGCTGCACTATAAGCTCCAGCAATACCAGAACCGACACCTAATGTTGAAGCTGTAGCTTTTGCGGCTTTATCATAAGTTACTTTTTTAAATGGTTCGGCAATTTTATGCGCAATAGATGAAATTGCTTTGCCAACTGCTTTAAGCGCTTTGCCTATACCTTTTATAGTTGCTACTACAACTTGTCCAAGTTTTGTTTTATTTAAAGTTTCTTCAGCTTTATTGAAGAAGTTAGTTGTTTTTGTTACAGGTTTTGATGTTTTTATATTTTCTAAACCTTTTAATAACGATGTTTTTATGTTTCTTGCGCTTTTCTTTAAACCTTTAACTAGTGGTTTTAGCATTTCTGTAGCCCATTTTGCAAATTTGCTATTTGCGGCTTTTAAGTATCCTGTTTTTAAAAATTTCCCACCTTTAGTTGCTGCCCAAGTTACAGCCCAACCTTCTAAGATCCCTTCTGAAGCTATTTTAAATACTTTTGCTCCTTTTTTCATACCTTCTGGTACGTATTCATCATTTATGATTTTATCAAATTCCATTTTTTGATTTTGATAATAAGATTTTTTCTCATTATACTTTTCTTCGTTGATAAAATCTGAATCCCCTTTAAAAGATGTCTTATAAGATGATTGGTTCGTGAATTTTGGTTGAACTGTTAACATATTAATTCTCCGCTACCTAAAACTAAAATAAATTCCATTCGTATAATACCGATGAAAAATATTTTTTGCTACCACACTAGACTACCATTAACAAAATTTTACATAAGAAACATATATATTATTTCACATTAATATATGTTTGTAAAGTGTTTTTGGAGCCTTGATATGAATTTCTTTTAATAAATTCTCTATCTATTTTGTTAAGACAATCAAGCTTTGCACCTAACCATCTTGGAGCTATTAAATTTTTCTTTAAGCCATTTCCCGCAAGTCTGTGTATAGTTGTTTCCGGTGGTAAGAATTCTAAAAAGTCACAAACTAGATTTACATATTCGTCTTCGGTCATGAAATCTATTTCTTTATTTTCGTAGATTTTAGCAAGTTTTGTGTTTTGTAGAGCACAGAGCATGTGAATTTTAACACCATCAACTTTTAGTTCGGCTAATTTTTGTGCGGTTTGTAATATTTCGTCTTTAGTTTCCCATAGTCCAAAAATTACATGCACACATACATTTATCCCTTTTTCTTTAGTTTGTTCATAAGCTTTTAGGAAACAATCAAAATCGTGTCCTCTATTTATTTTTTTTAGAGTTTTATCATGTATTGATTGCAAGCCATATTCAATCCATGTGTAATAATCTTTATTGATATCAGCAATTAAGTTTAATTTGTCGTTATCTATACAGTCAGGTCTTGTACCTATTGAAAGTCCAACAATATCAGGATGATTTAGAGCTGATTTGTATATTTTTTCAAGTTCGTCAACTGGTTTATAAGTATTTGAGTAAGCTTGAAAATATGACATAAATTTTTCAGCTTTAAATCTATCGTGAAGTGTTTTTGCACCGATATTAACTTGTTCTTCTATAGATAATAAATTTGAATGAGCTTGAGAAAAGCTTCCGCCTTCATCACAAAAAATACAACCTCCAGTGGATATTGTTCCATCTCTATTTGGACATGAAAAACCTGCATCAAGAGTAATTTTATATACTTTTGCTCCAAATTTGTTTTTCAAATATGCACTGAATTGGTTGTATCTTTTGTCTGTGTTATTAAAATACATTTTTATTTTTGTTCATCTTCATCGTTGTCATAAATTGGATAAACATAATGTTCACCGCAGTTAGGACAAACTACTTCTTGTTGTTTTCCGTCTTCTAATTTTGCAACTTCAAATAAGCATTTGCATCCTGATTGAACACATCTGATTGCCCAAGTTGGTCTTATTAGTCTTGCCATAATTTATTCCCTCTTTTTATAAACTGTCGACAATATGATTTTAGCATTGTTTGATGGATTATGCAATAATGTGTACTATTTATAAACTTCATCATCCCAGTATTCAAGTTCGAGTTTCCCTACAATAATAGTATCTCCGTTTTGAACACCTAAATGTTTAAGTTCATCCATAATTCCCATACTTATCATAATGTTTTGGAAACGAATTACTTGTTCTGTACTTCTTGGGTCTGTAACTTGGGAAATTCTTATGATTCTTCCACCTGTTACAAGGTATGTGTTTTTGTTTAATTTATTAACTTCCCAATAACCGTCATCGTTGTTTGTCGCTTCTAAATCTTCTTCCACAACAATATCAGAAACCGGTTTTTCAATAGTATCAACTTTATGTTCTATTTCGTTTTTTAAAGTTTCAAGGTTTTCCCCTGTAACTGCTGAAATACAAAATACATCAATGCCAAGATTTTTGAATTCTTGTTTTAATTCTTCGAGTCTTTCTGGTTCTATTGCGTCAATTTTATTGATAGCAACAACCTGATATAGGTTAGCAAGTCTTTCTGAGTATTTTGCTAATTCATTATTGATAATTTGGTAATTCTTAATTGGATCTTCTTCTGTACCATCGACAATATGTAGTAAAAACCTGCATCTTTCTACGTGTCTTAAGAAATCGTGTCCTAAGCCTACACCTTCAGAAGCGCCTTCGATAAGTCCAGGAATATCAGCAATTACATAACCGTCTCCTGAATGTTTTTTTACAACTCCGAGGTTAGGTACAATTGTTGTAAATGGATAATCTGCAATTTTTGGTTTTGCAGCTGATACTCTGCTTATGAATGTCGATTTTCCTGCATTAGGAAATCCTAGAAGTCCAACATCCGCTAATAGTTTTAACTCTAGTTGAAGTTCTCTTTCTATTCCTGGTTCTCCTGGTTCACAATATTGCGGTGCTCTATTTTGAGGTGTGCAGAAATGAGTGTTACCTCTTCCTCCTCTACCACCTTTTGCAACTAGAACTTTTTCTTCGTGGTGAGTCAAGTCGGCAATTATATTACCGGTTTTTAAATCTTTAACAATAGTTCCTGTTGGAACTTTGATGTATAGGTCTTTTGCACTTTTTCCGTGCATACTTTTTTTAAAGCCGTTTTCTCCATTGTCAGCTTTAAATATTGATCTATATGTAAAATCAAGTAGTGTTGATAAACCTTCATCGGCGATTAAATATACACTTCCGCCTTTACCTCCGTCACCACCGGCAGGTCCGCCTTTATCTACAAATTTTTCTCTACGCCAAGCAACTACACCATTACCGCCTTTGCCTGAGCTTATTTTTATTTTTGCTTTATCAATAAATTGCATAGTATAAATCCCTTTTTTAGTTTGATGATACTATGAACACTTGTAAATGTGAATAGTTGCTAGTCTTGATGTAAAGTTTTATTCTTCAGGAATATATAGTGGTGTTTTGGTTAGAATTTCTCTAGTGTGTTCATAACAACAACTTTTTTTAGTTAATTGTTGATATTCTCTAACTATGTTTAAAACATCATCAACTGATAATTTAACTATTCTTCTTCTACCTTCAATAATTTGTGCCATAACGCTATCCTTTCTTTTGAATTTTATATCGGATGTTTGATTTTAGAAATTTAAATTATCATTTGTATAGTTTAAAAATGTTTATCTAAATAATAAAAATCGGATATTGCTATCCGATTTTTTATTGTAATTAAATTGTTTTTATCTTTTATTTTATTCGTCTTGTACACCTCTATTTACGCTGGCATATATGTTTGGACAAACTTGTTTGAATGTTGCACCTGAAATTTTATTACCTTTTGGATCATAGTATTTTTTATCACTTGCAGATATTCTTACATAGTAGCCATTCTTACCTTTGATGGTTCTACCGCCGCTATCTGATAATACAGAATTTGTAGTTACTTGTTTGCCATCTTTTTTAGATGTATAAGTTGCTGTACCTTGAGCTTTGTTAAATGAAGTTTTACCAGTGTATTTGTCATCTATGTATTTTGCACTTGGTAAATCTAACTTGTCAAAATTAGCGTTTGGTTTTACTGTACCATCTAAGTTAAATACACTAGGGTTAGCTTTTACTAGTTCTTGAGCAAGAAGAGCTCTGTCACTTGTTGATAAGTAGTCTCTTTTTGCTGTTAATATTTTATCAAGAACTTCTCTAGCTGATCTACAGCTTTTTAGGTCGAAGTTTTTACCTTCATTACTTTGAGTGTCAGCTCTATACCAACCATCTGGTACTAAGCCTTTTCCGCCAGTCTTTTTGCCTGATGGCGTTGGTGTAGGTGTTGGTGTAGGTGTTGGATCTGGTTTTTGTTCAGGTTTTTGTTCTGGGTCTGGTGTAGGTTCTGCTGAAGTAGGAGTTGTTGTTTCTTTAATACTTGTATTTCCTGCACCTTGTTTATCTTTTAATAGTAGTTGACACATTTCATCAAAATTTCCACTATGATGAACTGTTTGATCTTTGTTTACTGCATCGTATTTACCATTACCATCTGATGTAATATTCCAATCAGGGTACATTTTTTGTAAATCTGCTAATCTGTCACCACCAGGTTTTTGAGTAGTAGGTTGTGTCATTTGAGTGTTTAGGAATCCAAAAGGACTCATTCCACCCATTTGCATGCCCATGCCCATACCCATTGGCATACCCATGCCCATACCCATACCCATATTCATTCCGCCGCCACCAAATAGACCGCCAAATAAGCCGCCTAAGAAGCCCCAAAAACCGCTAGGTCCATTTTTGATGGTAACATTTGTATTCTCAGTATACGTAACATTTCCACCAAACATAGGTCTTGATGGTTGTCTAAATCTAACGTGTTGAGATCTAAATTGTCCAGAATTGGCATACCTTAAGTTGAAGGCTTTGCCCATACCGTAAATGCCCATATACTTGTCCTCTTATTTAAGTCTTCTTGTATATATAAAGTATATACTTATTAAATAATTGCTTTACGGTTTTTGTTTTGTTACATAACTTTACATTTGAAATATAGAGAAGAGTAATAAAATACCCTTCTCTATATTTGTTTCGTTGGTAATATTTACATTATGAATGATAACATTGTGCTACCTAAATTCAATGCATCATTAAACCACGAAGAGGAATTGTTTGCATTGTATGCAGCATTGTTGTATGAATTACCTGAATTCGCATTATTACCTGCTGCATTTGTAAAGTTTAGTATGTTATTATTCATTGCTGAATTTAAGTTGTTTAAAAGAGTTATAGTGTTAATTCTGTTTTTTAATTCTTCAGAGTATAAGTTGTTTTGTGTTGCTAAAATACTATCGCTTAAATCAGCGACAGCTTCAGCTTTTTTATCTGTGATTTCATTTAAGTTATCTAGGAATATTGAATTATCATAATTACCAAATCTTGATGCGATATCATTTTTTAAGTTTGTTTCCATTGGGGTATATATACTTTCAATTTCCTTAATACCTTGATTTTTTAATGCATTAAGTTGATTATTCCATTCTTTTTTTTGCTCATCAGTAATTGTAAACAAATTACCTAAAGATGTATTCAACCCTTTTTGTATAGAATCATATATTTGTTTTTCAGCTTTTGACATATTATAGCTAGAGCTTACTACGTTATTATCTTTATCTCTTTTGGTTGTTGACACATCTCTACCGTTTACTGTAATTGTACCTGTAGAATATTCTGGGTATTTTGATTTTTTTCCCATAACTTATTATCCTTTCTATGAAGGACAATATAACAACACTAATCTATTGGCTAGGACTTAAGTATTATAACATTTTTAGATGGGTTTGTAAAGTTAAGCTTATTTTATTTGAAAATTGTTTTTTCTCGTAAGATAATATTACTGTTATGGCAGATAAAATAAAAATAGTTGGTGCAAAAGAGCATAATTTAAAAAATGTATCTTTAGAAATTCCTAAAAATGAATTAGTTGTATTTACTGGAGTATCCGGTTCTGGTAAGAGTTCATTGGCTTTTGATACAATTTTTGCTGAAGGTCAAAGACGTTATATAGAAAGTTTGTCTACTTATGCAAGACAATTTTTGGGGCAGATGGATAAACCTAATGTTGAATATATTGATGGCCTTTCTCCAGCTATTTCTATTGACCAAAAATCAAAAAGTAATAATCCTCGTTCTACGGTGGGAACTATTACTGAGATTTATGATTATTTAAGATTATTGTATGCAAGAGTTGGAGTACCATATTGTCCAGTTTGTGGTAAAAAAATAAAACCTCAAACTTTGGATGAAATAGTAAATAAAATTATTCAGTTGGGTGAAGGCACAAAAATTCAAATTTTGGCACCTATTGTGCGAGGTAAAAAAGGTGAGTATTCATCTTTGTTTGAAGAACTTCGTCAAGAAGGTTTTGTCCGTGTAAAGGTTGATGGAAATATTTATAATTTAGACGAAGATGAAATAGAATTACCAAAGACTAAGAAACATGATATAAGTGTCGTAGTTGATAGAATTGTGGTTAAAGAATCTGCAACATCAAGAATTGCAGACAGTGTTCAAATTGCTTTGAAGAAAGCTGATGGCATTATGATTGTTGATGTTGTTGGGGATAAGGAAGTCGTTTTTAGTGAAAAGCTTGCTTGTCCTGATTGTAATTTAAGTTTTGAGGAATTAACTCCAAGGATATTTTCATTTAACGCACCTTACGGAGCTTGTGAAAGATGTTCCGGTTTGGGGGCTGATTTTATAGTTGATCCAGATTTGGTTGTTCCAGATAAAACAAAGTCTTTGAATGAGGGTGCAATTTATGCTTGGGCAACAAGAAGTGCTACAACTTATTATAATGATTTATTAAGTTCGGTTTGTAGTGCTTATGGTATAGATATGGATATGCCATTCGAAAAACTCTCAAAAGAACATCAAAATATCATATTATATGGTTCTAATGAACCTATCAAAATTAAAGTTCAGCAATTTGGAACGCATAGGTATCAGACTAATGTACAACCGTTTGTTGGAGTTATACCGTTCTTAGAAAAACGTTATAATGACGCGAATGGTGATTATTGGCGAGAAGAAATTGAAAAATTTATGGTTGCTAAACCTTGTCCGGCTTGTGGTGGTGCAAGATTAAAGCCGTTTCCTTTAGCTGTGAAAATCCGTGATAAAAATATTTATGAATTTACCAAAATGTCTATTGATGACGAATTTCAATTTATTACGGATTTATATTTAGAATTAGATGAGTTTCAGTTAAAAATTGCAAAGCAAATTTTGGATGAAATACGAGCAAGGTTGAAGTTCTTGATAGATGTAGGTTTACATTATCTTGATTTAGCGCGTATGGCAGGAACTCTTTCGGGAGGGGAATCACAACGTATACGTTTGGCTTCTCAAATAGGAAGCGGTTTAAGTGGGGTTTTATATGTATTGGACGAACCTTCAATTGGCTTGCACCAAAGAGATAATGATATGCTTATTAAAACTTTGTTTAAGCTTAGAAATTTGGGAAATACTCTTATTGTAGTTGAACACGATGAGGATACAATAAGAAGTGCTGATTATATTGTAGATATTGGTCCTAGAGCGGGAGTTGCAGGTGGTAAGATTATCGCACAAGGTTCTGTTGATGATATTATAGCTTCAAAATCTTCTATTACTGGTAAATATTTGAGTGGTGAAAAGTTTATTCCAGTACCAAAAACTATTAGAGAAGGTAATGGGAATTTCTTACGAGTTAAGAATGCTCATTTGAATAATTTAAAAAATGTAGATGTAGATATTCCTTTAGGAAAAATTGTTATCTTAACAGGAGTTTCTGGTAGTGGAAAATCAACGCTTATGCAAGAAATTATTTATGAATATGCTGTTCATAAGTTACGTAAAAACAAACCAAAACCTCAAGGCGTTGATGAAATTTTAGGGTTTGAAAATATTGATAAAATTATTGATATTGATCAATCTCCAATTGGCCGAACTCCACGTTCAAATCCTGCAACTTATACAGACGTATTTACTCCAATTCGTGAGTTGTTCGCTAAAACTAACGAAGCTAAGGTGCGTGGTTATAAACCTGGTAGATTTAGTTTTAATGTTAAAGGTGGAAGGTGTGAAGCTTGTAAAGGTGATGGTTTATTAAAAATAGAAATGAATTTTCTATCTGATGTATATGTTAAATGTGATGTTTGTAAGGGAAAACGTTATAACCGCGAAACTTTAGAAGTTAAGTATAAAGGTAAAACTATTGCTGATGTTCTAGATATGAGTGTAAAAGAAGCTTTAGAATTCTTTGATAGTATACCGGCTATAAAAAATAAATTACAAACTTTAAATGATGTTGGCTTAGATTATATGAAATTGGGTCAAAGTGCTACAACATTGTCAGGTGGAGAAGCTCAGCGTATTAAATTAGCCGCAGAATTAAATAAGCGTTCAACTGGTAAAACTTTGTATCTTTTAGATGAGCCTTCTGTAGGATTACATTGGGCTGATTTGGATAAGTTAGCAAAGATTTTGCAGGCTTTAGCTGATCAGGGGAATACTATATTAATGATTGAGCATAATTTGGATTTAATTAAAATTGCTGATCATATTATTGATTTAGGACCGGAAGGTGGAGTTGATGGCGGTTATATTGTGGCACAAGGTTCTCCTGATGAAATTATGAAATGTAAAGATTCTTATACAGGAAAATATTTATCAAAATATTTGAAAAAATCTTGAAAATATTGATGGTTTGATATTTTTATTAAAATTTGCTAATATATATAAATAAAATAGGTGTTATTATGTGGCAAAAGTTTTTATATTCATGTTTTTTAGTGTTAATATCAGGTTTATTTAATCTGGTTTTGGCAGAAACTGTTGAGGTTGAGGCTATTTCTTCATTTTCAACAGCAAATCCTCCAACATCTATAGCTGTGAAACTGAATGAACCTCTTCAACTTACTGATACAATTTTGTTAAAAGCTGGAGATGTTATTCACGGAGATCTTATAGATGTTGTTAGTCCTAAAAGATTAAAACGCGACGCTAGTTTTTCATTCAAACCAAATTTCTATATGGAACCAGATGGAAAAACTCACGACATAAATGTTGCAGTTGTCGCTACATATACAAAACCTCTTGATAAAGGTGATTTGGCAAAGAATGCCGCTTTAGGTGTCGGTAACTTTTTTGTGAAAGGTTTATCTATGGGGGCTGCTGCCGTTGAAGGTGCTGTGAAAAATCAAGAAGATAATAGATTAAAATCTTCTGCGGTATCAGTGTATGAAGCTTCACCGTTCTCATATGCTAAAAAAGGTGAAGATTTAGATATAAAATCAGCTCAAATTTTTTATTTGAAATTTCCAAGTCCTGAGAAAATTCAAAAATTAAATGAAAATGATGATAATAAAAATGAAAAGGAGTAATATAAAATGAAAAAAGTATTTGGATTATTGTTAGGGTTTATTTTTTCTCTATGTTTAGTGTCTTCAGTGGAAGCTAAAACAATTCAAGTTTCAGCGTTAGAAGATTTTCAAACTAATAATCCGCCACAAGTTTTGCATATTCAAATGAATGCAAATACCAGATTGGATTATGATTTAATGTTATTTCAAGGTTTTCAGGTTACAGGTAAGGTAGTTCCTCAAAATAATGGTGGATTTGTTTTTATTCCTGTTAGTTATGTGAATTTCCAAGAAGAAAGTTTGCCAATTAACAAAGAATTTCAAGCTGTTTATAAAGGTAAAAATGGTTTAATAAGACAAAATCAACCTTTTACATTGATTTTCCCGGATAATGAACCTGATAATTTTCAATATTATGTACCAAGTGTAAGTGATATGAACTAATAAAATATTTAAAAGGCTTTCGATTACGAAAGCCTTTTTTAATTCTTTTAAATGATATACATAATTAGGTTTTTTAGTAGAATAATTATGTACGATTTGATATTTATATAAGGAAGAGATAGGTATGCATAAGTATTTTATTGGTTCTTATTTTGTTACAATCTTCGGGTTTATTGCAGCTTATTTATGGGGTGAACATGTTCATCACGGTACAGGGTTTTTATGTATTTTTATAGCTGCAATATTAGCTGTTTTAGAAACTAGCTTGTCTTTTGACAACGCAGTTGTAAACGCAATGAAGTTAGAGCATATGTCAGAAGTTTGGAGGCATAGATTTTTAACTTGGGGTATTGCAATTGCTGTTTTTGGTATGCGTTTTGTATTCCCGATTTTAGTAGTTTCAATATTTGCTAAGTTAGATATGTTAACAGTTACTCATATTGCTTTGACAGATTCTCAAAAATATGCTCATTATTTGCATGAAACACATGCTCCAATTGTTACTTTCGGTGGAATGTTTTTAATTATGTTGTTTCTTAATTATTTCTTCAATCATGAAAAAACTGTTCACTGGATTAAATTTATTGAAGCTCCATTGTCACATTTAGATCATATAAAAGGTATTGAAGTTATTATATCTTTATTAGTTGTTATTTTCTTACAAAATTTCATACCTCAAGCTGAAAAAATTCCTGTAATAATTTCAGGTATTTCAGGGATTATTACGTTTTTAGCTATAGAAGGTGTGTCTCATTTCTTGGAAAAACATGAAGAAATGAGAATGGCTCAATGTGCTACTGATTCCGTAAAATGTGCTGGTCTAATCAGTTTTATTTATTTGGAATTGATTGATGCTTCTTTCTCTTTAGATGGTGTTTTAGGTGCTTTTGCATTAAGTAATGATGTGTTAATTATTACAATAGGTTTGGCTATTGGTGCAATGTTTGTTAGATCGTTAACAATAATGTTAGTAGAAACAAAAACTTTAGCTAAATTTTTATATCTAGAACACGGTGCTCATTGGGCAATTGGTGCGTTGGCTGTTATTATGTTGATAACAACCGTGAAAGAAATTCCGGAAGTTGTTACAGGTTTAATTGGATTATTCTTTATTGTTACAGCATTAATTTCATCAATTGTACATAATAAAAAGATTGCTGCACAACAAGAATCTTAATTTAAATTTAAAACAACTTTATAAAGTCTAAAATAAATAGAGTCTTTGAAATTTTTCAAAGACTCTATAATTTTCGGAGTTGTTTATTATAAAATTAACCGATATTCCAACTATTTAGATATTCTTCTTGTTCTGGAGTTAGAGTATCAATTTCAATACCCATTGATTGAAGTTTTAATTCTGCAATTTTAACATCAACTTCGTGAGGTAGAGTATATAATTTGTTTTCTAATTTTCCTTTATTTTTAACTAGGAATTCGATACCTAATGCTTGGTTTGCAAAACTCATATCCATAACACTAGCTGGATGTCCTTCTGCTGCAACTAAGTTTACAAGTCTTCCTTCAGCTAAAACATAGATAGATTTACCATTATTTAGAACGTATTCTTCTAAACCTGGTCTGATTTGTTTTATTTCAGTTGTGTAAGCTTTTAAATCACCAACATTAACTTCCCAGTCAAAGTGTCCAACATTACCAACAAATGCACCATCTTTCATTGATAATAAGTGTTCAACATCAATAACGTGTTTATCACCGGTAACAGTTAAGAATAGATCACCTTCTAATGCAGCTTTTGCTATTGGCATTACTCTATAACCTTCCATAGCAGCTTCTAAAGCTTTTAGCGGATCAACTTCACAAACAATAACGTTTGCACCTAAAGCTTTAGCTCTTAGCGCAACACCTTTACCGCACCAGCCATAACCAGAAACAACAACTGTTTTTCCTGCTATTAAGATATTTGCAGCTCTTAGAACTCCATCGAAAGAGCTTTGACCTGTACCGTAGCGGTTGTCATATAAGTGTTTTGTTAAACTTGTATTTACTCCAACTGCAGGGAAACCTAGAGTTCCTTGAGCTTCCATTGCTTGAAGTCTAATAATTCCTGTTGTAGTTTCTTCAGTTGAACCAATGATTTTTGAAATAAGGTCAGGACGTTGAGCATGAATAGTTGAAACCATATCACATCCATCATCAATAATAATATCAGGGTTGTGATTTATTGCTTCTTGAATATGTGCTTTGTATGTTTCTACACTTTCTCCAGCAATTGCAAATACCGGTATGTTATAGTATTTAACAAGAGCTGCTGCAACGTCATCTTGTGTTGATAGTGGGTTTGATGCAACTAAAACTGCATCCGCACCACCAGCTTGCATTACAGTACACAAAGCTGCTGTTTCTTTTGTTACGTGAACGCATGCTGATAATTTTAAACCTTTAAATGGTTGTTCTTTAATAAATCTTTCTCTTATTGTTCTTAGAACAGGCATATCTTTGAATGCCCAATCTATTTGATTTTTACCTTGTTCAGCTAATTTGATATCTTTGATATCGCATTTAATTCCGGTTTCTAGCATCATATTCTCCTTGATTTATACAATTCAATAATTGTATTTTCTACACTACATATTATAGCTTATAAATCTTTTATTTCTAATATTCTGTACCCTTTGTAAAATTTTCTTAATAATGATTACCCATGTAACAAAAAAAAATCTTTAGAATTGTTATAATTGACACTAAGGAGTGTTGTGTGAAAGTAAGTATTGATTTAAAAGGGAAAAATAACGTTCAAAATCATGACAAGAACGTTTCATTTAATGGGTTTAAGGTAACAAAATCAGATGACGGGTTTAAAGAAGTTGAATTTGCGTATCCGTTTGACGAAAATAGAGAAGATTGTTACTTAGAGATATATAAATTAGACAAGGATAAATATAATAATTATTTTTCTGCAGGGAAAGCTTATGGTAAAAATGGTCAAGATAGATATAAAATGTCACCAGGGGCAAATCGCATTGATTTAGCAAGACATTTTGGTATTAGTGATAATGTTCCTTTTGCTTATCATTATGTAATTGTTGATAAGGATACTGGATATACAAAAACAAGAATTGATTCTGGGGATGTAATTGACGAAAGACATTCTCAACAAGATGGAAGATATTTGTTTAATATAGTTCTACCTGAAAAATCAAATTTATCTAGAGGTGGGGCAATGAAATTGGTTATTATCGATTCCCAGAAGGTTGGATATGTTTATAATGACCAAAATATGATTGTAAAAGATGATAAACTTGCAAAAAGAGGTATGAATGGTATAAAAACTATTACCAATAAATTTGGAGGAACTCTTGCGGGTCTAGAGCATGCTATTGATAAGGGTGAGTATGATGGATACGGTAGAATTATTTCCTTACCAATTTTTACGGATGATGATTTTACTGCTCACGCATATTGGAATAAAAACTGTTTCCAAATGGCTAGTTCCTTAGGTAATATCAATAACTATGCTTCTTTACAAAGAAAAATGTTTGCACACGGGTTAAACTTTGTTTCAGATGGTGCTTTTGTTAATGAAGGTTTACAAGGTGTCCATTTTAAAAATATTTTAAAATGGGGTGAAGATTCTCCATATTTGAATTGGTTTAGAGCTAATGGTATAAGTGACAATCCATTATCTATGGGTGTTTTTGTAAAAAATAAAAGATATATTTCACATAAAGTAGTTAATTCTCCTTATGTATATAACCAAAATAGAATAGGTACAGTATCAATTAAGAAGAATTTAAAATATGATCCAAAGAAACCAACTTATATTCAGTTCTTTGATTCAAGATTAGTTACAGAAAAAGAAAAATACGATAATACTTCCTTAATTAAATCATATTCAAAAATGAGCACTGAAAATGTATATGATTTACATACTCACAATGATTCGGTGTTCCCTTATGCATTTGAAATTGATCCAGAAATGTATAATGAAAATATAAAACGCTTAAATGAATATAATAATTCAAATCCTAAGACTGGAATTGCAGATTTATATTCTCCAATGGCTGCTAGAATTTTGTCTAAGTTTAGAACTTTTACAGTTGATAATAAGTTTGAAAGCGGTTTTGAAACTTGGGATGCTAACCCAGATATTGCTAAATTAAACTTTGTATTTTCAAATGCAGATACAAAAGCTTTGAAAAATTTATCTCCGGATGATAGAGATAAGGAGATGAAAAAAATAGCAAGAGCAAATGCGCAAGTGCAAGATTATGCAGTATCTTCAGGTCAATATTGGACTCAAAAGACTGACGATATTTTACGTTTATATATAGCTCAGCAATTAAAAAATGTAGATGCCAATAATCCAACACAAGTGTATACTCAAATAATGAATAAGGCGAATGGTACAATATTCCCAAAAACATTGGGTGCTGATGTGTCAAAACGTGAAGTCGAAAATGTATTATTTGGTATGTACAATAATAAGCGTGTGTTATCAAATGAAGATAAAAAATCTCAAATTCTTGAAGGTTTAATGAATACTCCTTTGGATGCGATTGAGTTTGGGGATAATATAGTATCAGTCTTCGCATCTCCATTAATTGCAAAAAGAGCTAATACTCCTTCTGAAATAGGTGTACCAAGATATAATATTTATAAAGCTGGTAATAGAAATTTACCAATTGAGTATAAAAAAACATATGACGAAATGGATAAAATTTATACTCATGAAATGTTAGATTATGCTTCTGAAACTTTAGAGCTTGTTGATTCTTTACTACCTGCTCAAAGTAAATTATTTGATGGTGATAAAGTAACTGAGTTTGGTCAATACGTAATACCATTAGTAACTCAGGAAATTGCTAAGTTTGCAGTTGTAAAATCTTTAGCTCCGGATGTAACAATAGCTATTAATAAAAATTCAGGTGAATTGACTTACGATTACAAAGCTTTAAAAGATGTTCATTTACAATCTTTAGGAATTACTAATCCAGCATCACCTCAAGATGAAACAGAAATGTTATTAAGTAAGCTTCGTAAAGGGATAAAACATATTGATCGCTCTATGAATAGCGAACTTGTTGAAAGCTTGGTTAAAACATTGAAAGATACTAATGCTGATAGTTTTAAATTAGCAGATTTAATTATTGATAAAACTCAATCAGGTTTAGATTGGAGAATTGATGCTACAAAAGATATTGCTGATGTAGAAGCTTTGAGAAATGGTAATACTAATTTCGATTATACTTGGCAAAGTGTTATTAATTTCTGGCATAAGTTTGTAAAAGGAGTAACAGATAAAAATCCTAATGCATATACAGTAGCTGAAGTTACAGATGAAAGAACTTTGCATGATAATGGATTAGGATATCATTCAAGAAAATTCCCAAAACATTCTGATATTGTTTCTAAATTCCAAAGAGAAACAGGCATGACATCAACTGCTAACTATTCTTATTTCTTTACTGATGTAGCTAAAATGTTTACAAGATGTTTTGAAGATGGTTCTTGTTGGGATGATCAAGAATATTTGCAAAAGTTATTGTTTGAAAAAATGGTAGGTGGAGATAGCCCTTATTTCAAATCAGGTTCTCTAGATTCATTGATGTATTCTTATACATTTATAGGTAACCATGATAAGCCTCGAGCTTTACATTGTGCAGCTATGGATATGGAAATGTTTTATACTGATTTGAATTTCCCTAGTAATTATGAAAACAGATTAAAAGCTTACAAAATGATTAATAATAATTTCTTTGATCATATAAATCCAAATGATGTTAATCATTATGATTTTTCAGCGGTTTCTCCAAAAGCTGTAGCAATGGGATACGCTTTACGTAAAGCTTTTGTTGATACATTGAATAAATATAAAAATGATCCAAGTAATCATTTTTCTCAAGAAGAATTCCAAAAAGCATTTGAAGTTTTAACTCAATCTATATCTGATTTATCACAAGGTAAATTTGATGGCAGTCGTTTTGATCCGGATGCTTTTGGTATAAAACCTTTTGATGTTGCAATACATATGGTATTAAAACATGCAAGTGATACTTATGATTATACAATGCCGCCACATTTATATAATCAGTTTGAAAATGATGTATTTGAAGCTGCATTAGATCCTGCAATTTCTAAGTTGTTAGGTATGATGAAATTCTTAGTTGCATTACCAGGTATGCCAACATTGTTTGATGGTGATGATTTAGGTGCAACTGGTTATGATTCAAAAACCAAAAATATGTATTTGCAAGGACGTCAAAGAGTTCATGATGAATGGGCAGATGTTGAAAGTCCAAAATATAAATCATTTATTGCAAAACATAAGGCTGAGTTTGACGAAGTGATGTCATTACGTAGAAACGTAAATTGTAATGCTTTAAATAATGGTGCTCCATTTATGTTACCATTGCAGGAAGCAACAGATGCATATAACTCAAATAATCATTTTAAAGTTCCTGTTATATTGCGTCAAAGTACTGATGGCAGGATGGCTATTTCTATCTTTAATACTTCAGGTTTGCATCATGATGAAGAACAGTATTATTCACCTAAGAAGTTAAAGTTAGATTCTATTAAATTCAATTTTGAAACTAAAAAAGATGCAAATCATAATGAACAAACAGTTTTTGTTGATGGCGCTGATGGTGTTGGTATCACAGGTTTAAAGAATGGTACAATGTTTGTGAATGCCAAAGATGAAAATGATGTTTATTATGTTAATGAATTTAATGGTAAGTATTTCTTGAAACACGGTTCAGGTGATGGAAGTATAACTGTAGATGATTCAACTTTAGTGTTATACCATGTTCCAGATAAATCAAAAACTTTATCTTTTACCGGTAAATATGATTTGAAATTACCTGCAAATTTTGTTGCAAGTGCTTATGATGTTCAAAATAAACATTTAGGTAAAAATTTAGCATTGGTACATTAAGAATTGTAATTTTATATTTAAAATATAACAATTTTGGCTATTAATCTATTTTATATAAGTAGGTTTAATAGTGTGGAAAGGTTAAAATAAATGGGAATAGAAGCTATAAGTCCAAGTAGAATATCTTATACAGTGAGGGAATTAAATCCTCGTAAATATTCTTCTAATTTGCAAGATTTTAATAATTCAGTGGATACAGTTAATTTTTCTGGTACAGAAAATAATTCTGAAAACAAAGTTGCGCAACCTGAAAAGAAACAAAATTCAAATTTGGTAAAAGGTATATTTGTTGCAGTTGGAACTGCAATTGTTGCAACTGGAGTTTGGTTTTTGACAAGAGGTAAGGGCGGTAAAGAAGCTACAAAAGCTGCAAATGAAGTTGCAGAAACGATAGCAGGTAGCACTCAAAAGCTTTCAAATGAAGCTGCTGAAATTATTGTAGAAGCTTCGCCAAAAGGAGCTGAAGATGTAGCAGAAATTATAGTTGAAAATGCACCTAAATCAGCTGAAGAAATTGCAGAAGTAGTAGTTGAAAGCGTACCAAAGGTTGCAGATGATATAACTGAAGTCGTAGATAATACTCCAAAAGTAACAGAAGAAATCGTAGATGTTGTAGTTGATAATTCACCAAAAACAGCCGAAGAAGTTACTGATGTTGTAGTTGAAGAACTTCCAAACGGTTCAAAAGATGTTTTTTTAGAAACTGTTGAAGATAGTTCGGTTGAAGTTTTAGTACCAAAGAAGAACAATAAGAAATCTAACAAGGCAGATAAGGCTAAAGTTAATATTGTACCTGAATCTCAAAAGAAACCATCAAAAACTGCTGTTGAAGAAATAAAGCCAGAAAATAATGATATTCCAGCAGCTATAATATTAGCTTCAGATGATATTGCTAATGGCTCTGAAAAATTTGCAGGTAAAGTAAAAGATATTGCAGAAAATATTGAGACTCCGAAGTTAGCATCTGATGATATGGTTGCTTTGACAGATGAAATACCTCACAGAGGTATGTTTGGTCAGGATTTGAATGATCCTTTAGATCCTAGAAATGCTGATGATATTATGAGTCCTCATTACAAAGAAAAAGGGGTATTTGGTCAGGATTTAAATGATCCTTTAGATCCTAGAAATGAAGACGATATAATGAGTCCATATTATAAAGATAGAACATTAGAGGCCCTTGATGGGAGTGATCTTCCTATAATTGATATTGTAGATGAATCAATAGGTTTTTAGAATATAGTGATATTTTAATAATAATAAAAGACCTGATATTTATCAGGTCTTTTATTATATGAAATATTATTTAGCTTAAACTGCAAATCTAAAGTGTACTAGATCTCCATCTTGAATTACATAATCTTTTCCTTCAAGACGTGTAACACCTTTTTCTTTGCAAGCTGTATAAGATCCTAATTCCGCAAAGTCTTTATATGGAGTTATTTCAGCTCTAATAAATCCTTTTTCAAAGTCTGTATGGATAACTCCAGCAGCTTGTGGAGCTTTTGTTCCGGCTGGAATTGTCCAAGCTCTAACTTCTTTTTCACCTGCAGTGATAAATGTTCTAAGTTTTAAAAGACTGTATACTGATTTAATCATTCTATTGATTCCGCTATCTTCTATGCCTAATTCTTTTAGGTATTCTTCAGCTTCTTCTTGACCTAAATCCGCAAGTTCTTCTTCTATTTTTGCTGTAATAATTACCATTTCAGCACCGTGAGTGTTAGCGTATTCTTGAACTTTTTTTGTATAATCATTTCCATTTTTTAAATCAAATTCAGAAACGTTTGCACAGTAAATTACTGGTTTAGTAGATAATAAATTTAACATTTTTACTACTGGTATTTCATCTTCATTGAAATGTTTATTGATATCAATGAATGTACAATCTGATAGTAATTCTGTTAATTTTTTTAGAACAGAATCTTCTAATACTGCATCTTTATCTCCAGATTTAACAACTTTAGCTATTCTTGCTTGACGTCTTTCTATTGATGCCATATCAGCAAGAGCTAATTCTGTATTTATAGTTTCAATATCACTTATTGGATCAACTTTTCCAGATACGTGTATTGTATTTTCATCATCAAAGCATCTTACAACTTGTATAATTGCATCTACTTCTCTAATATTTTGTAAAAATTGGTTACCTAAGCCTTCACCTTTACTTGCACCTTTTACAAGTCCTGCAATGTCTACAAATTCAATTGCTGTAGGAATAATTGTTTCAGTTTTACATAATTTTGCTAGAACTGCAAGTCTTTCATCAGGTACTTCTACAACTCCAATATTGGGTTCAATAGTACAAAATGGATAATTTGCACTTTGTGCATTTCTAGCATTTGTTAGTGCGTTAAATAATGTTGATTTTCCTACGTTTGGTAGGCCTACTATTCCTGTTTTTAGCATTTATATTTCCTTTTCTAGCTACTTCTGTATTTAATTTTACTTCAAAACTATTGCTTTTTATACCATTTTTGTATTTTGTAAAGTAATTTTTACTAAAAAGTTGAACTTTTATTCTGTGAAATCGTTTATTCATTGTAAGATACTTGCTCAGGTATAGTTATGCCAAAAGATTACGATATGATTGCATTATCAGATTTTTTTGCATTGGATTCTGTTAAGTATTTAACAGTTGATGAGTGTGTGGTTACATTTAAGGTTATAAAATATTTTTTAAACTTACGTAGATATAGTACTAATGCGCGTATAGTTTCAGCTTTACTTGATTAATATTAAGTTTTGTAACGGAATATATATGAAATAAATACGATTTAGGCAATTTTTAAATCTAAAAATACTTTATATAAGTGTAAGGGAAATAAAAAATATTAAGAGATAAGGGGAAAAGATATGAGTAAAGATTATGAATTAGTTACAGTTGTTGATTATTTAGATTCATTAGAAAATGTAAAATGTGTATCAATATCTGAAAGAGAAATCGCAGCACAAGTTGAAAAATATTTATTAAATGTAAAAAGATCAGAAACAAATGCAAAAATTGTTGAAGCTTTATTAGCTTAATTAAGTTTTCGAAGTCAATAGTCATATATTCACAAGGGAATTGTTTTTTCAATTCCCTTTGTTGTTGCCAATTTTTATAAAATTATATATTATATATTATGTAAAGATATATTTCTTTTTAATATTTTTGAGAGGAAAATGCGCAATTTTTTAATAAAAAAATACTTTATATATATGTAAGGGAATTTTGATATTAGGGGAAAAGAATATGAGAAATGATTATAACTTAATGACAGTTGATGAATATGTTAAATCTTTAAAAAATAATGAAGTTGAATTAAATGATAATTCAATGATGACAGCTGAAGATTATGCTAAATCATTAAGAAATCAATGTGTTAAATTTCAAGCTTCATCTCTTATGACAGTAAATGATTTTGTTAAATCTTTGGATGAAGAAGAATATTTAGCAGCTGGCGATAGAGCAATTGCTGAAAAAGTTGAACAATCAATTAAAGCGAATAAACAAAATGCAAAAGCTGAAATTGAAGCTGAAAAATTAGAAGATTTATTAGGTTAATCAATATTTAATTCTTTAAAATATACAAAGAGCTACTGATTATTCAGTGGCTCTTTTATTTGTTAAAATATGTTAACTTTATATACTAAATAAATACAAAAGAGGCAATTTTTAAATCTAAAAATACTTTATATATATGTAAGGGAAAATTAAAGAAAAAGAAAATATAAGGGGAAAAGATTATGAGTAAAGAATATGGTTTGATTACAGTTGTTGATTACTTAGATTCATTAGAAAATGTAAAATGTGAATCTATATCTGAAAAAGAAATTGCTGATCAAGTTGAAAAATATTTATTAAGTGTAAAAAGATCAGAAACAAACGCAAAAATTGTTGAAGCTTTATTAGCTTAGTAATATAACAAAGCATAAAAATACTGGTGGACTAAGTTTTTAGTCCACCTTATTTATTTCTATTTTTATTAATTTCTATTGTAAATATATATTACAAATATATACTATTTCTTTAATATTTTAGCAATTTTTTTATAAAAAAATACTTTATATATGTACCAGGGGATTATATTTAGGAAAAATTAAAGGAGAAAAAAATGGCTAGAGTTTTAATTTCAATGCCCGAAAAATTTTTAGATGAGATTGATACAGTTGCTAATTCTGAAAATCGTACTCGTTCTGAATTGATTCGTGAAGCTTTAAGAACTTATATGTATAGAAATCAAGTACGTAATAGCCAAAAAGCTGTTTCTAATGCCGAAATTTTAGATGCTCTTTTAGGATAAAATTTAAATAAAAATTTTAAGAATTGGATGGGGAAAATGAAAAATAATGAATATCAAATGATTACGGTTTGTGATTATCTAAATATGTTGGATAATAATGTTGAATATTTAGATAATGATGCTAAAAAATTAAAAGCAAATGTTGAAAAATATTTACTTTCAATGCGTCGGGCTCAAACAAATGCCAAAATATTAGAAATGTTGTTGGCATAATAAGAGGACTTCGTTGGTTATATTGGTTATTACTCTTGTAAAAAGGTTTATTTAGTAAAGAAGAAGAAATAAAAAAGGACTTGATTATTATCAAGTCCTTTTTTGTCTAATATTGTTTAGAAATTATTATTCAATAATTTTGTCAACAACACCAGCACCAACTGTTCTACCACCTTCACGGATAGCGAATCTCATACCTTCTTCAATAGCTACAGGAGCGATTAATTCAACTTCCATAACTACGTTATCACCAGGCATTACCATTTGACCGTCGAATTTGATTGAACCAGTTACGTCAGTTGTTCTGATGTAGAACTGAGGTCTGTAACCTGGGAAGAATGGAGTATGACGTCCACCTTCTTCTTTAGTCAATACGTAAACGTTAGCTGTGAATTTAGTGTGTGGGTGAATTGAACCTGGTTTAGCAAGAACTTGACCACGTTCGATTTCAGTTTTATCAACACCACGAAGTAAAGCACCGATGTTATCACCAGCTTGACCTTGGTCAAGAGATTTTCTGAACATTTCAACACCAGTAACTGTAGTTTTCTTAGTTTCGCCTAAACCAACTAATTCAACTTCGTCACCAACTTTAACAATACCACGTTCAACACGGCCAGTAGCAACTGTACCACGACCAGTGATTGAGAAGATGTCTTCGATTGGCATCAAGAATGGTTTGTCTAAGTCTCTAACTGGATCTGGGAAGTAAGAATCTAAAGCATCCATTAATTCCCAAATTTTATCTGTCCATTCATTTTCTCCACGTTGGATTGATGGGTTAGCTTGAACTGCTTCTAAAGCTTTTAAAGCTGAACCGTGAACGAATGGGATGTTATCTCCGTCGAATTCGTAAGAAGAAAGTAATTCTCTAACTTCCATTTCTACTAATTCTAATAATTCTGGATCGTCAACCATATCGCATTTGTTTAAGAATACAACTAGGTTAGGAACACCAACTTGTCTTGCTAACAAGATGTGTTCACGAGTTTGAGGCATAGCACCATCTGTTGCTGCAACTACAAGAATTGCACCGTCCATTTGAGCAGCACCTGTAATCATGTTTTTAACATAGTCAGCGTGGCCTGGGCAGTCAACGTGTGCATAGTGTCTCTTATCTGTTTCGTATTCTACGTGAGCTGTAGAGATAGTAATACCTCTTGCTTTTTCTTCTGGAGCAGCATCGATTTCATCGAATTTTTTTAATTCTGCTTTACCAGCTGCAGCTAATGTACCAGTGATAGCTGCTGTTAATGTAGTTTTACCGTGGTCAACGTGGCCGATTGTACCTACGTTAACGTGCGGTTTCGTACGTTCATACTTTTCACGTGCCATGAGATTAATCTCCTTTTTTACTGTCTACTATATACTACTATAACTTAGTATTCTACGATACTACTAATTCTAACCGCTCATAAATTTTTGTCAAGATTATCATGGAAAATTGAAACATTTTCTTTTATTTTTTCCTTATGTTAATTTATGTAACAATTTTATTAGTTTTAGGCAATTCATCCCTGAAAAATTTTTTTATCTAAGTATAAGAATGATTATGACGGAGGATGCATTATGAATGGTAACCCAATCGAAGCTATAGGCTCTGGATATAAAAAAGCTAGTAATTTTGTTAATTCTTTAGCTACTGGTGAATATGATATTAAAAAAGTGAAATTTCCACCTATTTTTAGTGGTAATTCTGCTGTAGGAAGTATTCCTAGTGGCGGTTTTGTTAACTCTGTTTGGGATGGTTATGGTTCTCAAACTTTAGGAGGAACAAATATCTAATTAGCTTTTGCACAAAAACTATGTTTGTAATAAGATAGTCCTGAAATATAAGGGGACTATCTTTTATGTTATTAACAGCTGATATTGGAAATACTAGTATTACATTAGGCCTTTTTGATGGCGATAGATATGTTAATGAATTTCGTCTAGCTTCTGATAGAGATTTATCAGGTGAAGAATATGAAATCCTTTTAAAGTCATTATTTAAAGATTTTAAGATTACAGGATGTGTTATTGCTTCAGTTGTTGAAGAATTAAATATTAAATTTAAAAGAGCTGTTGATAATGTTTTTAACTTAAAATCAGTTTTTGTTGCTTCTGATATAAATTTAGGAATAAAAGTTGCAACAGATAATCCTCGTGAAGTGGGTGCTGATAGATTAGCTAATGCAGTGGCTGCTCATAATTTATATAAGGGTGCTGTTATTGTTATTGATTTTGGCACTGCAACTTCTTTTGATATTATTAACTCTAAAGGTGAGTTTGTTGGCGGTGTTATTGCTCCTGGAATAAATACTCAGATGAAGTGCTTAAAAACTTCAACTTCAAAATTGCCTAAAATTGATGTTTCAATTTCGCAAAATGCTGTTGGACATAATACAACAGAGGCTATTCTTTCAGGTGTAATCAGAGGAACCGCTTGTATGGTTGATGGCTTAGTTGCTCAATGTGAGGAAGAGTTGGGTGAAAAGGCAACACTAGTTGCCACAGGTGGATACTGTGGTTTGATTGCTAATTATTTAAAGCGTCCATTTGATGATGTCAATCCAACTTTAACACTTGAAGGTTTACGTCAAATTTATTATATGAATACAAAATTTGAGAAACTTACTTCTGAAAATGGCGTTAAAGTTTTTTCTTAAATTAAATATTATAAGTGAATTGTAAAAAGTTACCCATAAGATTTTCATTCCAAACCTGAACATCTTCAGGTACGTTTAGTACTACAGGTGTAAAGTTCCAAATATATTTAATGTTTGATTTAACTATAAATTCTGCAGTTTGTTGGGCAAATTGTCCGGGTACTGTTAGTATAGCAATATCAATTGCGTGTTCTTTTGCATATTGAGGTAGTGTTTGTATATCTAGAATTTTTTTACTATTTACTTGTCCACCAATTTTTGATTTGTCATTATCAAAAAGACTGATAATATTTAGACCGTAGTTTGTAAAGTTATCATATTTGGCAAGCGCCATACCTAGGTTTCCTGCGCCGATGATGTAAGCGTTTTTTGTTTTGGTGAAACCTAGTGTTGTTTCGATGGATTTTTTTAATTCTTTAACGATATATCCAACTCTGGATTTACCTGAATTATTTAGAAGATTAATGTCTTTACGCACTTGAGAATCATCAATTCTTAAAAGTGTTGCGATTTGTTTACTTGAAATGTATTCAGTACCTTCTTCTATAAAATCCTTTAAAATACAGTGGTATAAGGTTAAACGGTTTATAACTTTATCTGAAATTTTTTTATCCATATTATAATTATACATAAAAATTTATTGAATATAAAATTTTGATGTTATAATCTGTTTATGAAACATACATTTGAACAAAAAGTTTTTTATTCTGATACAGATGCCTACGGTGTTGTATGGCATGGGTCTTATTTAAGATGGTTAGAAATGGGTCGAGTTGGTTTATGTGAAATGATGGGGCATAATTTAGTTGATCTGTTGGCTCAAGATATTGTTTTGCCTGTTACTAACTTGAATATTAAGTATAAAATGTCTGCTAAACTTAATGATGTAATGATTATTGAAACTGAAATTTCAGAATTTAATGGTTTTATCGTTAAATTTAAGCAGTATATTAAATCTGCACAAACTAGAAAAGTTTATATTGAGGCTGATGTTTCTGTTGTTGCAATTTCTAACGATGGTAAGTTGTACAGAAAAATGCCAGATGTACTTGCGAACTCTTTCAATGAGGTGTTAAAATGCCCGGCACTCGTTTAAATAAATATATAGCTTCTTCTGGGTTATGTTCAAGAAGAAAAGCAGATGAATTAATTGAAAGCGGTAAGGTTCTTGTAAATGGCAAGAAAGTTACTGAACTTGGTTTTTCAGTGCAGTCAAAAGATAAAGTTTTTGTAAACGGTAAGATGATTCATCCTGTAAAACACGAATATTATCGTTTTTATAAACCTGCAGGTTATATTACTACTAGTGATGACGAAAAAGGTAGAAAAACTATTTATGATTTGCTTCCTGAAAATTTGCATCATTTAAAACCTGTTGGAAGATTGGATAGAGAATCTACTGGTTTGATAATATTAACTAATGATGGGGATTTAATTAATGAGTTAACTCATCCATCTGTTAAAGTTCCGAAATTATACAGAGTTTCAATTAATGGAAAAATTAGTCAAAACGATATTGATACAATGTATAAGGGTATTGAACTTGAACCTGGAAAAATGGCATATGCAGAAGTTGATGTGTTAGAAGTTGATAATTCTCACACTGTTATGGAAATTATGCTATATCAAGGTTTGAATAGACAAATTCGTCGAATGTTTGAGTATTTGGGATTTGAAGTTGTTTCATTGAAACGTATTCAACATGCAACCTTAAATTTAGATGGCTTAAAAAGAGGAGATGTTAAACCTATTAAGCCTCAACAAATAAAGGAATTAAGAAACTTTTTGAATAGGTTAGCTAAGAAAAATGCTTAGAATTGCGATTGTCGGAAATATTGCAAGTGGTAAGTCTACTGTTGAAAGCTTTTTACTTGAAAAAGGTTATCCAGTTTTGGATACCGATAAAGTTGCCCATAATTTATTAGAAGAAGCAAAATCAGAAATTATCCTTGCATTTGCTGGATATGATATTTTAGATAAAAATGAAATATCTAGAGATAAACTTGGAAAATTAGTGTTTAAGCATCCAAATTTAAAAAAAATGTTGGAAAGTATTTTACATCCAAAAATCAGGTTGAAAATAGCAGATTTTTGTCAAATAAATCATTCAAGTGATTTTGTATTTGTTTCTATACCGTTATTGTTTGAGGCACATATGGAAGATTTATTTGATAAAATTTTATTTATTTATACCGATGATAATATTCGCTTGGAGCGATTGATCAAGCGTAATGGTTATGATGAAGAATATGCAATGTGTCGCATTAAATCTCAGTTACCTCAAGAGACAAAGTTACAAAAAGCTGATTGGGTAATTTATAATAATGCTGATGTTGAATCTTTGAAAAAGCAAATTCTTAACTTGCCAATTTTATAAATCCGCTAATTTCAGGATTGTCTGGTTTGTATCTACCAATAGCAACTTGGTCTGAACGATTACCTTCGATAGCTTCAAATGAACCGTCAGGATTTATTCGAGATATAAATCCTGTATGAGATGCACCATTTTCTCGTAATATTAGTATATCTCCGATATTTATGTTATTTTTTATTTCATTAGCTTTGTTATCTTTATCTACAAGAGAGAAGTATTTGTTGTTTTTTATTCCCCATTGTTTTAATTCTTCGACTCTATGGTTACCAAAGCCAGCAGGAGGAGTTAAACCTTTGTTTTGGTACGTTTCTTTTACCACGTATGAAACAAAATCTGCGCACCATTCTCCGCTATCTGAAAATTTGCGATAAGAACCATCTGTTTCATTATAACCTAGGTATTGTTTTGCATTTTTTGCTAAGGTTGTACCCATATAGTTACTTTTTGATGTTTTTTGAGTTTCAGGTAATGTCTGGTCTGAAGTTTTATTTGGATCTTTTGTTGATGTTTGGGTGGATGTTTTATCTGTATTAATAGCTTCTTTTTTGTTTGTTGGTTGTGAAGTTTCAGCTCGCCCAATTTTAAATATATTTATGTATGGCCCATTATATCTAAATTTGTCATTGTTATTATAAAAAATGTTTGGTGTGGTAAATATGTTAAAGTTTCCACCATAAGTATTGTTAAACTGCCAAGGTGAATAATTTGAATAGATATTAAATGGTATAAAATTACTATTCAAATTGTTATAAATGTTGAAACCTTGAGTGTTTCCCATAAAATAGTTAAACACAATTGGATTTACAGCCATATTATTGTACGATATTGGACTAAATAAATTCAGCAATATTCTTTCCTCGATAATTTCCCCTATGCATATATAAAGGATTTTTCATTGAGAAAATTGCTTATTTATATAAAAATGTTACGGAATAATAATTCCAGCTTCAGCTTTTCCCATATCTACCATATTAAATGGTAATTCAAGGTCTTGTGTTGTTTTGAAATCATTTTGAGTGAATTCAAAATACTCAGTTAATACAGCCCAAATATCAAATTCATCATTTCTTGAAAAAAGATAGTATTTGTTAACATTTTTCATGTATAGCCCGAGGGCAAATTTTGAATTTTCCAATTCCTTGAAAAATTTTTTCTTTTCTATATTTTTGGAAACTCCATCAAATGTATAATCTTTATATTGGTAGAATTCTTTTATTTTTTCTAATAATTTATATGGTTCTATCCATTTTGTTATAATAATTGATTTCATTATACAGTAGCCTCTTGATGTTTAAATTGCATTTCGTATAAGTGTTTATAATTACCGTCAGGAATGTTCATAAGTTCTGCGTGAGTTCCTAGTTCTACAAGTTCTCCTTCATTTATGACTGCGATTCTATCTGCATTATTGATAGTTGAAAGTCTATGAGCAATTACAAATACTGTTTTATTTTTCATTAAGTTATCTAGAGCTTTTTGAACAATAGCTTCTGACTCATTATCAAGTGCTGAAGTTGCTTCATCTAGAATTACAATTGGAGCATTTTTAATCATTGCTCTAGCTATTGCAACTCTTTGTCTTTGCCCGCCTGATAGTGAAGCCCCTCTTTCTCCTACATAAGTGTTAATGCCATTATCTAGGGTCATTAAGAATTCATCAAGATGAGCCATTTTTATAACTTCATTGATTTCTTCATCTGTTGCATTTTCTTTACCCATTAGAATATTTTCTTTTATTGTGCCTGAGAATAGGAAGTTATCTTGGAATACAAACGAGATATTATCTCTAAGTGAATCTAATTCTAAATCTCTAATATCAATGCCGTCAAATTTTATTGCACCTTTTTTTACATCATAAAATCTTGGTAATAGGTTAACAGTTGTACTTTTACCTCCACCAGAGTTTCCTACTAGAGCTATTGTTTCTCCTTTGTTTATGTGTAATGTGAAATCTTTAAGTACTGGTACATTTTCTTCGTATTCAAATTCAACGTTTTCAAAATCAATTGATGATTGTAGTCCTTTTAATTTAATTGCATTTTCTTTATTTTTAATATGTGGAACGAGGTCAAATAATTCAAATACACGGCCTAATGCAACAAATGTTGTTTGTAAATCTGTAAGAGTTCTGCCTAAATCTTTAACAGGTTTGTATAATAGAAGTAATGAAGTAACAAATGACGCAAAACTTCCGGCTGTCATTTGTCCGCTTATAATTAAGTGGTTTCCATAAAACATTACAAGGGCAATACCTATAGAACAGATAAAATACATTATTGGCGACATCCAACCAACTCTTTTGGTTAGAGAAATTGTCAGGTCAAATTGTTCTTTTATTTGGTGTTCAAATTTTGAGTTTTGTAATTTTTGCAAATTATAAGCTGTCATTATTTTGTTGCCGGCAAATGTTTCATTGAAATTTGTTGTCATATCTCCGCCAACAACCATGGTTGCATTAGAAACTTTTTTAATCTTTTTTCTTATAAGAGTAACTGGAGTGATTGCAATTGCCATTATACCAACTCCAATAATGGCAAGTTTCCAAGAGTTATATAATAAAACTCCAACAAGTCCTACTATGCCAAATATTGTCATAATGAAACTTTTTATTGTGTTAATTATATTTTTAGAGGCTGTTTCCGGGTCTGTTAAAAATCGGGTTAGTACTAAACCTGATGAATTTATATCATAAAATTTAGAATCTAAAGATGTTAATTTTCTAAATAGTTCAACTTTTAACGCGTTTGAAATCTTGTTACCTGTCCAATCTGTTAAATAGTTGTTTGTATACTTTAACAAACCTTGGACAACAGCAAATAAAATAATTCCAAAAGGGATAGCCGCAGCTAGCATGTTTTGTTCTATAGTAAATCCTGCAACTGTCCAAGTTTTTCCATTGATTACACAATCCATGTAGGGTTTTAGTGCAAATGCTACAACACCATCTAATAGTCCTAGTGGAATTGCTAAAATCATATTTAAAACAATTCTTCCCATATGTGGTTTTATGAATGGAAAAATTTTATTTACTAAATATCCGTATCTGAACGCATCTTTTGATAATGTGTCTTTTAATTTATAATCCATATCCCGTATTCTCTCCCCTTAATATATTTAGTATTGCATAAATTTGTATAATTTACAATTCGTTTAAGATTTCTGTAATTTGGTTAATTTTATTTTCGTCCATTCTATGTCCACCTTTTGGAAGTAAAAAATATTCTTTTTTGTTAAATATTTTATTTACAAATTCGTTTACTCTTTTGGTACTAATGTATCCGTCAGTTTTTGAGTGAACGACAAATGTAGGTGTAGTATTTTCTGTAATATGTTTGTCTATATCAAACGTTTTTGGATATTGTTCGCGAAATCTTGGGATATACTTTATCATTAATGATTCTAATTTGTATTTTTTAGGATTTTTTAAAACGTTATTTAACCAAAATTCTAGAGAAAGCATTGGAGAAACTAGAATTTGAAAATCGAAATTGTTTATATTTGAAGTCTTTGCAGCCATGTATCCACCAAAGCTGTGTCCAACAAGTCCAATATGGTTTATTCCTTTTTCTTTTAAGTATTTCGCTGAGGCTTGAATATCATGCATAATGTCTGATTCTGAAATATGTTTTGAATGTGGATTTAAGCCGTAGCCTCTATAATCAATTGCTAAAATCCCAAATGGGGTTTTTGCCAAAGACTCATATAATGGTTGATTACTTGTAATGTTTTGCGAAAATCCATGTAGAAAAATTAAATATTTATCAGAGTTTTTAGGGTTTATATCAAATGCATTAATAGATTCTTCTTTATTTATTTTTATTTGTATCTTTTTAATGATTTTGGATAAGTTATCATTAATCGTTAGATATGGTCTTTTTGAACCCTTTATAGATGTTTCATAACTTTTTGTTTTTAAATATGTAATTATAAGTTCGTCAGGTATAAATTTCCCTTGAAAACTCGGGGTTATGTTTTTGTTTGATTTTATAAAACAATCATTGTTTGTAGATAGGTGAGGTTTTATAAATACATATTTATTAGAGTTTATATTTGTTGTATTATTCTTGTTTTGAATGGATATTTTATTATATGGGGTTATATTTTGTACTAACACTGTTCTTAATTCCTCCAAGAGTCTGTAGTATATTATGTTAGCATAAATAATATGAATTCGGATAAAATATCAATAAATAATAAATTTTAATCTTGACAATGAGTTATGCTTATTATAAATTACTCATATAACAAATGAATAAGGGCGTGTGGCGAAATTGGTAGACGCACTAGACTTAGGATCTAGCGCCTTCGGCATGGGAGTTCGAGTCTCTTCACGCCCACCACTAAAAAAGAAGTCGTAAGGCTTCTTTTTTGTTGTTGACATTAGTGTTTTTTATAATATTATCATTGCATTGTGTTAGGAGGTTATGTTATGAAAAAGTTTATTCTTGTGTTGTTAGTGAGTTTTCTGACTTCTTCAGCAACTTTTGCGTATGATTTTATTAAAGAAAATGAGATGATTTATTTTAATCCATCTTCAAAATCTTGGGAAAGTGTTCAAAATTCAAATGAAGATATTACCTTAAAAAATAAGAGCTTTATTGGATCTGGTGGCTTTCAAGAATACTATTATAATGATGGAAAACTTGCTATAGGACCTGAAGTAAATGTTAGTTTTATTGATAATGGGGAATTATTTGGTATAAATTGTCATGATTTGAAATTCTTCAAATATGTCTATGAAGATAATAAATTTAAATCGGTATTGTTAACAGAAGATGAAATTCATAAATTGTATCCGGATTATCAAATAGTTAAGATTTCTCAGTTTAAGGATAATTCCATTACTTTAGATAAAAAGTTTTTTAGAAAAAAGAAGGTCTTATTGTTAAATGATACGAATAATTCATTTTATAAATATAGTTATAAACCTCATTCAGTAAATCCAACTTATATAAAGCAGTTAATTGAAGTTTCTCATTCTGGAACTATAGTTTTTTCTCACTATGGTGACGATAACGAAATATTTCCGGCCTTGAAGATTCATGTAAAAAATAGGTTTTAACGGATAAAAGGAAGAGAATTTATATAATTCTCTTCCTTTTTTATATATTTAATAGTATATATATATTATTTTCGTTTATATGTTTGAATTTTTTGGGAAATAGTTGTATAATAGGCAAGTCATTATATAGTAGTAGAGTACAGTAAGAGAAGAATTAAGAGGATAGATAAATATGAAGCTTCACATGCAGATCCTAATAGCTTTAGGTCTTGGTATCAAAAGAAATTGGCATATCTTTTTTGGTATTATTGCCGGTATTTTAATAGGTCTATTTTTACATTCTCATCCAAATGTGTTGGTTGGGAATATTTTAGTTTTTGTAGGGCAAGTTTTTATTAGATTGATTCAAATGGTTGTTATTCCGCTTGTCGTTTCTGCAATTATAATTGGGATTACAAGTGTTGGGGATAATAAACAACTTGGTAAATTTGGATCTAAAATGATTTTATATTATGGTATTTTAACCATAATTGCTGTTACTATAGGTAGTGTTTTAGCTCTTATAGTTAAACCAGGAGCTGGTGCTGCAAATTATATATCTGCAAATATTGCATCTGGTGTACAGGCTTCAGTTGCTTCTGCAATGCAAGAGCAACAAGGTAATATATTAAACTTATTTCTAAGTTTTATACCTAATAATCCTGTTGAAGCTTTTGCTACAGGAAATATGGTTCCTATCATCTTGTTTATCGTTCTTTTTGCTTTAGCATTGGCTAAAGTTGGTGATGTTAATAGACCAATCGTATCATTCTTTGAATCTGTATTTGCTGCTACTATGAAAATTACAGATTGGATTATGTTATTTGCAGCTCCAGGTGTGTTTGCATTGACAGCAAGTGCTGTTTCTAGTTTTGGTGTTGATATTTTTGCCGCTATATCAAAATACTTGTTAGTTTTATTAGTAGGTTTTGGTATTCAAATGTTTATGGTTTATCCAATATTCTTGAAATGTTTTTCAAAAGTTTCTGCACCAATGTTATTTTCAGCTATTGCTGAAGCTACTATGGTAGCGTTTGGTACTGCTAGTTCATCTGCAACATTACCTTTGACAATTGCTTGTTGTGAAAAAAGAGGTATTTCTCATAAAATTTCAAGTTTTGTATTGCCATTAGGTGCAACTTTGAACTTTGATGGTACTGCATTACTTCAAACTGTTGCTGTTATATTTTTAGCTCAAGCTTATCAAGTTCATTTAACTCCATTCTTGGTTATTCAAATCGCAATTTTAGCGATTATCGCATCAAGTACTTGCGCAGGTATTCCTGGCGGCGGTTTGATTACAATTGCTTTAATCTTGAATGGTATGGGATTAAGTCCTGAACAATTGGTTGCTGGATTTGCTTTCTTATTCACTATTGAAAGAATTACAGATATGTTCAGAACAACATTAAATGTTACTTCAGATGCTGTTGTTGCTGCAACTATTGCGGATAATGAAAATGAAATCAACTATGATTTGTTGAATAATCCTGCTGAATATGAAGAAATAGCTTAGTAAAGTTTTTATATTAGTTAAAATAAGTCTGACATAAATTTGTCAGACTTATTTTTTGTTTATATCTTTTGTTGTAAACTGTTTTTATTCAGATATATAAAATGAGGTTTAGATTATTGAGAAATATGAGTTCAACAACAGATAAAATCGCATCAACTTTATTGGGCAAGAAAGTTGAAGGTTCACAATCCTATGATCCTTCTTTTTTGGTTGCGGTTCCAAGGTTTGAAAATAGAAAGCAGTATAGTATTAAAAATGATGATTTACCATTTTTTGGATGGGATGTTTGGCACGCTTATGAATTTTCTGTTATGTGTAATAATGGTTTACCGATAACTAGAGTTATAAAACTTCGTTATAATTGTGATAACGAGTTTCTTGTTGAATCTAAATCTTTAAAGCTTTATTTAAATTCTTTTAATATGACTAGAGTTGGAAATTCTATTGTAGAATGTCTTGATTGGTGTAAACAAACTATAGAAAAAGATTTAAGTGAAAAATTGCAAACTGTAGTTAAAGTTAATTTTTTAAATGATAATGCTAATCGTGTTGAAATTTTTGAAGATTATAAAAATCTCGTTGAATTAGTTGATGAACATTCTCTATCTATGACTAAATTCAAAGAAGCTCCTGAAGTGTTAAAATTTTCAGAAACTTTAGAAAAGAAATCTTATTGTTTGAAATTTGATTCGTTGCGTTCTAATTGTAGAGTAACCCATCAGCCGGATTTTGGTGACGCATTTATTTATTATGAATCAAGTAAACATGTTGATGAAGCTAGTTTAATTGAATATTTAACATCTTTTCGTTCTGAGTATCATTTTCATGAAGAGTGTTGTGAGATGATTTATAAAAGACTATATGATTTGTTAGGTGAAGATGATAAATTGTTTGTATGTGCTTTATATACAAGAAGGGGTGGAATAGATATTTCTCCAGCTCGTTGGAGCAAAAATTTTGAGCCGGATGAAGTTGATAAGTTGATAGATTTATCGACATTTGCAAGATGCGGAATTAAACAGTAATATGAATAATCGAGAATTTGGTAATAAAGGCGAAGATATTGCATGTGAGTATCTTATAAAAAATGGGTATGAGATAGTAGACAGAAATGTGCATTTTTCAAAATTTTGTGAAATCGATATTATAGCCAAGCTAAAAAAGAAAATGGTTTTTGTAGAGGTGAAAGCTAGAAAGAATGAAGGCTTTGGTTCACCATTGGAAGCTATAACAAAAAATAAATATAATAATATAAAAACAGGTGTATATTCCTATGTACAAGAACACAATATTAAGGATTTTCAAATAGATGTTATAGGAATTGTAATGTTTCCAAATTTAAAAATTCAACACTTGAAAAATGTATAAAATTTTTATTGTATAATTGTTTTTATAGGGATATTTATAAGGAGAAAAATAAAATGCTAAGAGGACCATTTTTAGACAGAACTTGGATGGCACAAAATCCAGACTATAATACAGCAGATATTGTTATGTTAGGTATGCCTTTTGATGGTACGGTATCATATAGACCCGGATCAAGATTTGCACCTGAACAAATTCGATTGGCAAGTTGGGGATTGGAAGAGTATTCTCCAAATTTTGATAAAGAATTAGGCGATGTGAATTTTCATGATGCTGGTGATTTAGAGTTTCCTCTTGGTAATACTTATAAGACTTTAGAACAAATTGAACAAAATGTAGAAGATATTTATAAAGATGGTAAAAAGGTTTTTGGTATAGGAGGAGAACACTTGGTTACTCTTCCTGAAGTAAAAGCAGTATCAAAATTTTATGATAATTTAGCAGTTGTGCATTTTGATGCTCATACTGATTTGCGTGAAGAGTATATGGGCGAAGAAATGTCTCATAGTGCTGTTATAAGACATATTTCAAAATTTGTGAAACCTGAAAATATCAAACAAATTGGTATTCGTTCAGGAATGAAAGAAGAATGGGATTTTATGGCAAAACATAATACTTTATGTCATAAGTATTCAGATTTAGATTCTTTGAAAGATAAAAATATATTTATTACAGTTGATTTAGATTGTTTGGATACTTCAATCATGCCGGGAACAGGAACTCCGGAAGTTGGTGGTATGAGTTTTAATGAGCTTGTTGGCTGGTTTAAGTATTTAAAAGAATTTAATATAGTTGGAGCAGATGTAGTTGAATTGGCGCCTGATTATGATGCTAGTGGAGCATCAACTGCAGTTGCTACTAAAGTTATTAGAGAACTCTTAATGATTATGTAAGTTTATAGTATAAGAGGTTTTATGTTAGGACAAATGAATCTTTTTGATAACAATCTTCCATTATCTTCTGATGATAAGATTGCTTCAAGTGATGATGTAAAAGATAGAATTAATTATTTGAAGGATGAGATAAATAAAAGTAATCATCTTTATTACGTTGAAGAAAATCCGTATTTAAGTGATTTTGAATACGATAAGATGTTTGCAGAATTGAAAGAACTGGAAGAGAAATATCCTGATTTGAAATCTCCGGATAGTCCAACTCAGAGGGTTGGTTCTGTCAGTGAAAAATTCTTTTCACATACTCATAAATATAGATTATATAGTTTGGATAATACCTACAATGCAGATGAACTTAGACGTTGGTATGAAAGAGTATGTAAAGAATACGATAAGAGTTTAGAACTAGTTTGTGAATTAAAAATTGATGGTTTGGCAATAGCTTTAACTTATACGGAAGGAGTTTTTTCTCTAGGGGTAACTCGAGGTGATGGTGTTACTGGAGAAGATATTACTCAAAATTTAAGAACGATAAAGGCTATCCCATTAAAGTTATATGAACCTAAAAATCTTGAAGTTCGTGGTGAAATTTATATGCCAAAGACTTCTTTTGAAAAATTAAATGAAGAAGCTTTAGCAAAAGGAGAAAAGATTTTTGCTAATCCAAGAAATGCAGCAAGTGGATCTTTAAGACAGCTGGATAGTACAATTACAGCCAAACGTGATTTGTCTATGTTTACTTATACCGGAATTTTTGAAGATTTAGAAGATAAAAATATAAAAACACATTATGACGGTATGCAATATTTAAAAAAACTTGGTTTTAAAGTTAATCCGAATATTCGTTTGGTTAAGGATATAGAAGGAGCAATAGAATATTGTAAAGAATGGGATAAAAAACGATTTGAGTTAGATTACGCAACTGATGGTGTTGTTATTAAAGTAAATGACATAGCTATTCAAAAAGACTTAGGATACACAGCAAGAGCACCAAAGTGGGCTACAGCATTTAAGTTTCCTCCAGAAGAAGTTGCAACTGAACTTTTAGATATAGAACTAAATACCGGCAAAACAGGTATTGTAACTCCTGTTGCAATATTACGTCCGGTACAACTAGCAGGAAGTACTGTAGCAAGAGCAAGTTTACATAATTTTGATGAAATTAAGCGTTTAGATATAAGAATTGGTGATACTGTCTTAATTAAAAAAGCTGCTGAAATTATTCCAAAAGTTGTAAAAGTTATGGATAGTAAAAAGCATAAGTCTCTACCGGAATATGAGCCACCAAAGGTTTGTCCTGCATGTGGAACACCTTTGGTTGAAAAAGATGGTGAAGTAGGTTTATATTGTACAAATGCGGAATGTAGTAGCCTAATGTGTTCAAAAATAGAATATTGGGTTAGTAAAGAAGCTATGGATATTGATTATGTTGGACCTTCTTTAATTCAACAATTATATGAAAAGAAATTTATTTCAAATCCTGTTGATTTGTATAGGTTGTCTATAGATGATCTATTACAGTTGGATTTAGTAAAAGAAAAGTCGGCTAACAATATTTATACGTCTATTCAAAATAGTAAGACAAGACCTTTGAATAAGCTGTTAACAGCTTTAGGTATCAGGCATGTCGGTAAAGAAACTGCAGATATTTTAGCTGGGGAATTTTCTACCTTAGACAATTTAGCAAGTGCAGAGTTAGATAAGCTTGCACAAATTGAGGGTATTGGTGAGATTATTGCTCAATCAATTTATGATTTCTTTAGAAATGAATATAATATAAAATTACTAGAAGAATTAAAAATTTTAGGTGTAAATCCAGTTTCTAAAGTCAAACCGAAGTCAGATAAATTAGCTGGTAAAATTTTTGTGTTAACTGGAACATTACAAAATATGACAAGGGATGAAGCTAGTGCGATAATAAAATCGCATGGTGGAAAAACATCTTCGTCAGTCTCTAAAAAAACATCTTATGTTTTAGCAGGCGAAAATGCTGGTTCAAAATTGGACAAAGCTAAAGATTTAGGTGTTATAATATTGACAGAAGATGATTTTCTTGAAATGATAAAGTAGAAGGATAAAAGGTAAAGTATGAAAATTATTCAAATAGATGGATTTAGAGGTTTAATAACAGCAGCGTTTATGGGTGTATGCCTTTTTGCTGGTTTTGTAATTTTCCCTGGATTTGTTGCAATGCATTATTGGAATAAATATCTTGTTAATTTATATATGTTTCCAGTATTAAACTTGTTACAAGGTGTGTTGCTATGGGCAATAGTTGCAATTTCATACTGTATTCTTTCTAAAAAAGGTTTAGCTGTATCTTTTAAAGAGGCTCCTGAATTATCTGATAGAGAGTTGGATATGATTATGAAAAAAGCTAGAATTCAATCTCAAATTTCTAAAGTTAATCAAATGATTCAAAAAGCTGATAAATTTGAAAATAGTTCAAAAAGTAATAATAAACTTTCATCTTCAGAAAAAGATTTATCTTGTATATCTTCACCTATTTCAATTAATAAAGAAAATACTTCAGATCTAAAAAAAGAAGATGAAACAGTTTCTAATTTGAAGTAGTTAAGTTATTGGAGGGTTTATGAAAAAACTTATTATTGCATCAGTGTGTACTGGTATTCTTTTATCTGCACCATTGTTAGTTTTACCTGCAGGTGCTATTAATGCAAATGATGCTAAAGTGGACAAAAGAGGCTATGTTTCTGTATCTTATACAGCAGAGAAAGAAGTTGCTCCAGATACAGTTGAAATTTCTATCGCAGTAAAAACTGATGATAAAAAGTCTATGCAAGAAGCAACAAGAAAAAATAAGGAAATTTCTGATAAAATTTATAATTATTTGAAAGGAGCAATCTCTACTGCAAATGGTGATTATATAAAAACTTCTAATTATTCAGCTGCTCCGGTTTATAACTACAGTAGTGGAAAACGTAATTTTGAAAAATATGAAGTATCTAACAATATAATTGTACATACAAAATCATTAGATAAAATATCTACAATGATTGATAAATCTTTAACATTAGGGGCTACTAATGTTGATAGTTTGAACTTTAGTTTGTCGGAAAAAGATGCTCAATGTTCTGATTTACTTGTGTCTGCGACTAAACAAGCTAGAAAAAGAGCTGATATTGTAGCTACAGCAGCTGGTTCTAGTGTTACAGGTATTAAAACAATCGATACATCTTGTTCTGTAAATAATTATGGTGTTCCTCAATATAGAAATATGCTTATGTCAAAAGCGTCAGGTGCTATGATGGATTCTGCAGAATCTGCTCCAGCTCCAATTGAGCCTGGTATTGTTAGAATTTATTCGACAGTAAATGCTAGTTTTTATTTAAAATAAACAAATAGATTGTAATAAAAAATCCGGATAAGTTTTTATCCGGATTTTTTGTTTATATTTTAGATTTTTCTCTTGCCACCATTTAACCAAGGTGCAGCTTCAAGATCATCAATATTGTATTTTAACAAGTAATCATCATTGTTATTGTTTGTTGTTGGTTTTACCTGTTTTGATTGACTTACAGGCTTTACTTGTTGTTGTGTTTTTTTAGCTGGTTGCTTGTTATATGTTGTATTTGTAGTTGCAGCACCTGCTATTAATTGTGTTTGAAATAGCAATAGAGCTAATAAAATTGCAAATTTTTTCATTTCATATCTCCTATGATATTTTATTACTAATATTGTAACATAGAAATTACTTTTCCGCAATTTTCTAATTTTTCTCTACCTTTTAAGTCGCAAAGTTCGATTAGAAATGCAGCCCCAACAAGATTTCCGCCAGCTTTTTTTACAAGGTTACAAGCTGCTTTAGCTGTTCCACCTGTTGCTAAAAGGTCGTCAACAACTAATACATTTGCACCTTTTTCGAAAGAATCTGCGTGCATTTCAATAGTGTCAGAACCATATTCTAAATCATAGCTTTCTTTTATTGTTTCTGCTGGTAATTTATTAGGTTTTCTAATAGGAATAAAGCCACAATTTAATTTGTAAGCCATTGGCATACCAAAGATAAAACCACGACTTTCAATACCTGCGATATAATCGATTTTACAATCATTATATTGATCGCATAAATAATCAACCATAACTTTCATAGTTTCAGCATCTTTTAAACCTGTTGTAATATCTCTAAAAATGATACCTTCTTTTGGAAAGTTTGGAACTGCTCTTATTTTGTCTTTTACTTGTTCGATTGTTAATGTTGCCATTTATATTTCTCCTATTTCTTTAGTAATTTTTTTAATTCTTCTTTTGCTTGTTTAATTTTAGCTTTAGCTTTTTGAATTGCGTGTTCATGTTGTATTAATCCGTGGGCTGTTTTACCCCAATTCATATCTTTTTTCATAAATAGAATTTTCGTACCAATAAATAATACTAGTGGGAACCAGATTAATAATAGGTAAATTGATGTTTCTACAGCTTGGAAAAAAGCATCACGTCTTGATAAATTATCATATCTTCTCAAGCTATATCTGCATGCTAGCATAAATCCTAAGCCAATGATACCCCCCATGATAATTGAGGACATTAAAATATGAGGTGGAGCATCTTTAACAATAATTTTAATTAGTAGAATACCTAATTCAATTATGAACCACGCAGGCATAATGAATTCTGAAATGTAAGCAATCATGTCAAGTCTTACACGCATAGACATTTTTTTAGATGTTAAAATGTCCCAAAAATACTCTAAATATCTTCTAATAGTACCTTCTAACCATCTTCTGCGTTGTCTGTATAGTGGAAATAAATACATAATTCCTTCTTCATACACAACGGTATCGTGGCAGAAACGTACGTCCCATCCTTTGATATGTAATCTTGTTGACATGTCCAGGTCATCAGTGATTGTGTAATTGTTCCAGCCACCGATATCTTCTAGAGCTGTTCTTTTTATAAGTTCACCATTACCTCTAAGTTCAACGGCACCTTTTACGGAGTCTCTACTAACTTGTAAATATGTGTCCATTGTCATTTCATTATTTTGACATCTGGTTAGTAAATTTACATCTTTGTTTCTAACAACTTTTCTAGCTTGAACTGCCCCAACATCTTTTGGTTCAAGTTCATATACTAGATTTGTCAAGAAGTTTGGTTCCATTGTTGCATCTGCATCAAAAACCAATATTGCTTCACCTTTGGCAAATTCTAAAGCATCATTTAATACTGCAGATTTACCTGGAAAAGCATCTTTAGGTCGTATAAATGCTATAACTTTATTAGGATATTTTTTTTCTAAATCTTTAAGAACAGATGCTGTATTATCTGAACTTCTATCATCAATTGCAATAATTTCAAAGTTTGGGTAATCCAAGTTTAATATTGTTTCAATGGTATTGCAAATTACAGATTCTTCATTGTGTGCAGGTACCATAATACTGACAAATGGTTTATAATTCTCATTTTTAGTTTGTGGAGATTTTAGTTTTTTACGTTGTTTAATTTTACAAGCAATAGTTGTAAATATTGCATAAACAGACATTAAAGAAACTAATAGAGCTAACCCCCAAACGGTATAACTTTGAAATATATAAATAAATGCAGTTAATCCCAAAACTATTATAAATAATAATACTCTTTCTTTCATATCAACCTAATCTTTATACTTACTATCCAAACTATACAATTAATTTTATCAAAAAAAGTTTAAACGGGTTTATAGTTTACAAATTATTGATACAAATTGCAAAAATAAGATGCTATTTTCTTAAATATCAACTATTAAGATGTTTTTTAGGTTACGAAGTGTTAAAATTCGTTAAAATACTTGCATTAGAGGAAATTTTTTATATAATAATTTTTGTACACAAGAAGAAGGAGTTTTATTATGAACAAAGAAGAATTAGTACAAGAAATTGCTAAAAAAGCTAACGTTACTCAAAAAGAAGCAACTGAAGTTTTAACTTCATTAATCGATACTATCCAAAAAACAGTTGCTAAAGGTAAAAAAGTTACTTTAGTTGGTTTCGGTACTTTCGAACCTCGTAAAAGAGCTGCTAGAACTGGTAGAAACCCTCAAACTGGTAAAGAATTAAAAATTCCTGCTAAAACAGTTCCTGCTTTCTCAGCTGGTAAAAAATTCAAAACTATTGTTAACGGTAAATAGTTTATAAAACGAGGTTAATATAAGTTTTAGGTTCTTGTCATTTTGGCAAGAACCTTTTTTATTAATTTATTTTTAGTGTTTTTGCTATAATGTAGTTGTGTATTTTATAGAGAGGTTGATATGTTAGATAGTATATTATCCGGATTAATAAGTTGGATTGAGGGAGTTATTACTGCAATGGGACCAGCAGGTATTGCATTGTTAATGGCTATTGAGTCATGTAATATTCCTTTGCCATCTGAAGCTGTATTACCATTTGCTGGATATTTAGTTAGTAAAGGTGAAATGGGCTTCCATATGGCAGCATTTGCCGGTGCTATAGGTTGTGTTCTCGGCTCTATTCCATCTTATTATTTGGGCTATTTTGGTGGTCGTAAATTTTTTGAAAAATATGGGAAATATTTGTTGGTATCTAAAAAAGACTTGGATGATGCGGATAAGTGGGTAGATAAATATGGTGATTGGGCATTCTTTATTTGTAGAATGTTGCCTGTTGTTAGAACCTTTATATCCCTTCCTGCAGGTATTTTAAAAGCTAGAAAGAGGACTTTCTTTACTCTTACATTTTTAGGTTCTTTAATTTGGAGTTATGTTTTAGTTTATGTAGGTGTAAAATTAGGAGAGCATTTAGATAAATTAAAATCGATTTGGCATAAGTTTGATATTGTAATTATCTTAGCTTGCTTGGTTTTAGGCGGAATTTATGTTTATAAACATGTTAAACATTTAAAAGAATCATAAAAGAAGAAAAGCTCTGAATAATATTCAGAGCTTTTCTTTAAAGTGTTTTTGAATGGCAATCTGTACCGCCAGTTTTTATTAGGCTATATTTATCAGCAATTCTTTCTAAATCATCAGGAGATGAAAATTTTATATATTTTCTCCAACGTGGATATGGATAATAAACTTCAATACCATCTAAGCCTATATTTTTTAAATCTTTTATAAATTGTTCCATGTTTAGAGCCCAACAGCATGCCGGGTGAGCTAGAACTGCAATTCCTCCTGCATTATGGATTGCTTGAATTAGATCTTTAATGTTTCTTCTTGCAAAAAATCTAATGATGTCCATTTCTGTTCCACGTTTATCTTTTGCGTAGAATTTTTCTAATTCTTTATTGTTTACGTCTATTCCATATGCTAAAAGATGTAAGAATATATATTTATACCAAACATCAAATTCTACAGCTGGAATAACAATCGAACTTTTATTATCCTTATGACCTTGTACAGTATTATGGTCAGAAATAGCAATATACTTATAATTTTTTTCTTTTGCTTGTTGTTCTATTTCTTGAAATGTCGCAAGCCCATCTGAATATGTGGTATGTATATGTAAATTTACTCTCTTGTTTGCGTAATCTTCTCTGTTAAAAGTGCTAATTAATTCTTTGTAATTTTTCATTGTTTTTCTAAATATATTTGTAATAAAATTATAATACTATAAAGGAGGATATATGTCCAAGTATAAAATGAAAAATAGTATATTATTTGTATTATTTGAGGGAATTAAGATTTATTTTTCAAATATAGATAAATTTTTTGTGTATATGTTATTCCCTGTATTTGGACAAGTTATTGGTATTATTTTATGTTTTGCATTAACTTTAGGTTTTGCAGATAAGATTGTTAATAAAGTTGATAGTATTTCTACAGCTTTGTTATTAATATTATTATTAGCAATTCCTGGTTTATTAATTTTTGCGAAAGCTTTTTGGGATTATGTAGTAGCTTATGTTGCCTTAAATTCAATGACTGAGGGGGCTGTAAGTACTGGAAAAGTTTATGACTTTGAATCTCATAATGAAGTTGCTACCAGTAGAACTATGCATTATGTATTCTTCTTATTAGTTTTAAGTGTGTTGATGTCGTTAGGTTCAACAATCTTTTTTATAATTCCAGGTTTTGTTCTTTGGATTTATTTTATTTTAGTTTTTCAAGTGTTTACATTTGAACCGGAATTGTCTATTCCTGAGTGTTACAAAAGAAGTTTTATCCTTGTTAAAGGAGATTGGTTCCGAACTTTTATTTTATTGGCAATTTTATCATTCTTTTCAATTTTTATTATTACTCAAGGTATAGTTGTAGTTTTTGATTATTTAAATTTAACAGAAGTTGTATGTAGGGCTTTTAATTTTATAGGTGAATTGATTCCTTTAGTTTTAGTTAATAAAGCTTTAGAGCTTTTAAAAATGCCGGAAATTACAGTGTCAATGATTTCGCATTGGATATTTTTAACTATTATTAGTTGTATTGTTGCAGGGTTAACTTTACCTATAAGAAGTATTTGTTGGTCTTTATGGTATAAAAATCTTTCAGATTTAAAAGATGGTAATAGTGTAAAAGTTCAGAAAAAAACACAAAGAAAATCTTCTAAAAAAGATAGATATGAATATGAGGATTAACTTAAAAGATGTTTATATGCAAAAATTGTAAGTCTACAGATAAATTTGAATTGATGTTTTCTCCTGACTACAAGGGAGAAAGACATTTTTCTCAGCGTTATAACGATAAAAAAGAAATCGAAATTACAGTTGATGGATATGTTTTTATTCCGGATTTACAATTTATGAATCAGCATGCTGTATGCAAGTATTGTGGTCAAATTTATATGTGGGACTATGATTATCGTGGATAATTGTGCTAATAATGAACAATATTAAAATTTTGTCGTTAAATTAAATATAGAGTAGGAGAAAGATTATGAGACTTGAAAACAGAAAAAATGATGAAACAAGAGTTGTAAAGTTTACCAGAAATTATACAAAACATGCTCTTGGGTCTGTATTAGTTGAATTTGGAGATACAAAAGTTATTACAACAGCATCTGTAGATGTAGGTAAACCTAAATGGATGGATAAAGATGATCCAAGAGGTTGGTTAACCGCTGAATATTCATTGTTACCATCATCAACTTCAACAAGATGTCAAAGAGAACGTACTAAAATTTCTGGTCGAACTCAAGAAATACAAAGATTGATAGGTAGAAGTTTGAGAGCATGTGTTGATTTAGAAAAGATGCCAGATTTAACTATAACTATTGATGCAGATGTTATTCAAGCTGATGGTGGAACAAGAACAGCTAGTATTTGTGGTGGGTTTGTAGCTTTGTCTGATGCTGTAGAAAAACTTTTAGCAGATGGAACATTAAAAGAAAATCCAATTATTGAACCGGTGGCGGCTATTTCAGCTGGAATTATTGATGGAGAAGTTAGATTAGACTTGAATTATGCTGAAGATTCTCATGCTCAGGTTGATTCTAATATTGTTTTGACTAAGAGTGGTAAGATTATTGAATTCCAAACTACTGCAGAAGGTGAACCTTATGAATTTGATCAAATGATTGAAATTTTTAAGGTTGCTCAAAAGGGTATTTCAGAAATTATTGAAAAATATTAATTTTGGGGTATCATTCCATTATGTTATTATTTAGAGTTTTTATATGTATCTTAATATTGATGGTTGGAACTTCTGAAGTATCCTTAGGAGCTAAAAAAGAGCCTGCAAAATCTACAACAGGTGTAGAAGTTCCACAAGATATTGATAAAACTTTAAAGCCTACAGCTAAGGAAAGAAAAGAGCGTAGGCAAAAGAAAAAAGATTCTGATTATTACATAAAAAAGAAAAAGCAAATTCAAAAATTAAGTTTAGATAAAAAAATGAAGCAAAAAGAGTTAAATTTTTTGCAAAATCGTCTAGAGATTAAAAAACAAAAGTTAAATGATTTAACTTCTGTGGAAAAAGAGAAAGGAGAATCAAAATGAAAAAATTATTAGTTGCTGTGATGGCTTTATCTGTATTATCTTTTGGTGCAGCATCATACGCTGGTCCTATTAGTAATGCATTAAACAATGCTGCTAATTCTGTAAGTAAAAAAGAACAAGAGTTAAATAAAGCTCAACAGGAAGCTGCAAAGGCTCAACAAGAACGTCAAAAAGCAAGAGAAAAACAAAGACAAGAATGGCAAAAGAAACAAGAACAAGCAAAAAAAGATGCTGAAGCTCGTCAAAAGGCAAGAGAAAAAGAATTACAAAAGAAAAAAGATGCTTGGAATACTTTAATGGGTAAGTAATTTAAGACTTTTTAAATAGGTTAAAAATAAACGGATTTTTAGTTGTAAATTTCCGTTTATTTTTTTGCTCATGATATTTATCTATGTTATGATAAAGGGAGTCAGACTTAAGGGATAAATTTATACATGTTGATTGATAATCATACAAAAACAATGAAAGGTGCAAAAGTTGTTATCGAAACTTTAAGATTATTAGGTGTCGATACTATTTTTGGTTATCCTGGTGGTATTGTTTTAGATTTGTATGATGAATTGTATAATCAATCAGATATAAAACATATTTTGGTAAGGCACGAGCAATCTGCGGTTCATGCGGCTGAAGGGTATGCTAGAGTTACTGGAAAATGTGGTGTTGTTTTAGTTACATCAGGTCCAGGTGCTACGAATACTGTCTCAGGTATTGTTAATGCTTATTTAGACGGATATCCTCTTGTAGTTCTTACAGGACAAGTTTTTAAAAATCTTATTGGTAAAGATGCTTTCCAAGAAGCAGATATTTGTGATATTACAAAAACTTGTACTAAAAAAGTTTTTCAAGTTACAGAAGCGGCTAAATTACAACAGACTTTAGTTGAAGCTTTTAATATAGCTATGGAAGGTAAAAAAGGCCCTGTTGTTGTTGATTTGGCTAAAAATGTTTTTGCTGAACAAATTGAATTCATGGAATGTAATTTTCAAAATATTCATGATTTTAATTCTTTTGAATCTCATGATATTGCAAGAATTACTGAGGAAATAATAAGCTCAGAAAAGCCGGTTGTTGTTGCAGGTGGTGGAGTTACTCATTCTAAAGCTGAGAGTGAGCTGTTTCAATTTGTTAAGAGTCTAAATATTCCAGTTGTTGATACAATGATGGGATTGGGAACTTTTCCTCACGATAATGAAAATTATTTTGGTATGATTGGTATCTTTGGTGATAAAGCTGCTAATCAATTAATTAGAGAATCTGATTTGATTATATCTTTAGGTGCAAGATTTAACGATAGAATTACTTGTATGTTTAAAGATGTCGATTTATCAAAGAAGTTTATTCAAATAGATATAAATAAAGATGAAATTTCAAGAGTAATTCAAGCTAAAGATTTTTTGTGTGGAGATATAAAAAATATTTTGGCTCAATTGAATTTTGAAATTAGTAAAAATAATTTCGAAAAGAAAAATAGTTGGTTGTCTGAAGTTCAAAAGTTTAGAAATTTAAATGTTAAGAGAGAAAGACAAACTAATTTATTACATTCATTTGAAGTAATGAGAGCAATTGAAGATTTTACTAAGAATAAGAATGTTATATTTACATCTGAAGTTGGGCAACACCAATTATGGGCTGTTCAAAATTTGAATTTAGATTTAGATAGAAGAATTTTAGTTTCAGGTGGATCCGGAACTATGGGTTTTGGTTTCCCTGCAGCTATTGGTGCAAGTGTTGCTGTTGATTCTTCAAAACCTGTTGTTTGTATTACAGGTGATGGCTCATTCCAAATGGGGTTACATGAGCTAGCAACATGCGTTGATTATAATTTAGATTTAAAAATAATGATATTGAATAATGGTTACTTGGGAATGGTAAGACAATTGCAAGAAAAAAATTGCCAATGTCATTATTCGCAAACAAAAATTTCTAACCCTGACTTTGTAAAACTAGCTGAAAGTTATGGTATTAAAGCGACAAGAGTTTCATCTTGTGAAAAAATAGAAGAAGCTTTGAGTGAAGCTTTTAAGACTAAAGGTCCTTATATAGTTGAATTTTTAGTCGAACCAATGGAGCTATTATAAGTAGCAATATAAAAAGTTATTACCCTGAATTTGAATTAAGAGGCTTGAACAATAATGAAAGAATCTGTAATTAAGGAAGTTAAATCAATATACTCATCAAAAATTAGAAATAATGATCCTACAGCGATTAAGGCTGATATTAAAACTATAAAAGCTGACAAAAAAAGTTCTCAAACATTTTTTAATGGTGTTATTGAGAAGTTAAATATTATCGTGTCTAAAGATTAGAAAGTATTATTTTAATTAATTTAATTTTGCTGTTTTGGTGTAATCTTTGAGAGCTTTTATTGGGAAGTCTCCAGTTGTAGTTAGTGTAATTTGATTAAACTTTTTGTTGTCTTTATTAGTGTTACTCTTGTTTATTGAATTATTATAGATTTTTATATTTTCTATTATTGGTAACTCATTTTTAATATTTTTATTTCTTAAGTATAAATTTATGCTACCGGTTGTTTTTTCTTTGTACTTTTGTTGTGTATCAAATAATATGGTCGATAAAAAATCCGATTCCATATGTGTAAGCAGGGTTTGAGCTGTTAAATCTTCAATGGTCATTGAAAAGTTATATACTTCCCAAGTTTCATTATTCCAAATTAAATTTGAGGTTATAAAACCATTGAAAAATGCATCATCTTCTAATAAAGCATGTTCTAATTTTGTTAAATAGTTTTGTAGTTTATCATATTTTTCATAACTTAAGTAGATTGGACAATAGCTTTCTTGTTTTATATTGTTTTCTATTTTTAAATTTACAGGTTCAAAATTGATTAATTTTTCTCCATTGTAGAAAGATGTTACAGATAATATATTTTCATTTGAGAATAGTTCAAGATTATTTATCTCAATATATTTTATGTTGTATTTATCCATAAACTTTCTGGCAAATATTTCAGAACTGCCTAGTCTGGAGTATTTTCTATTTGTGCCAATGCATTTTAATCCATAAGAATTTAGTGTTTCAATTATCCCACTATTTATATCATCATGACTGGTTACAAAGACTAATTCAATTTCTTTTTTTAGAGCTTTTTGAGCTAAGTCATCATAATTACTATAAGAAATTGTCTCTGAGCAATATGAAGTTTGGTTGGTTGTGAATACAACTTCCGCAAAATCGGAGTTATTTATTGTTGAGTAAATTGCGCGTTCTAGGTTACCTTCTCCGACAATTAGAATTTTTAACCTTGGCATCCGCTGCATCCTCCATTGCAACTACCTGATTTGTTACAAGAATTTTTGAATAAATCAGGAAAATCAAATACACGATCTTCAATTATAGCTTCAATTACAGGAGGATATAGTTTATCTTCTATTTGATGAATTTCTTCTTCAAATTCATCAAAATGGGTTGTTAATCCTATCAAAACGGGGTATTGAGCTAATATTTTGCAATTTTCAAGGTCATCAGTAATTTGTTGTACTGTAACTCCACTTACTTTTACTCCGGATACAAATGCTCTATGTATTGCATCATCGCCTTTAAATGCTGGTAGTAAAGATGGATGTATATTAAGGAATTTACCTATTTTTAATGTTTCTGCATTAAGTTCTTTTGTATATCCTGATAATACTATTAAATCGAAATTCTTAGCCGCAAGATATTGTGTGTTTTGTTCATAAGGTAAATACTTTTTATCAATATTCATTTCTTCAGCAATTTTTAATATCTCAGAATTTAGATTATCAGAAATACATGTAATTTTGATATTATTATTGTTTTTTAAATAGTTAATTATAGCTAAAATATTTCTACTATCATTTGAACCCATAATTGCAATATTTTTTACCATTATTTTGCTTCTCCCTTTGAGTTAATTTTATAACGATAAAAGACAAAAAAAAAGAACTACTCTAAATTTTAGAGTAGTTCTTTTTTATAATTTAATGATTAGTGGCAAAGTGCAAGTAATACACCAGCTGCAACAGCTGAACCAATTACACCAGCTACGTTAGGACCCATTGCGTGCATCAATAAGTAGTTTTGGTTATTGTATTCCAAACCAACTTTGTTTGATACTCTAGCAGCCATTGGAACAGCAGAAACACCAGCTGAACCAATTAATGGGTTGATAAGCTTAACTTCTTTACCAGTCATTTTTCCGTAAACTAAAGAACACCAGTTCATCAATTTAGCCATCAATACACCAGCACCTGTAGCAAGTGAGAATGCGATGATACCTAAAACTAAGATGAATAATGTTTGTACTGTTAAGAATTGTTCTGCTGATAATTTAGAACCAACAGATAATCCTAAGAAAATAGTAACAATATTGATTAATGCATTTTGCATTGTATCAGATAATCTGTCAACAACGCCACATTCTTTACATAAGTTACCGAATGTTAAAGCACCAACAAGTGGGCAAGCATCTGGTAGGAAGATAATACATAAACCTAGAACAACAAGAGGGAATACAATTTTTTCTCTTTTTGAAACAGGTCTAAGTTGTTCCATTTGAATTTGACGTTCTTTGTCAGTTGTTAATAATTTCATAATAGGTGGTTGAATTACAGGAACTAATGCCATGTAAGAATAAGCTGCAACAGCAATTGCACCTAATAATTCAGGAGCAAGTTTTGATGTTACATAGATAGATGTAGGACCATCAGCACCACCAATAATACCGATAGCACCTGATTGTGGTAATGTAAAACCAAAACAGCATAAAGCTAATAGTAATGCACCGAAAATACCAAATTGAGCTGCACCACCTAATAATGCTGTTTTAGGGTTTGCAATTAACGGACCGAAATCTGTCATTGCACCAACACCCATGAAGATAATTAATGGGAATAAACCTTTATGAATACCTGCTTCATAAATTATTCCTAAAAATCCTGTTGGTTCTGCAATACCAGCAGCTGGAATATTTGATAATAATCCACCAAATGCAATTGGAACTAACAATAATGGTTCGTATTGTTTTTTGATACCTAACCAAAGTAGGAATAAACAAATAACTAGCATTATTGGGTGTCCAAATTGATGTAAAAATTGTTCAACTGAACTTGTAATAGCTGGATCAGCTTTTTCAACCATATTATAAATACCGGTTGAATGCCATAGACTAATTAATCCTTCTGAAAATATCATCTACTGCCTCCTTATCCAACTGTAACCAATACTTGGCCTGTTTGAACTTTATTACCAACTTCGATTTCAACAGTTTTTACTGTACCTGAAACAGGAGATTTAATTTCAGTTTCCATTTTCATAGCTTCAATAACTGCGATTACATCACCTTCAGAAATTGAATCACCTTCAGAAACTAAAACTTTTAATACGTTACCTGGTAATGCAGCTTTTACTGGAGTGCTATCGCCAGATTCAACAGCTTTAGCTTCAATACCTTCTTTAACATTGAAATCATATAATTTACCGTTAACAGTAGCTTTTCCACCTTCAAGTGCAACTGCGTATTTTTTACCGTTAATAGTAACTGTATAACCGTTTGAAGAATCAGAAGAAACAGTTTCTTTTTTAGCTTCGTTTTTACGAACACCAATTGTACCTTTACCTTGTAAGAATAAGATACCTTTTTCTTTACAAGCTGCTGAAATGAATAAGTTTTCATCATTAACTTCAAGACCAGCTTCTTCAAGTCTTTTTTGAGCAACTGCAAGACCTTTATTAGGATCTTTATCATTCAAGTCAACAACAGTTTCAGTTGTTGGTTTTAAGCCCAATTGTTCTTCTGCAATTTTAATAACTTCAGCATCTGGTTCGCAAGGAGTTTTACCAAAGTAACCAAGAACCATTTTACCGTAACCTTCAGCGATTTTCTTCCATTTACCGAACATAACGTTATTGAATGCTTGTTGGAAGTAGAATTGAGAAACTGGAGTTACAGAAGTACCGAAACCACCTTTTTCTACAACTTCTTTCATTGCTGCAACAACTTCAGGGAATTTATCCATTAAGTTGTTGTCACGTAACATTTGAGTGTTAGCTGTTAAAGCACCACCAGGTAGAGGTGAAGAAATAATCATAGGGTTAACAGCAAGAGCTTCTGGAGGTAAGAAGTAGTCTTTCATACAATCTTTGAAGATTTCTTCTGTTTCTAAGATTTTTTCAACGTCGATACCTAAATCGTATTCAGTACCTTTTAATGCGTGCCACATAGAAACGATATCTGGTTGAGCTGTACCACCAGAAACTGGTTTCATAGATAAGTCGATACAGTTAGCGCCACCTTCTAAAGCTGCTAGGTATGCTGCTAAGCCAGTACCAGCTGTTTCGTGAGAGTGGAATCTGATATCAGCATCAGCACCCAAGATTTCACGAGTTCTTTTAATTGTTTCAAATACTTTTCTAGGAGCAGATGTACCTGAAGCATCTTTGAATGCTAATGAATCGAATTCAATACCAGCATCTAAGATTGAGCGAAGAACTCTTTCATAGAAATCAACATCATGAGCACCTGTACAACCGATAGGTAATTCCATCATTGTAATTGTTACTTCATGTTTTAAACCATGTTTTTTAATACATTGGCTTGAATATAATAAGTTATTAACATCGTTTAGAGCATCGAAGTTTCTAACTGTTGTAACACCGTGTTTTTTGAACATTTTAGCGTGAAGGTCAATAACGTCACGAGGTTGAGAATCCAAACCTACAACGTTTACACCTCTAGCTAAAGATTGAAGGTTAATATCAGGACCAACAGCAGCTCTGATTTTATCCATTGTTTCAAAAGCGTTTTCGTTACAGTAGAAAATTGGAGATTGGAATCTTGCTCCGCCTGCAACTTCGAAATGTCTGATACCTGCATCAACTGCAGATTTTAGAGCTGGTAGAAAATCATCTACAAATACTCTAGCTCCGTAAACTGATTGGAAACCATCTCTGAAAGATGTGTCCATAACTTTAATAAGTTTTTTTCCCATACATTTTATCCTTTCTTATAACTAGCTTCTTTTTGCCATAATAGCTGCGATTGCGACTGCAATTGCTTCGTCAACATTTGCTGTAGTTTTCTTAGCAACTGATTTTACTTCTTCTACAGCTTCTGGGAATAATTTGTTTAAGTATGCAACTACTTTTGACATAATTCCCATTACCCAAATCATAATAACCAAAAATACAAGAACGGTACCCATTCCTGCGCCTAGTAAAACTAAGCCATTTTCAATGTTTCCTACGTTCATAAAATATCTCCTATTGTAAGTACAATGTCCTTATTTTCTTTTGTTTCTAATATTAATTCACCTTTATCATTAACAGACTTTGCAAAGCCTGTTTTTATTTCATTTAATATCTGTACGCTTAAATCTTTATTCAAAAAACAATTTCTATTAATATAATCTTCTTTTATATTAATAAATCCTTCTTTTAAAAATGTATTATAATTTGCAAAAAATTCATTTAATAACTTATCAAGAAATTCATTTACATCGATATCTTGTTTTACTTCTAAATTTAAGCTTGTAGCAATTTTATCAGGAATTTGTGATAGTTTTTCTCCTGAAGAGTTTAAATTAACTCCAATACCTATTATTAATCCTTTTAAATTTTGTCCTAGCATGACCGTTTCTGATAAAATGCCAGAAATCTTTTTACCATTTATTAATACATCATTAGGCCATTTTATTTGAGGTTTAATGCCATAGGACTCAAATACTTTACATAATACGACTGATGTGTATTGTGTAAGATTCGGGTAAATTTCATTAAAAGTGTTAGAAGGTTTTAATATTATTGATACAAATAGGTTGTTTCCGCCTAAATCTACCCATGATCTATTAAGGCGTCCCCTTCCGGATAATTGTCTAGAGGCATGAATTACAGTACAATCTGCAAAGTCATCAATATGTGTCTTTGCATAGTTATTTGTTGAATCTACTTCTTCTAAACGAATAATTTGCATCTTCATCCCCAAGGATTCCCCCGTATGAGTTAATTATATAACAAACAAAAAAAATATTTGCGAAAATTTTTTTTCAGTGCTACCATGTATCCGCGAAGGGAGAAAAATGGAACATTGGGTTTATACAACAAACATATTTAATCATGCAGTATCATTTAATATGGATACCATTTTAACAATGTGGTTCACAATGATATTATTAATTGTTGTGGCATTTATCACTACTCGAAATTTAAAAATGGTTCCGGGTAAATTACAGCTTGTAGGCGAAGGTATTATTAAATATTTTAATGATATTTCAAAGGCAAGTATGGGTAATAATGAAGCTCAAAAGCACATTGCGATCATATTAACATTATTTATGTTTATATTGACTGCTAATTTAGTTGGTCAATTACCTTTAAAATTAATACATTTAACGACCGGAGAGCTAGCTTCTCCAAATAACGATATAAATATGACAGCAGCAATGGCTATTGTTGTTTCTATTTATTATATATTTTATGGTGTGCAAAGAAATGGGTTTAAATTCTTTTTCAAAGGTTTCAGTATCGACGGTATAATTATTACGCTTGTTGATACTTTGGAATTATTTGTAAGACCTTTTTCATTAGCATTGCGACTTTTTGCCAATATTTTGGCAGGTGAGTTATTAGTTGCAACATTCATTAGTTTGTTTGCAATCGTTTTACCATTGCCATTTATGTTATTCGAATTATTTGTAGCATTAATTCAAGCATTAGTGTTTACATTACTTTCAACAACATATATTTCAATGGCTGTTCAAGAAGAGTAGAAGTTATATATTTAAATAAAGGAGAAAAAATATGGCAGTAGAACAAACTTTAGATTTAGCAAAATTAGGTGCTGGTATAGCAATTGGCTTTGGTGCTATTGGTGGTGGTTTAGGTTTAGGTATCGCAACTAAAGGTGTTTTAGATGCAATTGCTCGTCAACCTGAAATCAAAGCTGAAGCTTTCAAAAACTTTATCATTGGTGCAGGTTTAGCTGAAGCAACTGCTATTTATGCATTGTTTATCGCTATTATGTTATTGTTCTCAAAATAGGATAGGGTTTTAAAGTAAGATGATTGAATTTAATGCTACATTTTTAGTTGCAATGTTGAGTTTTGTTGTGTTCATATTTATTATGAATGCTATATTCTACAACCCAATTTTGAATATTATTAGAAAGAGGGAAGAGTATATAAACTCTAATTACAATGAAGCAAAAGCAAATGCTGATAAGGCAACAGAGTTGAATTCTGTATGTAATGATAAACTTCAGGATACAAAGATTCAGTGTAGGTTAAAAATTAAGGATATTGTTGAGGCTGCTCAAAATGATTCAAACGAAAAAACACACTCTGCTCGAGAATATTCTAAGTCTAAAATTCAATCAGAAAAAGAACTTTTGTTGCAAAAAGAAGAAAATTTAAAAGACACAGTTAAAGCTACTGTTGTTAAGGATTTAGCATCTTCAATTACTGCTAAATTGTTAGGTAATAGTACTAAACCTGTGAATGATGTAAATTATGATATTGTAAATAAGGTAATGGATTAATCATGCAAGAAGTTATTTCATTTTTAAAATATTTAGCAACTTCAAATACTATCAACTTTATAATAATGGTTGTTATATTAGGAGTAATTGTTAAAAAAATAAATTTAAAACTATCATTTGATACTGCAATTGATAAAGTGAAAACTTCTATAACACAGTCTGATGAAGCAAAATCTGCTTCTATTTCAAAATTATCAGAAGCGCAGACTGCTATTGAGCATTTACCTCAAGATGTTGCAGCTCTTGAAAAAGAAGCTACTGAAAAAGCTAAAGTGTTTAAATCAAAAATAGAAGAATCTACTCAAAAAACCATTTCTAGCATAGAGGGTAATGTAGATAGAGCTTTAGCAATTGAAGAAAAGAAGTTGTCTAATCTTTTAACCGGTAAAACTGTAGTAGCTTCTGTAGAGTTGGCTAAAGATCATATAAAACATTTATTGGCAAATGATCCTGATTTACATCAACAATTTATTCAAGATAGTATAGATGAACTTGTGAAAGTGAAGTTATAATGGCAGAAAATAATAGAATTTCGACAATATCAAAGAATTATGCTCAAGCACTTATTCAAGTTGCTGATGAAACTAATGATTTTGAATTAGTAAAAAATGAGCTACTTCAAGTTAAAGAGGTTCTTGATTCCTCTCATGATTTAGACGTTGTTATGGGGAATACATCAATTTCAACCGGAAAGAAAATTGAAATATTGGATTCTATTTTTGCTAATAAAATCAATGCTAAAGTTTTAAATTTTTTAAAGCTATTAGTTGAAAAAAATAGATTTAACGAATTTAATTCTATTCTAACTTCTTATATTGATATTTTGGATAAGAAATCAAATAAAAAGAATGTAGAAATTATTTCATCAATTAAGTTAACGTTTGAAAACAAGACAAATGTTTTATTTACGTTAGAAAAAAAACTTAATTGTGAAATTATTCCAACTTGGAAAGTTGATGAAACTATTATTGCAGGACTAGTTTTTAAGTTTGATGATTATGTAATTGATACTAGTGTTCGCAATAAGATAGAAAATTTAAGGAAGAATATAATTAGGTAAAGGGGAAATTATGGCATTAATACAACCTGACGAAATTAGTTCTATTATAAAAAGTAAAATTGATAATTACGAGCTTCAAACAGAAGTATCCAATACAGGTACAGTACTTGAAGTTGGTGATGGTATTGCCAGAGTTTACGGTTTACGCAATGTTATGGCAAATGAACTTGTTCAATTTGAAGATGGTAATGGAACTTTAGGAATTGCAATGAACTTAGAAGAAGATAATGTTGGTATTGTAATTCTTGGAGAATACACAAGTATTAAAGAAGGAACTATTGTAAAGACTACTGGCAGAATTGCTTCTGTTCCGGTAGGTGATGGATTGATTGGTAGAATTGTAGATCCGACAGGAAAACCTTTAGACGGAAAAGGAGATTATCCTTACTCAAAAACAAGACCAATTGAACGTGTTGCTCCTGGTATTGTTACCAGAAAATCTGTTCATGAACCTTTGCAAACTGGTTTAACCGCAATTGATGCATTGACTCCAATAGGTAGAGGTCAAAGAGAATTGATTATCGGAGATAGACAGACTGGTAAAACTGCTATTGCAATTGATACTATTATTAACCAAAAAGGTAAAGATGTAATTTGTATTTATGTTGCAATAGGACAAAAAGCTTCTACAGTTGCACATTTGGCAAAAACTTTAGAAGAACACGGAGCAATGGCTTATACAATTATTGTTTCATCTACAGCTAATGAGTCTGCACCTTTACAATATATCGCGCCATTTGCGGGTGTTGCAATAGGTGAAGAATTTATGGAACAAGGTAAGTCTGTTCTAATTGTATATGATGATTTGTCTAAACACGCTCAGGCTTATCGTGCAATGAGTTTGTTATTAAAAAGACCACCAGGACGTGAAGCTTATCCGGGTGATGTATTCTATCTTCACTCAAGATTGTTAGAACGTGCAGTTAAATTGAATGATGAGTTAGGCGGTGGTAGTATTACTGCTCTTCCTATTATTGAAACTCAAGCAGGTGATGTTTCTGCTTATATTCCAACTAACGTTATTTCAATTACAGACGGACAAATTTTCTTAGAAAGTAACGCTTTTAACGCAGGTATAAGACCAGCAATTAACGCAGGTATTTCAGTATCTCGTGTTGGTGGTGCTGCTCAAACTAAAGCAATTAAACAAGTTGCTGGTAAATTACGTTTGGATTTAGCTCAGTTCAGAGAATTGGAAGCATTTGCCCAATTCGCTTCTGATTTGGATGCATCAACTAAGAAACAATTATTGAGAGGACAAAAACTTACAGAAGTTTTAAAACAAGCTCAATATAATCCTTTAAGTGTTGCAGAACAGGTTTCAATATTATTTGCTGCTAATGAAGGTTTGTTAGATGATATTGATAATGTTAATATTGCAAGATTCAAAAAAGAATGGTTTGTTTACTTTAATGCAAACTTTGCAGATTTAGTTGAACGTTTAAACGGAGGTTCTGCTTTATCTGATGATGATAAAAAACTTTTGACAGATGGTTTAACAACTTTCAAAAGTACATTCTAGAGTTACTTAATTGGTAGAACTAGTTATTATACTAAGTTCTACCAATATCTAAAATATAAAGGAGAATAATTTTATGAAATGTTTTAACCACCATGATAGAGATGCTTTTGGTATATGTTCAGTATGTGGTAAAGGTTTATGTTTAGAATGTATGCAATCTCTTGGTAATAAAATTATTTGTAAAGATAAAAAATGTAAAAATGAAGTAAATGTTCAAAAGTTTTTATCAATTGTTCTTTATTTGGCAGTAATTGCCATATTGTTATTTTTAGTATTGGATTAATTAATGTTTTTATAAAAGGTAATCATGGCTAATTTAAAAGATATAAAAAATAGAATTCTAAGTGTTGAAAGTACAAAAAAAATTACTCGTGCGATGAAGATGGTAGCAGCCGCAAAAGTTAAGCGTGCCGAAACTTCAGTTAAGATTTCACGACCTTATACGAAAGAGTTAGTTTCAATGTTTAGAAAGTTATTAAATTCTGTGGATGAATTTAGTAGTGCTACTTTGAAAATAAAATATGCTATTGATGATTATCCAGAATTGTTGCAAGCTCGCGAAATTAAAACCGTTGGTATGCTTATTATCACCTCAAACAAAGGGTTAGCCGGAGCTTACAATGCCAATGTCGTTCGTGATGCAATTCGTAGAATTAATGACTACAAAGAAAAAGGTATTGGAGTAAAATTATTTATAATTGGGCAAAAAGGGATTTCGGCTTTAAGAAAGAAATCTAAGGAACTTGGATGTCCAATTGAAAAGAAATATTTTTCAGCGATAAATAATCCATCTCCAATGGAAGCAAGAGAAATTGCAGAAGATTTAGCTGAATATTATGTAGATGGTCAGATTGATAAAATTGAAATTGTTACAACTAGATTTAAAAATATGATGAGTTATTTTGTAGAGGACTGGGCCGTGTTACCAGTTGAAGGAGTGCTAGATACTCATGAAAAGATTTCAGATGATGTTATAGAACCATTAATGGAATTTTCTCCAGATAAGCATCATATTTTACAAAAAATTGTACCAATGTATATGACAAATATTTTTTATCAAGCTTTATTGGAAGCTCAAGCTAGTGAATTAGCATCAAGAATGACAGCGATGTCAGCGGCAACTACAAATGCTGAAAAAATGATTCACGATTTGTCAATTGAGTATAATAAAACTCGTCAAACTGCAATTACTCAAGAGATTATCGAAGTCGTTTCTGGTGCAAATTCTCAATTGGGTTAATTTAGATTAAATTACTAAATAAATATTTATTCATTAACATTAAACAAAGTATCTATTGTTACGTTTAGTGCTTTTGCTATGTTTGCTACAACTAATATTGTTGGGCATACTTTTGCATTTTCAATTCTATATAAGTGCTGCGGAGTTATATCAGCTTTTTCCGCAAGGGATTCTTGAGAAAAGTGTTTGCGAGCTCTCTCTACTCTAATGTTTTCTGCTAATTTTTCTAATAAATATTCTTTATCAAACATTCCTGTATTTTAACTCGTTTGACAAATTAATATTACAACATATAATTTAATATATAAACATATATGTTTATATATTAAATTTTTAATTATGTTTTGAGTTGCTTAAGGGAGAGTATAGGGTATGAAACTAAATCAAGGTTTTTCGTTAGCGGAAGTTCTAATAACTTTAGGGATTATTGGCGTTGTTGCAGCTATGACAATACCACTAATGATGAGTAAGTATAATAGGTATGTTACAGAAACAAGATTAAAAGGGGTATATTCTACTATACTTCAAGCTTATAAGATGGCTCAATACAATGAAGTTTCGTTATATGATTCAAAAACCGAAGATGCAGATGTTAACGGTTTTTCATATGATCGTAGTAAGGCTGTATTTGAAGCAATGTTTTTACCTGTATTTAGTGGCGGAACGATGTACCCAAAAGGATCAACAAGCTTTAATTTTTATTCTGCAGATGGAAGTACATCTTTTGGGACAAATTATATTCATGAAATGTATTATGAGTTAAATAATGGAACAGTATTAGGATTTACTAGGGGTGGAAATTATGATGGAATGATGTTTAAAATAATTTTAAATTCTCAGAAGAAAAAGTTATTGGCTGGTAAAGATTATTTTACTCTTCTATTTAGAAATGATGGACATGGTAATTATGCTTATTCTCCATTGTTTAAGAATAAATATGAGACTCCGTCAGGACGAATTAAAGTTTTAGAATATTGCAAATCAAATTCTCGCTACCCTGCAAATTCAAGTAGTACCGATTCTTTTTGTGCTCATGCAATAATTCAAAACAGTTTTAAAATTCCTGACGATTATCCAATCAAATTTTAGATGTTTGTAAAGTGTTTTTGATTAGAATTTAGGAATGCTATGTTTTCTGGTTTTAGCATAGCTTCATTCCCGGTTTGTGCACTGAAAGATGGTTGTTGTGCAGGAGTTTGATTATCAACATTTCCAGCTTTTGCTTTTTTTGCAGCTTCAACTTTATTTGTGATAAATATATTCAATCGAGGAATACCAACGCCAAGAGCCAATGCAGAATATGCGTAACCCGCAAGTTGAGCAATTGATAAGATGCGTAATTGCTTTTTAGCTGCACTGTTTTTAGGTAATTCTTTTAACATTTGGTTAAAGCTTAGAGCTTTACCATCTTTGAATACTTTTTCACCAAGAGCAGCATGAAGAACTTCATCTCTTGATTTTAGAACTGAATTTTTGATCCAATTCATAGCTCCTGAACCATCTTTTTTGATTAAAGATTTATCCATACTTTGTGCAACCAGTTTTTGAACAAAGTTACCTAGAATTAACCAGCTTGCAAACCCAAGAGTATCTTTAATTGTAGATTCTCTAAGTTCATTATCGTTTCTTGATGACATAAATCTTGACATAATTGTAATGCCATAAATAAATTTAAATTGTTTAATTGTAGGTGTAAATCCTTTAAATTGAAGGTTTTTGATAAGTTCTTTAGGTTTGCCAATCGTAGCAATAACTCCACCTCCAAATATAGCTGCAACTAAAGCTTTTTTGATTTTGAAAGCAGTTGATTTATCTTCGCTACCACCACCTACGAAGCCACTATTTCCTGTTTTCTTTTTAGTAAGATACATATTTAGTGGTTGTGCTGAAATACCAACAAGTGAAGCAATTCCAATACCAAGTAATGAACGTTTTACATTCATTGATTTCATTGCTTTTAAGAATGAGTTTTCTGCAATGTTTTCTGTTGCAAGGAATGCATCTTTTACTTTATCTTTTGTGAATACTTTTCCTAGTTTATAAGTATTTTCAATAATAGAATCTATTGTGTAACGAGAAGAATGTGCAGGTTTACCTTCTTCTGCAATAATTCTTAAATTATTTTCAACGCCAATAGAAGAGAATAATGTTGTTTTAGCATTTGCTAAACCTTCTTTTGACATATTTTTACCAGAAGCTTTAATTTCTTTTTCTAAAATATTTGCAGCTTTTTCAATATCTGCATCTTTAAATCTTACCCATTTACCGTTTTCAGTTGGGCTTAGAGCTTCATATTGTTTAAATGTTTCAGATAAATATTCTTTTAGTGGATTAGCTTCAGGATTATTGGCTGCATTTCTTAATTTAGCACCCCATATTTTACCTTGCATATCAAGAGTTTCAGCATCAGCAAAGATTGCATTTGCTTTTACATCATCTTTGCCAAGTTTATACATACTATTGATACCTGTTGCTAGTAACATACCAGCTAATGTTCCATACGCACCAACAAGAGAATGGTTTGCAGTTCCCATACCTTCACGTCTTGCTGTTTCTATACCGGCATCTGCACCTCTTGAAAAGTCAGTAAGTGTTCTTGGTAATACCATACAGAATAAATCAACTGCATTGGCACCCCAAGCTTGGTTTGTGTCTAAAAATCTTAAAAATAAATCGGCTCCACCAGTGAAATTTGGATTTGATTGATTTGTATAACTGTTTTGTCTGGTTGTGAATCCTTTATTTATATTGTTTTTAGGTTGTTGAATCTGTTTAATGTTTACTAAATTATTTTTCTGTTCTACTTTCATTTTATATTTCGCCTTTGTTATTATTATATACTAACCAAAAAAAGATTTGAATGTTTGTGAATTATCTTTAATAAGATTTTGGGTAAAGGTTGTCGAGCCCGTGGTAGGTGTTGTAGTAGGGGTTGCTGTCGAACCTTTAGTTTCAACATTTTCTTTTTTGTTAGTTTGGGTTCTTGTATATATAGGGATAAATACGCCTAAAGATAATAATGAGAATGCTAAGTTTCCTAATTGACATATTGCTCTTAGGTTTTTAGCTTTAGTTCGAAGAGCTTCATTAGCAATTGAGCCAAGTTCATCTGTTGATTTCATTTTTGTATGTTTTGCCCAATTCCAGAATTTTTGGAAAACATTTTTGCCTTCATCTTTGTATAGTCTATTAATAAGTTTTATACCATCTTTATTATGGTTTTCAAGATATGTCGCAATTCCTTTAGCCGCATAGTCCCCAAGGAAGTAGAAACTAGAGAATGTTGCAATATCTCTAATTGTGTTTTCTTTTAATTCATTTTTATCTTCTGCAGCAGCTAAACGGCTAGAGAAAGTTGCTGCTGAAATGATTCTTGCTTGATCCATTGTAGGGAAAATGTTTTTGAATTGGAACATTTTTAAGCTTGGTCTATCCATTAACATTGATAAGCCTGCTACTCCCCACATTAGAGGAACATCTATAAATTTGCGAGCTGTTAGTTTTTTCTTTTCTTCAGGTGTTAAAATTCTTTCTTGGTTATCATTATAGATTGGAGCACCTTTTTTACCTGACATTTTATGTGTAATCCATCTGTTAATTGGTTGAGCCATTATTGCTAGAGGTATGATAATACCTAAGCCGGCCAAACTCTTAGCATTAACCAATTTTTTAGATTTAGAAAGATATTTTGTTAAATCATCAGCTAAAGCTTTTTGTTTTGCAGGGTCAGGAAGGTGTTCAAGAAGTCCTTCTTTATTTGCTCCATGTAAAACTTCTCCAGCGCTTTCGCATAGGTGTGATAAGCTGCTTGAGAAGAATTTTTCATCTCCTGCAAATCTAATATTTTCAGAAATTCCTGTTTTATTTACAAGGATTCTATAAAGATCATCAGCGTAACCTTTTTTAGGACTATCGCTTATGATGTCTTTAGTCATTTGAGATATTGCGTTTTTATATTCTTGGTCATTTTCAAGGATATTTTTGAATTTCTTTAGTCCACCATTTCTAATGTCACCATCAACGCCTTCAATATCTTCAAACATTGTTTTTAGCGCATTAGAAATCTTTTCTTCTTTTGAATTTCCTTGAGCATTTTTATAGTATTTTTCAACTTGGTTAATTGTATCTCCGTTAGCCCAACTTTTTGTTAAGTTTGATTTGTTGAAAGCTCCCATAATAGGTCTACTTAACAGATGTGCTGCGCCCATAACAATGTAGCTTGGAATTATACAGTTAATTAATAGTCCTGAAGACTCTCTTCTAAAAGCTTCAAAGCCACCAAGAACATTTAATTTTCTTTTACTTGTTTCATTTCCATTTTCATCTTTTTGTTTAGAACCAATAAAAGTTTCAAAAAACGTTCTAGGTAAAATTGCAGTTGCTAAATCTAATACTGCAACGTTAACCATTGGCTTTTCTTCGCATTTTTGAATTCCTTTTAATGCTAAATTGCCAAGTCCTGTGAATTTTATATCCCCATTTGTTTGTTTTTGAGTGTATTTGTATGGGGTTTTTTTGCTATTTACACTACCTAAATCAACTTTGTTAATCATAATTTCTTAATTCTAATGTGAATGTTCCTTAATTATAACCAAACTACATGTTATTGAAAAGTCCTGAATTTTAAAAATTGCGTTCAGAATAGCAAATGTAAAATTAATGTAAAGATGATTTTTTGATTTTTTTTATAAAAATACAATATTATTAAAAGTTTTTTATTTTAAAATGTAAAAATTACACTAAAATACAAAATAAAATATCAAAATTGTCTCTTTTTTTTGTTGAAAATTTTTGTAAATTTTTATTAAGTTTTTGAAATTTATTCCAATTTTCGTTCATAATCAAGAAGAATTTGCAATAATTTTGCATGTCAATTGTAATTTAAAATACATTTTTTATTGTATATATTTCAAATTACTTTATTATATTATTAATAATATGGTATTACAGGTAGGTATTTAAGAAATTTAGAGAAATGAATAGTATGAAAGATAAAAATAGACGCTCAGCCCGAAATGCTCAATCAGGTAGAAGAAGTAGAAGATATTCAAGTGGATCTGCAGATAATCCATTTGAAAATTATTCAGAAAGAGGTCGAAAATCTCAATCTTCTTTTAGAAAAGCTTTGACTATAATGACTATAATCTTTTTTACTGCAATCTTTGCAATTTTATTATTTGCTAATAATAAAGATTTTTTAGATAAAAAATTAGGTCAGAATTCTGTTATATCTCAGTGGCTTTCAAAGCTATCTTTGGGAAATAATTCAAAAGAAAAACCGGATTTTGCTTTGCCGTTCGGTCCAAAACGCCAAAATATATTGTTGTTAGGTGTAGATTCTAATGGTGCAGATTCAGATTTGTGGGTTGGAACTCGTACTGATACGATGATTCTGTTAAATATTGACCCTAAAACCAAAACAGTTAATGCTATTTCTATTCCTAGAGATAGTAAAGTTTATTTACCTCAAGGTATGGGTATTCAAAAAATAAATGCAGCTCATGCTATTGGTGGTATAGGAATGACAATTAAAACTGTAGAAGATACATTGGGTGTTAAAGTTGATAAATATATAATGTTCCATGATGAGGGTGTAAGAGCTATTGTTCAAGCTTTAGGCGGTGTTGATATTTATGTAGAAAAGAATATGCACTACAATGATAATGCTGGACACTTACATATCAACTTTACAAAAGGAAAGCATCATTTAACAGACAAAGATGTTGTTGAATATTTAAGATTTAGACACGATGCTATGGGTGATATTGGTAGAACTCAAAGACAACAGTGGTTTTTAAGAGGATTATTAGCAGACTTACAAAAACCTGAAACTTTAGCTAAAATTCCTCAAATTATATCTGTAACTAATAAATATGTAAAAACAGATATGTCACCTTATGAAATGACTCAGTATGCAGCATTGGCAAAACATTTTGATATGGATAACATTGAAATTGCAATGCTTCCAGGTGCTCCTAACAAACATGGATATACAAGTTATTGGATTTTAGATCCTGAAAAAACTCAAGAAGTTGTTGATAGATTGATATATAGAGAAAAGTTAGAAGGTCGTAAAGAGGCTTATACTGCAAGTATAATGAGTTCTAATGATTACAAAGATGAAGCTGCAACTCTTAAAAAAGCTTTAGAAGCTAATGGTATACAAGTTGTATGTTCAGGTACTACAAATTCTTTGCATTCACAGTTTATTGCTCATTCGAAATATGTAACTGTTGATTATTATGCAGATTTGAAAAAACAAGTTCCTGAGGTTAAATCAAGACAATTTGTTTATGATCCGGTAAATTACATGTGTGCTAATTCTGATTTTACGGTTGTACTTTCTGGTGAAAATAAATAAGGAAAATTTTAACTATGGTAATGAATGCTATTCAAAATAGAAAAAGTGTACGTAAATATTTAGATAAACCTATTTCGGATGATTTATTACTAAAAATATTGGAAGCTGGTAGATTAGCTCCATCTTGGTGCAATTCTCAACCTTGGAAATTTATTGTTATTAAGTCTCAAGATACAAAAGATTTATTGGCAGAGGCTTCTGGTGGACAGCAGCAAGTTAAAAATGCTCAAGTTGTAATCTGTTGTGTTGCAGATTTATCAGCCTGGTCTAATACTAATTTTGGTAAGGTTTTAGCTCAAAAAGGTTTGGATGAGGCTTCTATAAAAGCTTTTTTAACATCAAAAGTTTTAAATCCTTCTAATTTAGGAGAATACGAAGTCCTTTTACGTAGTGTTGAGCAATTAACTTATGCTGTAGCTTATATGACACTTGAAGCTCAAGAACTTGGTATAGGAGCTTGTGTTGTTGGTGCTCTTTCAAATGAACTTACTAAAAAAGATGAGGTGTTAACTAATAAAGTTAAACAGGTATTGAATTTGGGCTCTGATAATGTATTAGTTGAGCTTATAACTTTAGGTTATGAGGATGGAAATACTCAACTGGTGAAATTACGTAAGGAACCAAAAGATATAATTTTTTATGAAAATCTGTAGAGTCTAAGTGTAAATAGGATTGTAAGTCTTTGAAAAATATGTTATACTTGTAATTGTAATTTGAAAGCGAGGATTGTATGTTTGAACTGTTATCATTAGGTCTTATGATTGTTGTAATACCTGTATTTTTGGTTTTAGCTATAGTTTATGGTTTATATGTAAAAGTTATACAAAAGAAAAATAAAGTTAAAGAAGCAATGAGTGGAATTGATGTTCAGTTGAAAAAACGTTATGACTTAATTCCAAATATTTTAACCATTGCTAAGAAATTTATGGAACATGAACGTGGTTTGATTGAAGATATTACTAAATTAAGAACTCAAGCTGCAGGATTACGAACTACCGCAGATACAGTTACTGAAAAAATAAATTTAGATAATGCTATTGCTTCAAAAATGGGTGAATTGATGGTTAATGTTGAAAATTATCCTCAATTAAAATCTGACCAAACTATGATTCAAGCTATGCAAACTTATGCAGAAGTTGAGGAACATATCGCTGCTGCAAGAAGATTTTATAACAGTGCAGTTAATGATCTTAATAATGCAGTTGAAATCTTCCCAAGTTCAGTAATTGCTTCAGCTTTAGCTATAAAGACTTGTCCTTACTTTGAAGTAGAAGAAGCTGCAAAACAACCTATTAATGCTTCAGAATATTTCAAATAAGTTTTAAAACCATTATGATATACTAAAGGGGTGAGTTATATCATCCCTTTTTTAATACTTGTGTCCGTAGCTCAGGAGAACAGAGCATGAGTTTCCGAAACTCAAGGTCGGGGGTTTGATTCCCCCCGGGCACGATTATGCCATTACAGGCATAAATATTGCACTTGGTTTTTTGTATAAATTGTTTGTTACTCCGTCTGATACAGCTTTTCCTGAACCTGTTGTGATTTCAGTATGTCCATATCTTGAGCTATATCCGCCAACTCCTTTGTCGTAAACCAATACGCATCCTGCAGGTAAGGATTTTAAGTCTATTCCATCAGGAGAAATTTCTTTGAAATTTTTGTTGTTTCTCATTGTGTGTAGTAAATCACAAGCATTTCCTGATTCATAAGCCCCTAGGCCGGTTTCACTAATTGCTTTTTTTACGTATCTTGCGCAATATCCTGTAAATCCTACGGCATTTGATATGGCATTTTGTGCAAGTTGTAAACCTTTTTGTGCATTATATCCTAATTTACTCCAAGATAGAGAGTTTCCGTTATTTGTTGATATTTTTATTCCACTTGAGGTGTTTGTTTTATTATTAAAATTAAAGATATTTTGTTTAAATTCAAATTTTGGAAGTGTTGTTGGAAATAATGGTAATTGTGGATAAAAATTTTGTGATGAAGCAAAATTAAATAAACTTCCAACAAATGGGTTATTATAGTTTATTGTGTTGTTGTACACAAATTTTTGAGTTGTAGCGAAGTCTGCTGGTAAAATCCATTGTATAGTCATATCTTAATATCCCCTATATAGATATAAAGGATATATAAATTTGATAATTGCCTATTTTTTAGAGTTTGTTACAGAATGTAAATTACTATTTTAAATTCCAGTGTGTTCATTTAATTTGAAGTGATCAATTAAAATAAGTAATGATATTAATTCATTAAAGAAAATGTCTAGAGTTTTTGCATCATCTAGTTTGGTTAGTAAATTCCCTATTTCAAAAATGTTTTTATTTGTTGATATAGCAAGGAGTATAGACTCTTTTGAAAATGCACATTTTATATTATTTGTACTAAATGCAGTTTGTATATTTTTCAAGCGTTCTATAAATGATGGAGTAAGCAAATATCTGGCTTCGATTTCGTCAGTAGTTTTTACATTGTATTTTTTTTCAAAATCAACGTCTTCTAATTCAGTATTTTTGAGTGCAATTTTATTTTTATATATCCAAATAAGACACCCGATAGCAACAATCGGAATGGCTAGTAATTCTAAACCAATTAATAATATTGAAGTGTCAGTATTTCCATATATTGTAATTTCTTCATAAAATCTGGAGCCAATAATCCAAGTTAGATATCCTCCGAGTCCTAAAAATAATAGACTTATTAGAAATGTTCCAATATCTATATTTTGGATATTAAAATCTTGTTTTGTAGAGATTAGTGTGTTTCCCTTAAAGTCTTTGTTTGATGCAAATTTAATAACAACACCTTTAAATGCCAGCCAAAATACGCTATCATTTTGAGTTAAGGTGCATTCTTGTATTGCAAATGGGGTTTCTTTGTATATCCCCTTGAAGCAGTCATCTATATCAACATTGTCAAAGTTCGAAAATAGACTACTTGTTTTAAGTTCGGAAGAATTTATTGTTTGTTGAGTTGACCAATATAGTTTTAAAAATTTGTTAAAACCTTTTAGTATATTATTTTTAAGTTGAGATTTGAGTTCATTTGAAAAATTTTTGTTTTCGATAATAAAATAAAAAATTGCTGTAATGATAATTGCTATGGTTATGAATAGGCAAATAAATATAACATCTGGTTGGGTATTAAGATTTGTATAAGACGAATAACTTATAAATGCACTTAAACTTGCAATAATAACAAATATGAATTCAATTAAAATCGTTTTTGAGAGTCTATTTTTTCTATGTTGTTCAAATTCAACTATTTGAGGTTTTATTTCTTCTGTGTAAATTTTAGCAAATTCACTTTTTAAATTTTTTATTTCATTTTTTATATCATTATTCATATAAAACTCCCCCAAAAAATAAGTGGCCCCGACGCGAGTCGAACGCGTGCAAGACGCGGTTTAGGAAACCGCCGCTCTATCCTACTGAGCTACGAGGCCACGACCCTTTTAATATATCATAAATTCTAAATGGTGGCAAATTCTTATTTATAAACCTAGTTTTTCTGTAAGTTTAAAATATTCAATAATTTCATAAATAGAGGCTAACTCTTTTAAAAAGGTATTAATCTCTTTCGTATTGCCTAATGAAGTTAAAATATTTCCTATTTCAAATAGATTTTTAGTTGTTGATATAGAAAACATTACTTTGTCATCAAAAAATGCACATTTTGCGTTGTTTGACCCAAAGGCTGTATGCATATTTTTAAATCTTTCCATAAAAGCAGTTGTTACTAGATATCTTCCTTCTATTGGGTCAGATGAGTACATGTTATATTTTTTATTGAATTCAGGATCTTCTAGTGTAATTTTTGAAAGTTTTTCTTTTTTATTTCTTGCATAAATTAAATATGAAATTCCTAATATCAATATCAGAGCTGTGGAGATTATTGCTATTGTTGTTCCATAGATTATATACGCTACAAAAATAATTAAGGCTATTGATATCCATAGCAATGGGTTAGAATTTCTTATATTTATATCATTTTTGGTAGCGATAATTGTTTTATTTTTTATATATTTGTTTGATTCGACTATAATGACTACCCCATCAAAAACTGTCCAAACAAGTCTGGTGTTTCCTGACTGGGATTGATTTAATAGACTTAATTCTAAAACTTTGAAGTTTGTATTTTTATACTTTCCGGAAAAGCCGTCTTCATTTATTCTGGTGTTGTATACCCCAAATAATTCGCTATCTACAATTTCGTCATTTGTAATTATAGGTTCTTTATTTGACCATTTTATATTTTTTAAGTGTTTTAAAATCTTTGGCATACACGTTTCTTTTATTTTATTTGTAAAAAAGTGATTTGTAAAAAAGTATGTTGCCCAAATTGGAATAACTACTGCGGTTATAAATAAGAATAATGTCACTATGAAAGACCAAAAACTACGGAACATGTTTGTATAAATACCATACGAATTATTAAATACAATATTGGCTATTATTATTGCTATCGTTATTAGTATAAACAATAATAATGATTTAATTCTATCTTTTTCATATTCTTTTAGAATAGGTATTATTTCAGTAGCTATTTCTGCATTATTTAAATTTTCCATTCTAATATTTTAAAAGATTTTTTTTTATTGTGCAATATATTAAAATTAATTTATGAATGTTTCATTTATGAGTATTTGCGGTATAATGATTTATGTAAACGGAAGTGTATGACTAAAAGGCGCTAGATGATGCGCAGAAAGAAAAGGTATTTTATGAAACCTGAAACAAAAAGCTTTCAAATAGAAATCGGTGGAAAAACCGTTACTATTGAAACAGGAAAGTATGCACAATCAACTAATGGTTCTGTTACAGTAAGATGTGGTGATACAATGTTATTTGTTCACTGTGTTGTATCAAAAGAACCTAGAGTAGGGATAGATTTCTTCCCATTGTTGATTGATTATGAAGAAAGAATGTCTTCAATTGGTCGTATCCCAGGTGGTTACAACCGTTCAGAAGGTAAAGCAAGTGATAAGGCTATTTTGGTATCAAGATTGATTGATAGACCAATTAGACCTTTATTCCCTAAAGGATATAGAAATGATATTCAGATTGTTGCTCAATTGTTTAGTTACGATCAAGAAAATCAACCTGATACATTAGCAATGTTAGGTGCATCTTGTGCATTGATGTTATCTGGAGCTCCATTTGAAGGACCTATCGGTGCTGTTAGAGTTTCTAGAGATGCTGAAGGTAATATGATTGCTAACCCAACTCACAGACAAGCTAAAGAATCTGATTTAGATATTGTTGTTGCTGGTACACATGATTCAGTTATTATGGTTGAAGCTGGTTGTAAGTTTGTATCAGAAGACGATATTATGGCTGCTGTTGAATTTGCTCAAGCTGAAATCAGAAAACAATGCGATGCTCAAGTTGAATTTGCAAAAGCTTGCGGTGTTGAAAAAGAAGAATTTGTAAATCCATATGATACTACAGAATTGAAAAATATTATCAATGAAACTGCTCATGATATGATTTTCGATGCTTATCATAATTTTGATAGAGATTACAGAAAAAATAAATTGGAAGAAGCTAAAAAACTTGTTAAAGAAAAAATTGATGCTCTTCCAGATGATCACTATATTAAACAAATCATTGAAGAAACTGGTATTGATTTTGTTGCTGAAGAATTCAAAAATGCAGAAAAACATATTATGCGTACAATGATTTTGGATGAAGGTGTTAGAGCTGATGGTAGAAAACCTAACGAAGTTCGTCCTATTTGGTGCGAAGTTGGTGTAATTCCAAGAGCTCACGGTTCAGCTGTATTTACAAGAGGTCAAACTCAAGTATTATCAGTTGCAACATTAGCTGGTCCAGCTATGAAGCAAGAATTAGATGGTGTAGATCCTGAAACTGAAAAAACTTATATGCATAAATACATATTCCCAGGTTTCTCAGTTGGTGAAGTAAAACCTCTAAGAGGTCCAGGAAGACGTGAAGTTGGTCACGGTCACTTAGCAGAAAGAGCTAACGTTCCAGCTTTACCATCTCAAGAAGAATTCGGTTATACAATTCGTGTAACTTCTGATGTTTTAGAATCTAACGGTTCAACATCAATGGCTTCTACTTGTGGATCTTCAATGGCATTGATGAATGCTGGTGTACCTGTTAAATGTATGATCGGTGGTGTTGCAATGGGTATGATTACTGAAGAAGGAAAAGAACCTGTTGTATTAACTGATATTCAAGGTATTGAAGATTTCTTAGGTGATATGGACTTCAAAGTTACTGGTAATGATACTGGTATTACAGCTCTTCAAATGGATATGAAAGCTAAAGGTATTGCTAATGAAACATTACGTAGAGCTTTAGGTCAAGCTAAAGAAGGTAGATTGCATATCTTATCAAAAATGAGAGAGGCTATCACTGAACCAGGACCTATGTCTCCATTTGCACCAAGTATTACTACAATGACTATACCGACTGAAGATATCGGTACAGTTATCGGACCTGGTGGTAAACAAATTAGAGCAATTATTGATGCTTCTGGCGCTGAAATCGATATTCAAGATAGCGGTGTTGTAACAATTACTTCAAATGATCAAGAAGGTGCAAAAATCGCTATGAAGATGATTAGAGATTTAACTTTCAAACCTGAAGTTGGTATGGTAATAAAAGGTAAAGTTGTAAGAATTATTCCTATCGGAGCTTTCGTTGAACTTGGCGGAGGTAAAGATGGTATGGTTCATATTTCTCAAGTTTGTAACGAAAGAATTGAATCAATTGAACCTCATTTATCAATTGGCCAAGAAGTTGTTGTTAAGATTATCAAAATCGATGAAAAAGGTAGAGTTAATCTTACAATCAAAGGTGTTACAGAAGAAGATATGGCAAAATTACAATAGTTTGCTAATAGATTCAAAAAAGGGAACCTTATTTAAGGTTCCCTTTTTTATTTATTGATTAATTCTTAGATTAAATTTATTTTTGTTTGCTAAGCATTTTTAGTTGAGCATTTGAGTATGAAAATAATTGTTTTTGTTCCGGAGTTGCAAAGTTTATTTCCTTTTCCATTTCTGATCTTGTTTCCGGAGTTAGTAAATGTTTGTATTTATTAAATGTTTCTTCGTTTAGCATACTTAAAAATACTGAATGATTACTTGATTTTATAAGTAACATGTCTTTTAGTATTAAATTCATAAGTTGTTCAAATTTTGCAGTTTTATGAGTTCTGTCCGTTTGTTTGTCTAGTAAACTTCTTGAATGTGGATAGCCAGGCAATGTATAATCAAGAATACCTTTTACTGGATCTTTCATAATTTTTACATCATTAGTTATGTCTTTAACCATTAGTAGTAAAGCTTTTGTATCTTGGTTTGCTATTGAATCTTTATTATCAGGATTGTATTTTGAAATTTCGTCCATAATTGAAAGTGTAATTTTATGGATTTCAGAATTTGTTAGAGGTTTACTATATTGTTCATATAAAAAGTTAATGTCTTTATTAGACTTAGATATTAGTTTTGAAAGTTCTTTATAGTTTTCTGTTTCTCCTAATAAACGATTAGTTTCTAATGTAAAGTGACTATAAATGCTTGTTGGAACTTTTTGATTTGTACTTTTATTTATAGCATCAGCAATTGCGTATGTTGCCGCCATTTCTTTTTCTATATTTTCAATACAAAAATCCCTATAATAATTGATTTTTTCATGTTCTAGTTCTTCTGGCGTCATTATTTTATCATCGTCTAGCATATTTCTTAGTTGGTTTGTAGCTATAGATAGTTTGAATCTTTCACTAACATTTGGATTTTCTTGTAGAAATTTAATGTATAGATTTCTATATTTTGATGGGAAGTATTTAGTTTCATTTTTTATATTATCTCTTAGAACCTCATTGAGGTTTGCGGTTATAATTATCTCTTCACCGTTTTTGCCTTTTAACTTATATGTGTTGGCATTAAATTGTTTTGCTGTATTTTCTAATAATTCTTCAGAGAATGCTGGAGCTATTGTTTGCGTATTTGTAGTTGCAGGTTTATCTTCTTGAATTTCTCCATACTTAGTTATAAAGTGTTCTTCCAATTGTTTTTGTAATTCATCGTGTAGAGCATATCTTTCTTTTCTTTCTGTTTCGATATTTTTAACACTATTAACAAGTGAAATAAAGTTTTCTGTTACAAAATCAATTGGTTTTGAATTTTCACTATTTTGAGTAATTGGTTGAAATTCATTATTTATAGGAATCATACCTCCAGCACCATAATTATCTTCAAATAGCTCAATTGTATCGATAATTGCGGTAGCGTAATCTTGTTTTAGGTATTGATTTTCTTTCCAAAATCTTCTTAATGCGTAGTCATCATTCTTATTTTGGTTATTTTTGTCTGATTCATAGAATGATTTTAGCTCTTCTGATAAATGAATTCTATCAGCTGCTACTACCATTATGGGTTGTAGATATTTCACTATAAATGAAGCTTCTGGATCATCTTTAGTAAACCTTTTTTTGATTTTCTTTTCGATGTCTGACGTTGTCATGTCAGAGTCTTTTAAATCTCTTTTTAATTGTTCTTTTTTATAGTGAGGAGTTGTATATTTTCTTTTTTCAGGTTTGTATGCTTTTCGTGCAGATACTTCCGTAGATTTATCTTTAGATGATGTTTTATTTGCTTCTATTCTATTTGGATCTATTGTGTTTTTAGGTAATTCAACAAAGAATTTTTTATATTCATCTCTTGTTGCAATAAATGAATGCCAAAATTCTTGTTTTGGAAATTTAATTCCGTAAGCTGATGTTGTTTCATAATTAATTGGTTTTGTTATGAAATCTTTGTATTCGTCATTTATATCTTTTTCTAGAAAATCTTTAGATATTTCTTTTAGAGTTTTACCTTCTATGTATATTTTTTTTAGTAAATACATTCCAAAGTCGTCAGAGCCATCTTTTAATAATGGAGCATCACTTAATTCTTTTGCTATTTTTATTTCAGCTAAAATATTAGTTTTGTGTTTTTGGTTATTGTTGTGTAAATTTTTGAATAGGTCTTCATTTGGATATAAACGTTTTACTTCGTCAAAATTTTTAGCTGTATCTATATATTTAAAGACTTCTCTCATCATTTGTTCTGGTGGAATATGTTGTCTTTGTTCATAATCATAGTTTAGATAATTTCTCATAGTATAAGGCATCTTTTCTCTGTTGAAATCTTGCTCGTAGAAGTTCTCAGGTGTTCTACCTGAAAATGAGATATTATAGTCCTTATAAGAAGTAGAAATTATTGTTTGAGGTAAATTTGTTTTATTACTATTTTGAGTTGAATTCTTTTTAGATTTGTCAAATTTTATTTGTGTAAATTGTGGGTATTGTATATTTAAAACTTTCATATTCCATCCTTATATTCTGCTAATTTTATTAAATTCAAAAATATCTTTTTTTGCTAGAAAAATATAATCAATCTTAATTTTATGTTAAAATCATTGTATATGAATAGTTTGTAAGAGGATATAATCATGAGTGATATTGTTACAATTGGTAGTGCCACTATGGATGTATTTGTAGAATGTGATGATGCAAATATCGTTTCTGTTCGTAAAAAAGATAAAAAATCTGAATATATGAGTTATTCTTATGGCTCAAAAATTGAAATTACAGATTTTGCATCACAAGTTGGTGGCGGTGGAGTTAATACTGCTACTAATTTTGCCAATTTGGGTTTTTCTACATCTGCAATTTTTAAAGTTGGTGATGATATTTATTCTCAAGGTTTGTTTGAATTTTTTGAAAATAAAAATGTAAATTTAGATTCAGTTATTCAAGATAAGAATGATAGTACTGGTTTTTCAATTATTTTGACTAGTTTTGAAGGTGATAGAACTGTTTTAGCTCATAGAGGAGCTAATGCCCATATCAAGAAATCTGAAATTGATTTTGAAGCTATAAAAAATGCTAAGTTGTTGTACATTGCTCCATTGAATGGCGATAGTAACAAGGTGTTAGATGATATTGTACATTTCGCAAAAGATAATAATACTTATATTTGTTTTAATGCTGGAACAACAGGAATTAAAAAAGGTTTTAATTACTTAAAGAGTATTTTAGCATATGCGCACATTGTTGTTATGAATAAAGAAGAAGCATCAATGGCTACAGGTATACAACTACGTCCTGATACTAAAGATGAAAAATTCTCGCATCAGTTAATTCATCCGGATTTAAAATCAATGTTCCAAAAGTTGAAAGTTTCAGAAAAACAAATTATTGTTATCACAGATGGTAAGTATGGCGCATTTGCTTTTGATGGTAAGTCATATTATTACTGTCCTTGTTTCGATGGGCCTGTAACTTCAACTTTGGGTTCAGGTGATGCTTTTGCTTCAACTTTCTGTGCTGCGTTATCTAGTACAAATGGTGATATTGCAAAATCTTTAATTGCAGCTTCAGTTAATGCTGCAGGGGTTGTTTCTCAATTTGGAGCAACTGCAGGGTTATTAACTTTTGATGAAATTTTCAAACGTATGGAAAGTGCTCCTGATTTTACTTGTCAAATTGAGCATACTTAATAATACGGTTATAAGATTGTATTTATAATAGCTACTTGTCTTTTGATAAGTAGCTTTTTTTATTGCCCACCTTGGCAATTCAATTATTTAATATATTGATGTTAAATGTATTTACAATTGAAAGGCTGGTATATGAAAAATATGCAAAATGATATTAATGTACTTATTGTTGATGATTCAAAATTGTCGTGTATGATCTTAAAAAAAACAATTGAGATTATGCCTAATATGACTGTGTCTGCAGTTTTTGATAATGCAGAAGACAGTGTTTCTTTTCTATCTGAAAATGATGTCGATTTAGTTCTTATGGATATTGGTTTGCCATATATGAATGGTGTTGAAGCTTCTTGTATTATTAAAGATATTAATCCTGATATTAAAGTTATTTTGTTTGCTGCAGATAATTATAAATCTGAAATTCTAGCATCTTTGTATGCAAATGCTGATGCTTATTTATTAAAAGATGTATCTAAAGATAAGCTTTATAAGATTATAAATCTTGTTTTGGATGGTAATTCTTGGATTGATTTTAGAATACAGCATAGTATCTTTAATTATATTAATACATTACCAGAAGTTGATTATATTAAGTTTAAAAGTATGTTAAATCCAAAAGAAACGTCTCTTATAAAAATGATTATTAAAGGTTTTAATAAGTATGAAGTTACTAATGGGTTAGAAATTTGTCTTTGTGATTTATCGAGTTATGTACATTCTATTTTTGATAAATTAGCAAAAACTGAAAAGGTCATTAATGCAGTTAAGGAATTTAATTATGGATTCATTGAAGCAAAATGTATATAGAAATAGAGTGAAGAAAATTGTTATTAGAACTCTGAGTTTCTTATTATTGTTATTAGGATATAATCTTTGTATTGGAAACAACGTTTTGCTGCATAATTATGAAGCTTTTTTGGTTGTTCTTATAATTTATTTTATTTTGGATACCTTATTGGTAACTTATATATTCCCTAAAATTTTAAAAATTAGAGATGATGATCTTTTGCGATACAAGAACTGTAAGGCTTCTAAAAATTGTGAATCCTGTCATATTGATGCTTTATTAAATAATATGTTTAAGTTCACTCCGGATTTAATTTGTTTTAAAGATCCAAAATTGAGATATGTAACTTGTTCTCGTTTTTTTAAAGAATGTTTTGGCTTTACTTCAGAGAGTGATTTTATTGGTAAAACTCCTCTTGAACTTTTTGATTATGATATTGCATCTCTTATTTGTAAAAATGATAGGATAGTCTTACAAAAAAAAGAACCTCAAACTTATGTTGTTGAGTTTTTGATAAAGGGAGAGAAAGTTTTGTATGAATTGGTCTCTGCTCCAATTATTAGTAAGAATCGAGTTGTAGGAATTTTAACCCTAAGTAGAGATATTACTGAGTCAAGGCATATAACAGAGGCTTTAGAATTTTCAAATACTCAATTATATTCACTAATCAATAATGCTCCGATGTTGGCATTTGTATTAGACACGGATGACAATTTGATTTTAGGTAATGCTAGAGCAAAAGATTTTTTATTAACCGGGTTAGATGTTACTATAGATGGTGAAAAAATCCAGTTTGATGTGGATGATTTAAAGAAATATATTCATATTGAGAATTCTAGGGTTATATCTGCTGGTGGAAGTTTTCAATCAGAAAAACGTTTGATTGCCAAAAATGGAGAAAGTTATTGGTATTTAGCTCATCAAACTCCTATGAGAAATAAGAATGGTGAAATTTATGCGGTAACGACTTTTTTACGAAATATAGATGCTGAAAAAAGAATGACAGAGGAGAGAGAAACATATATTGCGACACTTAGTCACGATTTAAAAACTCCTACTATTGCTCAGGTTAGAGCATTAGAACTCTTGTTGAGTGGACAGTTGGGAGAACTTAATTCAGATCAAAAAGAAATGCTAAAGTTAACATTAGATTCGTGTAATTATATGTATGATATGGTGTATACATTATTATCAACTTATAAATTTGAAAATGGTGAAATCTCATTAAATTATTCTACTTTTGATTTGGCGGGTATGATTTCGGAGTGTATTCACGAAATTTCGAATTTAGCATCTGCAAATTCTATAACTTTGGTGTTTCATTTTAACAATAATGATTGTGAAGTTTTTGCTGATAGAATTGAATTAAAAAGAGTTATTATAAATTTATTATCTAACGCTATTAATTATGCCTATTCTGCGAGTAATGTAGATGTATATCTTGCTAATATTGAAGGTAATATTGAAGTGAAAGTTATTAACGCTGGGCCATTTATTGAACCAGAAGTTTTAGATAAATTATTCAGAAAATATGTTACACATTCAGAAAAGTTTAATAAAGTTGGAATTGGGTTAGGATTATATTTATCAAAGAAAATTATAGAGGCTCATAACGGAAAAATACTTGCAGAAAGTAACCAAGATAATAAAAATATGTTTGGGTTTATTATTCCGCAAGTATGTTCAAAAAATGATAAGTTCCCTAATAAAGTTGAAGCTTTATAGGTCTTGTTGTTTAGTATAATCTTTTCCACCAACGGCTTTATATAAATTTATTGCTGCAAGTAATCTGTTTATGTTGTTTGTAACAACTCCTTCTTCAATCATAATCGAAATTTCTTGATCTTTTAAATTATCTAACATAGCTTTACCACCTATTTTGAGTTGATTGTTTGATAGAGCTAATTTTTCTTGTTCTAATAAATATCGTTCTTTGCTATTTTCGTAATTCATTTGCGATGTTTTTATACTCATCATAGAGTCATTTAATTCTTGAATTGATGTTAATATAGATTTTTGATAAATCTGTAATGCTTTTTCATATTCTAATTTATTGTATTTTAATTTTGCCTTCTTCATACCTCCAGTAAATAAGTCTAAAGATGGCATTACACCAACTGTAGATAAAAATGTATGTGGGGCAAACATTCTACACCAATCATATGCATTAAAACCTACTTGACCATATATTCTGAATTTAGGTAGAAAGTCTCTTTGTGCTACTTTTACATCTATCCCTGTTTTTTCAATATAGTATTCAGCTTTTTTGATGTCTGGTCGTTCTCCTATAAATTCTGTTGATATTTCTTTAGGAGTTTTAATTTCAGGAATGGAAGAGTATTCACTGCGTGTAATTTCTTTTGTGTATCTGTCTCCCAGTTGTGATATTAATTGATTTATAACAACATCTTGTCGTTCTTTTAGAATGTTATATCTTTCTTGCATTTGAGCTAGTGTTTGTTTTTCTGACAAAACTTCTGCAATTGGGCATAAGCCACTTTTGTATTTTTGCTCTTCTAGTTTAACAATTCCTTTTTCTAGATTTAATAAATTTTCTTGGTTTTTTATGAGTTTATCGATACCAATAAGTGTATAATAATTTGATGCAAAACTAGATGATATAGATATATATGATGCTCTTTCATCTTGTTTAGTCATTTCAATTTGTTTTTTCATACTTTTTGTTTTTAGATAATTTTCACCCCAAATATCAACTTCATATGACATTGTAAGTGGTAAAATGTAATGAGCTTGGTTATAATCAGGAATAATTACATCTCCAAATTGTTGTGTACTTCCTGTTAGTTCTCTTTGTAGAGTCCCATTAAAATATAATTGAGGTAATTGATTTGCAAATGCCTGTTTCATTATTTGTTGAGATTGTTGAGCTTTGATTGAGGCAATTTTTAAATCTGGATTATTTTTATAAACTTGCTCTAAATATTCACTTAATTGTGGATCGTTGAAATTTTCCCACCAATTTAAGTTCATATATTCAATATGGTTATCTTGGTTGTTTTTTTGTTTTTTTGCAAAACTGCTTTGTGGGGTAACGAGAATTAAACTCATCACAATAATTAATATTTTTAATTTCTTCATGATACATTCATCCTTTTTTATGTTATTATGATAACACAAAGTAAAAATCATGGACAAGACTAAAGCATTAAAATATAAAATAGGTCCAAAGCTGGCAGGTACAGGAAACTTGTCAAAGGTTTTTGCTATTCAAACTTTTGTAAATTCAAATTTGAATATAACACCAGAACAGTTTTCAGTTTTACATGTGTTAGTAGAGAATGGCTGTTTATATCAACGTCAAATTTCAGCATTAACTCTAAAAGATCGCCCTAATATTTCCAGAATTTTAAATATTTTAGAAAAAATTGGGTATGTAAGTAAAACTCCAGATGTTAATAAGCGTAAAATAGTGAAAATAAATATAACTCAAGATGGTATTGATTTATATAATCAAGCTGTTCCAACTATACTAAAGGTATGGCATGAGACTGTTGAAGGTATTCCAGAAGAAGAATTAGATATATTAAATAATGTTTTAGAAAAAATAAATAAGAATTTGTTATCAAAAGTAAATATACAAATATAAAGAGGTGTTTATGGCCGAAGATAAAGAAAAATTTAATAAAGCTCCAAGTTTACCCAAAACTAAAAAACGTAAAAAAGAAGAATTTGAAAAATTAGCCAAAGAAAGATTAAAACGACGTCGTCCGGAAATTACTAAAAAACGAGTATTTATACCATCAATTGCAGCAGGTATATTAATTTTAATAGGATTATATGCTGCGATTATGTCTACTCATTATCAATCTACCGATGACGCGTTTGTAGAAGGTAGAATAATTTCTGTTGCACCACGTGTAGCGGGTCCAGTTGTTTCACTATTAGTTGATGATAACCAAACTGTTAAAAAAGGAGATTTGCTTTTAGAAATTGATCCTGTCGATTATCAAGTGAAATTAGATCAGGCAGAAGCAAAATTAGCAGAAGCTAAAGCTCAATTAAAAGTGTCTACACATGATGTTTCAAAGAATACATCTAACGTTGGTCAAGCTGCAGATGATACAGCTTCTGCTATGTCCAAGTTGAATTTTGCACAAAAAGATTTTAAACGTTATAACGAAATGTATAAATCAGGTGTTGTTTCAAAACAAGATTATGATAGAAGTTCAAAAGAATTAGAAGTATCTCAAGCAAATTATCAATCAACATCCAATAGAACAAAAGCTATGAAATCGGAATTAGATTCTTCTATTGCTAAAACACAATCAGTGGAAGCTGAAATAAAAAGATTAGAGGCTGAAGTTGAGCAAGCTAAATTAAATTTAAGCTATACAAAAATATATGCCCCATCTGATGGCAAAATTTCAGCAAGAAGCGTTGAACAAGGTAATTATGTTCAAATTGGTCAACCATTATTGGCTGTTGTTCCAGAACAAATGTGGGTTGTTGCTAATTTTAAGGAAGGACAATTAACTCATATGCACCCAGGTCAACCGGTTCAGGTTGCTGTAGATACTTACCCCGGTAAAAAATTCAAAGCACACGTTGACAGTATACAACGAGCAACTGGTGCAAAATCAAGTTTGTTTCCACCAGAAAATGCTGTAGGTAGTTATGTTAAAATCGTTCAACGTGTTCCTGTGAAGATTGTATTTGATGAAGATTATACCAAATATAATATTGTGCCGGGAATGTCAGTTGTTCCTCGAGTAAAAATAAAATAATTAATCTCTAGATAGTTAAAAGAGGAAAGATTTTCTTTCCTCTTTATTTTTGCAAAAACTTTTATTTAGCATTTTTTTATTATGCAATATGCTATTGCTATTATAATTGAAGATATAAATCCACTAAGATAATTATCTAAGTGATATTGCGGAATAAAATATGATATCCCATATAATATTCCAAAGTTTATAACCAAATTAAAAATGCCAAATGTTAGTAAATTTATTGGGAATGTTAGGAGCTTTATTATAGGTTTTATAAAAATATTCACGATAGTTAGAACTGCGGCAACAAGCATAGCAAACCAAAAACTATCTACGTGAATTCCTGGTAAATAACAGGTACCCATAATTACTAATGCAAAAATTATCCATTTTATAATTAGTTTTTTCATATTAAATCCCTATTTTATTCCTTGAATTCTAATTTGACCATTTTCGTCTTTAGTAAATTCCATGTTTGTTTGTGTTGGAGTATTTTTTTGTTTACCCAAGTTAAAAGTTGTAGGTTTTAGATACGATGGATTAAAATTAGATTTACCTTGTTCGTAATCTAGTTGAGCATCTTTTTGTTCTCGTTTTTGTTTATAATCTTCAGGATTGTTAATAAAATCAAGCGTTTGTTCTTGTTCCATTTGTCTTTGCATCATTGGGTAAAAATTCATATTTCCAGCATTTGGAGCTTGATAATAGTATGGAACAGCAAAAGCTGGACTAATTGCAGTAAAACTTAAAATTGTTAAGCATAATATTTTTTTCATAATAACTCCTTATCACTAACTTTGCTATTTTATCATATTTGATAAATAAAAATCAAATAATTGATACTTTTAGGCAATATTTTACATCAATTATTGGTATTAAGCACAATGAAATCTGTAAATAAAAATCTTATTATTATTGTATAAATCCTCAACTCTTCTGATTGCTCAGCTGCCCTCTTTGATTAATCGAGGGCTTTTTTTTTATTTCATACTTTCTTAACATTATGCCTTAATTTTTTTATTCGTGTATAATTTCTATATATTGATATTACGATAGAGAGGTTGTAGATGAGAGAATTAGTTGTTGAAAATCAAGAAATTTTAATGATTCCGCAAGATTTTAAATTTGCCAATAGAGGTAAAGTTACTGCTGTTACTGCAAATGATTTTACTTTAGAATTAGATTATGAACCTGATGGTATTTTAAAAAATACCTATTGTGAGTTTTATACACAAACCTCTCATGGTAAGTTGTATTTTGATTCTTATGCAAAGGAAATTGAAGGTAAGACTCTTGTTATAGCAAGTCCTGCAAAACATAAATTCTTACAAAGACGTCAATATACTCGTGTGAAATATATAAATGAGTTGGAATTACATAAAGATAATGAATCTTATAAAGTTTCAACTTTAGACGTTTCTGCCGGTGGTTTAAAGTTTAAAACCGATGTAAATATCAATATTGAAGGTTCTTATAGTTTAGCTTTACCTGTTTCTGAGGATAAATTTGTTAATTGTAAGTTTGAACCATTAAGAATAGAAAAACAAGAAGCTGGTGGTTATGCTGTATCTGGTCAATTTGTTTATGAATCAGGACATGACAAAATGATATTGACTCAATATTGTGCAAAACGTAGTGTAGAGATTAAAAATAAATAATAGGTTATTATGAGTTTAGTAAGATTGCTGGAAAGTAAGTTTAATAAGACATTATATACAACCCCGTCTCATGGTCAAAAATTTTGTATATATGAGCCGTTAAAGGAAATGTATAAAATTGATATTTCTGAAACGGAGTGCCATGATCCGGAAGAAGCATTAAATCAAGCTCAGATGAGAGCTAGGACTATTTATCATACATATTCAACAACATTTTTAACTAATGGTTCTACAAGTGGTATTATTGCTGCAGTATTGTCATGTACACAAGTCGGTGATAAAGTTTTAATTGCTTCTAATTCTCATCCTAGTCATTTTAATGCAGTTCGTTTAGCTGGAGCTAGAGCTTTAACTTATGATTTGGATATTGATCCGGATTGGGGAGTTCCTCTTGAGGCTAAACCTGAAGTTATTGAATATTTTTTAAGTAGATATAATATCAGAACAGTTATTATTACATCTCCGTCTTATGAGGGTATTATTTCTGACATTGAAGAAATTAAATCTATCTGTGAAAGACACGAAGCCTTCTTAATAGTAGATGAAGCTCACGGTGCATTATATCCATTTTCGGATAAGTTACCGTTATCTGCTGTTAATGTTGCAGATTTTACAGTGCAGTCTTTGCATAAAACTGCTGGTGGATTAAATCCGACTGCATTATTACATTGTAATTGTGAAATTGATGTTAGACCAGCTTTGAATATGTTTACAACAACTTCACCTTCATACCCATTATTAGCTTCTATTGAAGAGAATATTGAGTATTTAAATTCTCGTGAGGGTAGAAAAGAAATTGATAATCTTATCACTCGTTTAGATAATATGCGAATGAAATGTAAAGGTTGTGAATTCTTTGGAGATGATCCGACAAAAGTTCTAATAAGAGTTCCTGGTGTTTCTGGATATGAGCTATCAGAAATGTTATATGAAGATTTTGATATTGAAGATGAACGTACAAATGAAAAATCTACTATGCTTTTATGTGGAATTGGAACGGATAATAAAAAAATTGATAGATTACAACATGTATTAGCTAAGTTATAAGCATTAAAAAAGGAAACATTATGTTTCCTTTTTTATGTTATAGATAATTGGCTAAAATGTTTTTTACATAATTTTGAGTTTCTTTATATGGTGGAACACCATCGTATTTATCGACAGCTCCAGGGCCTGCATTATAGGCCGCTAGAGCTAAAATTATGTTTCCGTTGTATTTATTTAACATTGATTTTAAATATCTAACTCCACCATCAACATTTTGAGCTGCATTATATGGATCTTTTACTCCAAGAGCTTTTGCGGTAGATGGCATTAGTTGCATTAATCCCATAGCTCCAGTTCTAGATGTAGCATTAGGGTTAAAGCCTGATTCTTGTTTTATTAATGCTTGTACTAATTTTTCGTCAACTCCGTTACGTTGTGCAATTTGGTTAATCATGCCTAAAAGTTGAGATTTGTTTGTTATCGCCTGACTTTGTGGGGTATATGTTCTTCTGGCATCATTAACTTCTTTTATCGCATTTAATAATGTAGAATTTGTTATATTGCTTGTATCTATATCATCATTGTTATCGTAGATATTAGCATTTACATTTAATGATTTAGGATTAAGCAATAATGAACCAAAATTTGCTTGAGTTGTACTTGATAAAACTTTTTCAAAGGATTGAACGTTATTTGAATTTGGTGGATAAATTGTATCTAAAGAATTTGCAGCTGTAGTGTTTTGGGGATTAAGCTGTCTATTTACATTATTTATGTAATTGTTAATTTGAGCAGTACGTTGCATTGCTGCTGCTTTTCCACCTGAATTCAATAATCCTTGTATCATTTCAGAGAACATGCTCTTATACTACCTCCCAAGTACATTATTATTCTACTCAATATTAGAATTTAATGTATCCTCCATATGGTTTAAGGATTTAGATAAAAAAGTCAATGTTTTTTGAAATGAGATTATCTATTTAGGTAATTTATTTTATTAGCATGCAATCTCCATAGCTGAAAAATCTATATTTATTTTTTATGGCTTCTTGATAAGCTTTAAATATAAAATCTTTTCCGGCTAATGCGCTAACTAACATTAGTAATGTTGATTTTGGCAAGTGAAAATTCGTAATAAGTTCATCTATTACTTTAAATTCGTAAGGTGGGTAAATAAATAGTTCTGAATGGTCATGACATTCTTTAATGCAACCGTATTTTTGAAATGCAGTTTCAAGAGTTCGAACTGTAGTTGTACCAACAGCAACAATTTTTTTACCTTCTTTTTTAGCTTTATTGATTGTATCTGCAGCTTCTTTTGTTATTTCGAAAGTCTCAGAATGCATTTTGTGTTCAAGGATATTTTCACATTTTACAGGTCTAAATGTTCCTAATCCTACATTTAAAGTTACATAAGCTATTTCAACTCCTTTATTTTTTAGAGCTTCTAAAATTTCTTGTGTGAAATGTAAGCCCGCAGTTGGTGCTGCAACTGAACCTTCATCTTTAGCATAAACTGTTTGATATCTATTCATATCAAATTGTTTTATTTCTTCTGATTGAAGTTTTCTTTCAATATATGGAGGTAGTGGTATATTCCCAACTTTATGTAATATATCAAATAAGTTACCTTCATATATTAATTCAACAAGCCATTCTCCTGCATCTTCAAGTTTTTCTATAGCTTTAACTTGTAATTCATCACAAATAGTAATTATTGTATCTGGTTTTATTCTTTTTGAAGGTTTTATTAAACAAGACCATTGTTTACCTTGTTTGGCTTCCAATAAGAATACCTCAATTTTGGCACCAGTGTCTTTTGTCCCATATAAACGAGCTGGTAAAACTTTTGTATTATTTAAAACTAACAGACAATTCTTATCTAAATAATTTACTATGTCAAAAAAATGTTTATGTTCAATTGTCTTTGAGTCTTTATCTAGGACCAGCATTTTTGAGTTTTCACGTTTATCTGCTGGCATTTGTGCTATTAATTCTTCTGGCAATTCGTAATCAAATTCAGATATATTCATTTTGTAATCCTTTTATAATCTTTTTATCTCATTATACACAAAAAACAACTCCAAAGATTTTTTTGGAGTTGTTTTTAGGTTTTTATTTATTTAATTATTTTTTTTCGTTAACTTTTTTTGCGTTTTTTAATTCATCATCATTTACTGTTTCTTTTTTCTTTTCTTGTTCCATATCAATTTGCTTGTTGATTACAACAGTTTGTATGATTTGAATAATGTTACTTGTAATTAAGTACAATAGAACACCTGCCGGAATTGGAATTATAACAAATGTTGCTATAATCATTAGAGGCATGAAAGTACCCATTGACTTTTGTAAAGCTTGCTGAGTTGGATCTGTAGAATCAGTCTTAGTCATAGACATCATTACTTTTTGAGAAAGAATCATTGTTGCTGCAAATAGTAAGATAAGAATAATTACATCCCAGTGAAGAGTTTTGTTTACCGGAATTGTTGGAATGCTTGCAACTAATTCTCCATTTTCTCTTACAAATGTAAGTTTTTCATTTTCTCTAATACTACTATTAGTAACAACAACTTCAGCTTTTTCAATTTGTTCTAATTGACTAAATTTTAATTTAATATGATCTAAACTGAATACAAAAGTTGCTTCTTCGCCAGGTTTTAAATCCCCTCTAAGAGTTAAGGCTTGTGTAGGATCTGTAACTTTTACATTTTTAATTGTTTCTCCTGGAAGATAAACTGTAGCAGTATTTCCTAGTATAAACTTATCACCTTTAGCGACACCAAGTTTTCCGTCTTCTGAAATTCCAGCTGTTGCTCTTAAAGTTGTAGCTAAACTTTTAATAAATAAGAAATTTTGATTGCCTGCAACTTGTATAAATTGTGGACTTATTAAAGCTGAATACAACAAAATAAATATTGGCATTTGGATTAATAAAGGTAAGCATCCGCCCATTGGATTGAACTTATGTTCTTTATAAAATTCCATCATTTTTTGTTGCATCATCTGAGGATTACTTTGGTATCTATCTTGTATAGCTTTCATTTTTGGTTGAAGAGCTTGCATCATTTTCATTGAACGTTGTTGTTGAACGTTTAAATGCCACATTGCTCCTCTAACAATGATAGTTAAAAGAATGATTGCTAAACCATAACTTCCAACAAGATGAGCTAGTTTACTTAAAAACCATATTGTCCATGTAATAAAATCCACTTTTTCTATCCCTCATTTAAACTTACATATCCTATCTATAAAAAAAGACCGTTTCAGGAACGGTCTTTTTGATAAATGGTCGGGATGACACGATTTGAACGTGCGACCCCCTCGTCCCAAGCGAGGTGCGCTACCAAGCTGCGCTACATCCCGAAATTTATTTAATTATCAGCGCTCCTTTTGGGAACAATTCAAGTGTAAAATAAAAAAAATTGTACGTCAAGCACTTTTTTTAATTTCTTTTTTACAAATTTAAAATGTTATGCCTTTTCAATATTTATATGGTACAATTCTTATATTATGGTTAGGCTGATTAATAAAAATAATATTGGACAAATTTCAAATCTTGCATATTCAATAATGAAAGTGCAAGAGTGTTTTACACATATTACCGAGTTTAATAATCCTGGAATTACCCCTTGTATATACGCAATGTGGCATGAAAATCAATTCTGTTTACATGGAATTAAAGATAGAGCAAATATTAATATCTTAATTAGTAATTCCTTGGACGGAGAAATTATAGCTCGTGTTTGTGAAAAATGGGGATTCCAAACATGTAGAGGATCTTCTAAAAGAAAAGGGTCAGTTTCAGCAACTTTAAAAATGATTTCTAAATTAAAAAATGGAGAAAATATTGCTATCATGGTTGATGGACCTCGAGGTCCGTTGCATAAAGTTAAACCTGGAGTTATTGCTTTGGCAAGAGAAGCTGGAGTTCCTATTGTTCCGGTACATTGGTATTCTCCTGAATTTACATTTGTTAGATTCCCGTCTTGGGATAAAATGTCTTCACCAATTGGACCATGCTGGTTATTAAATATCTATGGAGAGCCAATTTATACTGCTGATAAAACTGATAAACAAATTGCAGAAGAAATTAGAAATTCTTTATTGAATTTAGCAGAAGTGGCTCCAGAAAAATATAAAGAGGCTAAAAAGTTAAAATTATGGAAGAAAAAGAAATAAGAATTTCAATGCTTCAAATGTCATCTATAATTGGTGATGTTGAGGCTAATTGTGAAAAAGTTAAAAATATTATTCTTGAAAATCTTGATTTGAAAACTGATGTTTTAATTCTTCCTGAAGTTTGGACTGTTGGATGGGAGTGTTCTTGCTTTAGAAATTCTGCACAAAAGCTTTCTAATAGTTCAGTTATTAGTTTTCTTAAGAATTTGGCTAAACAGTATGAGTTTAATATTATAGGTGGTAGTTTTATTACTGAAGATAATGGTAAGTATTATAATACATGCCCGGTAATCTCTAAAGAAGGAGAATTGATAACTACATATTCTAAAAATCATTTATTTTCTTATTATGGTTGTGATGAAGGTAAATTTGTTTCGGTTGGAGAATCTCCGGTTATGGTTGAACTTGAAGGTATAAAATTCGGGTTAACTATTTGTTATGATATTAGATTTCCAGAAATTTATAGGGCATATAGATTGGCTGGCGCAGATGTGTTAGTTAATTGTGCAGCTTGGGGTTCTAATAAGCCTATACCTTGGGAAATGATGACAAAATCTAGAGCAATAGAAAATCAGTGTTATTTTGTTGCTTTAACTCAGTCTGGAAAAATAAACGAAACTGAATCAAATTTAGGTCAATCCAGAATTATAGATTATAAGGGTGATGAACTCGCATCCATAATGAGTGGAGAAGGTATAATTACTGCAAATTTATCAATGAATGAAATGTATGAGTTTAGAGATAAATGTACTGTATTAAATGATATTAGGGATAATTATGAGGTAAAAGTGTATGCAAAAAATAATTAGTTTATTATTATTACTTTGTTTTACTGTTACTTCTGCGGCGGCAGAATCAATAAATCAAACTATAAGAAATTTAGATGTTAATAAAAATGCACTTTCAGTATCAATAAAAGATGTTGAAAGTGGAAATGTTGTATACTCTCTTAATCAAAAGATGCCGATGATTCCTGCCTCAACATTGAAGTTAGTGACTTCTGCTGCAGCTTTAGATTCATTAGGCCTAGATTATAAATTTTCTACAAAATTATATAAAAGTACAAATAATGATTTATATTTTAAATTAGTAGCTGATCCATTTTTAACTTCAAATGATTTAGAATATTTAGTTGAAACAGCTAAAAGTAAAAATATTTTATCTCCAAAAAATATATATTTAGATGCTTCAATTTTTGATAATGTAGAATGGGGTGAAGGTTGGCAATGGGATGATGACTTAAATAGTTTGATGCCGAAGTTTAGTGCTTATAATTTGGATGGAAATTTATTAAAAATAGAAGTTCGTCCTAATGCAAATAATACTCCTGCAACAATTACCGTAAAACCTTTTTATCCTATTACTTTTATGAATTTGGTAACTACGGATTTGAGCTCAAATAGTGATTCTGTTTCATTATCCAGAAATAATAGTATTGCACCAAATGTTCTTGAAGCTAGTGGTGTAGTTTCAAAAACAAATATTTTAAAAATTCCGGTAAATGATACAAGACGATATTTTGTTCTTCGTTTAGAAGATGCTATTCGCGCAAAGAAAATGGAATATTATGCAGCTATTAAAAATTCATTACTCCCAAAATCTAATGTATATTTAGTAGCTCAAGTAGATCACAGTATAGATGAAGCAATGGCTTCAATATTAAAATCAAGCAACAATTTTGTAGCAGAAACCTTGTTTAAATTGGCTGGAAGTAAGTATGCTAATTCTCAAGGTTGTATTGCTAATTCTTTGAAGATGTTAGATGCTTATTTGAAAAAATTAAATCTATCAGACGAAGATGTTAAAGTTGTCGATGGCAGTGGTGTTTCAAAAAATAACATAATGACTGCCGATTTTATGACAGATTTTTTGTTAGCTGAAGCTAAAACTGATAATTTTGAAATGTTTAAAGCATATTTGCCAACTCCAGGTGAAGGAACTTTAAAAAATAGGATGTTGTATTTTAAAAATAATTTAAGAGCTAAAACTGGAACATTGTCAGATACTAGTGCAATTGCCGGTTATATAACTTCAAGAAAAGGTAAATTGTATGCTTTTGATATTATGATTAATGATGCAAAAACAAATTCTGCTGATAAAAAGAATATTGAAGAGCAAATACTTAGACAAGTTTATATGAGTTATTAAAGAAAAAGGATTTTATTATGTACGAACCAGAGTTTACGGTTGTAACACCGACATCAAATATAGTAGATAGCGGGCATGCAGATGATTTTACATTGCTTGTGAATTTGTTAAATCGACAAACGTATCCTTATATTGAGCATGTTGTTATAGATAATGCATCTCAAGATGGGACTATCGAGCTATTAAAAGATTATAAAAATAGTGGTTATTTAACATTCTTTTCTGAGCCCGATCATGGTAAGTTTGATGCAATGAATAAAGGCATATTAAGAGCTAAAGGTAAGTATATTGCATTTTTAAGTTGTGATGATTTCTATCATGATATTACAGGTATTTATGATGTTGTGAATTTAATGGAAGAACAAAACGCGGATTTTTGTTTCTTTCCATCATATTGTATTCACCCTGAGGGGTATGCATTTGTATTTCCTCCAGCAATGTTGAATGTTTTTCAAGTTTCACCTTGTCCTCGTCAGGCTGTAGTTTTTAAAAGAAGTGTTTTGGATGAATTGAGATCTTTTGATGATAAATTTAAATTGTTGGCTGATTATGATTTGATGATCAGGTTAATGTTGAATGGGTATAAAGGTGTTTTATTTGAAGGCAATATTGTAACTTGTAATGTCGGAGAACAAGTTTTGAAACATACTGTTCAAGTTGAAGCTGAATGTAATCATATTTTTTATAAGAATTATAAGAATTTATATCCAATGACAAATGAAGTTCTTGATAGAATGGTAAAAATCTCAGAAGTGCCAAAACCTTTGTTAGATAAATTTGTAACGAAGTTCCCGCCTGAAGATAGAGACTTATTCTATGAACGATATGAAGCTATGTATAACTTAAGAGTTCAGGCTGTGCAAAATTTAAGAAATTAAGTTAAATAAACGTAAAAAGTATATTAACTATTTGCAAAATATATTTTCAAGTTTATAATTATAATAAGTTAGTGATTTTATAAGAAAGTTAGGGAAATATGAGTGAACAAAAGATAGCAGTGCTAGGTTGTGGAATTTGGGGACGAAATATTGTTCGTAATTTTTATAACCTTAATGCTTTAGGTATGGTATGTGATTTAGATGAAGAAAATCTTGCAAAAGTAAAAGAACAATATCCTGATGTTGTTACTACAAAAGATTTTAATGATATTTTGAACAGTAAAGAAATTACAGGTGTTGTAGTTGTAACTCCTAGTCATACTCATTATAAGTTTGTTAAAGCTATGTTGGAAGCTGGTAAACACGTATATGTTGAAAAACCAATTTCTACAGTAGCACAGGAAGCTAAAGATTTGACAGAAGTTGCAGATTCAAAGGGACTTGTGTTAATGGTTGGTCATTTGTTGTTGTACCATCCTGCAGTAAATCGTTTAAAGATGCTTATTGAAGAAGGCGTATTAGGTGATATTGTTTATGCTCAAAGTGATAGATTGAATGTAAATTTCTTCAAAAATGATAGAAGTGTTATGTGGGATTTAGCTCCTCATGATGTTTCAATGATGAGCTATGTTACAGGTAAAGAACCTGTTCGTGTTATTTCTGCAGTTGGTTGTTCTTCTGATAGAAATGATATTATGGATATTACTCATATTTCAATAGAGTTTGAAGGTGGAATGGTTGGTCAAATTTCAGATAGTTGGATTACTCCAAGAAAGCACGTTCAATTACTTGTTCGTGGAACAAAGGCTACTGCAATTTTGGACGATACTGTTCCTGAACATAAGTTAACTATTTATGATAACTTTAAAGCCGGAAATATGGAAAATGTTCAATTAGATTATCTTGAAATTGAACCATTAAAACTTGAATGTCAACATTTTATCAGTTGTTGTGAAACTGGTAAAAAAGCTCGTTCAAGTGGAGATAATGGCTTTATGGTTACTAAAATTTTGGAACAAGCTGAAAAAATTATGCTTGGGGATAGAAGAAAAAATCTTGATGAAGTTAATTTTGCATTATCAAGATCAAAGAAAAAATAGTAGAAGGACATTGGAAATTTATGGATATTAAAAATAATACAGCTAATATTGTGTCAATAAGCCGTGTATTTGTAGCTTTTGTTGCTATTGGTTTATTGTTTGATCAAACAAACGTTTCATATATTTGGGCATTAATTCTTACAATAATTGCCTTTATTATGGATGGTGTAGATGGTTATATCGCAAGAAAATATAATCAATCATCTGAACTTGGTTCAGTGTTAGATATTATGGGTGATAGAATTGTAGAAGCTTCTTACTGGATTGCTTTTGCTGTTTTGGGATGGATAAATATATTATTCCCTTTGATTTGTGTAGCAAGAGCTTTTACAACAGATGGTATTCGTAGTGTTGCTTTATCTAAAGGGATGACTGCTTTTGGTGATAAATCTATGCAATCAACCGCTTGGGGTAAGTTTATTTGTGCTTCCAAATTTATGAGAATAAGTTACGCAGTCGCAAAAGTTGCAGCTTTTGTATTGTTAATTTTCTCATCAATTCCTGGATTAGATCCAAATATTGCGAAACCTACAGATTTAGTTGCTATTATTTTAGCTTGGATTGCAATTATATTCTGCGTTGTTAGAGCAATACCTGTAGTTGCAGAAAGTGGTAAGCTATTTAATAAATAATTTTGTTTAGAGGCACGAAATATGGCAAAGTTAAATATTGTATTGTATGAACCTGAAATTCCACAAAATACTGGTAATATAGCTAGATTATGTGCTTGTACTGGAGCTAGTTTGTACCTTATAGGTAAGTTAGGTTTTTCTTTAACTAGTAAGTATACTAAAAGAGCTGGTTTAGATTATTGGGAAAGTGTAGATCTTCATAAACTAGAGTCTATGGACGAGTTGTATAATGAATTTCCTGATGGAACATTTTATTATTTAACAACAAAAACTGATAAATTATATACTGATATAGAATTTAAAGATGGTGATTTTATAGTTTTTGGTCCCGAGACTCGAGGTTTACCTGATAAATATGTTAAAGATTCTCATGCAAGAACTATTCCAATGTTACCGGGTCAAAGAAGTTTAAATTTATCAAATTCTGTAGCAATAGTTGCTTATGAGGCAATTCGTCAAAATGGATTATAAACTACCAAATAGATTTGAGAATTCAAATAAAGCTACTTATGGTAAAGTTTTAAATATTGCAGGTTCTGACTATATGCCAGGAGCTGCATATTTATCAAGTGTTTCAGCTTTAAAAATAGGTTGTGGATATTGTTTTTTATGCTCTACTGAGCGAGTAATTTCTGCAGTTGCGGCTCAGACTCAGAATATAGTTTTTGTTCCGATTTCAGAGTTGTTAAATCATTTAGAAAGTTCTGATGTGGTAGAAATTGGTTGTGGAATATCTCAAAATTCTTATGCTGTTGATATTTTTAAAACAGTTATAGCAAATCATTCTGTGGATAAGCCTTTAATTATAGATGCTGATGGTTTAAATATATTATCTACAATGCCAGAAATTTTAACAGGTAGAAATTTATCTAATGTGATACTAACTCCGCATCCAAAAGAAGCTGCAAGATTGTTGGATTGTGAGCTAGATGAAGTATTATCCAATGTAGATGAGAGTGCTTTAAAGATAGCTAAGTTATATAATGCTATTACTGTATTGAAGACGCATAGAACAATTGTGATTTCACCTGATGGTAGGATGTATACAAATACTACTGGTAATAATTCAATGGCTAAGGCCGGTTCTGGAGATGTTCTTGCTGGCATGATTTCAGGTTTGGTAGCTCAAAAAATGGATTTATTTGAAGCTGCAGTTTTGGGTGTTTATTTGCATGGATTATCTGGCGATTTGGCAAAAGAAGAGCTTACCGAATATTCTGTTATGGCAGAAGATTTGATAAGCTACATTCCTTATGCTATTAAATCTTATAATTAAATTAAACAATAAAATCAATTACATTAGATGGATTTTCGATAGAACCTGTTGGTGTTTTACCATCGAAATAATAACCATTATTAGATTTAATTTTTAAAGCTTCTGCAATGTTGTCTGACATTGGAATTGGTTTTAAGTTTAATTCTTTAGCTATATCTAATGCAGTTCTTGCTTTTTCAGCTACTTTACGTTCGATTAGTGATGTTTGAGGTAATACTTGTGCAACTTTCATTTTTTTCTCCTTTTAAGTTTCTTTTAGTTATAAAAGCCTGACTAGATAGGTTTACTCTCTACTCAGGCTCTTTGTGTAAATTATCTTTTGGTTATATTTATTAAATTTAAAATATTATTAGCTTTCAATTTGTTCCATAATTTCAAAAGGTTTTTCTAAAACTTTCATAGTTTCTTTTGAAATTATACCTCTTTTTAGTTCAGTGAAGCTTGCTCTTTTTGAGCTAAATTTATTTTTTAGAAATTCATAAGCAACTTTAGGATCGCATTTAGAACCGCAAGTAAATAAATCCACTGCAGCATATCCTAATTCTGGCCAAGTATGAATAGCTAAATGGCTCTCTGCAATAATTACTACACCTGAAACTCCGTACGGGCTAAACATATGAAAACATTTTTGTACGATTGTAGCTCCACATTCAAGAGCTGAATCTACCATGTATTTTTCAACTTTGTCTAAGCTGTTCAAAGTATTAGGGTCACATTCAAAAAACTCAGCTAATACGTGTTGTCCTAAATGGATTTCTTCTGCTTCTGAGTTGAATTGTAACATCTCTAAAGGTGAATCTGTCAATTTATTTATCTCCTTATTATAAATGTATATTTACCACACTACTAAATAATATAATAAAAACTTTTTTTTTTGTTAGTTTTTATTATTTTTTATTGTGCTGGAATTTTCAATAATCGTCATAACTACACTTATAGTACACTTTCCAACACTTTTTAATTATTAAGTTTTATTAATCCTATGTTATTTTTATCTCTTTTAGTATAGAATTGCGGTATGAATAATAAGATTTTAGTTATAGATGATGATTTAGCAATTAATGAACTCGTTAAGGTAAATTTAGAGTTGGCAGGTTATAAAGTTTTACAAGCTTATGATGGTGTTAAAGGGTTTGCTTTAGTAAAGCAAGAATTACCATCGCTTGTTGTTTTGGATGTAATGATGCCTGATGTTGATGGATTTACAGTAGCGAAGCGTATTCGTCAGAATGATGCAACAAAGGATATTCCAATTATTATGTTAACCGCTTTGTCACAGCTTAATGATAAAGTTAACGGATTCAATATTGGTGTTGATGATTATCTCGTAAAACCATTTGAGGTTGAAGAGTTATTAGTTAGGGTTAGAGCATTATTAAAAAGAACCAATCAAATTCCTGTTTCGGCCTCAACAAGAGATTTATTAACTCTAGGTGAAATAACATTGTTACCTGAGTTGTATAGCGTTAAAATAGGTGATAAACAGGTTAAATTAACACCAATTGAATTTGATATATTTAATTTATTGTTTCAAAATCATGGAAATATGGTTTCATCAGCTCAGCTGTTGAAAGATATTTGGGGTTATTCTCCGGATGATGATATTGAGACAATTAGGGTACACATAAGACATTTGAGAACTAAGATTGATAAGATTTCAAATGGTAAAAAATATATAGAAACAATTTACGGTGGCGGTTACAAGTTAAATATTGAATAATTTAAGCTTTAAATTTTTATAAGATAATAAAAAAGAGTCTTTTAATTTTAAAAGACTCTTTTTTATTTGTAAATTTTTATTAGAATTATGCTTCAGCTGGAGCTTCTTCAGCTTGAGCTGCTGCTTCTGCTGCTGCTTTAGCAGCTTCTTCTTCAGCTTGTTTTTTAGCTAATGCTTTTTTAGAAAGTTTAACTGTTTCTTTTTTTACATAATTCAAAGTACCGTCTTCGTTGCAGTTTTTAATTAAGTAAGCAACAGTTTCAGTAGGTTGAGCACCTTTAGAAATCCATTCTAAAGCAGAAGCTTTGTCTAATTTCATAACTTTAGTTTTTGGATTATAGTGACCTAATTCTTGAATTGGTCTACCTTCTCTTTTTGTTGTTGAGTTGATAACAATAATTCTGTATGTTGGAGCTTTTTTAGCACCTAATCTTTTTAATCTAATTTTTAACATTTTTGTTTCCTTCTTTTTTTACTTGTATCTTATCGGTATTTCAACCGCCGCTTGTTGATTTACCTGAGCTAGGTTAAAGAGGAATTACCTAACTGTACTTAAATTTAATCATAAATACATTTTAAGTGCAACCGTTTGTTAATAATTGTGGAGTAATGCGGTTTGGCAAGATATAGTCCTTTCTTACGAGTTGATTTTATTATTTTTTGCGGTAAAATTTGGAAAGATACATGTAATAAGAATAAAAAGGATATTGAAAAATGAAATCAACATTAGTTCAAAGACAAGACAATTTAGTAACTTTAAATATGGTTATACCAGCTAATGAAGCAACTTCTGCTTACAATTCTGCAGTTAACCGTATTGCTCAACACATCAATATTGATGGTTTTAGAAAAGGTAAAGCTCCAAAAGCTGTTATTGAAAGACACGTTGGTGTTGATAGAATTCAACAAGAAGCTTTAGATATTTTGTTACCTAAACATATTGGTCAAGCTATTTATGATAATAAATTAGATGTTATTTCTCAACCTGCTATCACTGATTATAAGTTTGAATTAGGTAAAGATTTAGAAGTTAATTTTGAAGTTGAAATCAGACCTGAAGTTAAATTAGGCGCTTATAAAGACTTAGATTTAAAAGTTGAAATTCCAACAAAAGATGACAAGGCTTTTGATAAAGCATTAGAAGGTTTCTTAACTCAACATGCTTCAATGGAATTAGTTTTAGACAGACCATCTTGCGAAACTGATACTGTTGTATTTGATTTTGATGGTACTTGCAATGGTGAAAAAATCCAAGGCGGTTCAGCTAAAGGTTATTCTTTAGATTTAGCTCATTCTAACTTTATTCCAGGATTTGCTGAACAGTTAGTTGGTCATAATATTAAAGATGAATTTGATATTCAAGTAACTTTCCCAGCTGATTACCATGATGAAAAATTAAAAGGTCAACCTGCAACTTTCGCAATTAAATTGAACGAAATTAAGCAAAGAGTTTTACCTGAATTAAATGATGAATTTGTTAAAAAATCTAGCAGATTTTCAACAGTTGATGAGTTAAAAGCAGATATTCAAGATTATATCGATCACCAAAGAGAAAGCTTGAAAAAGTCTGCTGCAGAAGCTGCTGTATTTAAATCAGTAGTTGATTCAACAGAAATTCAAGTTCCTCAAAGAATGATTGATAGAGAAGTTGCTTCTTTGAAAGCTGAATATCAACAAAGATTAGCATATCAAGGTATGGATTGGGATACATTCATCAAATCTCAAGGTAATGAAGAAGAATTTAATAAAACTTTAGCAGAAGATGCAAAAGTTAGAATTATCAATTCTTTAATCATTGATAAAATTTCTAAAGAAGAAAAAATTTCAGTAGAACAGTCTGATTTCTCTGAAAAACTTTCTCAAATGGCTTCAGTTTATGGAGTAGGACCAGAAGAAATGTTAAAACAATTTGGTCAAAATCCTGACTTCTTAACTTCTTTATCTCAACAAATCGTTAATGATAAAGTTAGAACATTCTTAGTAGACAATAACAAAATTGAATATGTAGAAGTTCAAGCTGATAAAGAAGCTGTTGAAGCTTAATTGAATATAAGTATAATGTTAAAATAAGAAAGGGAATTAAATCATGAGTTTTGTACCTGTAGTTGTAGAACAATCAAGTCGTGGCGAAAGATCATTCGATATCTTCTCAAGATTATTGAGAGAAAGAATTATCTTTTTAGGAACAGCTATTGATGATATGGTAGCAAACTTGGTTGTTGCTCAATTGTTATTATTAGATAGTGAAAATCCTGAAAAGGATATTATGTTATATATTAATAGCCCTGGTGGTAGCGTAACTGCAGGTTTTGCAATTTATGATACTATGCAACACATTAGAGCTGATGTTTCTACTATTTGTTTAGGCCAAGCAGCTTCTATGGGTGCATTCCTACTTTCTTCAGGAACAAAAGGTAAGAGAATGGCATTACCTCATTCAAGAGTTTTAATTCACCAACCATTAGGTGGCGCTCAAGGTCAGGCTACTGATATTGAAATTCAAGCTGCTGAAATTATCAGAATTAAAAAATCTTTGAATGAAATTTTAGCTAGCAATACTGGTCAATCTATCAAGAAAATTGAAAAGGATACAGATAGAGATTATATCATGACTCCTCAAGAAGCTCTTGAATATGGTATGATTGACAAGGTTATTTCTCGCGATATTATTAAATAAAATTGGAGATATTTTTAAATGCCAAAGCATGATGATGATAAATTAAAATGTTCTTTTTGTGGAAAGACTCAAGATCAGGTAAAAAAATTAATTGCTGGTCCTGAAGTATATATCTGCGATGAATGTGTAGAACTTTGTAATGAAATTCTTGATGAAGAGTTTTTCGAAGCTAAAGAAAAAGAAGGTTCTACTGAAGGTGAAAATTTGGAAAAAGCTGAAAAGCCGATTCCAAAACCACATGAAATTAAAGAATATTTAGATCAATATATTGTAGGTCAGGATGATGCGAAAAAAGTATTGTCTGTAGCTGTATATAATCACTATAAAAGATTAAAACACAATAAAGAAACTTCAAAAGATTCTGTTGAAATCCAAAAGTCTAATATATTGTTAGTTGGTCCAACAGGTTCTGGTAAAACATTATTGGCGCAAACTTTAGCTAAAATGTTGGATGTTCCTTTTGCGGTTGCAGATGCTACTACATTAACCGAAGCAGGTTATGTAGGTGATGACGTAGAAAATATACTTCTTCGTCTTTACCAAAATGCAGAATTTGATTCATCTAAAGCTGAACGCGGTATTATTTATATCGATGAAATCGATAAAATTTCTAGAAAAAGTGAAAATACTTCTATTACAAGAGATGTATCAGGAGAAGGTGTACAACAGGCATTATTAAAAATGATTGAAGGTACAGTAGCTCATGTTCCACCTCAAGGCGGTAGAAAACATCCACATCAAGAATTTATTGAAATTGATACAAGTAATATCTTATTTATCGTTGGTGGTGCTTTTGTTGGTTTGGAAAAAATTGTTGATGCAAGAGCAGGTGAAGGTAATTCTGTTGGATTCGGCGCTAAAGCTCCAATGTCTCAAGCTGAAAAAGAAGCAAATGCAGTAAGATTGTTAAAGAAATTACAACCTGAAGATTTGTTAAAATTCGGTTTGATTCCTGAATTTATTGGTCGAGTTCCTGTATATGCAGTTTTAGATCAATTAAATGAAAAAACATTAAAAATGATTTTAACTGAACCTAAGAATGCTGTTCTAAAACAATATCAAGCATTATTAAAAATGGATGGTGTTGATTTAGAATTTGAACCTGAGGCAGTTGATTTAATTGCAAAAGAAGCTATTAAACGTAAAACTGGGGCTCGTGCATTACGTTCTATTGTAGAAGAAATTATGCTTGATGTTATGTATGATGTTCCTACAAAAGAAAATATCGAGAAGTTTGTTGTTACAGCTGAAATGGTTAAAAATCGTAAAAATGCTGAAGTAGTTCAGTTGCCAACAAAAGATAACGGAAATAGTGAAATTGCATAATAAATTCTATTTAATATTAAAAAATAAGCCCATTAGGGCTTATTTTTTTGATTATTTCATTGCCAAAACTGATTTTTTATGCGAAAATTGTCTTGAAGTATGAGGGGATGGAATGGGAGAGTCAAAAACTTTAATTTTAATTGATGGTCATGCATTAGCATTTCGTCAATATTTTGCATTAGAGCGTACCAATATGCAGACTAAGGATGGAACTCCGACTTGGGCTATTTATGGTTTTTTTAAGGCTATTTTTGATTTGTTAAAAAACCAAAAGTTGGCACCTGATGCTATTGGAGTTGCTTTTGATGTATCTCATCATACTTTTAGAACTGAAAAATATGAGGATTATAAGGCTAATAGAGAAGCGATGCCTGATCCTATGCGAATTCAAATGGGCTTGATTTTTGAAGGATTAAAGGCTTTTAATATACCTATTTATACAAAAGAAGGCTTTGAAGCTGATGATGTGATTGGAACTATTTCCAAAAAGGCTTGTGAATTAGGTCATAAAGTTTTAATATTGACTGGAGACCAAGATTCTTTTCAATTAATTGAAAAGAACGGTTGTGTAAAGGTCATTATTCCTTCAAAAGGTGAATTGATAGAATATGATTGGGATAGGGTTTATCAAAAATTAGGTGTATATCCAGATCAGGTTATTGATTATAAAGCTTTACGCGGTGATACATCTGATAATATCCCAGGAATTAAAGGTATTGGTGAAAAAACTGCAGTAAAGTTATTATCTGAGTTTCAAACTGTTGATAATGTGCTGAATAATGCAGATAAAATTACCGGTAAGGCGATACGTGAAAAAATTGAAAATGGTCGAGAACAAGCTGAGTTAAGTAAATATTTAGCGACTATTGTTAGGGACGTTGATGTAGAGTTTGACTTTGATAAAACAAATATTGAATTGCCTGATATATCTTCAGTTACGGATTTCTTAAGAAAAATGCAATTTTATGCTTTTCTTAAAAATATCGAGTTTATTTTAAAGAGTTTTGATAAATCAGGAAATTCAGTTGTTATTCCAAATGATTCAATAGTGGATTCTGGTTTAAATGTTACAGCTTCAAATGGTCAATTAGGATTGTTTGCTCAGGCTGTTCAGTCTGAAGTGAACAAGGTCGATATTGATTTTGATTGTAAGATTATTACTGATACAAATGATTTTGCAGACTTGGTACATTTACTATCTGAGCAATCAGTTATTTCTGTTAAACTTTTTGCGGATTTTAACAATGCCGTAAATTCAAAGATTTATGGTTTTGCTTTTGGAATCAACCAGGGAATTTCATATGAAAACGGAGCATTAAATTTTGATAACATGTCAAAATCATTGGTATATTATGTTCCTATTTCTCATTATTTTGATAAACAACTGGATATAAATTATGTAGTTGAAAACTTAAAAAATGTATTTGAAACAACTTCAATTAAAAAAGTTACGCATGATTTGAAGATTGAGGCGAATATATTGCATTCCTTGGGTATTGATTTTCAAGGCATTATATTTGATACGATGCTTGCAAGTTATATAAAAGATTCAAATGCATCTTCAGCTTTTGATATTCAGTGTATGGAAAAGATTAATCATATCTTACCAAGTATTGTTTCAGAGAATAAGAAAGCTAAAATTATCGATTTTGATATAGATACTGTGAAAAATTATGTAGGGGATATTTTAGCTAGTTTATTTGAATTATCAAAATATTGGTGTAATACACTTGATGAAAAAGAATATAAACTACTTCAAGATATTGAAATTCCATTGTCAAAGGTTCTTGCAGATATGGAATATACTGGAGTTTCAGTTGATGTGGAGTATTTGAAATCTTTGACCAATGAGTTAAATACAAAGCTTACAGACTTAGAAATAAAGATATTTCAAATTGCTGGAGAAAGTTTTAATTTGAATTCACCTAAACAAGTTGGTCAAATTTTGTTTGAAAAATTAGAGTTAAAAACTCCTAAAAAACGCGGTAAAGCTAAGAATTCCACAAGTGCAGAAGTTCTTGCAACTTTGGCCGAAGAACATGAAATTGCTCGTTTAATTTTGGAATATCGTAAATATGCTAAATTAAAATCAACTTATACAGATGCTTTACCTGAACTTATTGATAGTAAGGATAATCGCATTCATACTACTTTTAATCAAACAATTACAACTACCGGTAGATTGTCATCTTCAAATCCAAATTTACAAAATATTCCAATTAGAACTGAGGAAGGTAATAAAATTCGTCAGGCATTTATTCCGCAAGACAGGGAGAATTATTTAATAATGTCTGCAGATTATTCGCAAATTGAATTACGTTTATTAGCACATGTTTCAGGTGATGCAAATCTTATCAATGCTTTCAAATCAGAAATTGATGTTCATACATTGACGGCTTCAAAAGTTTTTGAAGTTCCTGTTGAAGAAGTAACAAAAGATATGCGTTATAAGGCTAAAGCAGTTAATTTTGGTATTGTGTACGGACAAAGTAAATATGGATTGGCTAAAGCCTTAGGAATTAGCGCAGCTGAAGCCGAATCATTTATTGATAAATATTTCTTGACGTATCCTAGAATTAAGGATTATATGAATAATATGGTTGCATTAGTTGAAGAACAAGGATATGTTGAAACAATTTTTGGTAGAAGAAGATATTTGCAAAGTGAAATTAATAGTCCAAATGCAATGATCCGAGAATTCGCCAAAAGAGCTGCAATCAATCATCCTATGCAAGGTTCGGCATCAGATTTGATTAAGTTAGCTATGATAGATTTTGCTAATAAATTAAAAGAAAATAATTTGAAATCCAAAATGATATTACAAGTTCACGATGAACTTGTTGTTGAGGTCGAAAAATCAGAGTTAGAAAAGGTTAAAGCGCTGGTATTGGAAGCTATGGAGCAAGGACAACCTCTAAGTGTTCCTTTACTGGTAGATATAAATGTAGGTGCTTCATGGAAAGAATCGTAAAAAGTTTTTGTATAATATTTTTAATAGTTTTATTCTCAGTAATTCCTGCTCAAGCTGTTGAGCAGATGAATTTAAGTACTTTAATTACTGCTCAAAATATGAAGTATGAAAATTGTACTAAAGTATTTAATACAGATAATGTTTCATTATTTTATTTGACTCTTGCTGCTATAAATGCAAATAGATTTACTGTAGAAGAAATTCAATCTAAGTCAGGGTATATTTTATTTACAGCTGTTAATAAAAGATTTTTAGCTACCGTGACTAATGTTAATACTAATCAAGGTATGTTAAAAATTACTCCGGAAGATAATAATTACTTTTTCCAACCGGGAATTATTTTGAATATTTTTAGATATATAGAATTAAATCTAACCCAAAAACCTCAAAATATACCTCTTAATTAGTTGAATCTATTGTTTTAAATATTTTAAGCGCGTTTTGGGTTGTTGCTTGGGTAACTTCTAGTGTTGGAATGTTTCTTAGTTTTGCAATTTCTTCAGCAACATATTTAACATATAATGGTTGATTTTCTTTGCCTCTAAAAGGGGTTGGTGCTAAATATGGATCATCTGTTTCTAATAATAGATACTCCAGCGGAATATTTATAGCAACTTCTTTTGCTTTGTGAGCATTTTTGAATGTAACAACTCCGCCTAATGCAATATATATCCCTTCTTTTATGCATTCTTTTGCAAATTCTATGCTGCCAGAGAAACAATGCATTATTGCTATAGAATTTTTATTATATTTTTTTAGAATTTCTAGAGTGTCTTGATGAGCTTCTCTAGAATGGACATTTATTGGCAAATTCATTTGGTTTGCAAATTCTATTTGTTTTATAAAAACTTCTTTTTGGATTTCTTTGAAAGATTTATCCCAATAATAGTCTAGTCCAATTTCACCAATCCCAATTATTTTGTTATTATTTTTTACGATATTTTCCATATCGCTAAGTGTTTTTTCTGAAAAATCTCTAGCTTCTTCTGGATATACTCCGACATAACCATAAACGTCATTATATTTTTGAATGAATTTATCAACATCGAAGATATCTTCTGTTGTACTTGAAGGTACTATTGTTATTATATTTTCTTGTTTAGCATTATTGATAGCTTCATCTATATTATGCTCTTTTAGCATATTTACATGTGAATGTGTGTTAATTATTTTTATATCTTTCATAATATTGATTATACCTTAAAATATTTTTAAATTATTTAAATAATAGCAAATTTATTTTATTATGTATTTATATTATTAATAATATGTAATTTTATAAGAGGTTTTTATGGTTTCTATTTCAAAAATTAGTTTAATACCTTCAATTCAATATTCTTATAAATTGAATTATTATGAAACTAGAGAGCAGATGGAAGCGCGTTTGCGTGATGAAAGAGAAAAAATACAGAATTCTATTGATCAAAATAATGACAAAATTAATGATTATACAAATCGATTATCTTCTTTAAAATCAAAGATAAATGATGATAAAAATGATATTGAATCCGATAAGTCAAAATTGTCCGAAATAGAACACCGATATGAAGATAGAAAATCTGAGTTAAATGATGAATTGAATTCAGATGAAGAAGATTTGCGTAGAGATGAAGATAGATATGAAAGTGTTCAAAGTCATTTATCAGATTTAAAGCGTATGCATAGTAATTTAGTAGATAAGTTAAATAGTGTTAAATAAGTTCAAGAGTATAACTAATAATAAAAAAGAGCCCGAAATATTTCGGACTCTTTTTTAGCTTATTGCTGAATATCTTATTTCATCAATTCGCCAACAGCTTTGTATACAGCCATTCTTTGAGCTGCATCTTTTTCAGCTTGAGTATATAACTCTTCAGCTGCAGCTGGGTTAGTTTTTAGAAGTGACTTATAACGTCCTTCAGATCTGATGAAGTCTTGGTAGCTTCCTTTTGGATCCTTAGCATCCCAAGTGAATGGAGCTTCAGGATTTGCTGGGTTGTATCTGTATAATGGGAAGTAACCAGCTTCAACAGCGCGTTTTTGTTCTGTTTGAGTTTTGCTCATGTCGATACCGTGAGCGATACATGGAGCATAAGCAAAGATGATTGATGGTCCGTTGTAAGCTTCAGCTTCTTGGAATGCTTTTAGAGTTTGAGCTCTATCAGCACCTAATGCAACTGATGCTACATATACGTAACCATAAGACATACTCATTAAGCCCATGTTTTTCTTATATGTTTTCTTACCGCCAGTAGCAAACTTAGCAACAGCACCTGTTGGTGTAGATTTAGAAGCTTGACCACCAGTGTTAGAGTAAACTTCAGTATCTAGAACAAGAATGTTTACGTTTTGGTTTTGAGCTAATACGTGGTCAATACCGCCGTATCCGATATCGTTAGCCCAACCGTCACCACCGATAATCCATACAGATTTATCTGTGAAGTAGTCTTCTAATTCTTTAACTTTTGCTAAATCTGGACATTCGCATTGAGCAGCATATTTGTCAATAGCTTCTTTAGCTTTAGCTTGAGCTTGAATAGCTTCATCAGTTTTTGAGTTTTCCCAATGAGCCATTGCACCTTCTAAAGCTTCTTTTAAGTCAGCTGGAGTTTTTTCATTTTCAAGAACTTTTTCAACGTAAGTTTTCAAAGTGTCTCTGTTTTGATCAACTGCCAATCTCATACCGAAACCAAATTCTGCGTTGTCTTCGAATAATGAGTTAGCCCAAGCTGGACCTCTACCATCCTTATTAGTTGTATAAGGAATTGTAGGGAATGTACCAGAGTAGATTGATGAACAACCTGTAGCGTTAGCTACAATAGCATTTTCACCAAATAATTGTGATACTAATTTAACGTATGGAGTTTCACCACAACCTGCACAAGCACCTGAGAATTCGAATAATGGTTTTCTCAACATAGCACCTTTAATTGTTTTAGTTGTGTTTTTACCCATTACGTTATCAGGTAATGAATCGAAGAATTTTTCGTTAACTACTTCACCAACTGCTTCTTCTTCTTCAATTGTTGACCAAGATAAAGCAGCTTTTTCTGGATTTTTAGCCATTGGACATTGATCGATACATACACCACAACCTGTACAATCTTTGCAGTATACTTGAACTTTGAATTGTTCGCCGTTTTCATTAGGTTTAGCATCAACTGTTTTGAATGAGGCTGGTGCATCTTTTAATGAATCTTTTTCAGCTAATTTAGTTCTGATTGCTGCGTGTGGACAAGCTGAAGCACAAATTCCGCATTGAATACAGAATTCTGGATTCCATTTTGGAACACGAGGAGCAATACCACGTTTTTCTAAACAAGCTGTACCTGTAGGGATAACACCATCAACTGACATAGCTGAAACTGGGATATCATCACCTTTTTGTCTCATTGAAGGTTCAATGATTTTCTTAGCAAAGTCAGATGCGTTATCAGGGATAAGTTTAACATCATCAGCACAAGCAACACCGTCTAATGAAGCTGGAACGATAACTTCTTCACAAGCATCAACAGCAGCATCGATTAATGCTAAGTTCATGTTAACAACATCATCACCTTTTTTCTTGAATGTTTTCTTAGTCATTTCTCTCATACCTTCTAAAGCTTGTTCGAATGGTATGATTCCTGAAACTTTGAAGTATGCAACCATCATTACAGTGTTAGCACCTTTACCACGTAGGCCAGGTTGTTGTTCGATAAGTTTTTCAGCATCTACGTTATAGAATTTGATTTTCTTATCAATGATAGTTTTTTGCATATCTCTTGTTAAGTGAGAGAATGCTTCTTCTTTTGACCAAGGGCTATTCAATAAGAATGTACCGCCTTCTTTAATACCTTTTAATAAGTCATATCTGCCGATGTAAGCGTGAGCTGAGCAAGATACGAAATCTGGTGCAGTGATTAAGTATGTAGATTTGATTTGTTGATCACCAAATCTTAAGTGAGAAACAGTTACACCAAATGATTTTTTAGAGTCATAAGCAAAGTATGCTTGAGCATCTTTGTTTGTATATTGACCAATAATTTTAATTGAGTTTTTGTTAGCACCAACAGTACCGTCTGAACCCAATCCCCAGAACATACAGTTAGTTGTTCCAGCTGGTTCAGTTACGATATGTTCAGTAACTTTTAAAGATTTGTGAGTTACATCATCTTCGATACCAACAGTGAAACCATGGAAACCATTGTTTTCAGCGTGTTTGTAAATAGCAAGAACCATTGATGGTGTAAATTCTTTTGAAGATAAACCATAACGTCCGCCGATAACTCTAACATCTTTGTTTTCTAAAGCTGCAACTACATCTAAGTATAATGGTTCACCGATTGAACCAGGTTCTTTTGTTCTGTCTAGAACAGTGATGCGTTTAACAGATTTAGGTAATGCTTCGTTGAAACGTTTAACGTCGAATGGTCTGTATAATCTAACTTTAATTAAACCATACTTAGTACCACGGTTAGCGTTCAAGTAGTCAATAGTTTCTTCGATTGTTTCACAACCAGAACCCATAGCAACGATAACGTCAGTAGCATCTGGAGCACCAACATAATCGAATGGATGATATTGTCTGCCAGTTACAGCAGCAACTTTATCCATGTATTCTTGAACGATATCTGGAACTGCTTCATAGTATTTATTAACAGTTTCACGACCTTGGAAGTATACGTCAGTGTTTTGTGCACCAACTTTACATACTGGAGCTTCAGGTCTTAAAGCTCTTTTTCTGAATTCTTCGATATATTTAGGTTCAACTAATTTTGCAATATCTTCGTAAGAAATTTCTTCGATTTTGTGAATTTCGTGAGAAGTTCTGAAACCATCGAAGAATTGTAAGAATGGAACTTTTGCTTTGTATGTAGATAAGTGTGCTACTAAAGCTAAATCCATTTCTTCTTGAACAGAGTTAGCAGCTAACATTGCATAACCTGTGTTACGGCAACCCATAACGTCAGTATGATCACCAAATATTGCTAATGATTGAGCTGCTAAAGCACGAGCTGATACGTGAATTACGTGAGGTAGCATTTCACCTGCAGCTTTGTGCATTACAGGAATCATTAAAAGTAAACCTTGAGAAGCTGTGTAAGTTGAAGTTAAAGAACCTGCAGCTAATGAACCGTGAACTGCACCAGCAGCACCTGCTTCAGATTGCATTTCAGCAACTTTTACAGTTTTTCCCCAAATGTTTTTCTTACCTTGAGAAGCCCATTCATCAATCCATTCACCCATAGTTGATGAAGGAGTAATAGGATAAATTGCGGATACTTCACTTAACGCATAGGCAATATGCGCTGCGGCGTAGTTACCGTCAACTGTTATTGTTTTTCCTGGCATAATTAATAAACCCTCCTTATTTATATGCGCTATTACTTAATAACTGTACCCCTATATGATAATACAAACATATCTTTAAGCCAAATTTTAGACTGCTCATTTTTTGTAAATTTATGTAAAGATTATCTTTTAATATCTTTATTGTGTAGTAAAATTTTTTTTCAGCGCTTTTATTATGAAAGGTTTTTACAAGGAGACTATTGATGAATTTAACAATAACCCCAAATTTTAGATTATCTAATTATCAGCAAACTCAACAAACAAAAAATAATGGTGTGATTTATCCAAAGTATAATAAATCTCTTAATGCTGATACTGTTTCTTTTACAGCAAAAAAAATACCTGACAATCGTATTATTACTACTTTTAGTAATGCGGTTGAGCAATCCTATTTATCTCAACTAGGAAAGTTTATTGATTATGCTAATAATTTCCATAAATCATTAAAAAATGTATGTGCAAAGCTTGCAGATGAAGGTTTCGTTTATGATGAAGCTTACAATAGTAAACACCCTGTAAAATCACAATTATCTTATATTGATAAGTTTGAAAGACAAGGATATGTTCAGGATGCAGTTAGGGGGACTATATATTGGGTAAATCAACAAGATATTGGTGCTTTTAAGAAGCTTCTTGATGCAATGAAAGAAGAAGGATTTGAAATTGCAGTAGTTAGAAAATATAATAAAGATGGTAAATTTGTTAGGTTACCTGATCTAGAGATTAGGCAAAGAGGAATTACTCAAGAAGATTTGAGTATTCTAGGTCCTTTCTTGAGCAAGGCAGAAATCTCTAAACCTCGTCCTACTAGCATGTATTCTGATTATCAAATGAGATTTGTTCAGACTGGTAAAAGAGGTAAGAATGAAAATAAACAGCCTTTAGAATTGATTGTCTTGTATGGTCCTCATTATGCGAAAGCTAAAGAGGCAGAATCTAAATATGTATACAATATTGCAAGGACATTAGAAAAATTACATATTAATTTGAAAGAAAATTACCCTGAAAGAACTCCAGCTAGAAGAATTGCTAATAATATTGATGTTATAAAGACAAGACTTAGAGAAGATATTTCAAAACCTTTATTTCTTAATGCTTATAATACAGATGCAAAAATTCGAGGTGAAGAAAAACTTCCTGTTGTAATCAGTAAAGTTCATGCAAAAATGCTTGATGGTTATATGTCTGGTATAAGACAAAAAATTCCTCTACATTATAGAGAGTTAAGACTTAAATATAAATCAGATGAGAATATTATCAACCTAATTAAGCAATCTTCTGAATATCAAGCCAGAGAAGATAAGACGATTCTTCAAAAAGAAATTAATGAATTTAGACAAGCTCAATTAGATCGCTTGAAAGTTCTTGAAGCTGAAGATATAGCAATTATTGCAAATGCTCAAGATATGCTAAAAGAAACTCTTGAAAAGTATATTGAAAAATAAATTACACTTTAATGATTGCTACGTTTTCAACGTGATAAGTATGACAGAACATATCAAAAGGTTGTATTGATTCTACAGTGCAACCTTTTTCTGTTAGATATTTTAAATCTCTAGCAAGAGTTGCCGGGTTACAGCTTACATATATAATCTCTGATTTCGAAACTCTCATAGCATTGTCAAGACTTTCAATAGTACAACCTTTTCTAGGTGGATCTAATATTACTAAATCAAACTTTCGTTTTTCTTTTTTGAAAAATTCAGTTGCATCCAGGTTATGCATTTCAAGGTTATTAATTTCATTTAGCTTAGCTGTTTCTCTAGCTAGTTCTACAGACTCTTTATTCTCTTCTACGCTTACAACTTTTTTGCAAACATCAGAGATGCAAATTCCAAAGGTTGTAATGCCCGCATAAGCATCTAGAACCACTGGATTTTCGTAGTTTGTTTCAATATGATTTTTTACATATTTAAATATATTTTCTGCACTTTTTGGATTGATTTGGAAGAATGTTGTTGGACCTATTCTAAATGTTTTATCTAGAATTCTCTCTTTTACAAAATCTTTTCCGCAAATACATTCTGTTTTCTTTCCCAGAATGACATTTGTTCTTTTTGAATTGAAGTTTACACAGACACCTGATACTTCTTTAAATTCTTCAAATATACATTTAGCAAAATCGTTTAATCTGTCAAAGGTTTTAGTTGCATTTATAACCAAAACTACTAAGTTTTTTCCTGTTGCTTTTGAACTTCTAATAACTACGTGTCTTAGATCCCCAGAATGTTTTTTTTCGTTGTATCCGTTAATCCCGTATTCAAAAGCTTTCTCTCTTATAAAATCTATAATTTTATCACAAATTTCAGGTTGAATAGGACAATATTTTATATTTACAATATCATGTGAATTTGGTTTATAGTAGCCTGCTAAAATTCTTTTAGAATTTTTTGTTTCGGATATTGGGTATTGGATTTTGTGTCTATAATTTTTTACATCCGGGCTTGGTATAACATCATTTATTTCACAGTTAATTTTTCCAATATTTTTAATTGTTTCTTCAACTATTTGCTTTTTTATTTTTAACTGATAATTATAATCAATATATTGTAACTGGCATGCTCCACATACTTTTTGCATTGGGCAAAATGGTTGAATTCTATGTGGAGAGTTTGTTAAGATTTCTAAAATTTCACCATTAGCATAATTTTTGTTTACTTTTGTTATTTTTATTTTTACTTCATCTTCAGGACAAGAGTTAGGGATGAAAACGACGAAACCGTCTACTTTTGCCAAGCCTAAACCCAAGTTTGTAATTTTTTCGATTTTAACTATATATTCTTCATTAATTTTCATAACTTAATTATACCTTAAACAATCTTTATAATTTAACATCTTGTAAAAAATATGTTATTATAAACTTATTACGACTTGAAGGAGATTTTTTATGAAAAAGATGCTTATATCTTTATTGTTATTGGTACCTTTTTTGACCGGGTGTGCCAGTATTGATACTCAATTAACGTTAAATGATGATAAATCAGCTTCAGTAGTAACATCTTTAACGTATATGGGTGATTTGTCTGATAAAAATGACATTGTAGCTAATGTCGTAGCCGATAATTATTCAAAATTTCTAGATCCATACTATACTGTAGACAAGGTTAGTGGTGCTAAGTTATCTACATTTACAGCTAAGAAGAGTGTAAAAAATGTTAAATATTCGGATTTAGATCTTTCTTCTTTAGGGTTTAAATCTAATTTGCCAAGTGGTAAATTTGTGGAATTAAAAAAGAATTTCTTGATTACGTCTTTTAATATTGATTGCACATATGATTTACAAGCTCAAAAACCAAAAGTTGATTTTGAAAAACCTGTTTCAAAGGGTGCTGCAGTAAAAACTTTAGAACCTGAGTATTTCCAAAAGTATGCTGATGTTTCAGAAGTAACTCCTGATAATACTGCTAGAAGTGATGATTTTATACAAAATTTAGATGAAGAAACAAAATCTTTCGTTGAAAAAGCTATAAAAGAAGATTCAGTTCCTCAAAAAACTCTAACTATTGACGATTTAGGTTTATCTTTTAGTATAAAAGTTCCATCATTGGCATCCTTTAATAATGCTGATAGTATAGATGGTAATGTTTATTCTTGGAATATTAGTAAGGACAAACCTACAAATATTAAGTTGCAATATGTTCAGTATAGTGGATTTGCTATTGCGTTTATAATTATTTTGGGTGTTGGTTTACTTGTATTATTGGCAAGAAAAATTTTGAAGCACGACTCACAAAAGCGTATTGATAATTAGGTTAAAGCTTATATGTAAAAAGAAGGACTCGATAGAGCCCTTCTTTTTTTTGAATTTTTATATCTTATTATTTTGCATCACAAGTAGTTTTAGATGTCCAATCAATAAATTTTCCAGCAACGCATTTTCTATAGTCCATATTTTTATTAATAAGAGCCCATGCGGAACATCCTAGTCCATTTGCTTCGTTATTTTTTAAATCACGGCGACAATTGTCACTAAATTTAAATTCATCACCATAAAAGCCCATTGGTAGTAATGTGTTTCCGGATAAATAAAATCCAAATAAATCAACACCTAATATGTTAGGTTTAGATTGACCGTTTACATCTATGTAAACAATTCCACATAATGGTCTATCTAAGCCGTCAAATGTTGAAAGTTTTCCATTGCAGTAAGTTGAATTTGTTTTGATTGCGACAGATCCTCCTTCAATTAATGAAATATAGGTGTTGCTGTATTTTGGGCTTGCTGTTGTGTATTCTAAAGATTCTTTGGATACATTTATATTTTGGCTATTATAGTCGGAATCTCCATAATTAAATTCATCATTGAGTGTATATCTGGATTCAAACTTATAACTTTCTTTTTCCATTGTTTCTTTATTTGGTTTCATATCTTGGAATAGTATGTTAGTTTTGCTTCCGCTAATTGTTCTATAACCATCAGTAGCAAAGCATCCATTAGGCTTATCTCCACAATATGAAAGTATTGGTAATCTTTTGGATAGAGCTTGAACAATGCTTTCTGCTTTATTACTATTTTTTCTTACGGTTTCCCAATCGTCTGGGGTATAGTTATTGTTCATTGCAGACACTTCATTGATCGCAACTTGCAATATTTCCATATTTTTTCTTGCTTTATTTATGTATTCTTTGCTTCCTCTCGTATGCATTAACGTTGGAAGTGTAAGCATGCACAAAAAACCAATAACAGTAATAGTTACTAATACTTCTGCTAACGTAAAAGCTCTCTTTTTCATATTAAATTCCTTAAATATATATTAACTATCTAATAATATCATTTTTTTTTTGCTCTGTCATCATCTTTTATTATAAGATATGACTATGATTATTAATACTGGATCTAGAACTGATACTGTTCAATATTATACAGAATGGCTTTTAAAAAAATTTGAAGAAGGGTATGTATATTCTAGAAATCCTATGTACCCTGAAAAAGTGACAAAATATATTTTAAGTCCGGATGTTGTTGATTGTGTAATATTTTGTTCGAAAAATTATAGGCCGATATTGCCTTATATAGAAACAATTACAGATAAGTATAATACTTATTTCTTTTATACAATTACTGCGTACGGTAAAGATGTTGAACCTAATGTTCCATCGATAGATGAGAGTATAGATACTCTTCTAGATTTAGCTAATATTGTTGGTAAGCAGCGAGTTGCTTGGCGTTATGATCCAATTCTATTGACTGATATTTATACTAAATCTAAACATTATCAAACGTTTGAATATATGACTCAAAAGATATCTCCTTATATTGATAGGTGTATTTTTAGTTTCGTTGATATGTATAAAAAATTAAAAGTGAACATGCCGGAAATTCTACCATTATCCGAGACAGATAAGATTGATATAGTAAGAAATATTGGTTATATTGCAAAAAAATATAATATGCTTATTCAAACTTGCGCAACTGGTGCTGATTATAACACTTTTGGTATTCTTAATTCAGGGTGCATTACATCTGAAATTTTAGAGAAAGCCAATGATATTAAGTTTAAATATGTTAGACATGCTGGTAATAGGACGAATTGTAGGTGTATTGAAACTCGAAATATTGGTGACTATGATACTTGTCCAAATGGCTGTAAGTATTGCTATGCAAATCAAAATCCTTATGTCGCTGTAAAAAATTATAAAAAACATAACCCTAATTCTGAATTTATACTTGGAAACTTGTCAGGCTATGATGAGATTAAAATAAGTAATCAGAAAAGTTTTTTGTTGGAATGTGAGCAGAAAAAGTTATTTTAGGTCTTGCCTAACTGGTAGATAGTGTTTTTTTGCAATAAAAAAACCGCCGTAGCGGTTTTTATAAATGGTGGGTGTTGAGGGACTTGAACCCCCGACCCTCTCCTTGTAAGGGAGACGCTCTACCAACTGAGCTAAACACCCAAGATAACTATTTATATAATCTTTCGACTATTTCTTTTTGCTTTGGTTAACTCCCTCCGCAAGATTTATATTACCAAGAACAAATTTTAATGTCAAGCATTTTGTTGAAACTTTTTTTTTTATTTTTCGTCAGTTTGAATAGTAGGATTTATTAAATTTTAGCGTGGAGGTTAATGTGAGCTTAAATTTAAGTGTTTTGGATAATGAAAAATTACATCTTAATTATTATACAGAAGCTGAGGATGAAATTAAAACATTCAGCGCAATTGCGCATGAAGATGATATTTTACAGGTTTATTTGAAGGAAATTGGTAAAATTAAGCTATTAAAATCTGATGAAGAGAAGCAGCTGGGTAAACAGATTAAAGAAGAGAAAAGTGCACTTGCAAAAAGAAAGCTTATTCAGGCTAATTTACGCCTTGTTGTGAGTATTGCAAAAAGATATGTTGGGCAAGGTGTGTTATTTATGGATTTAGTGCAGGAGGGTTCAATAGGATTGATTAGGGCAGCTGAGAAATTTGATTATACAAAGAATTTTAAGTTTTCTACTTATGCAACTTGGTGGATAAAACAAGCTATTATAAGAGCAATTGCTAATCATTCAAGATCAATACGAATTCCTGTTCACATGGCAGATAAGATTAGAAAATACAAAAGCGCGTATGTTGAGTTATCTTCAAGTTTAGGTCGAGAGCCAAGTGAGGATGAATTGGCAACAAAGTTAGGAATTTCTCAATCTAAGCTCAGAAAAATTAAACAATCTATTATTCTTGAACCTGTAAGTCTTGAAACTGCAGTTACAGAGGATTTGTGTTTAGGAGATTATATTGAGGATAAGTCTTGTTATTCTCCAGAAGAGCAAACTAAGGATGAGTTTTTGAAACTCGGCATTCCGGAACTTTTTGACATCTTAACTGATAGAGAAAAAACTGTCATTACAGCCAGATTTGGAATAAATTCAAATAAATCTATGACACTTGCAGAAGTTGGTAGTGCTTTAGGGTATTCAAAAGAAAGAATTCGTCAAATTGAAGAGGGTGCATTAAATAAATTGCGTAGTAATAAAAAGGTTATCCATCTAAAAGACTATATTGAAGATTAGTTTTAATCATAATTCATCATTTCTCATAGCCGGTTATGTTTTAACCGGTTTATTTTATTGAGCTAATAATGATTTCGCAAATTCTATTGATTGCTCGTTGATTTCTCCCCCTGCAAGTTCTGCGAGAGCTTTAACCTTGTTATCTCCTGTTAGTACAAAGACTTCAACTTTAGTTTCATCTTCTTGAGATTTTCTTACGTAGAAGTGTTTATCAGATTTTGATGCGATAATTGCTTGGTGAGTAATTATAATAATTTGGTGAGTTTTGCTTAATTCTACAATTTCATCAGCTACACTTTGCGAAGCTTTTCCTGAAATTCCAGTATCAATTTCATCAAAAATTACAGTATCAATATCATCGTTTTGTGCAAATATTGATTTTATGGCTAACATAACACGAGAAATTTCACCTCCAGAAGCAACTTTTGCAAGTGGTTTTAAATCTTCTGAAATGTTTGTAGATATCATGAATTCTACAGAATCAGCCCCATTTGGAGATAATTCTTTTGGTGTTATTTGAATTTCAAATCTTGCTTTTGGTAATTCTAAAACTGCAAGTTTATCTTGTATTAGTACTGATAATACTTGAGCATAGTTGTGACGATTTTCACTTATTTTTGCTGCAATAAGTGTTAATTCTTTTTTTAATTCAGTGATTTCTTTTTCCAAAGTCTCAATATTTTGAGTTGAAAACTCAATCGTTGCAAGTTCTTGCGAAAAATCGTTATAACTTTTTAGGACAGCTTCTATTGAACCTCCGTATTTGCGTTTTAACTTATCAAAGATGAAAAGACGTTCTTGGATTTCGTCAAGTCGTTGAGTATCATTGTCTAAGTTTTGACTATAATCTCTTAGAGTTGATGATATATCTTTCAAGTTCTCTATTGTATCTAAGAATTGTTGGCTTACTTCTTCTAAATTGTTATCGTAAGATGCAGCTTTGGATATATCAATTTTTATTTTAGTAAGAGCTTCTAAGATAGATCCATCATCTCCATTTATAGCCCAATAAGAAGAACCTGTAAGTTCTTTTAATTTTTCAGCATGTTCTAGAACTTCTAATTCTTGAGTTAATTCATCTTCCTCTGTTTCACTTTGAATATTAGCTTCTTCGATTTCATTTATTTGAAATTTTAGAAAATCAATCTGTGATTCTGTTGCATTTGCAGAGTCTTTAGCTTCTTCAAGTTTTTTTTGAAGTTGTTCGTACTCTTTATATTTTTCTTTGTATGTTGTTAAATCATCACCATAAACATCTTTAGCGTATGAATCTAATAAATTAATATGGTATTGTGGTTGTAAAAATGTATAAGTTTGGTGTTGTGAGTGTATGTCTACAAATTTAGTACGTAAGTTTTCTAATAGTTTTTGATTAACCAAGGTGCCATTGATTCTAGAACGAACTGCACTTTGAGTGATTTCTTTGGTTATTACAATTTCACATCCTAAATTATCAATTCCATTTTCTTCAAAAAGATTTGATAAATCGTGTTTGGTATTTTCAAGAGTTATTTCGATTATTGCTTTATCACAACCAGTTTTTATTACATCTTTTGAAACTCTTGAAGAGAATACTAAATCAATGGCATTTAAAAGAATACTTTTACCAGCACCAGTTTCACCAGTAATAACATTTAATCGGTTATCGAAATTGGCGCATAGCTCATCTATTAAAATGTAATCTTTTAATTTTACCTGTTTAATCATACTATATTATAAATTTGCTCCACAGCATTTTTTGTATTTTTTACCGCTACCGCATGGACAAGGATCGTTTCTTCCAATTTTTTGAGTAGTATCAATTTGCGGTTTGTTTTCATTGTCTTCAATTATTCCTAAAGTGCTTGAAAATGCATTTGAACGGTATAAAACTGTAGTTGAAGAAATAATTTTATTATCTACATATCTACGTTTATATTTCTTTAATAGCTCTTCTAAAGTGTAATTTTTTGCTAAAACAGCATTAACAATTTCCATAAAGTTTTTATGTTTGTCAGCTACCATTTTGATTAGGTTAGCTGAGTATTTATCATTTTCAAGGAAATATTTGATACAAGAATCATAGTTTGTGATTTTTGTGTAATCTTTAACTTCAAATATTTTGTTAAATGTTCCGTAGAATGGAATTGCGTATAGGCCTAGTTCTTTATCATAAATAATACCTACGTCATAAGTTTCTTTATGTGAAGAAAATCCGCCTAATGAGTTTTCTAAGAAGTTGTCGTAAGAATTGTTGAATTCTTGAACATTGAAGTATTGGTATTCTTCCGGTTCTTTAATCAAGTCTTGGAAGTCTGCTTTTTTACCTTCTTCTGCATAGTCATTGAAAATTCCGATTAAATCATCTGCATATTTATTTGTAGTGATAATTTCTGTTGTTCCGAAAAGTTCTACAAATTTTTGGTAAATTTCAGCTACATCATCTTCAATTTCCTTTTGTTTTTCAGGATTATCTAGGTATACTAATTCAGGATTTTGAATGATTTTTGCTACTGCAAAACGATAAGCATCATCTTTTCTTGTTGCAGGTAGAACACCTGAGATTTCTAATAAGAAGTAATCGCCATTAATATTTACTATTCTTGCGATTATATAATCTCCTGAGCCAAGACCTCTAAAAGATGTCATTTTCATTAATGAAGTAATAAGGTATCTTCTTTCATTAACAATATTTAGTAGATCAAATCCGGTTTTAGTAACCTTTTTAATTTCGAAAACTGAAGAAATAGAGTTGTCAATTGCTTCAACAATATCTTTAGTTTCTTTATCTAAACCCTTATTATTTTCTAAATATAGTTGAGGAATACTTTTTAAATCTTCACCCAAGTTTCTTTCAAGAATATAGCTAAAGCAAGCTGTTTGTAACGGTATTCCAGTTTTAGTATTTGCACCTATTGTCTTTAAATATTCGTTAAAGTCAGTTTTTATATCTTCATGGTTTTGTATAAATTCAGCAATTTGTTTAATTACACTATTTATGCTATCCATGCGTTCTTGAATATTCATATGTTCTCCCCTTATGTGTATGTCTATATTTAGAATTTTATTATTGTACTTATACTTTACATCCTAGTTTGTAAGTTTGAAATCCCCATTCTTCTTAATATGCTCAACTAATCCACCATCTTCTAATAATTTTATCATAACAGGTGGTAGAGGCTCTATTTGAATGATAGTTCCATTTGTTAGGTTTGTTATAATTCCTTTTTCAATATCAAGTTCTAATTCATCACCTTCATCAATAGAATCGGTATCACATTCTATTGCAAGAAGCCCTATGTTAATTGCGTTTCTGTAAAAAATTCTTGCAAATGATTTTGCTAAAACTGCTCCAACACCAGCAATTTTCATAATCAATGGAGCATGCTCTCTAGATGAACCTAAGCCAAAATTACTTCCAGCAACAACAAAATCACCTTTTTTCATTCTTGTTGCAAAAGTTTCGTCAGCATCTTCTAAAACATGTTTTGCAAACTCATTAAGATCTGAGCGTAAGTGGTATAATCTACCAGGTGCAATATGGTCGGTTGAAATATTATCCCCAAATTTAAATGCTGTTCCCTTCATGTTCATCTCCTTTTTTTATATATGTTATTATACTACCGCAAAAACAAAATCTATGCTATAATGTATATATATTTATTTGATAGGAATTTTAATTATGTATTTTAATAGAAAATGTAAAATAACTTTTATTTGTCATGGTGCAACAATATATTCAGAAGAGGGACGTTTTTCAGATGCGGAAAATTATCCACCTTTATCTGAACTTGGTGTTGAAGAAATGGATAATATGGTTAAGTACTTAAAAGCTCGTGCGGTAAAAAATGATGTTATTTATACTTCACCATCTATCAGAACAGTTCAATCAGCTATGATGGTATCTAAGTTATTTAAAAGAGATTATGTTATAGTTGACGATTTGAAAGCTAAGGAATGTGCATCATGGAATGGTTTAACATTCTCTCAAGTTATGGAAAAATTCCCAGATGCTCTGAATAAGATGATTAATGAACCTGAAAAGCTATCACCTTCAGGAGGAGAAAGTACGGTTGCTTTTATTGCAAGAGTTAAAAAGGTTGTTGATAAAATCGTTGCTAAAAATGAAGGTAATAGAGTAATTATTGTTACGCACCCAGAGGTTATTCAGGCTGCAATTTGTGCAGCTCTTGATATTCCAGCGGATAAATTGTCTAAAATCTTTATCCGTACAGGTAGTGCAACTCAAATTAGTTACTATGAAGAATGGGCTAGTTTAGTTTATTCAGATTACGTGCCTATTTAATTAGAATTTGTTAATTTTTTACATTCTTCAATGAGGAAAGTTTTTCCAGGACGAATGTCTATGTAATCCCAAGGTAAGTTTTTGTCAAATGGGTAATTTTCTGTTGCAAAGTAATCAGTATTGATATTTAGTTCTTTTGCAGCTTTTTTGAAAGATCCCAATTTACCACCTTGTTTGTAGGCTTCTATAAGATAATCTGTTAATGTGGAGTCTCCTCTTGATAAAAGAGCTTGGTAGTAATCCCATTTTGCGCTGGAAATACTCGCTTGAATTCCTAATTTATGTAATTCTTTTCTTAAAAATTTTGTTTTCTCTTCCAGTGATTTTTCGTTATCTCTTCCAAACCATTGGAATGGAGTATTTGCTTTAGGTACAAATGTTGAAAATCCAAATGAAATTTCAAAGTTTTTGAATTTGTTTTTAATTCTTTTTGCTAAATTAACTGTTTCTTCTATATCTTCCATTGTTTCAGTTGGAAGTCCTATCATTCCGTAAAATTTTATACCTTTTAGTCCGCAATTGATTGCAACTTCAATAGCTTTGTAAATCTGTTCTTCATTGAGGTTTTTATTAATTACTTTTCTCAGACGTTCACTGCCAGCTTCAATAGCTAGTGTTAAGTTTTTTTGTCCTGCATCTACTAAGGTTTGTACAATTTCAGGCACAAATGAATCGACTCTAAGTGATGATACACTCATTTCAATCTTTTCACCATTTTTGATTTTTTTATCAATGTATTGGCAGATGTCTTTAAATTTTGGGTGTGCTGTTATTTGAGCGCCAAGTAATGCTATTTTATTAGTATGATTTAAGCCTAATTCTATTGCAGATATTATTTGTTCATATTTAACAAATCTTATTGGTAAATTCATGTATGAAGCCAAGCAAAAAGCACATCTGTTTGCGCAACCTCTTTCAACTTCAAGTATAAAGGTGTTTGGAAAGAATGCTTTATCGCTTATTATTGGTGTATAAATGCATTCTGTTAACTTTTTAGTGGCTTTTTTTATTGTTGTGTTTTTGTGAATTGATGGAACATATATCCCTTCAATTTGACTAAGTATTTCTAAAATTTCAGCTTTACTTTTATATTGATTATCTTTGCATATTCTTACTGCTTCAAGATTAATCTCTTCCCCGTCTCCTATTATGAGAAAATCAAAGATTTCTTTATATGGTTCAGGGTTTGATGTAATAACCGGACCTCCAGCAAATATTATTGGATCTTTTTCTGTTCTGTTCTTAGCTTTAAATTCGTATTTGTTCCATTCTAAAAAGTGGAAAATAGCCAAAAAATCCATATCAAAAGTGAATGAGTAGCCAATCAGATTTATTTTTTCTCGGTTTATGCGTGTAGTTTTTGTATCTGTGTAAATTCTTTCAATATCAATATCTTCCATTTGGTCAATGGCTTTGTAAAGCCACAAGTAACCAAGAGAGGATAATGCAAATGATTCAGGCCCCGGAAATGCAAACCACATTGAAAAATCATAATCTTTTTTTATTGGTCTGTCATATAAATAAATATCTTTACTGCTACTATTCTTCAATGTTACTAGTTATCTCCTTTGCATTTATTGGGGATAGGTATAATTCATCTATTAGTACGCATATTGTAGCTGCAATTGCTGGTGATAAAATAACTCCCCATACGCCTAAAAATTCTTCAGCTGCGAATAAAGCTACCATTATTGTTATTGGGTGTAATTTCATAAATCTGCCAAACAAGAATGGTCTTATTATATAGTTTGAAATTTGTTGAATTGCTAAGAATAAAATTATTGCAATTATAATTTTTACGGTACCTAAAGGTAGAGCAATCATTACAATTACAGCAATTGCTATCGCAGGTCCAAGTAATGGAATGATTTCACAGATACCAGCAATTAAACCTAGTAAAATTGGGTAATCAATACCTAATAAAGCTACTTCTAGAGTTACCATCACTCCGACAGTTACCATAGATAGAACTTGGGCTCTAACATAGTTACCAACTCTTGAGGTGATATTAAATAAAATTTCACCGGCTTTTGCTTTTAATGTTGGTGGAAAGAATTCTATAAATTTGTTACGTAAATAATCTTTATCTACTAATATATAGTATATGAACATTGTCAGTGCTAAAGTTACAAAAATTGCTTGAGCAGCTGCCATTGTGAAGTTTACAGATTGGTTAAATACATTTTGAGCAATGTTTGTTGATGCGTCAGCTAAGTTGTTAAGTGGAATCAACTCGGCAATTTTATGTCCATAAATTTTAGAATGAATTATAAAATTGTATAAGTTAGTTGCTTTCTGAGGTAGCATTGATATAAATAATTCTACTTCTTTATAGCACATTATTATGATTGGTAATATTAACGCAAAAAGAGCTACAATTGCAGTGATAACAATGATTGTTGCTGATGCGGCTCTGTTTTTTATAATCTCTTGTAATTTGTTTACAAATGGATTTAGAGCAGCTGCCATTACAAATGATGCAAATAAAATCATTAGCAAACCGCACATTTTTGGTACTAAAAACAATATAAGTACTGTAAGTATGGTAAATATTATTGTTTTAAGATTAAAAAATTTTTTAAGCATGTTATTTTTATCCCCGAAATTTGTTCAAATTTACTTGAATGATACAAAAAAATCTAAAATTTTTCAACTGACTAAAGGTCGTAGATAATGCGGTAGATATTGGATTATATAAGTTAATATATAATTGAATATGTATTTTATTGTAACATTTCTTAATATAAAGTTCATAAAAAAGCAATTATCAATAAAACATATACTTTATATAATTACGAGGACACTAACACAAGGATACTAGAACAATGGGTTTCTTATTAGGAGCATTTGGAAAATTAGCTGCGGGCAGGCGCGTAAGAGCACTGCAAGCCCAAATGATGCGCATTCAGTCTAGAGCTAGACGCGCAACCCGTGATGTTGCAGATATGCAAAAGCTGATTGATAGACAAGAGAAGATGGCATTAAATTCATTGACTATGCAATCAAACGCTACAATCAATTATGCAAAAGCTGGTTTGTTTAGTGCTCTAGCAAATGGTGCTGATGGTGCATTATTCCAAAAAGGTCAATCAGACATTTCATCTTTATCTCAAGATGAAGTATCTAGATATAATACTTTAATGTCTGGATTTAATTCATCTCTATCTAATATGTCTTCTGTAAATGAAACTAATACAGCAATGTATAAGCAACAAATTCAAGACTACTTTGAACAAATGAGAGAATCTCAATTAGAACCTCTTAAAGATGAAGAAGAATTGTTGCAATCAGAAAAAGACTCATTAGAATCTCAAATTCAAATCGCTCAAGCTGATTATGATGCTTGTAAGAAAATGGAACAGTCAGATGCTAAAAACTTAGCTCCAAGTTATACAGCTGGTTAATAAATAAAGATTATAATATATAAGCCTTCGAGATTTCGAGGGCTTTTTTGTATGTTAATTTCTTTTAATCAATTTACAAATTCTTAATTATGGGTTAGAATATGGACATGGAAAATTTAAGTTTAAATAAGAAGATTGATGAATTGGTTGTAAAAATGGCAAAGGACCCTAAAAATGTTGGGTATTATCATGAATTGTCAGAATTATATTTGCAACAACAAGATTATGACAAAGTTATTTCTGTATTAGAAAGTTTATTAGCTATAAAACCTGATGATGTTCAAGCTTTGGTTGGTCTTGGTACTATTTGGTTTTATGAACGTGATTTTAGAAAATCGTTGTCTTATTATAATAAGGCTTTAGAAATAAATCCTAAGAATTTCTTGATTTATTATAATATCGGTAATGTTTTTGCTGAATGGAAAAATTTCTCAAAGGCTTTATTCTATTATAATAGAGCTATTGATTTAAATTCTTCAAATCCTGAGATTTATAATGCAATTGCCCTTTTGTATCAGGATATTGAAGACTATGTTGAAGCTAAAGCGTATTATGAAAAAGCATTATCTTTGGATCCGGAAAATGTTAATGCATTGATTGATATGGGTAATGTATGTTTTAAACTGTTTGATTACGTTACAGCTTTAAAATTGTTTAAAAAAGTTTTTGTTTTAAACCCTGATAATGAATTGATTGCGGTTTGTATTGCAAATGCTCTTACATTGATGAAAGATAAAGAGCAAGCTTATTCATACTATGAAAAAGCTTTATCAATGACTGAGGATAAATATAAAATTTATATTTGTTATGCAATTTCATTAACTGAGTTTAAAGAGTTTGATGTTGCAGAACAAATGTACAGAAAGGCTATCGAATGTGAGCCTAAAAAATCTAATGCATACGTTTTATTAGCAAACTTATATTCTAATGCTAATGATCAAAAAACGGCAATTGATTTATATAAAAAAGCATTACAAGTAGAACCTAATAACCCTGAAACTTATACATTATTAGGAAATGCTCATTATCTTGATAATGATATGGAACAAGCAATATCTTCATATCGAGCTTCAATCAGTATAGCTCCTGATAATGACGAATATCGCTTGATTTATAGTCAAGTTATGGATGATTATGTAAGCTCTGTAAGAAAGGTGTAAGGGCTTATGAAACAGGAATATTCTATATCTTTTCCTGATAAGTTTGTTTCTTGTCTATCATACATTACTGTTGGTTGGATAGGTTTAATTTATTGTATCATTCGTTATATACAAAAAAAGCCGACCTCTCAATTTATTAGATATAATGTTTTTCAAGCTATTTTCATATCACTATTATATTTTGTAGCTTGTATGGTTTTAGGCTTTGTTTTTGATCTATTGATGCATATACCTTTTTTAGGTACACTAATTTCTTGGATTTATTTGTTTTTTAATCATTCGATTATAGCTGAATATTCAATTATTCAAATTTTCATCTGTGGTTTGTTTCTATACATGGCTGTTTTATCATTGTTTGGAAGGTATCCCAGAGTATATTGGATTTCATCTAAAGTAATTGACCCTGCAGCCCGTTAGTACGTTAATTTATTCTGATTAATATTCTTAAAATACTGTTGACAATTACTTTTGCTTGATGTTTGATAGTATTGTACTAGTCGAAATTTTCGTGCTGGATTTGACGGTTAGTATATTATGTGAAGTCGAGACGCGAAGCCTAAGCTCTCAATAGGACTTAAGTAGGGCAAATTGGTAAAATTAAAAGGAGAAATTATGCCAACAATTAACCAGCTTGTACGTTCAGAACGTGTAAAGCTTAAATCAAAAACTAAGTCTCCAGCTTTGATGAATTGTCCTCAAAGACGTGGAGTATGTACTAGGGTTTATACTACAACCCCTAAAAAACCAAACTCAGCACTTAGAAAAGTTGCCAGAGTTAGATTAACTAACGGATTTGAAGTTACTTCATATATCCCAGGTATTGGTCACAATTTACAAGAACACAGTGTTGTTCTTATCCGTGGCGGCCGTGTTAAAGATTTACCTGGTGTTCGTTACCACATCGTTCGCGGTACTTTAGATACTGCTGGTGTTGCTAACAGAGCTCAAAGCAGATCTAAATACGGTGCTAAAAGAGATAAAAAGGGAGGTAAGAAGTAATGTCTAGACGTTCTAAACCTGCAAAAAGAGTACCTTTAGCAGATCCAGTTTATAATAGTGTTGATATTTCTAAATTTATCAACAGAATCATGAGACGTGGTAAGAAATCTTTAGCTGAAAGAATTTTCTATGCTACAATGGAAAGAATTAAAGAAAGAACTGGCCAAGATCCAATCGAAGTATTCCAAAAGGCTATGACAAATGCTACTCCTTTATTAGAAGTTAAAGCTCGTCGTATTGGTGGTTCTACTTACCAAGTTCCAATCGAAGTTAAAGCTGACAGAGGATTTGCTCTTTCTTCTTCTTGGTTGATTGAATCAGCTAAGAAAAGAGGCGGAAAATCATTTATCGATAAATTAACTAATGAATTAATCGATGCTTCAAATGGTCAAGGCGCAGCTTGTAAAAAACGTGAAGATACTCACAAAATGGCTGAAGCTAACAAAGCATTTGCACATTACAGATACTAATTTGTTAGTTCAAAAATTTGTAAAAGCACTCAAGGTTTTGAGTGCTTTTATTTTTGCCTAATTTTCTTAAGATCATTTACCGGTGTTGTAGTTTCAAATATATTGTATTCTTTTTTTAGCGTTGTAAATACTGATGGATTGACTAGTGTAGGTGAACAGCTTGCCATATATACGTTAGGAGCATTGTTGTTTTTTAATAAAATTATGTTTGAAATGCTCATAACATCACATGTTGTAAATATAAAAGTTACTTCTGGACTTTTAATATCTAAATCTTTAAATAGATATGAAATGATTGATGTTGCGAGTGGTAAGTAGTTTCCTACATTAATTGTCATGACGTTTTCTTTTTTACTTTCATATGAAAAACTTATTGCAAATTCATTTTTATTCATATTTGCAAAAAATTCTTTGAAATATTCTTTTTGAATTTCAGAATATGGATTTATTCCAATTATAAAGAGCCTTTCTATCTTTTTATTTTTTAAATTTTCTATTATAGTGCTTATTTGTTTTTTTATTTCATTTTCATTATACCCAAGTGTTGTTGAATCTTTATTTTTGCCTTTTGAAAATCCTTTTGCGTTATATGAGGCTTCTATTACTGGTGAAAAATCATCATTTTCTATTTTGACAACACCTTGAGGAACAATATAGTCATTTGAGTATAGTCTGCCTCGGTATAAATATTCTGTATTGTTTCTGGAATTCTTTGTAAGTAGAATTGCTCCAGGGAAAGTTGCAAAGTCCAAGATTCCATTTTCTGTAGTATCACCAAAATGGCCGATTAAGTGTTCATATTGGTTGAATTTTGCGAATGCGTGGGTTATTAGTAAGTTTGAGTGCGTATAAATATCTATATCTTTATCTTTTGTATCTTCTAGAATTTTTAGTAAATCAAAGAAATTGTTTCCTGAAACAAGTATTGCTTTCCCTTTTCTCGTAGAATGAGAAACGTCAACTTTAGAAATAGCTCCAAAGCTTTCAGTAAGAAGGTTACTAATATTTAGTTGCAGCTTGTTGTCAGCCGTGGCAAATTCATTTATTAATTCTTTTATTTTAGATGTTTTTATATCTGTATCGTGCGCTAGCAAATCTAATGTTTTCAATATTTGTTGGTAAACACAATCTTCAAATTTATTGAAGTCATTACTTTTTACAAGATTAAGACAAGTACTTTTTACTAAAAATAATAAAATTTCTCTTAAATTTTTCTTTGTTTGAGTTAGTTTTGTGCATTTTTGAAGAAATAGTTTTTCCCCTTGTCCAATTGCTTTTGCTATTGTTGTGTTTTCATTAAATTGAACGATGAATTTTAGTTCTTTGACGGGGATTTTTCTGCTTGTACATAGTTCTTTATATGTTTCTTTTGTTTTTAATAATAGTTGATATTCGTTTTGAAGTAGTGAGAAAAGTTGTTTTTCACTGAATTCATTGCTTGAAACTAGAGTTGCAATACTATTTATTATCGCAATTTTTATGGATTGGTTATTTGCTCCAAGTTTTTCTAATTCTAAGACATAGTGTGAAATATGTTTTAACATGTACATTATGAGTTCTTGTAATGCTGCAATGTTGGGAGCTACAGAACAAGCCCCTCTTGATGTACATTCGTTTGTGTCTATATATGCTTTATTGTATTCATTATAATTATACATAACTTAGTCCTATTCTATGTTGTTAATGTATTCGATAATTTGGTCTGATTCATAAATTTTATCGTTAGTATCTTCGTTGTATAGGAAAGGGACTTGATCCTTTCCCCCAATTGAAAGTAAACGAAGTACATTGTCATTGTTTGATGTGTCGAATTTGTGATATTTAATATTTTTTGTTTTTAGGTGATTCATAACTTTTTGGCAATATGGGCAATTGTCTAGTATAAATAAATCTAACATTACATTTTCTCCTCCTGTGCATATTATAAATAATGTAAGAATTTTTATATTAGCCGAGTGAATAATTTTATAAATTGATTAATTTAATTGCAAAACTTAAATTTTTATACTAAACTAAAGGCTATGAATAAGAAGAATGTTTTATTTGTTTTTGGAACTCGACCAGAGGTTATAAAATTAGCGCCTGTTATTTTGGAGTTAAAAAAGTATCCTGATAGATATCGAGTAATTTTATGTAATACAGAGCAACAAAAAGAATTGTCTAATCAAACATTGAGTTATTTCAACCTTAAGGCTGATATCAATTTGGATTGTATGCGTCCAAATCAATCTTTGTTAGAGGTTCAAGCTAGAATTTTAACATCTTTGGATAAAGTGTTTAAAGATAATAATATTGATGCAACCATAGTTCAAGGTGATACTATGACTGTTTTATGTGGAACTTTGGCTAGTTTTTACAGTAAAATTCCAGTTTTCCATGTAGAAGCGGGATTAAGATCATATGATATATATGAACCATTCCCTGAAGAGGTAATGCGACAAATGACCTCTCGTGTTGCGGAGTTGCACTTTGCTCCAACAGAGAAGAATAAGCGTGCTTTATTGAAAGAGGATATTTCAGATAATAAGATTCATGTAACAGGTAATACTGTTATTGATGCTTTGTTTTGTTTGTCTGATAAAACAATGGAAATGGCTAAAGAGTTTTATGAATCTCAAAATATTCCAATCGATGATAAAGTAGTTTTAATAACTGCGCATAGACGTGAAAATCATGGAGAAAGAATTGACAGAATAATTGATGCTATTGAATTTTTAGCTAATAATTTTAAAGATCATCATTTTGTTATTCCTGTCCATCCAAATCCTAACGTTAAAGATAAAATATATTCACGATTAGAAAAGTATTCTAATATATATTTATTAAAACCGTTAGATTATCCATATTTAGTTTATTTAATGAAAAATGCAAAACTTATTTTGACAGATTCAGGTGGAATTCAAGAAGAAGCACCATCTTTTGGTTGTCCGACTCTTGTAATGAGATATGAAACCGAACGCCAAGAAGGTATTGATGCTGGGGTATCAGTTCTTGTTGGTGCTGAATATCAAAAGATTGTATCTTTAAGTTCTGAAATTTTAACTAAATCTCGTCCGGAATCAAGACTTAAGGCTCAAAATCCTTATGGTACAGGTAATGCTGCTGAAACTATTGAGCACGTTATTAATCATTATTTTGAAGCTAAAGTTTAATATATTTGTTTTCATGAATATATAAAAATAAAAAAGCAAGTTTCTCAACTTGCTATTCATAAAATGTTTTAGGGATATATTTAAGTTTTCGAGGTTTAAAATCTTTTATTTAATAGGTGAAGTTAATCTTTCATCTATTTTTCTGTCGATTTTTTTCATCATTTTTCTCATTCTTAAATCTTTATTTGAATTTATACTTGTATTAGTGTCAATTTCTTGTCTATATTTTCTATATAGTTCTATTTCTCTATCTTTTATGTCTTTACGAATAAGTATTTTGTTATCTTCTTCAGATACTTTCTTTGAAACTTTAAAAATAATTGCAAACAACGCAAGAACAAATGAAACCCAAAGAACTTTATCTAAAGGTATTGATTCGCCAACAATAGCACTTTCTCCATTCGCCGGTTCCATAATAATTGATGAGTTTTTGATGTTTTCAGCAGTAATATAAATCTTAATTTTATTTGGTGCTGTATTTTCAACAACTAAACTATCAATATTATTAGTTCCTTTGTATAGTGCATTTACTGTATCTGAAGATGTAATGCCTTGAATTTCAAGCACCAATTCATTTTCAGATGGAGCTTTTTTTGTTACTTTGGCGATTTTATCAGATTCCAAAATTACATTATATCCTGTTGTATTTTTTTCTAATGTTATTGTATGTAGTTGATTAGCTTTTACTGTCGAATTAGTAAACATAAATGTAATTAAGAATCCGAATATTAAGAATAACTTTTTCAATTCTCATCCCTCCCTAATCTACATATCTATACTATAACCTCTTAAATAAAAGTACATCAACCTATTGGTTTAGATGTATAAGTCAAAAGTTTTAAATTATTATTACGAATTGTAACGAAATGACACCATGCTGAAATTGAGAAATTTTTAAAATCTTTATATAAGTGTAGAGAATATGAGATATTAGGAGATACAAATGATTCTATTATTTAATTCAAAAGCATCAAAAGCTTCAACTACAAATAAGAGCTCAAATGTTAAAAATCATCCTGTTGAAAATTCTGGAATTTTAGCAATGAATCCAAGTGATGCTAAGAGTTTATTAACAATGGGAGAATATGATTCTTATGTATCTTCATCTCCAGTAGCTGTAAATTACGCAATGTATTCTGATTTTGCAGATTCAACATCTGATTTTGGATTTATGAGTTCATTTTCATCAGCTGTTGCGGTTTTAGGCGACTGTGGATTCTCTTCAGGTTCAGCTGATTTTGGTGGAGGTTCTTATTCTGGTGGTGCTTCCTTCTCATCATGTTCATCTTCATCAGGATCATTTGCTTCTGTATGTTAATAATAAAAATTTTATAATAATTGATGGATGATATTAAGGAGTAGAAAATCTTTTCTACTCTTTTTTTATGTTGAAAATTTTTGTAACAAAATCTTAATAAATTCTCTTAAATCTTAAAGTTAGCGTGATTTATGCCGACTAATATAATAATAGAACTTCAAAGGAAATGAAAGGATTGATGTTACAATGGGTCTAAGTGGATCTCAAGCAAAGTTATTATTAATTACTGCACGTTTAGCAGATAATGAGTTAAGATCTCAAACAATCAATAATGCAAAAATGCGTTTGGCTACTCAAAGTGCTCAAGCTAGTGATAACTATATCAATGCTTTAAATGAAGCTAATTTGATGTTTGGAAATTACACTTCAGATGGTACTTATCAATCTCAATTATTAACATATAATTCATTAATGGCATATAGTTCATATAACAATCAATATGGACTAGTTAATTCTGCAGGTCAATTATTGGTATCAGAATCTGAAGCTGATATTTTTGAATCAGCAAATGGTAATTTGAATGCTTATTTGAAAAAACATGGTTTAGAATATACAACTACATACTTCGATAAATTAGGAAATATTGAAAATCCTGATTATCCAGCACCATTTAAAACTATTGAAGCTGGAACTTTGAAAGAATGGTATGAAGCATATGGCAGTTATGAAAATTCTATTGAAGTAGAAGATTATGAGAAACTTTATAATGCTTATTCAGATGCTTCTTCTGAATTGAATGCTGCTTGTCGTCCAACTTTATCAGAATTTTTTAAATCTACATCAAATACTCCAGACTTAATTGTGAACGGCGGAGATATTAAATTAGATGGTATGCCTGGTGATTTGGGCGGTATGATGGATTATTTTAAAAATGCTTTTATGAATCCTAATAATACATATAGTATTGAATATTTGAAAAATTGCGGATTTATAACAGATGAAGCATATGAAGCTGTAAAAAAAGAATTGGATGCATTTTCAAAAGAAACTTACCAAGTTACTGGTCCTGGTGGAATTACTATGAATAGAACTGGGGTAAAAGTAACTAATGATGCAGGTTTCTATTTATCTAAGGATGATGCTTCAACAGGTAATAAAACTTACACCGTTGATGGTGAAGTTCAAATTGAAGTTGACTCAAGTGGTAAAGTTGTTAATGTAACAGTACCTCCTGTTGTTGATGTTGATGATCCAGAATATAATTTCAAAAATTCTGATGGTTCAGTTTATGATTGGTCTGGTAAAACTTTGGATGAAGTTTTGAATAAATTGGTATGTGATCAATACTCTGACGTTGGCGGTACAAGAACTTACTGTAATTCAGAAACTTATTCAGCATCTAGAGATTCTAATGGTGATATAGTATTAAAATCTTCTACGTTATATACTGATTCTACACAATTAACTGATGTTATTAATTCAGTAGTTAAAAGTATTTACAACTTTTTATTGAGTGATGAAAATTTCAATTATGCAAATTTTGCTCAAGCATTAGCTAATAATGAAGCTAGTGTTAGTGGAAAAGTAACTGTACCTCCAGAATTGCAAGCTGTTATTAATACATATGAGTCTGCAAAAACTGCATATTTAGAATACATTTTCGGAGAAAATACTGCTGCAACAAATGATTCGTTTGATATTGTTAATCAATTGCTTAGAGATGGTAAAGTTACAGGTCGACAATTGCAAGATGTTGATTTCGTTTTGAAATTGATGAATGGTTCAATTACAGATACTGCTGGAAATCCATTAGTAACAGGCGGTTTAACTATATCTGATTCATACCTTACTGTTGTAAAACAATTTGTTATTGAAAATATGATAGCTAATACTGGTGAACCTGAATATGCTTGGATTGATGAAAATGATAAATCAAATACTGGCAACGCAGATGCTAAAGCTCAATGGTATACTAATTTGTTCAATAGAATGAAACAAGGATACAAAGTTTTAGAAAATGGTTTAGCTTCATCTTCTGAATGGATTGAATTTGCATTAGAAAACGGTCTAGTTCATATGGAACAAGTTGATAAATCTTTCAATTGGAAATCTTTAGATTATAAAACTTGTAGTGCAATAACTGAAGAAACTTCATCAGAAGCATCTACAAAAGCTGAAGCTGAATACAACAGAGCTATGAAAGATATTGATGCTAAAGATAGTTTATATGATATGCAATTGAAAAATTTAGATACTGAACATTCAGCATTACAAACAGAATATGATTCATTAAAAAGTGTAATGAGTAAGAATATTGATAGAACATTTAAATTTAATCAAAATGGTTAATATTCTTAAATAACAAGTAAATAATTATTAAACCGATACCCCTTTTTTCTTGAGTTTTAATTTTGACTAGATACAATTGTTCTAGGAGATGTTTAAATAAGAAAGGGGTATTTGTTTAGCGATGATTAAATTTGATTATAGAAATGCGGATGCATTAGTTGTGGGTTCTGAAAATGGGTTAAATATTTCTGAAGAATTTGCAGCTTATAAAGATCAAATTGCTCAGATTATTGCTGACTTGAATAAAAGAAAAGATAAGCCGGGTCAATGGTTACAATGGATGAATCTTGGTTACAGTGAGGAAACTGTTTGGTATGTTAAAGAATATGCCGCATTAGTAAAAAATAGATTTGATAATATTTTAGTTTTAGGTATTGGCGGTTCAGCTTTAGGTGGTTTAGCTGTAACAGAGGCGTTATTAAAACCCTATTGGAATTTACTTACCCCAGAACAAAGAAATGGTGCTCCTAGAATTTTCTTTTTAGATAATATTGATCCTGATTCTATGAATGGTTTGTTGGATATATTGGATCTTAAAAAGACTTTAGTTAATGTTATTACTAAATCAGGTTCAACTGCAGAGACAATGTCTCAATTTATGGTTGTTAAAGATCGATTAGAAAAAGAATTAGGCGATGATTATAGAAAGAATATTGTTGCGACAACCGATAAAAAAACAGGGATTTTACGTCAAATATCTGAACAAGAAGGGTATAAGACTTTTGTAATTCCAAATGATGTTGGTGGTAGATTTTCTGTATTTTCAGCCGTAGGTCTTTTGCCATTTGCCTTAGTTGGTATTGATATTGATGAAATTACTAACGGTATCAAAGATATGGATTTGGCACTAAAGAATACTGATATTAATGAGAATATAGCTGCTCAAAATGCTTTAATTCAGTATTTGATGGATACTAAAAAAGGTAAGCATTTGTCTGTTATGATGCCTTATTCTTCAAGATTGAGATATGTTTCTGATTGGTATGCGCAATTATGGGCAGAGTCTTTAGGTAAAGATCAAGATTTACAAGGTAATCATGTTCATATTGGTCAGACTCCTATTAAAGCTTTAGGGGTTACAGATCAACATTCGCAAATTCAGTTGTATAATGAAGGACCCAATGATAAAATTATTAATTTCATAAGAGTTGAAAATTTTGATACAACTTTAGAAATCCCTAAAATTTTTGAATATACAGGTATTGGGTATTTAGGTGGAAAAACTATAAATGATTTATTAAATGCTGAAGCTGATTCTACAAAAGTTTCCTTGTCTGATTATGCAAGACCAACTGTTACAATTATTTTACCTAAAGTAGATGGTTATAATATTGCACAATTATTGTATATGTTGCAAGTTCAAACTGCTATAGCAGGTGCTTTATATAACATTGATGCTTTTAATCAACCGGGTGTTGAACAAGCTAAAAATTATACTTATGCATTAATGGGTAGAGCAGGATATGAAGATTCTGCTAGAACTCTTCAGTCTAAAATGTCTGTTTTTCAATAAAATTACAATATGATGGTTAAAAATAAAATTATATATCTATTATTAATTACATTGTCTTTGTCTTTTATAGGTATTTCTCAATCATTTGCAGATACTAAAGGGACATTGGTGTTGAATGGATATGTAGAAGAGATTCCAACGTCATTTTATGGCACATGGAGGGTGGTAGCATCACTTATTGATACAGATGCTCCATTAGCATTTAAAGAAAAAAGTTTAGATTTATGGAACTTGACAAGGACAAATGACGTCATAACATTAAGTAATCCGTTTAACGGAGCTAAAGCTGATATAGTAATCGATAGTGTTAATAATTCGGAAATTGTATTTAGGAAGAGTGGAAAATATGATGATAAGCTTTTGACTGATACAGTAAAGATTAAGTTAAGCGGAGATTCTTTTACCGGAGTAGATTATTTACGATTAGATACTTATTCTGGTGTTAATGGTAAAATTATCAAAACAGAAACTGCAAAATATTCATTGAAAGGTGAAAAAATAGCAGGACAGAGTGTAATAGAAAATTGAGGATATTGAATTATGCAAACTTATGAATTTGATACAGTAATATTAGGTGGCGGTCCAGCGGGTTTTGCTGCGGCTTTATATGCAGCAAGAGGTGCAGCTTCAACTGCGATTGTTGATATTAGTATGTTAGGTGGACAGCCTTCAAATTATTTAGAATTAGAAAATTACCCTGGTTTTTCGAAGATTGGTGGTTTTGAGTTGATGGAAAAATTTGAAGAGCATGCGGATATGTTCGGTGTTGAGAAGTTTCCAATGCAAGAAATTAAACATATCGATTTGGTATCTAATCCAAAGGTTGTTGAAACTTCAGAAGCTGAATTCAAAGCAAAATCTATTATTATTGCAACTGGAGCTAAACCTATGAAATTAGGAGTTCCAGGCGAAGAAGAATTTGTAGGTAGAGGTGTAAGTTATTGTGCCGTTTGTGACGCCGCTTTTTATAAAGATAAAGTTGTTGCGGTTGTAGGTGGCGGAAATTCTGCTGTTGAAGAAGCTATGTATCTTACAAAATTTGCGTCTAAGGTTTATTTAATTCATAGAAGAAATGAACTTCGTGCAGATAAAATTATACAAGACAGAGCTTTCAAAAATGAAAAGTTAGAATTTGTTTGGGATTCTGTAGTAGAGGAAATTAAAGGTGAGGATTTAGTTAGCTATCTTGAGATTAAGAATGTTAAATCTGGTGAAATTTCTGAATTACATGTCAATGGAATTTTTCCATACATTGGAATTCTTCCAAATGTAGACAATATTAATGGGCAAATTGAACAAGATAAAGCTGGTTTTATTATTACTGATGAAACAATGAAAACTTCTATTGATGGTGTATTTGCTGTTGGTGATGTAAGAAAAACTCCATTAAGACAAGTTATTACTGCAGCTTCAGATGGTGCTATAGGTGCGGTTTATGCTGTAAAATACGTAGAAGCATTAAAAGAAGTTCCTGTGTCATAGAGATTAATATTTCTAAATAAATTTGATTAATCCGAGCAATTTTGTATGTTGCTCGGATTTTATTTGTTTAGTTATATGTGATTTCAAGCTTTAATTTTTATTTGATGTAAAGAAGATATTAATATTATGCTTCTGATATAAAGATTATGTAAGGAAATCCCATATCGTATTAATTTTATCTTATAATAATAAAGTAAAGACAAATATATGGAGACATTAAAATGCAAACATTAAATGAAATTCTTTCTGAATTAGAAAATGCAGATAACGTAACAAAAAATAAAATTGAAAACGAATTAGTTAGTATTGGTGAATCTGTTGTACCTCAATTAGTAGATCAATTACAAGTTGTTAGAGGTATTAAAAGAGGTGTTGTTGCAATGACTTTAATTCGTTTAGGTGACGCTTCTGTTGAATATTTGGAAAAAGCAGCTCACGAAAATAAAGATTTCGAATGGGTTGCAGAATATTTAATCAGAGAAATTAAAGGATCAAAAGCTGCATAAGCTAAAAAAATAATTGTAAGAAGACTGGTGAATAAGCCAGTCTTTTTTTATGCTAAAATACGTTTATGAGAGAGCATAATAGTTTTAAATATACGTGTTTGTTTGGTGGTGGTGCAATCAGAGGTACTGCTCATGTTGGAGTGTTGAAAGCCCTAGATAGAATTGGGATTGAACCTACTACTTTGTGTGGTTCTTCTGTAGGCTCATTAGTCGCAGCCTTGTATGCTGTTGGTTATACTTATAGAGAATTGTCTGAAATATTTCTATCAGTAAATTTTGAGTTGTTTAGAGATATCTCATTAGGATTTAATAATAAGTTTGCACTAAGTAAGGGTGAAGTTTTTTTAGAGTGGATTAGAGAACTTATTGAGAAAAAATTTTATGGCGATAATTATAAAAAAGGCCAATCTCCAAAAGTTACATTTAGCGATTTAAAAAAGAATTTGATTATAATATCTACTAATATGCGAGATTTTTCATGTAAGGAATTTTCAATATTTGAAACTCCGGACTTTGAAATTGCTATGGCTGTAAGAATTTCTTGTTGCATGCCAGGATTAATGCGAGCTGTAACTTTTGAAGATGATTTATTGGTTGACGGTGATTTAATGAAGGGTAAACCAATGTGGTCATTATCGAAAAATATTAAGCATGTGTCAGATAGAATTCTTGAAATTCGTTTAGAAGGTACATTTGCAGGTTCTGACCAAAATCCTTTAGAATATGTAAATGGCATGTATACTTGCATGACTTCTTCAGAAACGTCTTTTATTAAGAGTGTTTATGGCGAATCTGACCGATATGATTATTTGGTGATTAATACCGGAAATGTAATTGTTGTCGATTTTAATTATCCATCAGATAAGCGTCAGTCAATAATAGACGATGGTTATAGGCAAACAATGGAATATTTTTCAGTGTATTTACCAGCTAAGAAACAAAGATTAAAAGAGATTTATTCAAAAGTTTTGGATGAGTTTTTAAAAATCAAAACATTCATGCTTTTAAAAAAATATATTGCAGCTAAAAATACATTAGCGGAGTTATTTATTCTTTTAGCAAATACTAAAAATCTTTTAGATGACGAATTCTATTCAAGTATTTGTATGTTTCAAAAATTGTTATTTAGTAGCGTGAAATCAGGATTATTAGGACGTTCTAAGTGTGATAATGTTGATAATTTAAATCACATTCTTACTGGAATAATTGATGATTTAACTCTACGAATTGAAGAATTTGATAATTATATTGATAAATTTTCTATTTGACAATAAAATTTGTTTGTTATATCATAATCTTGTAGCCGAAAGGTGATTGACAATTAAATAAGCTCCAGTGGCGGAATCGGTAGACGCGTTGGACTTAAAATCCAATTGGGCGTATAACCCAGTGCCAGTTCAAGTCTGGCCTGGAGCAAGTTTTAAAGACTCACATTAGTGAGTCTTTTTTAATGCTTAATAATATTTGAGTATTACAAAAAGTTTAATCTTTAAAGATATTTAAAGATATTAATACCTTTATTTAGAGCTTCTACAGTATCTTCATCAGGTTCAAAATTTTTATTATTATCAAAATAAAATTTGCAATGATTTGAGAATCTTATTTCAGAAGGTAATATAAAGTTTGATTCAATAAAACAATTACGTTTTAGTATATTACAATCTTTATTTTCTTCCATTTGTGTAAATGTTATTTCATAAACATCTACATTTTTACCTTCGGATTTTACAGTGAAAATTGCGCTTGAATTTTCAACTTTTGCGTTTTTAAAGTTTCTAGCAAAGTTTTTTGCAATTTCGTTAGTATTGGTTTGTTTTGTTATTTCAACTTTATCAAATCCTTTTTTTAACTTTGAATAAGCAACAGTACATTGAGCATTTTTTATAAAATTAGCTGGATTATCTGGCGATTTGTGGATAAATTTTGCAAGTGTGCTCAATATTATAATAGGTAAGAATATGTTTATTGTAATTGCAGTAATTGCCCATTTAGCTTGTTTTTTTCTAAAATCTTTTGGAGCCATCCACCAATCATTTTGATATGCCCACATGTTTCCTTTAAAGCCTGCATAGAATTGTAGTATCGTAAAAAGCAGCCAATTAAGTCCAAGTGGTAGTTGAATCCAAATTAATGGTATAGCTAGTAGTGTTATCCACGCTTTGTGAGGAATACCCCAAATAAATGTCAAAAGGAATGCACCCCAGTTGAATTCGTTTAATTCTTTTGGGATGTTTTTACCTTTATACCCTGTTAAAAATTCTTTCCAGTTCATTTCTATTTAATTGTAGTGTGTATTGTTTTACTTGTCAATTAATATTCTAAAAATATAGGCTATTAAGTTCTGCTATTTTTAATTTATATGTTTTATATTTTTTCTTATAATATTCTCGTTTTTTCTTTTTTAATATAAGTTTTTTCAGAATTTTGCATTTCCAATACTCATAATATATTTTTGTCTTATTATTTATAATTTCTATACGTCTTGTATTTTCGGCACATTCAATGTTTAGTCTATCCATTTGTGCAAAAAATAGACTGTCAAACTCATTACATGAAGCTTTTTGTTTTTCTTTTTCAATAGCTTCAATTAACCAATTTTTAGATCTTGTAATTTCAGTATTTAGTTCAGTTAATCTATTAGTATAATCGATTTTATTCAATAAGTCATTTTTGGTATAAATCTCATGAGCAATTTTTATTTGATGTTCTGATAAATTGACTTTTTCTAGTAGAGTGTTTAATCTTGGGTCTGTATTTCCTCTTAGTGGTGATATAACAAAGAAGTCTTTTTGAAATATTATTGCAAAGCATGTCCCATGAAATGAATCTCCTATGTAAAAACTACAATTTTTAATATAATAAAGCCAATCTTCTACTGGAAGTTTGCCTTTTATATCAATTGCTTTTAAACCAAGTTTATTTGCTGTGTATTCTATAGCTTTTTTCTTTTCATCAGTCATTGAAATTATGTAGTATGCTAGAAAATTTTTTTCTTTTTTCTTTGATGTTTTTGCAATTTTTTCATATTTTTCTTTATTTATAAAGAATACGGGATCAAATATTTGAGTGCCTTCTATATTAAAATCTTTTTTTAATATATCCACCCCATTTGTTTCTCTAGTAGATATTGCATCAAATCGTTGTAAATATTTTTGCATAATATTTTTACTTTCTATTGGGCCATCATAATATGGTATTCCAAATGATGCGGCGCAAGCGATTTTTTTTGCATCTTCTGTCGCAAAATTAAGAAAATATTTATCTCTATGGTGATGTACGCACCAATCTCTAAAAACTTGATCGGAACCAACTATAAATGTTCCTATTTCATGATTTAAACTTTTTAAATCAATATAATCTTTACAGTATTTTGTTAGTGAAAGATATTTTTTTTCAAATTTTTCACTAATACTTTTTTTATGTAATTTCCGTTCTATTCTAGGGTAGTAATTTATTGTTTTTGCATTGTATCCTGCTTCTTTTAAAAATTCATTTAGTGCATAGTTAGTTAAAATTGCACCTCTATTTGGCACATACCAAAAGTTCATAATTCCGATATTATTATATTTGCCAAAGGTATAATTATATGCGGTAACAAAATCTTTATCCTCTAGTAGTTTGAAAAATTTATCACGTTTTTTAGTATTTGCTTTAAATGGTTCAGATAAAACTTTCTGCATTGCATATTTTATAGGAACTTGTTCTGTTCGCATATATTTGTCTTTAAGTAGCTTATAAAGATTTTCTCCTTTGTCATTGTTTGCAATGAACATTGAAGTTCCCTTTTGGTCATTCCAATTCCTTTTAAATTTTTCAATCCCCCAAAAGTCAGCTATTGTTATATCAGATTGTCTTGGTAATGTAGCAAATTTGCATTGACTACAACATTCATTGCTTATGCTTTTAGATAAAAAGCTATGCATAAATTTGAAGTCTGTTATGACTCTTTTTGATGTTGTTATTGTTATGTGCGAACAGGTCCAACCGTATTTTTTTTTGTCTCTAAAGTTTATTTGTAGAATATTTTCATCATTTGAGATTTCTGCTAAATATTTTTTTAAAGCCTTAGGGCTTGGTGTTCCAGAACACAATAAGTCTACTAATATTAAATTTTTATATTCCTTTTTTAAGTAGTATTTTAATCCAGCAACTTGGCAGGGACATCCTGAAAATAATACATATGTATTGTTTTCTAAAAGAGTTTTTATTCTCCTGTACAGAGTTTCTGAAATCTTGCTTTGTACGTATTTCGATCCTCTTAGTTTTTTTAGATCATTTTCGTTATTTATAATGATATGTTCAACTTCCCAATTGTCATTAAATGCTGCACCTACAACTACTCCATTCTTACTGAGTACATATTGTGCAAGAATTGTAAATAAACCTCCGGAAGAGCTTTTGTCTCTTATTTCATCGTTAGCCCAAACGGCATAAGTATTTGGGTTATTTTTGTTGGTTTCTGTATAGTTTAGTGCAGGACAGGCCTTTTTGCATAATCCACAGTTTGTACACTTGTTCTGATTAATAATTGGTTTGTAGAACCCGTTTTTATCTTGTTCCATAGTAATTGCATTGTTAGGACATATATTTGCACAGGCACTGCAGCCAGAACATTTATCTTTTTCTATAATTTTTTCCACTCTTCTTAATTCCTTTCTTTTTATTTATTACTCAGGGATAGTATCTCGATTTCAGTTTTTGAATATTTTATTACTTCTTCCTTGAAATTTTTATGATACATATTATTGATAGAGGTCCAATTGAACATGTTTTCTTCAAATGAAATAGCTGTATTGAAGTTAAATATCCTTTTCATTTCAAATAATTGGTGTTCTTGAGTAATTGTAATAAACCTCATAGATTCCGGATAAAGGACAATTTGATTATTTGCTCCGCATATCGTTATTAAATCAGTAAACCCTGATCTTATGGAAATGTTTCCGTAGCATAAAGTTGCAAAATAACATTGCTCTGGTAGAGGTAAATAAACACTTTCAAATTCATTCAATAAATTTTTATTTGTATTCACTATAACTTTATATCCTAAATTTTCCAAATAAATTCCAAGTTTTCTCCAATAATGGCTACTAATTTCTTTTTCATCATAAGAATTTGCATGTGGAGATAGCATTATTACTTTTTTACCTCTTGAAATTTTCGAGTATAACGCATTGACTTTGTCAATTATCTCTTTCGAAAATTGTGGTGTTGAGAATTTTATATCTCGTAAATTTAGCATTTTTGCGTATAATTCAGTAAAGTTATTTGATTTATTTGTTTCAGCACTATTAAAAACATGGTGAGACAGTTCATATATAACGCCTTTTTTTAAACCATATTCGTTGTGTTTTTCAGTTATTGTGTTCGTGCAAGTTGCATAATAGATTTCTCTCGGAAGTTTTATTATTTTATCCGCGATACCAAGTGATTTTATAAATTCAAGTTGATTTTTGTTTTTGTAGAATAGAAGTATCTTTCCCCCGTTTTCTTTCTTGAATTCTTTTAAAAGAGAACAACCAATTATAAAATCTCCCCAGGGCCAAAAAGGTACAAATATCCAGTAGTCTTTGTATTTTTTTGATATATGTTTTTGGAAGAGATTTAATGAAATTCCGGATAATGTTTTATTAATTTCTTCACGATATTTTAGGCGTAACTTTTTTTGAGGTACAAAAAGATTAATAAAACATTTTAATAGTTTGTTAATTAAAATTAGTACGTAATACATTTTTATACTTTCTCATATTCATGCTTTTTTAATTCGTCTATTGCTTGTTTAAATGTAGAATTCTCTTTAAATAGGGTTGCCGTTCCCAAAATATAACCTTTTACACCTTTTGCAGACCATTTCTCTATACGCTCAGGTGTTACAGCTCCGTCAAGTATTATTTCAAATTTATAGTTTTGTTTTATTGATAGAAGTTTTTCTATTTTTTTATCAACATAATCAAGGTATCTTCTTCCTGCGTGACCGGGATTTACACCTAGTACTAAAACTCTATCTACTGTATTTAGTAATTCTTCAATACTTGAAATTGATGTTCCCGGGTTTATTGCTATACCTGCAATTGCACCTGCTCTATGAATTTTTTCTATTGTAGTTGCAGGATCAGGATCAACTTCAGGATGAATATAGATAATATCTATTCCAAGCTTAAAAAGAATATCTAAGTAATTATATGGCTTTCTTACCATTAAGTGTGCATCTACTGTTTTAGATGTGATTTTTTTTATAAATGCCATGTCTTGGTAGCCCATTCCAAAGTTGTCTACAAAACTCCCATCCATGATGTCTATATGGAATGAGTCAATACCGGCTTTTTCGAGTTCCAATACTTCTTTAGCTAAATTTCCAAAATTTGCACACATCATGGATGCAGATAATTCTATATTTTGCATTACATTTCTCCTTGTCTTGGTCTGGATATAATAAATGTTGATGGATTTAGCTGAATTGCTTCTAGAGGTTTAAGTATAATTGTTGTCCCTGTTTGAATTCTGCAATTTTCGATTTCGCTTTCTCCATTTAAAATTGTTAAACATTCTAATGTGTTTGAAATGTTTTGATATTGTTCTCGGTTTTGAAATAATTGTGTTGAATATAATCGTTCTTTTATTTCTGTATCATTATATCTTTTTGTTTTTGATTTTAGTTTAGGATTAATTGCTTTTAGAGCTTTTTCTATATGAAGTTCTCTTTTTTTACCATTTTTATCAGTACGCTCAAAGTCGTAAAACCTATATGTAAGATTACAATTCTCTTCAATTTCGTAGAATAATGCACCGTGGGTTGCAGCATGCATTGTGCCTTGTTCTACAAAAACATAATCCCCTTCATTTATTTGAAGATGGTCAATTATATCTTCTTCAACTCTATTTTCATTGATTTTTTGTTCTATTTCTTCTGTTGTTGAAACTTTGCAGCCATTGTACAACCATCTGTTAGTTGGAGCCTCTATAAAGTACCACGATTCATTTTTCCCAAATGCTCTGTTTTCGATTTCTTGTGCGCATTTATCATCAGGGTGTACTTGAATACTTAGGTCTTCTTTTGGATCTACAAGTGCTATTACAAATGGGAATTCTTTGAATTCATTTAGCCCAAATTTATCTTTGTTTTCATCAAAATATTTTTTAAATTTTTGATTTTTATATTTTCCATTCAATATTTTACTTTCAAATTCACCATTAGAAACTAGAGAATATAGATGTCCCAGTTTTTCGTGGCATTCTTTGTCTGGAGCATATTGTAGTAATTTTTTACCTCCCCAGATTGTCTCATGTGATATTGGTTCTAATATAAGCATAATTACCTCTAAAGTGTTTCATCAATTATTACATCTATATTTTCTAGTCCTTCATTTCTATTTGGAGAGATTGCATAAGCACATTTTAGTCCTGAAGGTTTGTTATCATTGAATAAAATTCGTTCGCCCATTGGCATTTCAAATAGAAGTTCATTGTAGCGAATATCATTTGCTTTTAAAAAACTTTCAGTTCTCTCACGAGCTTCTTTTTCTCTGGCTGTCATTATTAAGATGTAGTCATCTTTGGGTATTGATTGTAAAAATTCTTTTGCTCCCGGTAAAAATGTATCTTCACCTGTTTTGTATCCATTATGCTCAACTAATGTTCCATCAAAATCGAATATCCAAGTTTTATTAAGTGTAGATAGTCTCAAAGTATTCTCTTTTAAAAGCATTATTTTCTCCTTCTATGTATTCATTTAGCAGATATAGTCCGTTGTAGTAAGCTAGACACATTGAATCAAAATCTTCCCAAGCATGACTTGCAAGTGAAAGCCAGATAATTGCATGAATGATTTTTATTTCATCTATATTGCAATTTGGAATTTTGCCTAAAAAGTAATCTGTAAAATCTTCCCAACCACCAGATTTGATTTTAAAGGTTACTTCCGTATCTGATATATCTAAATCGAAATTTTTGATGTTGAATTGGTCAAAATTACCACTAATCGAATAATATAATTTTGCCCAATCATAGCGAATAT